>NZ_JBFAAA010000005.1:0-567652 GCF_040639475.1 Kribbella sp. NPDC023855
CTGCTCTGGGCCCAACGGCAGGGCCTGCGCGTACCCACCTACGTCCTGGACTCGCTACGAACCGCCGCCCGCCTGGACGCCGCGCGGACCACCGGGGGTGGCGGCCTCCAGATGTGACTAGAGGCGTTGTAACCGGGCGACCTCGTCACGACAGACCCGCCAGGCGTCGTGGCCGGAGTCGATCAACTCGAAATGGCCGATCTTGGGGAGCTCGGTGAGAGTGACGGCGTCACCGGCTGCAGCGGCGGCGTCTCGGTAGCGCTGGCTCTGTCCGAGCGGGACGATGCGATCACCACCACCGTGCACCAGAGCAACGGGCACCTTGAGAGGAAGGCGTTCGTACGGCGACGCCAGCTCGTACCGGGCGCGGTCCGCGGCCGGATCGACACCCATCAGGGATCGCACGGCCCGACCGCCGAGGTTCTCCCGGACACCGCCGACGAGGTCGAGGACACCTGCCTGGGCGACCGCTCCTTTGAGGATGACCTTCGGTGCCGCACCCGGCGCGGTCGACGGCAGGTTCTGGCGACCTGCCGCCCAGACAGCGAGGTGCCCTCCGGCTGAATGGCCGACTGCGACGACCTTCCCGAGACCGAGCCGCGGCAGCTCTTTGAGCGCGTCGATCGCCAGCGCCACGTCCTCGAAGGTGGCCGGCCAGCCACCACCGTTGCCGACGCGGCGGTACTCGATCGCGTAGCCGGCGATTCCGTGGGCAGCAAGATCGTTGGCCAGTGGTGTGGCCAGCCCGATGCCGTAGCCGCTCATCCAGAACCCGCCGTGAATCACCACCGCGACCGGAACCACGCCGTCACCGGCCGGCAGCTAGAGCTCCGGCCCCATCCAAGGCGGCGCCGTCCATCCCTTCGAGTAACGGGTGCGGGTAGATGACGGGTTCCTGGCCGGTGATCGTCACGCTGAAGACGGTCTTGCCGGGTGGCGCGGTGGAGGAGGTCGGCTGCTGGACTTGCGTCCGGTTGAAGCACGTCTAATCTCTCCACCTCCCCTTCCCCTTAGGTCCCCTTGAGGGCCGCCTTCTGCCCAGTAGCTCCTCCGACCTCAAGTGTGCTTCTCCGGCAAGGTTGGCCGCCTTCTGTTGCAAAATCTCCTTACCCGGTCCCTCTGGAGCGCGTGCTGCGGCCACATTCGCTTTCAACTGCGCTTCGATGATGGATTCCATCTCAGGGTCGATACGAGGGCTCTGCTCTGTCATGGCTGAGAATCTCCATTTCGGTGGATCGAGAGTCTTGCTGGCGACCTAGCTCCTGATGCTTGTGGCAGATCAGGTTTGTCAGCAAAACACATGCGGCCGTGGGTGAGGTATACGCCGAAAGGCAGACCAGGGCGATTGCATGGACCCCGGCGCCCGGAGACATGACGCAGGTCAATGCCACGATCGTACGGTTGGCTCGAACTCCACTTGTCGCGACAGTCAGACGATGTACGCCGGTAGCTCGGGAACCAGTCACGAGGCGCGCGGCTGCCGACGTTTCGTCGTACGCCGCGTCGGGAAAGTCCGAGGATCTTGGACGCGCGCCTGGCCTGGAGATCGCGGCTGGCTTCGAGGAAGCGGCCGATGGTTTCCAGTTTGGACTTGGTGAAGCTGGCGAGCAGTTCGGCGCCTTCGCATGCTCGGGCTGGCGGACTCCGCGTCGGAGCGGAGCCGGGCACTAGGCTCGACCAGCGCCACAACATCCTTGTCGCGCATCAGTTGCTCAGCGCGCCGTCGCAGAACGTCGATGTCAGAGGGCGCTAGATAGGCGGCCTCGTTCATGTCGCTTGGTCTGGCTTCCCTCAACGTCCCGCCGTATTGCCCGTGCAGCAGGTTGAGGATGTTCGTGGCGCCACTCGGCACGTGCGGCGCCCCCGAGGGTGCCGATCGGGGGCGCAGTGCCGATGGCGGTGAAGCTGGTTGCTCGTGTGCCCAGGAACTCCAGCCGGGCTTGCGGCAAGGTCGTCGCGATCGGTGTGTTCGCTTATACGGCCAAAAGACGTTCGCCGGACAGTTGGCGCCAAGTTGTGCGATGTACTTGTTCAGGGGGCTGATCCTGTACGGAGGCACCAGTGAGCAGGTTTCGGCCTCCTGCTGCATCGCCGATGCAGCAATAGGCGGGAGCGTAGGCCAGGCTGGCTGCTGTTTCTCACATGGAGTTGTTGCGGGCCGACCGCCATACGCAGGGGACCCGCAGAGGAGTTATTACGGGGTCGCATGGCGGTCGGTCATCAGGAAGTAGACCACTTCACCCAGCGAGCGCGACATCTGCCGAACGGTCGAACGTCGAACGGCTACGGCAGCAGTTCGGATAGGGCCGAATCAGCTCGAACGCTCAGAGGTGTTCGTCGACGCGCATCGGTATCGGAGCTGCACCGCGGGCGTCCCTGCTGGCCGTGAACACAGGTTCCATCGGCCGGTCTCCGGCTCTCGCCCTCCAAGATCCTCCTCGATTGTTGCCCTCGGGTCGCGAGAACCTCAAAACTTGAAGCGCTCGACGCCTACCTGGCCAAGCT
Source organism: Kribbella sp. NPDC023855 (assembly GCF_040639475.1). Taxonomy (NCBI): domain Bacteria; kingdom Bacillati; phylum Actinomycetota; class Actinomycetes; order Propionibacteriales; family Kribbellaceae; genus Kribbella; species Kribbella sp. NPDC023855. The sequence goes on from NZ_JBFAAA010000005.1 coordinate 2,506, forward strand.
GTCCGTACCGGTTCAGGGCGTCCGAGTCGCCAGTAGCGGCCGGAACGAATGTCGTCGACGACTGGGGCTGGTCGTTGGTGCGGGCATCCAGCATCCGGCCTCCGCCGATCGGCAGATGTTGCATGAGGCAACCTCAGGAAATCCGGAGAGAGTGAACTGCCGGCGGCGGAACTGACCGCGATGGCGGCTGTGCTCGGATCATGGCGGTGGTCGCACGCGTTGCAGTGTGGGCGGCGATCTCGACGATTGCTATCTACTGCCGGATGGACATTTCAGCGAGAGGTTACTCGCAGCCGACTGCCTGGGTGAACCCATATGGAACCGGTTATCGCTGTTGTCGGGGGGCGGCCTTTCTCGCCGAGTGCTAGAACGCTTCCCGGACCCATGAATCTGCCGTTCGGGTGATGTCGGCGTTGATGATGCGTGATTGGCTGAGGCGGTGGCCGTTCGATCGGCTCTCGGTGTCATCGGCAAACACGCCTGTGCTTCGACGCCAACATGTGGGGATGACCTGCGGTAAATCATTGTGCAGATTAGGCTTTTCTCGCAGAAAAGCATGTCATGCGGAAGTATGTGAGGATGCCCAATTTGTCGAATATTGCGAAGGAGTGCGAATGATCGCGAAGCTAGCACGCGCCTTGGGCGTTGGGGTTCTCTTGGTGGCATCGACCGCGACAGCCGCAGTGGCCGCCCAGTCGGCGCCGGCCACTAAGGAAGGATCGAGTCGAACAGTGCGACCGCTCGGCGCAGCGGACGTCACCTACATCAACATCCAGAACAAGGCGAACCGGGACTGCATTTTCTCCACAGCCGGAGGGGAGGTGAAGGCCGATGGTTATTGCAGAATCTACACAGATTCTGAGTGGTACGTTGAGCCGCTCTCTGACGGATCGCGGCGCCTGGTGAACCACGCCGACGGCAAGTGTGCCCATGCATCCGGCACCGCCAACAACTCATTCATCAAAATGTGGAACTGTGGTACCTACTTGGATCAGAAATGGGACCTCCTCCTGGAGAGTGACGGCTACTTCCGATTGAAGAACAGGTATTCTGGCAAGTGCATGGTGCACCGGACCGGTGATACTGGTCCGGTCCAGCAGTACACCTGCGGTTCGTACACGGACCAGCGGTGGCACATACAATAACCAATTCCCTGACACACTGTGTGCTCCGCGTCAGCCCGATCAGGGTTGCCGCCGTGTGTCCCCAATGAGAACTCCTTCTCCGCTGCGCGGGGACACCTCACACTGAGGTTGCCGGGAGAGAGCAACCTAGGAAGGGGCCGTTGGGTCGGCCGGCCATCTCGCCAACGAGCCAGCGCTGGGTCCGGTCGGGTCATCACCGAGCTCACCTGCGGTCACGTGACGAACCCGAGAACCGTACGCCCAGTCAACCGGACAAGCCGGTTTGGTGTCGAATATGGAGCTCCGACACGACTCCCAGGACAACGGGAACGACCAGAGTCGGGGCGACGACGGCAGCGTGCGCCCTGAGGCAAGCCGCTCTTTCAGTGAGCTGGGGAAGCCCATGGCGAACCGTTGCCGTCGGCTACTACCAGGGAGGATGATGACCGCGGTACGGCAGTGGGAGTCGGCCCTGCTTCGTGCTTGCTGGAAAGTGCACGCGCAGCCAGTCGGTCATCCCGCCTACACGGCGGCGGCTCTTCCGATTTAAGAACAGGTAAATGACACCAAGCTCGGTGGCCCGGTGGCTGGACGAGTACATCCGGAACTGATCACCGGCAAGTCCAGAACCTCTGTGATGACAGTGGTACATCGCCCCGGCAGAACTGGACGCCGGTGGGACAGAACACGTCGAGCGACAGGCACCCCGCCTACTCGACCAGCGGGGCATTGGCTGTATCCGCACCGACTGGTCCTGACAGCGCTCCTTGCCGGCCGACCCCTGACGGCGTGGGCCGGCAATCAGCGCCAACGATCGGTCACTCGGCCCGGTCAGGCCATGGCTCGAACAGCTCGACCAGATTGCCGGCCGGGTCCTGGACCAGAAGCTGGCGGCCGCCACGTCCGGAGATGACGTCGCTGCGGCAAGGAACCCCCGAGGCGCGCAGTGCGGCCAGGGCTGCGTCCAGATCCTCGACGAGGAATTGGATTCGGTTCCATCCGCCGGGCCGGGGAGTTGTTCCGTCCTGCAGAGGTTGTGCGGCGCCACCCCCTCCCGACGATGACGACAACAGAAGCCGCATGCCGTGACCGGTCAGCTGTGCGAAGTCTGGACGCTGCATCGTGATGACGAAGCCGAGCTGAGCCGTGTAGAAGGTCACCGCGCTCGCGACGTCGTCGACGATGTACCGGAAAGAAGACGGATCCACAGGCAGTGATGTCATGAGCTCACCATGCCCCCTCAGCACGACCGGCGGAATCCGTCGGATGGAGGAGCGCAACCGGCCATCTTCGTGTCGCCGGTGGGTCCAAGCGGATCGTCGATCTGCCGGTCGGGGGATGCCACCCGCGGCCCGGTTCCTGGTCTACTGAATTTGCGCTCGGACCCCGCCGAGCGTTGCCGGCCGAACAGCGACTCAATAGAGAGCCCCCGCTCAGTCGCTGTTCGGCCGGGCTGCTTCCGGGGCCGGCCGGAGGCCACGGATGCCGAACAGGTGAGGCCCCGGCGGTCCGGCGATCGGTGGATCGTGACGATGCGACGCAGCGGCCGTGGCGTCCAACGATTTCGGTACGCCGGTTGACAGACACTGAGCCCGCGACTGGCGGGCACGGTAGGAGGTGTCGACTATATTCGGTCCCACGGGCAGACCAAAGGCGACCGTGGGTGGTAACCGGGGTCCCGGCACTTCGCTCGTTGGCGGCGCTAAACAGCGGACCCAGCCTGGTCATCGGAATGGCGGTACTTGCTTGTCCGCGGCGCCGACGGATCTGCCGAGCGGCGGATGTCCTCCGCTGGGGAGGAGGCGGACCATGGCAGCCATGACCACGCACCGTCGTCGCTTCCCGTCGCACGGGCCGGCGTCCTGTTCTGTAGCCCCCGAGCTGACACTGTTGCTGCCGAGCTCGGTCAGATCGGCCTAGCTGTGGCCCGCTCGCGCTCAGTACTACCGATCGTGATCGGAACGGTGGCGATGGGTTTCGTAGTGTCGCTCGCCGCCGCGGGGACGGCGATCGCCGTACTTGCCGTCGGTGGCTCTTGGCCGGGGTCCATCGGTGCCGTGGTCATCACCATCGTCGCGTTGCCTGCCGGGATCAACATCTGGAAGCAATTCGTTGGACGACGCGCCTCCGCTGCCCGCCGCCTGCACAGTGGCTATCGAGGGCGGGAGGTCGCCATCTCGGCTTCGGCAGCGCTCTTCACAGTCACCTGGTTGTGGCCGCACGCAGAGCCTCTGCGGCCTCCGGCGATTCCGGGCCTCACGTTCGTGGAAGGGGCCGGTGGGAGCAAGCTCGCGGTGCATGTGACGCGTGCATCTGCCGCATTCCGGCCACCGCTGGTTGTGGTCCACGGCGGTCCGGCGGTAGCGGACATGAGCCATGACGTCGCGGCTTTCGCCCGCCTTGCCAGGGACCGGGACGTCTACGTTTACGATCAACTCGGCGCCGGCAGATCCGACCGCCTCCCAGACCCGGCTGGTTACACCGAGCAGCGGATGCTGCGGGACCTCGAGCGCGTCGTAGCATTCACCGGCCGGCCCCAGGTGGTGCTCCTCGGTCATTCCTCCGGGGCACGACTCGTGACGAGGTTTGCCGTCCTCCATCCACAGCGGGTGGCAGGTCTTGTGCTCAGCGCTCCAGCCTTTCCACCGAGCCCGAAAGGCGGACCGCAGCGTCTCGGCGATCCCACCACCCGACTCGGAAAGCGCGAGCGTCTCCGGCTCTACAGTTACCTGCTGAGGCCCCGCAACCTGTTCACCTACACACTGGCCAAGGTGAGCATCACCAGGGCGCATGAAGCGGTCGGTGACGCCGAGATGGACGCGCGGTTCGCTGAGATCTACCGACGGACGACTCCGGCGCTGTTCTGCAACCATCAGTTCGATGACCGCCTTGGCGTGACCGGAGTGGGGCACTACGCCCACGAAGCGCTGACTGCCGACACCTCGCCGCTGAACGTCCCGGCGGCTTCGCCGGCGCAGTCACACCGTCCGTTCTCCGCGCCGGTCCTCATCGTCAAACCAAGCTGCGACTATCTGCCGTGGGCGACTGTCAGCGCCAGCGCGGAGCTCTTCTCCAGCGCGAAGGCCGTCGTCGTTCCCGACGCCGGTCACCAGGCATATATCGAGGCCCCTGATGCTTACAGCGAACTGATCCGCGCGTTCCTCGCCAACCGGCCGCTACCGTTCCCGCTCGTCGATCCGAGGACTCCACCGAGTTCCTATCGAGGGACTCGGTGACCGAACCGAGAGTTGCGGCGGCAACCGCCACGAAGTTCCGCCGGCGGGTGGCTCCGTCGAGCCTCGGCAGCAGGGTTTACAGGTGCCTCAGATCAGCCTGTCGCTTCGGCTTACTGACGAACCGCACATCTATCGCCCAGTTCCTGTAGTTGATCCCCAGAGACCAGACGTCGGGGTACCGCTCGTTCAGGTGCAGCACTCGGATGACGTCCGCAGCAGCGGCTCTCGGTAGTTGCCGGGTGACATGCGCGACCTGTCAGTCTGGTGATCCCGGAGTGGACAACCAGGTACCCCGGTTGCGCAGCTGGAGTCATCTCCAGCTCCGGTCTCTTCGCGGCCCGCGCCGTGGCGGCCGATCCGGCAGACGGCCCGAATCTACCGATCGGACGATGGTGGGCCTCAGGTACCCATGGTGTGCTTGATCCAAGGTAGCCAGTCGTCATGGTTGACCTGCCGCGTTCTCCGCTTCTCCGCGTCCTCCCCGCGTGAGCTCAGCGATCCCTCCCGACGTGGTGAGTCGGCGGCTGGCTACCTCCACTGTTCGACCAGACCGCAGTGCCGGCCGGATGGAAAACGGCAGGCCGGGTCTGGCGCCCGGAGCTTGTTGCCGTAGCTACTGTTCTTCGCTGGGCGTCATGGGTTTCGTTGCTGCAGGTGAGTCAGAGCGCGATCGGCCCATTCGGCCAGCAGGGCGAACACTTGGCCACGTTGGTCGTACAGGTACTCGGAGTCGACCTGTCGGTGATAGGCCCGATGCACTGGGTCTGCGGCCCGGGACAGTTGCAACGGCAGCAACCAGACGTACTTCACCGCTGAGGCGTGGACGCCCAGCCGGACGAGGTCTTCGCTGCCGTGCCAGCCTGCATCCCGCAGTCCGGTCAAATAGCCGTGAATCACCGCGTCAGCGAGCTCAGGCAGCCGCTCTGCCGGCCAGAACAGATCGAGGGCGGCGTCCGGTATGTAGTTTCCGATGTCCTCACCGAGGGCGCCGTCACCGGTGAAGGACCAGTCGAGCAGTGCGACGTCCCCGGCCGGTCGCCGGATGACGTTGCTGACCCACAAGTCAAGATGGCACCACGTCCGGGGTAGGCGCTCGATCACCGTCAGCAAGTCGGCGCGGTGGGCGACCATGCGCACCCAGCCGGCGCGCAGCGTCGCGGGCCACTGTCTTACGAGTGGGTGGCGCCAGGCGTCGTCGTCGTCCAGCAGGTGCCACGGGACGTCATGGATCGCCGCATAGGCACGGAGGAAGCCGCGCGAGGTCCATGGCCGCGCAGGAACGGCGCGTGCCTGCCAGTTGCCTACTCCGCGAGCGAGCACCCCGTGGTCCTCCAGCGTGAACTCTGTGCCCGAGCGCCCGGCGACATCCTGGAGTCGCAGGGTGGCGCCCGCTTCGTGTTCGTGGACCTCAGCGGCCGGCAGAACCAGGCCGGCCACCCCCAGAGCCGTTCTGAGCTCGACATCGCGATACACGTCGACCTCGCGATGCCAGTAGTTCCAGTGTCGCGGATCGCCGGATGCTGCCCAGGCATCGGCTTGCCCGGTCGGTCGCCGCAGCTCCTTGCGGATGACGGAGTTGCCGCGCTCATCGGTGACGCGGGCAACGCCACCGGTGACCTTGTTCAGTGGGTTGTGAAGGAGCGGGGTCGTGGTGACCGGAGAATCTGAGGACCGCATGTCACCTCCATGGGCTCGTGGTCGACAGCTGTGCGCATGGCGCGATGCCGGGTCAACGGGCAAGTCTGGAACGAGTTTGCCGAGGCCGCCCGAAGATGGTGGACGACCTCGGCTCAGCTCCCTCTATCGTGCAATGACTACCGCAGTTCCCAGCCTCCGCTCGCGACCTCTTCGCTGGAGTAGCACGACACCACCGACCTGAGCCCGCCGTTGGCGTAGCGCCAGACGCCGTACCTGGTCACATAGGAGGACGAACCGATCTTGTAGCACCGAGCCTTCGCCCGGAACTGACCGCTGCCGCCGCCGCAGTACACCTGCCAGGTGTTGAGCTCGTACACGCCGCTGCAGTTGTACGGCGTGGCCTGGGCAGCAGGCGCCGCGACTGCGGCGCCGCCGACCAGTAGTGCCGCGATCGAAACAGCTCGGCCGACGTGCTTGCCGAAATTCCTCATTTTGCTCCCATCGATCGATGACCAGCACCGGGCACAATCTGGCATGTTGTCCCGTTGAGCGTGCGCCGGGCTGCGGATGCCGAGGAGTCTGCCGACGAACTGAATCCAACGGCATATGCCGAACGACAGATTCAGTCCCGCCTCGTTCCGGAGGGCGGGCCGGCCATCGGTGCGACGGGTCGTGACCGAGACATGCTGCAGGTGTACAGCTGGCCGCCGGATCTGCGGCGTACGCGTGATCAGGGTCAGGCTCAGCGCTGGCCGACAAACCGAAGTTGCTCGTACCTGGTTGTGTGGGGCCTTGTGTCATCGACTTGCCCCGTTGTCACCCGCGTCTGTCGTGTGAGGAATCGGCGGAAGTAGCGTGCGGGGCCCTCTGTTCACGGGGGCCTTTTGCCACTTGAGAACCAAGGTTTCGGGTCGACGGCTGTCATCCCCTCGACGGCGGACGGCGTACTCCTGCGGCGCCGGGAATTCGACCTGCCGCTCGGCGGATTCATTCCGTGGCCGGCGTAGACGTTCGGCGAGCGTTCGGGCAGGTAGGCCGATGCGTTGGAGTCGTCGAGCAGACCGGCCGGACCGCCGTACACCTGGTCACCGAACTCGTGTTGGTCAGCGGGGCCGCTTCTTGGGACGGTGAAACACCTTCCACAGCAGGTCGGTGAGCAGCCAGAGCAGCGTGGAGACACCGCTCTCGCTCATCGGCCGGAGCCTGGTGTTCTGGAAAGACGTCAATCGCCAGCCCTCCGCCGTGCGCACGGCGGTCAGCGTCTGGATCGAGTCCCGGACGCGATCCGGCCGGGTCTTACCGCGCATGATTGTTCCGCCTCGTCCGACCAGGAGGGCAACGTCCGGGGACAGGAACCGGACGCTGAGGTCACCGAACAGACGGGTGCCCTTCAGCCACTTGTCGAACAACGGCTGGTGGAAGTCCGCGACTTCCGAGCGGGTGGTGAACGAGTTGCCGTCGAAGCCGATGAAAGTCACTTCGTCGGTGAAGGGCGCGGCGAATGCTGTGCCGCTGCCTCGGTTCCACCCGTCGAGGAACTGGTTGTAGAGGGCACGCACCTCTGCCTCGTCCGACGCCAAGTGCTGCTCCGTCATCGCTGTTTCTCCAATCACTGGTTCTGCTGCCGAGTCATCATCCGGAGGATGCGTTCAGGACGGGTGGTTACCGGCATCCCCGCCGACGAGATAGGGAGTGGTCACGTTCGCGTAGACCAAATGGAGCACCATGCCGAGTGCAACAGATGCTAGGTAAGCCAATTACTAAATAAACCAATCACTAAGATAGTTTTGCCGAACCCGACCAGTCAACTCGGTGCTGCGCTGGTCGATGGCACGCGCTGATCGGGTGATGTCTGCTCGACCGCGAGTGCTCGCAGGGAGCACCACGGCACGCCTTGCTGCGCTCCCCGGAAGTCGGCACCGGCCAATCCGCCGTTCGGTGTATTCCGGTGCTCGTTGGCTGGGTCGGTGGCTGATCCCGACCATGAGGACGCCCGGACCGGCTCCGGGTCGAATCCCGCACCAGAGCAATCGATGCTGCGCCGTGCGATCCACCCGCCTTCCGTCACGACCATCAGCGTGGTGTCACCACCATCGGCGTGGGGCCTGTGAGTCGCCGCATGGTCGGGTACGCCGCGATCCCTGCCGTCGCCCCGTACCTCGCCTGAAGACGCTGTGGCCGTCGGGAATCATGGTCGGCCTACCGGAGACCTCACCGGCGTACCGCGGGCTGGGGGTTCTCCTAGCCGATGGGCAGCGTCCTGTCGCTGAGCCACCGGGGATCTGACGAATCTGCCGAATGGCGGATCTGAGGCTCGCGCGCGGGCGGTTACGCTGAAATGGCTCGTACCAGGAAAGGACCACGGCATGAGTCAGGGCAAGATCCGCGTCGTCGTGGCGGACGACCAGCCGGACGTGCGCAGTGCGTTCCGTCTGGTGCTGGATTCGCAGCCCGACATCGTCGTGGCGGGTGAGGCTGCCGATGGTGAGGCGGCCTTGGAGGTCGCCAGGCATCTGCGCCCCGACGTCGTACTGATGGACGTCCGCATGCCTTGCCTGGACGGGCTGGAGGTGACCCGGCAGCTGTTGCAGGATCCGCGGACATCCGACATCCGGGTGGTCGTCGTGACCACCTTCGACCTTGATGAGTACGTCGCACAGGCACTCAGGCTGGGCGCGTGCGGATTCCTGCTGAAACGCTCAGGGCCGACGCTGCTGATCGAGAGCGTCCGGGCCGCGATGAGCGGGGACATGCTGATCAGTCCCCAGGTCACGGTTCGTCTGCTCCGCCATCTCCGCGCGCCTGACAGCGCCCGCGGCGGCCAGTCGGTGCTGAGCCGGAGAGAAGCCGAGATCGCCGCACAGGTGGCGCAGGGGAAGACCAACGCGCAGATCGCCGCTGAGCTCTTCATTTCGGCCGGCACGGTCAAGACCCACCTGGCCAACATCGGTGACAAGCTCGGGATCCGCAATCGGGTCGGGGTGGCGGCCTGGGCATGGGAGAACGGGGTCGCCGGCGTGGGCCGGCAGGACTGACTCATCTCGCTCACGAGTGGTCGGAAGAGCGAAGTTCGGCGATCGACGGCGCACTGGCTCTTCCGCGTCCGCAGCGCATGCAGGTGGTGCGCCGGCGAAGGTAGTACGAGTATGTCGCGACAGCCAGCCCCGCTGCCCACAGAAGCCACAATGTCATCGGCGCTGTGGCGCCCCACTCCTCGGTGCTGAAGGTCGACTCGATCTGCATCAGACCAGCCGGTGGTAACACGACGGCGACAGCGCCGGCTGGAACGATCGCGAGACGAGGTGGGACGTCGCGACCGCCGACTACGGGCAACCATCGCGGAAACCGCTCACCCCAGCCGGCCACCAGTCCGTGGGTGAGGATCGCGCCGACGCACGACATCACCGCGAGGGTCGCTCCCACCTCCAGCATGCCCGGCGTCTGCTGCATGGAGTGGAGGAAGTCGTCGCTGATGCCGAGGGGAACACCGGCGAACCAGGCTAGTCGGGTCACGTCGTACGGGACCGTGGCGAGCACTGCCATCCAGACTGCCCGACGGCCCCACCGCAAGGCGGTCACCGGGTTGGTCCGGGGATCCTCGTCATCGCCGCGCCGACCGCAGGAAACGCAGCGACCCTTGGTTCTGCGAGCCGCGGCCACACCGGCCGTCGCCCAGAGCAACCCGCCGACGAAGACAAGGAGCACGTAGACACGGTGCCAGTAGAGAATGTCCTCGAGCCCGCCCTGCTCGCCAGGAACTCCGGTAAAGGCGAACACCAACAGTGCGGGCCAGATCGCCATGAGGCCCAGCGCCGTGTAGTCCGGAACGATCGCAACGAACGTGACGCCGCTCACCGCGGCGAATCCGAGAACTGCACGTCGTAGTACACCGGTGAGTCGTTTCCGTTGCATGAGAACGGCCGCGATCACTCCGAGGACGCCGACCGTCACCATGGCCGGAGCGACGGTGGCAACGTCCGCTCCCTCCAGGGGCGAGCCACTCATCCGGTCGAGTGGGGCCGGCGCGAAGGGATAGCCCGCGCTGCCTGTCCACCAGCAGAGGCCGAGGACCCCCTGGGCTCCGGACCAGATCGCCGCGGCACAGGTGGCTAAGGTCGGCCAGCAGGCGCGGAGACGTCCGCGCAGCCGCGCAGGAACCGGAACATCGACCAGCTGCATGTCAGTCACACCTCCAGCGTGCGCGCCGCGCCGCCGCCGAACCATCTGCCATCGGAGGGACTCCTCGACCGACAGACACCCGCCACGGCGACAGTGAGTGCCTCAAGCAACCTCTGCCCATCAGCAGATGTTGCGTGAGGCAACGTCATGAGCACCTGGAGCCCAACTGCTACTTCAGGGAGCCGTGATGCGGCGTACCAGGTCGAAGTAGCTCTTCTTCACTTCGGCCGCCGTTATCCGGCGGGTCTCAGTGTGGGTGAGCTGGGGCACTTACGCCCGCTGGTGACGCTCCAGCGGGATCTCGCAACTGACCGTCCAACAGCCGTTTTCGGTGCGGTGGGCATCCAACCGGCCTCCGATGGCGTGTAGGCGTTCGGACAGGGCCTGCAGGCCGTAGCCACCGGACAGCCGTCGGCCGGTGGCTTGTTTCGGAGCCTCGGCCAGGTCGTTGACGATCACGAGTCTCAGCAGTGACGGCGTCGTTTCGAGACGAAGGTGAACATGCCGTGCGGCCGGTGCGTGGCGCCGCACATTGGTCAGCGACTCCACCGCTACCCGGTACGCCGTGAGGTGCGCTTGCGGTGGCAACGTGGCAAGGGGTCTGGCGAGGCGTTGTTCCAGTTCTACAGTGCATCCTGGTTGGCGCTCGGCCTTGAATCGTTCGACCAGATCGGGAAGTCCGGCCAGTCCCATGATCGTGGGAGCCGCCGACGGTTGGTCGTGCCCCAGCATCTCGACCAGGTAGTCCAGAGCTGCAAGGGCCTCCTGGCCGGCTGCCTCGATCCGCTCGAGGGCAGCGCGCATTGTCGCCGGGTCGGACTCCCCGACGAACCGGCCGGCCTGCGCCTGCGCGACGATGCCGGTGACGTCGTGTGCAACGAAGTCATGAAGGTCATGAGCCAGGTGCAGTCGTTGTGCCTGTCGAGCGTTGACGACGGAGTCGCGCAGTCGGGCGGCCGCCACTCTTGGGTAGCCACCGACGACGAGCGCGATGAGCGACCCTGCTCCCCACAGGGCGCACCCACCGATGAGGCTCAGGGGATCCGAGCTGGGGATGAAACGAAGAATCCACATTGTGGCGGCTGCGGATGTCGCCAGACCCACTGGGAGCCCCGGCCACAGCGGGGACCACCGAACAACGAAGGCGAGGAGAACGAGTAGCCCGCCGACCTCGACGAAGCCGAGCCTGCCCGCGTCCGTCGGTCCGGAATAATCGGTGAGCAGGACATAGGTCGTCGAACTCAGCGACACGAGGGCCGCTACCGCGGCCGGAAGGGCGACCCAGTTTCGCGGCTGCGGCCAACTGACGACGACCGCCAGTGCGAGACACGCTGCTACGGCGGCGGCGATGCCGCTCTGCGGATCAATCCGGGCGCTCCACCAGACGCTCACCGGAATTGCTCCCAGCGCCGTGAGGAGGCCAAGACCCGCCCGGATCTCCATAAGCCATAGGTTAGTACTGAGCCAGGCGCCGCTGCCAAAGCGAACCTGGCCCAGTTGCCATCCTTGAGCATGTGCTCTCCGGCGTGATGGTGGACGCCTCAGCCGTGGCGTTCCGGAGAGCCTGCCAGCAGCTCGTCGATCTGATTGACAGCCTCCGCCGCCAGCGGACCGAACGTCATGGCTCGAGCGTTCTCCATCGCCTGCCGGCTCGTCCGGGCGCCGGGGAGCGGGATGATCGCGGGGTTCAGGCCCCACAGATAGGCCAGGCATCCCTGGGCGAGTGTTCGGCCGCCATCCGTGAGCAGAGTGCGAACCTGATCAAGTCGCGCGAGCCACTGAGGCATCTCCTTGTCGTCGAAGTACGTCCACCACGGGGTGTCCCGGCGGACATCGTCGGCGGGTGGCCTGTTCGCGAGATCGTACTTGCCTGTCAGCAGTCCCATCGCCAGCGGCGAGCGTGCCAACGCGGCGAATTCGTGCTTCTCGGCGGCCAGCAGAGCCTGGTCGTTGCGCCCGAACACGTTGATTTGGGTCTGTACGGCGCAGGCGTGCTGCGACGTGGCGAACACGGCCTGGATCTCGGGGGCGTCCGAGCTCGTTCCGATGGAGGCCACGAGTCCTTCGGACACCAGGTCCTCCAGCACCTCGACCACCGCGACTGCTTCTTCAGGCGTCGAGACGCCACCGTGCAGCTGGTACAGATCGATCCGTTCCAGGCCCAGGCGTCGCAGACTGGCCGCACAGGCTCGCCGAATCGCCTCGGGGCTGACGTCGGTGCCGCTTCCCGATCGGGTCTCCTCGTCGAAGACATGGCCGAACTTGGTCGCGATGACGACATCGTCCCGCACCCGTGCAGGGAGCTGCCGAAGGGCCTGGCCGATGATCCGTTCGCTGTGGCCGGCGCCGTAGCAGTCGGCAGTGTCGATAAGGCGCACACCTTCGTCGAGGGCAGTGTGAATCATCCGGATGCTTTCGTCGTCATCGACTGCGCCCCAGCCGGTCGGGCGACCGTCGAACGTCCATGGCCCTCCGATCGCCCACGTGCCGATACCCAACGCGCTCGTGCGCCGTCCGCTGCGTCCGAGCGACCGTTCCATCTCCGTCATGTGCCGTCCTCCAGTTGCGTTCGTTGAACTGATGCCGTAGTCGAGGACTCGGCAACGATGACCGAACCGACGGCTCGAGAGGCGCCGATACGTACACCGAGGCGGATCGGTCACCTCTCCAGGTAAGCAGCCGGCGTCGCCCTGCGACATCTGCCGAACGGTGGGTCTGCGTCGATGCCCGTCCCGATCGGGGTGACAGGGGTCACCGGTGAGAGGTGCGCCGTTCTGCCGTTCAGCGGATGTCGGGGGCCGAACGGTCGCGAGAGAGTCGTTGCATGGCTACTCAAACCGCCCCAGTGCGCAGTACCGCGAGCCGGCTCGCCTGGTTGACCGCTGTCGCGAGCTTCACCTACGCGTTGGCAGGGCTGTACTGGATGGCAGGCGGGCGTGGGTTCCCGTTCGGGGTGGAAAATGACCCACTGGCCTATCACCAGTCGCTCCTGGAGAGCGTTACTCGAAGCTCCGCGGCGCGCTGGGTCTTCGGGCTCGGGCTGGCTGGAGCGGCCTGCGCCGTCATATTGACGAGGCGGCGCACGATGGGTGGGACGGGTGTCCTGCTGTCCGCCTTCGCCTGGACCCAGGCTGTCGCCTACGCGTTGGTCATCCCGGACGGTCGCCCGCTCGTCGCGGTAGCTCACATCCCCGTGCTGATCGTAGGGAAACCGTTCGGGTGGCCGCCTGATGTGACGATCTCGAGTCAGTTGTCGTGGCCGATCCTGAACCAGATCCTGCTGATGGCCCTGGGCGCTCTCTGGGCGGCGACGGCGGTCGTGTTCAGGCGACGCACCGCGGGGCAATGCCTGGTTTGCGGTCGGGGCGACGTCACTGTGGCCTGGACCCTGCCGTGCGGCGCTGCCCGGTGGGGGCGGTGGGCAGTGATCGTTGCCGTGATTCCACCGGTTGTGTACGCGACGACACGGATTTCCTGGGCGTTCGGCGTTCCGTTCGGAGTGTCGGAGAAGTTCCTCACCGAGCAGGCCGCGGACGCGCCCGAGATCTTCGTCGCCGGTGCTGCAATGGCGGGTCTCGCGTTGGGTGGCGCGGTGCTCACGACCGGGCTGGTCTTCCGCTGGGGCGAGGTCTTTCCCCGATGGATTCCAGGACTGCGTCACCGGCCCGTGCGGCCGCGAACGGCGATAGTCCCGGCGGTGGTGGTGGCCTTCCTCATGACCAGCTCTGGGGTCGGATGGGTCCGAGCAGCTGTGTCGGGATACTTCCCTGACGGCGCGATCGGCGAGGATTTCGGGACCGTCGGCCCTGGCGCTCTGCTGCCCGTGTGGGGAGTCGCGCTCGGCGCCGCCGCCTACGCGTACTACCTGCGCCGGAGGCCCGCGTGCAAAAGGTGCCAACGGAGATGACACTGGCCGCCTCAGGCCGGAGTCCCTTGGGTACGGTCGCGCCTTGGGGTGTCGCGCGGCGCGAACGATCGGCTGAACGCAGGATCCCGACGGAGCGAGGGTGCCGGCGTCCCGCACGGCCCGTACCGAAGCGTGCCTCGCCGCGTAGGCGCAGGTCTCCGCCTCTCCGCGAGTCGGGAATCGGCTGATCGTCGGATCTTCATCCAACTCAAGCCGAACATCACATCGAGGATCGGCACATCGCCGGAGGCTGTGCAGCAGCACTAGCGCCAAGCTGAGCCGCACCGGAATCGAAATCATCTGAAAGGTCACTCATGGCAACGACCTCGTCGGACAACCGATCTGGTAGCGCCGGGGCGCGCAACGCCGACTTCTACAACAACAAGGGCGGAGGTGAGACGTGGCTGAGCGACGCACCGCGACGACGGTGCTGGCGTTAGGTGTCATGTCCGCGTTGCTGGAAGGGCCCATGCCTCCGTACGAAGTGGCGAGGTTGCTTCGCGCTCGTCATCAGGACGGGTTCCTGCCCGGTGGAACTGGCACGCTGTACAACGTCTTCCAGGACCTGACGAAGCGCGGCTCCCTGGAAGTGGTGGGGACCTTCCGTCCGGGTGCGCGACCGGCACGGACGGTCTACCGGATCACTGACGCCGGTTGCAGGGAACTGCATCAGGGGCTGCACGATCTCATCACTGTCCCGGTCAAGGAATTCCCTCGGCTGAGGGCCGGTCTCGTCATGCTGTCGAGCCTGCATCCCGATGAAGCAACGGAACTGCTCCGAACGAGGCTCCTCGCCCTTCAGAGGTCCGTCGGGGTTCGTCGAAATGCGCTCGAACGACGCTGCGCCGGCGAGCCACGACAATTTCTGCTCGCGGATGAGTACGACGTCGCGATCCATGAAGCGGAAGCGGCCTGGATCACGTTCGCGCTCGAGCAGCTTCTGAGCTCGGCTTCCCAGGGCTAGGCGGCGGGCGACTGTCCTTCGAGGCGGACCGACGGCCTCCCGGCCCACGGTGGGTCACGGTGGTTTACGGGTGACGACTTTCTGATTCCGTCAGCGATGTGACCGGAGCTTGGCCGTCTCCCGTTGAGTCATGGGAGCCGCCTTGCGGATGAATCCCGCGATGAGGCTGAGTTCATCCCGCGTGTAGTTCTTGCACAGCTCCGCCATTGCGGCACCCAGTGAATCGAATAGTGGAGCGGTGTCCTTCTCGACTCCGCTGACCGGAACCACTATGACGCGTCGACGGTCTTTCGGATCGCGTTCCCTGCGTACGAAGCCCGCTGCCTCGAGGCGATCCACGGCGAAGGTCGTTCCGCCAGTGGTCAGCCCCAGTTCCTCGGCGAGACGGCCGGCAGGCACCGGGCCCAGCTGCGCCAGCAGGCCGAGGCAGTTGAGGTCACTGACATTCAGCCCGAGCCGTTCCGCGACAGCTTGCTGGAACAGCACCGATCTGCCGACCAAATTGCGAAGTTCGGCGTTGAGTTCCGCCACGACATCTTCGCGTCGCTGTCTCACCATCTCCGCCATCCTTCGCAGGACTCCTTGGCCATTCGGTATCTTACCGCCTGTGTATCTTGGCAGCTGACTGTTTCAGCAGCATGCGATGCACCGCCCCGACGACCAGTTCGATCCGCTGGTGTTTCATCATCGATCGCGGCGTGCTGCGAACAGTCTGTAGATGCCGGCTAGGAGTGTGCCGGTCCCGGCGCCGATGATCTTGACGCGGTGAGCTGGACGGAGTTCTCCACCCAGACCAAGGACGCGGGTCAGCGCGACGCGTGGCATTCGTTCGCCCTCGGGTCGTATGTGCAGTCGTGGGTGAATGATCCGTCCCAGAACTTCGGGGTGATGCTCAAGCGCGTCGACGAAAGCACGACAGGGCTGGTCGGCGGCTTGTACTACAGCGCCAGCGAGACGTCGTACGGCCAGGAGACGGCTGCCCGTCCCAACCTGGTGATCACCTACGACGAGCCGGGTGTGCAGCTCGAGGCGCCGTCGACGATCCAGGCGAGCGGCCCGGACCTTAAGTGGGACGAGTACGTAGACCCGACCACCGACGAAAGCGACAACCTGGTCGAGTACCAGATCTTCCGCGGCTGCCGGAAGCTGCCCGGCAAATGCACCAACCCTGTTGGTGAGTACTTCTCGACCAGCGATCCCCAGGGCCTAAAGCTGGTCGGGACTGTCGCGTCAGACATGCTGTCGTGGACGGACGAGTCGGCGGGACCGTGGTCGGCGACCGAGCCGGCGACCTACAACTACTGGGTCGTAGCGAAGACCGTCGGCGACGGCGCGCAGAACGGCCGCGCGGCATCGAACGTGCAGACGGTGACGACGCCGCGCGAGGGCCGGATCGTGCGGTCGTTCTCCGGCAACATCTCCAACGGCATCTCCGACACGACCCTGAGCGCCGCCAAGCCGACCGAGGTGGTCTCCCGCCCCGACAGTGGCACCACGACGCGCTACTGGATGCAGGTTGGCAACAACCACCCGGTGTATGGCGACGAGCGGGCGGTGTTCGAGTTCGACACCGAAGCTGTCAAGCAGGGCACCAAGGTCACCGACGCCCGGGTGGAGTTGTACTCCAACTACGGGTCGGGCACAGGGCAGGCGAACTTCGAACTGCACGCTTTGACGAAGGACTTCGTCGAAGACGAGGCGACTTGGAACCAGGCCTCCTCCACGATCAACTGGACGACTCCCGGTGGTGACTACGAGTCGACGGAGCTCGGCGAGGTAAGTCCGACCGACGACCCGCAGCGTCTGACCTTTGGGTCTCTGCCGTTGACCACGAAGGTCCAGGCGTGGGTGAACAACCCCGGCGACAACCACGGCTTCCTCCTCAAGACGGAGGACGAGATGGCCAGCCAGCAACTGCTCAGCATCACCAACAGCGAATCTCCGGACACCTTGTTCCGCCCGCGCCTGTGGATCGAGTCCCTGATCAAGAACGACGCCCAAACCTACGAGGCCAACGAAATCCCTGAGCGGTTCAAACCGAACACCACGGTGACAACGCCGGTCACTGTGACGAACACATCGAACACGGCGTGGCCGGCTGGCCTGCAGTTGTCGTACCGATGGACCGAGGTCAGGAGTCCCGTCGACATCACCGTGCCCGGCGACCGCAACCTCGTGCCGCTCGGCAAGGCGCTGGCACCCGGTGAGGCAGCCGCGCTGCAGCTTCCGATTGAGACGCCCATCAACGCGGACACAGGGGCTGAGCGCCTGGCCTACGATCTTTATCTGGACCTGTGGACTGGGACGGAGTGGTTCTCAACGAAGAACCCACCGTCGCCCAACATCGCCAGGCCCAGCCAGGGTTGCGCGGTCGTCACCACTGGATTCCTTTGCGTGGACCGCTACGTGGAAACCGCGACGTCCACCCAGTTGGGGTTGGAGAAGTTCTTGTCGTACGCCGGTGAGGAGACCGGCGCTGGTTCGCAGTTGCTGACGAACTTGTACAACGGCAACGTTGTGTGGTCCTACGATGCGATGTCGAATCCGTCGATCGGCCCGTCGGCGTTCGTCAGGCTCGCATACAACAGCCAGGACGGTGCCTCGAAGGCCGGGTACGGCGTCTCGGTGCAGGCCGCCACGCTGGCCAGGCTCGGCACCGGTCTGATGGAGTCGAACAACAACGTGGTGTCGTTCATCGACGGCGACGGCGACGGCGACGGCACGACCCACTACTACAAGGTCGCTACTTCGACCCCCCAGTTGGTCACTTACACGCGTCCGGCTGGTGTCGCCCTCGAGTTGAGGCGTGAAGAGACCGCTGAGCCGGACCGCCAATGGGTGTTCAGCCGGCCTGACGGCACCCGCTTCTACTTCAACGGGACTACCGGCCGTCAGACCTCGGTGGTGGACCGCAACGGGAACGCGCTGTCGTACAACTGCGACCCGAACGGTCGGTTGACATCGGTCGCCGATTCGCGGCGCACGGTGCTGACACTCGATTACGACCCCAGCAACGGCCTCGTCTCTTGGATTAGTGACATCTCGAAACGAGCGCTCAAGTTCAACTACAACGCCTCTGACCAGCTGATCAAGCTGGAGGACGGTGGCGAGTTCGACCCAGGCACGAAGACGTTCGGGCCGGGTGCGCCGGTGAAGACGTTCCTGCTCGGCTATACCGCCGCGTCGACCAACAACAACGCGAAGCTGAATTCGGTCAAGGATCCGCGGAACGCGGAGACGAAGGTGGAGTACTACACCGCGACAGAGGACTCCAAGCAAGCGGGGCGGGTCAAGCGGTATACGGATCGTCGTAACAACGACACGACCTTCTCCTACACCGACCACGAAGCGTCGCCGTCCAACGAGGTTGTCGCGACTGTCACGGACGTGAATGGCGGTACGCCGTCGGTGACGACGTACCGGGTCGACGTCTTCGGTCGTACCACCAGCATCGTCGACGCGAACCAGAACGCGGTCGGGGGAACCAAGTCGACGCTGCTTGCGTGGGACCGGGATCACAACGTCATCCGGCTGCAGGAGCTCAACGGTGCGGTCTCGACCTGGGAGTACGACCCGACGACGGGTTATCCGCTGAAGGTTCGCGACGCGATGGCGGTCAAGAACGGCCTGGCGGGCGCTGTGTTGACCTACGAGACCCTGACCACCGGCGCGACGCCGACGGTGTTGAAGTCGAAGACGAGCGCGGCCGGCCGCGCCTCGACCTTTACTTACGATGCCAACGGCAACCTCAAGACGGTGAAGGACGGTCGGGGCTTCGGCCCGACGTACAGCTACAACGAAAACGGCACGCTGGCGACAGCGATGGATGCTCGCGGCAACGTGACGCAGTACCAGGACTATGACAACAACGGCTATCCGCAGAAGATCGTCGATCCGGCACTCGCGGCAACGAACTTCCAGTACGACCCCCGCGGCAACGTGATGCAGGTGGAGGACAGCCTCGGGCGGATCACCAAGGCCGAGTACGACGCATTCGGGCGCCCGACGAAGATCACGACGCCCTACGACGAGACCGAGACGCGGACGACGGCGACGGAGTACGACCTCAACGACAACGTCACCAAGGAGACGGCCCCGAACGGCGCGCCGACGAAGTCGGACTTCGATGCCGCGGACAACGTTCTGACCAAGACGTTGCCGGACAACAACACGACCGGTCGTCAGCTGTCCTACACCTACGACGTGCTGGGCCGACCGCTGACGCAGACGGCGCCGAAGGGTGTCGCGTCGGCGGCGGACCCGAACGACTTCGTGACGAAGTACAGCTACGACCGTGTCGGTCAGGTGCTGAAGGTGGAGACGCCGTTCGTCGACACTGACGGCTCCACGAAGACGCCGACGACGACTTTCGAGTACGACGTGGCCGGCAACCAGATCACCGTGATCGACCCGCTGAAGAACGCTTCACCGGCCACGGACTACACCAGCAAGGCGGTGTACGACCTCAATCACCGGGTCACGGCGGCTACCGATGCGGCCGGCTACACCAGCAAGACGGAGTACGACGCCGACGGTCTGGTGACGGCGGAGATCACCGCGCTCGGCCACCGTAAGCAGACCGTGTACGACGAGGCCGGTCAGCCGATAGCGATCCGCGTCCCGCACACCCCGATCGGTGTGCATCAACAGGACCGGGTCACCAGGCTGACCTATGACGAGGCCGGCAACGTCACCCGTCAGACACAGCCGAGCGGCCTGTACTCCGAGACCGTCTACGACAAGTTGAACCGGCCGATCCAGAAGAAGAGCCCGTTCGACACCGCGGACCCGGTCTACAAGACGCCGTCGAGCACGTTCATCCAGTACGACCCGGTAGGCCAGGTCAAGGCGCAGTCCGAGCCCACCTTCGGTAGCTCGGGCACCCAGTGGACAACCTTCACCTACTACAAGTCCGGCGACATCAAGACCTCGACCGACCCGTGGCAGATCACCACGACCTACGGCTACAACCAGCTGGGTCAGCAGACGAACCGCACCATGTCGGTGCCGGGAGATGATGCCAAGCGCACCCAGGCGTGGGGCTTCTTCCCTGATGGGGCGTTGCAGTCGCGTTCGGACACGGCCGCGCAGCAGCCGGTGGACGTGATGGACAATGCCGACATCTGGCAGACAACCCTCACGGGAACCTGGGCGACTGTCGCGGGCGGCGTCAACACCCAAGGCGCGAACTACCGGACGCACGCTGCCGCTGCGGTAGGTGCACCGGAAGCGGCCGACAGCTTCAGTTGGCGGGTCATGCCCGATGTGGCCGGTTCGTTCGACGTCAATGCGTCGTGTCCGGTGCGCACGGACTCGACCACTGCGGCGACGTACACGATCAATCACTCCGGCGGCGCGGCGACCAAGACCGTCGACCAGAAGGCCTGTACCGCGGCCAACCCGTGGGTCAATCTCGGCAACTACAGCTTCCCGAACGGCGTCGCCAAGTCCGTCACCTTGAAGCCGGCGACCGCAGGTGTGGTTGTCGCCGATGCTGTGAAGCTGGTGTCGACTAACCCGGTCGAGTCGCGCTCCTTCACCTACAGCTATGACCAGAACGGTCAGCAGGTCGAGGTCAAGGACAACAACCCGAACGCGCTGGCCGACACCTTCAAGGTCAGCTACGACGGGCTGGCCCGCACCACACAGGTGCAGGAACTGAAGGGCGCGACGAGGAAGAGCCAGACCGACTACACCTACGACCTCAACTCCAACCCGCTCTCGACCTCCGCCCAGCGTGTTGCCGACAGCAACAATCCGGGGGTGCAGCGGTACACCGGCTACACCTGGGATGTCCGCAACCTCGTCGACACCGTGAAAGCCGGTACGACCCCGACATCGTCGCTGGACACCTGGCAGTACACCTATGACCCGCGGGGTTTGCGGTCGACGGTGACCAAGCCGAACGGCAATGTCACCACGCAGACCTACCACGAGGACGGCCTGTTGCGGACGCTGGTCGAGAAGACCAGCGGCGCCAACGGCGCGCAACTCGTGTCGTCGCACTCGCTGCGCTACACCCTCGACGGCGACCGGTCGCAGGATGTCGAGAAGGTCGATCAGCCTGGATCGAGCAACTATCTGGACCAGGCATCGACGTACGTGTACACGCCGGCGCGGAAGCTCAAGTCGGTCACGAAGACCGGCGCGGAGAAGGGCGACAACGAGTCGTACATCTACGACGCGGCCGGCAACGTCACCTCGCAGACGATCGGCGCGACCACGTCGACGATGACCTATGACCGCAACCGCCTGATCAAGACCGTCTCGGGCGCGACCACCCTGAACCACCGCTACGACCCCTTCGGCCGTTCAACGACCACCGATGCCGGCGCGCAGGTGATCGAACAGAACGCCTACGACGGCTACGACCGCCTGGTCCGGCAGCAGAAGTTCGACTCGGCCGGCACGCAACTGTTCGTGAAGATGGCGGCGTTCGATCCGTTCGACCGGACGACTGCGGAGTCGAAGAAGGTCGGCACCGCCCAAGCGGTCAGCACCCGCTTCACGTTTGTCGGCCTGGCCGACCAGGTAGCGCTCGAGGAGCAAAAAGACACCGCCGGGGCCTACAAGGTCACCAAGTCCTACGCCTACGGCGCCGCCGGCGAAAGCCTCTCCCTGACCGACACCCCCGCAACACCACCACCAGCAAGAAGTTCTTTTACGGCACCAACCCCCACAGCGACGTAGAAACCCTGACGGACGTCACCGGCCAAACCACGTCGGCGTACCGCTACACCGCCTACGGCCAAGCCGACAAGGTTGGCACGACTGGCGAAGACGCGATGACCGGCAACCCGACCGCCGACGCCGACGTCGTCAACCCGTACCGCTTCAACAGCTCCCGCTTCAACGGCGCCACCGGCACCTACGACATGGGGTTCCGCGAGTGCAACCCGGGTCTGAACCGGTTCCTGTCCCGGGACATGTACGCCGGCGCGCTGCCAGACATTGCCCTCGGTTCAGACCCGTGGAACACCAACCGCTATGGCTTCGCGGGCGGCAACCCGATCAGCCGTGTCGAGACTGGCGGGCACATCAACAAGGCGCTGGGGCCGGACGGCAACGGCAATTTGCCTGTCTCGGTGACCAATCCGCCGGTGGTGGAGGAGATCGGCAATCGTGAGGTGTCATCGCAGAAACAGACCACTTATCAAAAGGCATACGACGAGACCAAGGCGAAGCTGATCGGTAGCAAGGGCGGCCAGGGTCAGGAATACATGATCGGCTGCAACAGCACCAGGACCTGGACGGTCAAGGCCGGTAGGAGCACGACCTGTGGTGTGAGCGATGTGTGGTTCGCCGATCGATTCGCTGATGAGCTCAATCTGTTTCTTGAGTGGCGCACCTCGGACCTGGATCCTGAGGAGGAGTCGGAACTTGTCGATGACGCCGTCAATGACGAGTTTTGGAGTTCGGTTCGAGCGGCGGCCGATGGGCTAGTGCTCTTGTGTGAGCGCTGGGCGCACGGTGCGTACGGCTGCCGATGGTTCCGGGTGACTGCAGGAAATGTAGCTGAGGTGGCACAGGCCGAAAGGCCTCGCTCGCTCCTCTGCGTTGTCGCAAACCCGGACCTGCGGCTCGACGCGGGGCTATTGGATGAAGATTTCACTGCGTTCGAAGCTCCACTCATGCCTGGCCAGCTCAGTTACCGCGCCTATCCAGGAGGGCCGATAGCTTCGCCGAAGTCGCGGACGGGGGACTGCAGTTCATGCTGGCGGATGCGGCCTTGGGTGGGTGGTGTGCCGTGGTGCCGGATTCAGACGGCGTAGTCAGAGCGGCCTGGGAGAGCCCTGGCGAAGGGTGAGAGGCGAGGCGAGGGGGCCGATCAGGTCGCGATTGAGGACGCTCGGCGGCAACGATCTTGAACCCCAAGCCGTGGCCGCGTCAGGAGTGAGCATTGTGTCGAAGGATGAAGCGGTCGTGGTCGCAACCTCAATCGAGTCAGGTCGTTTCCAGGCGACGGAGAGGGCAATTGATCTTGATCACCTCCTCGGCCTCTTCGATCAACTGACTGGTATAGGTCCGGGTACATGGAGGTGCGAGCAAACGGTTTTCACCGGCGAGTTCGTCCAGCACACCGCAGCGGCCCGGAAGGCACTCCAAAGTTTCGTTAGAAGTAGTGACCCGACGCGCCTCGGTGAGTGGTGCGACCTCTGATTCGCCCAACCATCCAGGTCGCTGGTCGGTAGTGACTCTTCATTCGTGACCGGGCACGACACGCGGCCCCTGCCCGGCCGCGGCCGCCGGGCAGGGCTCTTGGCCTCTGGACTCTGGCTGTTGTCGTGACAGTTCAGGAGAGGAGGCCACGAGCTTAAGCCGCGAAACGACATTGCTGTGCCCATTGAGCGTGTTGTGGTGCTGGCGGCGTCCGGGTAGTTCATCCCCAGTCTGCTGACGAAGGTGCTTCGGGTTGCCGTCGTGTAGCGGGTTTCGTCGTGAGGGGGAGATGGTCACCGCCCCGCGATGTCTCGTACGGGGCAGTCGCAGAGTTCGATCAGGCCGGTTCGCCAGGGTTCTCAGAGCAGGTCTCGGCGTACAGGTGCTCGCCTTACCCGTTCGGCCGCTCAAGGACCACCGATACGGGTGCGCAGGTGGTCGAGCAGAATGCCTACGACAGGTTGGTGCGCCAGCAGAAGTTCGACTAGGTTCCGCAGCGCGGGCCCAACCGCACGGCACGCACATCGGCATGACAGCGTGGCTCGTGACAGTGTGCGCTGAACTGCGTTCTGCGTAACATCGCGCCTGCGCTCGACGTTCGACTAGGCAGTGGAGGCAGGTGGGTGAGGGGTGAGGTTCGACTACAACGTGCTCAGCGTTGATGTAGACGGCCGTCGTCGATGCGTCGGCTGTTCACGTCGCGCGAAGTCGCGTTGGATCTGGCCGACCTGGCCGACCTCCCCGAACTCAGAAAGGTCCGTATCACCTTCGGCGGCGCGATCGCTACGCTCGCTCCGCTGACCGGTCCCATGGGCCGTCGCCTGAGAGACTTCCGCATACGTGGCACCGAAGTCGGCGACGGTGACCTCTCGCCGCTGCAATTGATGCACCCAGCAGCAGACGTCCTTGGACCGGACGACTGACACTGAGGAGGATCTGCTAAGCGCATCCCGGCGGCGCAGGCCCGACAGCACATGCGCCGCGAACAACTCGTCCCACAGCCGATCAGGGATTGCCCGGGGCCACTGCTTCGGCACCCCTGGCGCAGCGTCGACTGGCGCACCGTGGGCAGCGGCTCGAGCGGGCCGCGCGGTGGGGGTAGGTGCGGCGGCCGGGCCCTCGTACTTGCTGACCCTGAGCATGCTGGCGCGGGACAACAACCCGGTACCCGGAACCGCAGATTCGCACGCGGACTGTCACACACCGCTAAGGGTGGCTGGCTGTCCTAAGTCCGGGATCTGCAGCCGTGGATAGCCGGCCGGGCGGGTGTGCCGCCCAGCCGCACGGGGAGGGGTGGGCATGCGGGTCAGGGCGTGGAGATCCGGTGGCCGCAACCCAGTCGAGCAGCTCCTCGTCGACCAGCTCGGGCTCGCCGGCAGCCTCGACCGGATCAATAATCAGAACGGTCCACAAGGCACGCAGCCGGAGGATGACGTCGGCGTCGTCCTGCGGCCGCTGCCCGCAGTAACAGCAGCGCCTCACCAATTTCCCGGTTCCTCCCCGCTGACCTATCGCGCCAGACGGCCGAAGCGTTTCGGCATACCGGTGTCGGATGCCTAACAGTGCCTACGACTGGACTGGCGGTGCGCCGGATGGTTTCTGGGACCGGATCTCACAGCAACCGGATCAATTGCCCGCTGACGTTGCTGGATTGGTAGACCCACAGGCCTCACTTGACGGTGCTGCCGGCTGGGGCGGCGGGGAAGTCAATGAAGTCCCGGGCAGCCGCAGCCCATCTATGAGCGCTAGAGGTAGGGTCTGTTTTCGGCCGAACCACTGAGTCCGGCAGTGAGGATATACAACAGATGATGATCCGTGCCGGTGTGGCGCTGCTCGCTGTGTCGATGCTCGTCAGCTGCGGCAGTTCCGTTGAACAGAGCGCACCGCCGCCGACGGTATCGGCGACGGCTTCGACGACCCCCGCGCCGCACACTCCCGCCCCGACACCGCCACGAGCCGTATCGCCCCGGCCGACCACGCCGGCTGCCACGCCAAGGCAAATCGATCTCGCCCGCCTGGTCGTCCCATCCGACACCTTCACCCAGACGTCGTCCCGCGACTGGGATCAGCAACGGGTCGGACCGTTCGATCTCGAGCGGTTCGTCAGCATGTTGTCTGGGACACCGAAGGAAGACCGGCAGTTGTTCTCCCGGCACGGATTCGTCCGGGGCCACGTCAGCATCCGGATGTCGTCCGACGAGCGGCGATTGGTCGTCTACCTGTATCGGTTCCGCACTCACGACGGCGCCGTGGCGCTCCAGAAGAGCTTCTGGGGACAGTACGAGCATGGCGACAAGTTCAGGGTCGAGGGCATCTCGCGCACCTGGACGGATTCAGGACTGAAGAAGAACTCGACGCGGTACACGGCGACCGCGAACGTGAACTTCGTGGTCGGCAAGGTTCTCGCCCAGGTGACGGTGACCGAGTCCAACAAAACCGGTAATGGCCTGCGCCCCGACACCCAGCTCGCCGCCGACATCGCAAAGCTCCAACACGATCTCCTCCTCAAGGCCGCCAGCTAAAGTCGGCAACAGCCCGCAGCCGTGCGATCAAGCTGTCAGCCCGACCGCACCGCGCATCACTCGGCCCCGGGTTCGGTGAGCGGAATTTTCAGCGGGGCCGTGTTGCACCAGGATCTTGAACCTCGGCTCCGGATTCCGCGCTGTGTGTGCAGTGGGTCAAGCAGTTCCTCGACCAGATTCACCGCGATTTGGTCCGCGGCCACTGTCAGCGCTTGGTCAGGGTTTGGGCCTTGAGGGAATGAGTGCAGCTCTCGAACGCATGGCGACCCTCCGCCGATCCCGCTCCGTTCCGTCGTTCGCGTGACCGCGGCTGCAGCAAGGTGCAGAGGGGTTGCTATTGGCGGGCCTTGGACGATACAAGTCTCCTGACCTTTGCCGGTGCCCTTGAGGTGCGCTGGATCTGCCCGTTCTGGAAGCTCCCCGGGAGTACCGTTGTTATTCCGTCCTGCTCTTCTACTGCGCCTCGGGCTTCCGGCCGTCATGGTCGCGACAACGATGGTGGCCGTCACCGGGTCATCCAGCACGGCTGACGTCTCCGCCCAACCGCGTCCCTTCCGGGCCCAGACCGCCCTGCAGAAGCCGGTCGGCGGACCGGAGTACGACGCAAAGTCCGTGCTGGTGAAATTCAAGCGGAAGGCCACCCCGTCCGCACGCAAGGCCGCGCTCGCCAAGGTGAAGGGCAGGGCGAACGTGGCTGTCACGGAGGATGCCGTCACGGTGACCGGCGAGCTGCCGGCGCCGGAGCTGTTGAAGAAGGTCAAGGCCGATCCGGCCATCGAGCTCGCATCGCTCAACTACATCCGGCACAAGTCCGCCACTCCGAACGACCCGTTGTACGCCAACTACCAGAAGTATCTGCCAACCGTCCGGGTCAATCAGGCCTGGGACCTGAGTAGGTCGGCCGGGTCGCAGACGATTGCCGTCCTCGATACCGGCGTAGATGCAGGGCATCCTGATCTCGCTGGCCACCTGCTGCCTGGATACAACCTCTTCAACACGGCGCTGCCCCCGAATGACGGCGACGGTCACGGTACGGCGGTGGCAGGCATCATCGCAGCCGGCACCGGCAACGGCGCTGGGATCGCCGGGGTTGCGTGGGACGCGAAGATCCGGCCGGTGAAGGTTCTCGATGACAACGGCGACGGGTCGGACGGCAAGTTGGTCATGGGAATCAACTGGGCAGTCAAGGTCGGGGCACGGGTGATCAACATGTCGCTCAGCAGCGAGCAACCCAACTCGGTTCTCCACGATGTGATCAAGAACGCGGCCGCGAAGGGCGTCTTGGTGGTGGCCTCCGCGGGTAACACCGGTACGGCAGAGTTCTCGCACTACCCGGCCGCCTACCCCGAGGTGCTGTCGGTCGGCGCCACGGACGGCAATGGTGTACTTACCAGCTTCAGCAGCACAGGTTCCACTGTCGACATCGCCGCGCCCGGCTTCGGCGTCACCAGTACTGCGCCGCGCGCGCTGACCCCCGCCGGTAGTTCGCCGTACTTCATCGAGCTGGCGGGCACGTCCTTCGCTGCGCCGGTCGTCGCCGGCGTTGCGGCACTGGTGCGAAACAAGTGGCCGGCCTTGACGCCGGCTCAGGTCATCGAGCGGCTGAAGTCGACCGCCCGGGACGCCGGCACCCGCGGAACGGACGTGTACTACGGCGCCGGCGTCCTCGACGCGTACCACGCACTCGGCGGCAGGTGGGCCCCAGACTTCGCGCCCGGGACTCAGGACGTCAACGACCTACCGGCTCGTGCGACAGCGATCGAGCCGGCCGGATCCGCGACCGGGAGCATCGGCACAGAGGGCGACCTCGACTGGTACAAGATCACCACCAATGTGACGCGCAACCTCTGCGTCGAGGTCAACGGCCCGGTTTACGACTCCTCGCAGTACGCGCAGAACTTCGCGCCGGTGCTGACGGTCTACGACGCATCACTGAAGACGGTCGCGTGGAAGCAGCAGCGATACCCGGGTGAGCACAGCGGTGTCGAGCAGCCCGGGCCATCACTAGTGCGCATCGGTGTCGACCTTCCGGTTGGCACGACGTACTTGTCGGTCCGCAACTACAACGGCTCGCGTGACACTCGTGCCTACAAGGTCGATACCTACGATTGCTCCGGGTCAGACACGGGCGCCTCGATGAACACCTGGCCGGTCAAGGATGCGCAGCCGATCGATCAGTCGGCGGGCGTCGCTCTCACCGTCCGGCCGTCCGTCACGTTCGCGCGGCCGGTCAAGGCGGACAGTGTCACCGCCACAACAGTTCGGTTGCTCAACGTCAAGACCGGTGCGACGGTCGGAGCCGCGGTGGCGTACGGCGCGGAGGCGAACGCGGCGGTGCTCTCGCCGAACTCGTCGCTCCTTGACAACACGCCGTACAGGGTCGCCGTCGACGGTGTGCAAGACGCTGCCTCCTCCAATTATCTGCAGTCGTTCAGCAGCCTGTTCACGACGATTGACCTGGCACCGGCGAAGCCGGCCTTCGCGGGGAGCGGCGCCTACCTGGCCGCCAACCTGAGTTGGAAGATCCCGGCGATATCGGATCTCGATCAGGTGATCGTGCGGCGCAATCCGAACAGCACCGTGCCCACACTGACCACGGGTTCGCTCGTTTACGCGGGTACGGCGCCCGCGGTGAAGAACACAGGCCTCGCGCAGGGCGTGACTTACACGTACGCGGCCTGGGTGAAAGACCGCAGCGGCAAGGCCAGTCCGGTCGCGGTGAAGCAGTTGCTCGGGATGAAGTCCGGGATCCGTACGACGTCGACACTGGTCAACTACGGCGGGTCGATCACGCTCAAGGGCAGCACAGTGCGGATCGACAGCAAGGCGTACGCGGGCCTGCCGGTTAACGTGTATGTGCGGCCGAAGAACTCGTCGAAGTTCGCGTTGCTCGCGGCTTTGAAGACCACGTCGACGGGGACCGTCGCGGTGACGCACCAGCCGACCATGTCGTCGGTGTACATGCTCACATTCCCAGGCAACGCCGATCTGATGGGCACGCGCACCGCTGACATCACTGTGCAGGTCGCACCGACGATCTCCGCAAC
The DNA here is from genome assembly GCF_040639475.1 of Kribbella sp. NPDC023855. Lineage (NCBI taxonomy): Bacteria > Bacillati > Actinomycetota > Actinomycetes > Propionibacteriales > Kribbellaceae > Kribbella > Kribbella sp. NPDC023855. The sequence continues at coordinate 31,283 of NZ_JBFAAA010000005.1, forward strand.
GCTCGCCCCGGCAGCAATACGGCTTGGACAGGTGTCTGCATTCAGCGGATACGTCGCTCCGGCGCATGCAGGGCAAACGGTCTACCTGCAGCAGTACGGGAGCAAGGTGTGGAAGTCGATTGCGGCGGTGAAGCTGAGCACCTCTGGAAAGTATGCGTTCGGGATCAAGCCGGCCACCCGCGGACAGATCGCCTACCGGGTCTGGTTTCCGGGGGATGCGGATCACGCGCAGGCTTTGACTGCGAACAAGATTCTGACAATCAGCTGATCAGTAGCGCCAGCAGCACGCCCGGTCTTCCGAGGCCGGCCGTGCTGCTGTGAGACGTGGCTGTCCGATTGGTTCCCGCACTGCCCGACGCTGCCGCGAATCGCCTGCACTGGCACGGACCCAGCAGTCGATGGCTGCTAGGGGGTCAGGGGGTAGCCGCAGTTCGGTGACGCAATCGGCCTGACACGCTCGCGTGATGCACCAGAAGCTTGCGTAGAGCAACACAGAAAGCGTGGTCGAGCTGGGTCCCGCTCTCTCGGGCCGGTAGCGCTGGAATTGGCCCGGGCCGAAGAATAACTCCCCGGGCCCAACGCCATGCCAATCGGTGCGGGTGGGTAGTTCGGTCAACTAGGCGGGTTGGCGCGGTGTGCCGGGCGGGTGAGGTGCGGCTGTGGTCGCGCAACGGCGAGGACTTCACCGCGAAGTTCCCCGACGTCCAGTCCGCGCTCGCCGAGCAGGTGGACACCGTGTGTACTGGACGGCGAGCTGGTCGTGTGGAGCGGTGTGCGGATGGACTTCGACGCGCTGCGGCACCGGATGGTGAACACCGCCGCGACCGTTCGGCGCCGTCTGGCACCGGCGCAGCCGGCCTCGTTGGTGGTGTTCGACGTGCTTGCGGTCGGGAACGTCGACGTGCGGCCGATGCGTTGGACTGCACGTCGTGGCCGGCTGGAAATTCTTGCGGCGGCGTGGCGGCCGCCGTCGCAATTGTCTCCAGTCACTGCCGACGTCGCTGAAGCGCGGGACTGGCTGGAGGCGTTCAAGGCCTCAGGTGTGGAGGGGCTGGTGGTCAAGGGAGCGGCCAGCAGGTACCAGCCGGGCCGTCGGGAATGGGTGAAGGTCAATTCTGTCGGGGTCGCGGTGTTCGACGAGCTCGCCCGGGGGCAAGCGACTAGGTCAGCGATGGTTCGCGGAGAGCTTGACTGTGTGCGACACCTGTCGGCCGCGCTGCGGACGGTATTTGCTGTCAGGCCCCGAGGTCACCTGTGGGCCGTCGCGACGGCGCGAGTAAGTGCGTCGGGGGACCGCACCACGCGATGACGGCTGACAGAGCTGGATCACCGCGACACACCGCGTCGTGGTGCGCTGACGCACGCCGCTCCCACAACGGGATCAGCCGATAACAGGAAGTGACCGCGCGGAACGCTGGCTGGCCTTGCCTGGCGTCTTCTGCTGCTCCGCGCCTTCTGGATGGGCTCCACACCTTGCCGGGGCGCCGCGAGCGGACGAGAGTGAGAGGTTGCGACCACCTGGCCGGTGCCCGGGGCAGCCGGGCGCGCCGCGCAGAACGATCCATCTACCTGAGGAGCGTCATGCGCAGGATCAACGTCGCCGCGACGGTCGCCGCGGCAGTCGCAGCACTACTTCTCCCGACGCCGGCCCATGCCGCGCCAATCACACCCGGCGGGTCGACGGAAGTCACCGTCGGCAGCAATGACCAGCTGTTCTCGCAGAACAAGCAGAACGAGCCAGGTCTGGCCGTGAACCCCGTGAACCCCGCGATCCTCGCGGCGGGAGCCAACGACAACATCGACCTGGAGGCGTGTAACGCCGGCGACGATCGCACATGTCCGTTCACCCCGGGCGTGGGCGTGTCCGGCGTTCAGTTCTCGACCGACTCCGGCCGCACCTGGACGCAACCGACGTACACCGGCTTCTCGGCGCGCGTCACACCGTCCTGCCTCGGTGCACCCGACGTCGCGCCTGGCCAACCCCCGGCCGGCGACACCGGCTGCGTGCCCGATCCCAACGGCCCGATCGGCACGCTGCCCAACTACGACGTCAACGGCATGGTCTCCAACGGCGACCCGGAGCTGGTCTTCGGTCCCGTTCCCGACGCCGCCGGGAACTTCTCCTGGGCCAACGGGCAGCGGCTGTACTACGCGAACATCGCCACCAACTTCCCGGGCAATCCCGGCTTTGCCGGCGATGCGGCCATCGCGGTGTCCCGCACCGATGATCTGGCCGGCGCCATCGCCGGCGACAACGACGCCTGGATGGACCCGGTGGTCGTGACCAGGCAGAACCAGGCCCTCTTCAGCGACAAGGAACAGATCTGGGCCGACAACGCCGAAAGCAGCCCCCACTTCGGCAACGCCTATGTCTGCAACGTCGGATTCCGCGGCGCCGCCGGATCCGAACCGATCCTGTTCGCTCGGTCCACCGACGGCGGCGATACCTGGACCACGCGCCAGCTGTCCGCGGCGACCAACAACAACCAGACCGGCGGACGGCAGGGCTGCGCCGTTCGGACCGACAGCGACGGAGTGGTCTACGTGGTGTGGGCCGGCACCGACATCCGAACGCGCCAGGGCGTCTTTTTCCAGGCCCGGTCCTTCAACGGTGGCCGCAACTTCGAGCGCCCCCGGGCCGTGGTCTCAGGACTCGGCGGAATCGGGCAGTTCGACCCCGCGCAGGGCCGGTTCACCATCGACGGCATCGCGGGCGCCCGAACCAACACCTTCCCGTCGTTCGACATCGCCAACGGTGCGCCGACCGGTGCGGACGCCACCGACCAGATCCTGCTCACCTGGTCCGACGACAGTCAGGGAACCAACCTCGAGAAGGCGTTCCTGGTGAGCTCGACCAACGGCGGCAGCACCTACTCGGCCAAAGTGGTGGTCAGCGAGGGCAGTGACCGAGCCAATTTCCCGGCGGTGGCGATCTCGCCAGACGGCACCGACGCGTGGCTGGTCTACAACGCCTGGCTCGACCCGTGGCGCAACGACACAACCTCCGCGCGCCGGGTGCTGGGCGTGGTCCGGCACGCCGACATCGCCGGCACGGCCCACACCGTCGGCGCGTTTACGACAGTGTTGCGTGGCGCAGTAGGCGACGGACGCGCGTCCAGCGCCAACAGCCTGACCTCAGAGTTCCTCGGCGACTACAACTACGCCGTCGCCACGCGGGACTACGGCTCCGCCGTCTGGAACGACATGCGCAACGGAGCCGTCTGCCCCGCCATCAACACCTACCGTCAGGCGTTCGTCGAGGACGTCCTGGCCGGCACCACTGAACCCATCGTGGGAGACGAGAAGGAGGACCCGGCCGCGGCAGCCGAACTGCCGGCCACGCATTCGACGGAACTGCGCCCAGGACCCAACAACGACTGCCCAGCCACCTTCGGCAACTCCGACATCTTCGGCGGAACCTTCAGCGACGACTCCTGAGCCCGTTCGAGCCGCAGCCCCAACAACCCGACGGCCGCCCAGATGGGCGGTCGTCGGCAGTATCCGTGCGCTCCATGTGACCTCGGACGGCCCGGCGGACGAGCGCGCGCCGGCGCAACTGTCGCCGTACAGGACGAGCCCCGCGCCGGCAGGGCTCAACGTGCGGGCGACCTGGCAAGTGCGACACGATGGCCCCTACGACTGCCCTGTGGCAGAGGAGCGGGGATGCGCTCTCATGCCGCGAATCGCAAGCCCCGAGGCCCCATTCAGAAGTCTGCTTTCCCTCGACCCCGGCAGCTCCACGGCTCGACATGGGTGTCGCGCACAGACTGATCAACACCCTCAGCACGACAATGCGCCACATATAAGCCGACCATCTAAAACTGGAAGACCAGGGACACGGTCGAGGCGATCGTGGGCGCGGTGACCGGCTCGCTGGCGCGTCCTGAAGTGCTAGTAGTGGGACGATATCGCGGCCAGGAACTCGAAATCGTCAGCCGGACGGTGAAGCTGACCGAGGCGCAGTCCATTGCGATCGGGAAGCTACTCAAGCCGGTGAAGCGGGTGGAGTCTTCGGCGTAGTACTGAAACATGTTGGCGGCGATCTAGCCGCGTTCCCTACGTGAGGTTGGGGTCTTGGAAGGCTTGTTGGATGGCGGTGGTGGCGGCGGGGTTGGGGGCTTTGCGGTCGAAGTAGTGGTCTTGGGTCATGGAGATGCGGGAGTGGCCTAGTTGGTTGGCGGCGCCGCGGGCTGTTTGGCCGGCATCGTCTAGGGCGGTGGCTACGGTTTTGCGGAAGGCGTGGGAGGTGATCCAGGTGAGGGAGGGTGAGGGAGTCGGTGGGGACGGGGGCTGCGGCTTCGTCTACTTGGGTCAGGAGGGTTTGGGTGGGTTCTGGGGTGAGGTTGTAGGTCTCGAGGAGGGTTGCGGCTGTGGGGCGGGCGACTTTGATGCGGCCGGTTTCGATGAGTTCGATTCTGGTTTTGGGCCAGTTGAGGGTTTTGGCGACTTGGTCGCGGGTTAGGCCGGCTTGGCGGCGGGTGGTGCGGAGGGTGGCGAGTAGCCAGTTGGGGAGGCCTAGTTGGCGGTTGCCTGCTGTTGATTTGGTGGGTTTGCGGAGGAGGCCTTGGCTTTTGACGCGGACGATCGTGTGGGTGATGTCGACGGTGGCGGCGTCGAGGTCGACTTGGTGCCAGAGGACGGCGAGGGATTCGCCGATGCGGACGCCGGTGCCGAGCATGAAGGTGACGAGGTCGGGGAGGTCGGCTCGGAGGGCTGTCTGGTCGGTTTTGAGGTGTTCTCGGAGGAGTTTGGCTTCGTCGGTGCGGAGGGCTCGGGGGAGTTTCTTGGTGGGGTGTTCGATGCGGTCGACTTCGCGGACGGGGTTGACGGTGACGGCGCCGTAGCGGACGGCGAGTTGCATCATGCCGGAGATGACGGCGCGGCTGGTTCTGGCGGTGGGGGCGCCGGCGTTTTGTTTGATCTTGGCGATGACCTTGTCGATGCGTGGGGTGGTTGCTTCGCCGATGCGGAGTTCGCCGAGGGCTGGGCGGACGTGGTTCTTGATGGCGCGGCAGTAGGTGTCGAGCGAGGTGGGGGAGCGGCGGCCTGAGGCGACCTGTTCCTGGAACTTGGCTTCCCAGAGGTCGAGGAGGTGGTTGATCTTGTGCAGCGCAGTGAGCTCCCCGGACTGCGCAGACTTGGCGCGGTCCTGGAGCTTGTTGAGCAGGGCGCTCGGCGGTCGTCTTGGTCTTGCCGAACGCGCTGACAAGCCGCACATGCCCGTCGTGGTCGCGGAACTTGGCCTGCGATTTGTACTTGGTGGGTTTGCCGTTGCCGTCGGTCTGAGCGATCCACGTGGAGATCTGACCCCAGGATCCGAGCGGCAGAGGTGGCCTTGGCATATCAAGCCTCCAACCTGGTCAGTGGTTGGTAGCTCAACGGCTCCGCGAGTGAAGGAATCGTGGGCCTGAGAACATCGGCAAGCGTTGTGATGTGACGCACAGTCACGATCTGATGAAGGTTGTCAGACCCGGTGGCCAGTGAGGCGCAAGGACGAGGTGGAGTCCTATGGAGGGGCCGCAGATCCGCAAACGAGTGCGTAAAGAGTGCGCTGGGGATACACGAAAGCCCCAGAACAGGTTGCGATGCCTGCTGGGGCTTAGGTGTTGGTGCGCCGCCAGGGACTCGAACCCCGAACCCGCTGATTAAGAGTCAGCTGCTCTGCCAATTGAGCTAGCGGCGCATGTTCTTTTGTTGCTTTCGAACGAAGAGGATCGTAGCAGGGGTTTTGGGTGGATGCGAAATCGGTTGGTCAGGGGTGGAGGTCGAGGACGGCCATGGCCGCGTTGTGGCCGGCGATTCCGCTGACGGCGCCGCCGCGGCGGGCGCCGGAGCCGCAGATCAGGAGGTTGGCGACGTCGGTCTCGACGCCCCAGCGGCCGGCGCCGGAATCGTCGTCGGACCAGGGCCATTGGAGGTCGCCGTGGAAGATGTGGCCGCCTGGCATGCCGACGGATTCCTCGATGTCCAGTGGGGTCTTGGCCTCGATGCAGAGGTTGCCCTCGGCGTCCCGGGCGATGCACGGCTCGAGCGGCTCGGCCAGGTACGACTCCAGGCCGGCCAGCACCCGGCGTACCGACTCGGCGCGGGTGGCGTCGTTGTCGGAGGCAAACAGGCGGGTGGGGAAGTGGACGCCGAAGACGGTCAGGGTTTGGTGGCCGGAGGCAACCAATTCGGGGCTGAGGATCGACGGGTCGGTGAGGGAGTGGCAGTAGACCTCGGAGGGCGGCACCGAAGGCAGTGAACCGTCTGCAGCCGACCTGTACGCCGTCTCGAGCTGGCTGTAGTCCTCGTCGATGTGGAAGGTGCCCGCGAAGGCCCGTGTCGGGTCGTCACCGGAGCGCAGTTGGGGGAGCCGGGAGAGCAGCAGGTTGATCTTCAGCTGGGACCCCTCCGGCTTGTCGCCGACCGGTAGACCGCGGAGGGCGGCGAGTGTCGTGGGCGCGACATTGGCGAGCACATAGGAGCAGTCGACTGATCGCTCCCCGTCACCGCCGAGCCAGGTGACGGCCGCCCGCTTGCCGTCGGCTTCGACGGAGGTCACCGATGCGTCGACGACCAGCGAGGCGCCGGCGCGACGGGCAGAATCGGCCAGTGCGTCGGTGACAGCGCCCATCCCGCCGACAGGCACCCGCCACTCGCCGGTGCCGTTGCCGATCAGGTGGTAGAGGAAGCAGCGGTTCTGGATCAGCGACTCGTCATGCAGCCCGGCAAAGGTGCCGATGACCGCGTCGGTCGCCACCACGCCGCGTACGGTGTCGTCCCTGAACAGGTGCTCCACGACCTCGCCGAGCGGCCTCTCGACCAGTGCCGCCCACAGCGCCGGGTCCACCCGCTTGCGGAGCTCTGCTGCCGTAGTGAGCGGCTCCAGGAGCGTTGGCGCGACTACACCCGCCAGGGAGGCGACAGAGTTGTAGAAAGACGTCCAGGCCTCGTACTCCGAGTCGCTGCCGGTCAGGGCCGCAAAGGACGCTCGGGTCGCTGCCCCCTCGGGTCGCTCGACCATCAGGCCCAGGTCGCGCCCGTCCCGGCGTACGGGCGTGTACGACGCCACGGAGCGAGACCTGAGCTCCAGGGAGAGGCCCAGGTCGGCCACGATCTTGTCGGGCAGCAGGCTGACCAGGTACGAGTACCGCGACAGCCGGGCGTCGACACCCGGGAACACCTGCTGGCTGACCGCTGCGCCGCCCGTGTGGCTCTGCTGCTCGAGTACGAGCGTGCTGAGCCCGGCACCGGCGAGGTACGAAGCCGCGACGAGGCCGTTGTGGCCTCCGCCGACGATCACGACGTCGTAGAAGTCCTTCATCAGACCGGCCAATCCAGTTCGCGGTACGCGGCGTCCCAGAACATCCACTCGTACCTGGTGGTCGTGGCGAAGTGCTGGTGGCAACGGCTCCGTTCACCCGGCCCGACCTCGGCGCCGAGCCGGTCAGTCACTGCCAGTACCGACTCTACGACCGCATCGAACTCCTCTGAGCCGTACGCCGCGATCCACTCGGCGTAGACCGGGTCCGGCGAGGAGTGCTTGAGCAACTCGCGCCCCACGTCGCGGTAGATCCAGTAGCAAGGCAGCACGGTCGCCACAGCCTCGGCGTACGTCCCAGTGGCGCAGACGGCCGTCAGGTAGGACATGTACGCCGTAGTGGTCGGTCCGGAGCCGACAGCGTCGACGTCGGCCGAGGTGAGGCCCAGTGAGCCCAGTAGTGAGCTGTGGAGCTCCCGCTCGACCTCGATGGCGTCCGCGGCGTGCCGGGCGAACATGCTGACCGCATCCTCGTCCACGGCCCTGGCAGCGACCAGTGCGAGTGCACGCGAGTACGAACGCAGATAGTGACTGTCCTGCACGATGAAGTAGCGGAAGGCGCTGTGCGGCAACGTTCCGTCGGTCAGCCCGGTGATGAAGGGATGCCGCACGATCTCGGCGTACACCTTGGCGCCACCGGACTCCCACAGCTCCGCGGAAAACGTCATCCCTGCTCCTCCAGCTCGACTGCGACCGACCCTAGCCGCAGGCCGCGAAACTGACACGAGACGAAGATCACTCGGCGGTCGTACCCTGACGCCATGACCATCCAGGGGGAGACCGCCGAGCAGGACGCGCCGCTCGTCATGCCGCCGGATACCGCGCTGCTGAGCCGGATCCGCGCCTCCGTCATCGGTGACGACCAGGTGATGCCGGGTCCGTACGGCCCGCGCCGGGTCACCTACGCCGACTACACCGCCTCCGGTCGCGCCCTCAGCTTCCTGGAGGACTTCATCCGCGAGGAGGTGCTGCCGCGGTACGCGAACACCCACACCGAGTCCAGCGGCACCGGCCTGCAGACCACTCGGCTGCGGGAGGACGCCCGCACGATCATCCACGACAGTGTCGGCGGTGACGACGAGACCGCGGTGATCTTCTGCGGCTCCGGCGCGACCGGCGCGATCGACAAGCTGATCGGCGTCCTCGGTCTGCGCATCCCGGCCCAGCTGGACGACGAGCACCACCTGACCGACATGATCCCGCGGGACCAGCGGCCGGTCGTCTTCATCGGCCCCTACGAGCACCACTCGAACGAGTTGCCGTGGCGCGAGTCGATCGCCGACGTGGTGGTGATCGGCCAGGACGCCGACGGGCACATCGACATCGCGCAACTGGAGAGCCAGCTGGCGAAGTACGCGGACCGGCCGATGAAGATCGGCTCGTTCTCGGCGGCCAGCAACGTCACCGGCATCGTCACCGACACCAAGCTGGTCTCGTCGCTGCTGCACCGGTACGGCGCGCTGTCGTTCTGGGACTGCGCGGCTGCCGCGCCGTACGTCGAGATCGACATGTACGGCGGCCGCGACGCCGATCCGCTGGCCTACAAGGACGCGATCTTCCTCAGCCCGCACAAGTTCATCGGCGGACCCGGTACGCCGGGCGTGCTGGTGGCCCGGCGTGAGCTGCTGCGCAACCGCGTCCCCGACGTACCGGGTGGTGGCACGGTCGCGTACGTGAACCCGACCGAGCACCGCTACCTGGACGACCCGGTCCATCGCGAGGAGGGCGGGACGCCGGCGATCATCGGGGCGATCCGGGCCGGTCTGGTCTTCCAGCTCAAGCAGGCGGTCGGAATCGACGTGATCCGGGCGCACGAGGACGCGTACCTGCGGCGCGCGGTCGAGGCGTGGCGCGGCGAGCCGGGCATCCAGATCCTCGGCAACTTGGACGCCGAGCGGCTCTCGATCGTGTCGTTCGTGATCAAGGCGCCGTCGGGACGGTATCTGCACCACAACTTTGTGGTGGCGGTGCTGAACGACCTGTTCGGGATCCAGTCGCGTGGCGGCTGTTCGTGCGCGGGACCGTACGGGCACACGTTGCTTGGCATCGATCTGGAGAAGTCGCACGAGTTCGCCGAGGAGATCGTGCACGGGTGCGAGGGGATCAAGCCCGGTTGGGTCCGGGTGAACTTCAACTACTTCATCTCTGAGGCGGTCTTCTCGTACGTCGTGGAGGCGGTGCGCCTGGTCGCGCAGCACGGCTGGCGGCTGCTCGGCGACTACCGGTTCGACCCGGCCAGCGGTCTGTGGAAGCACTACCGCGGCCCGGTGGAGCCGCCGATGCGTCTGTCCCAGCTCGGCTACGACGCCGACGGCAAGCTCCGCTACCCGCGTCATCACGACACGGCGCCCGAGTCGGCGCTGGAGGGCTACCTCGCCGAGGCGCGGGAACTACTGTCGGCCTGCCAGTTGGCGACGACCGACACTGAAGCGACGGTGAACGAGGAGTTCGACCACCTCAGGTGGTTCGACCTACCGTCCGGCTGCCTCACGAAGTCGAAGCCCGCAACGCCTCTTCGTACGCACCATCGTCCCCCGGAGTCCACGGCACCCCGTTGAGCAACAAGGTGCGCTTGGCAACAGGCGCCTTCGTCGTGACGAGCACCGGCTCGGCCTTCAACTTGCACCCCCGCCGATAGGTCCGCTGAGTCACCCGTACGCCGACCGCGCCGGCCCCCTCGGCGTACACAACCGCCCGCACCCGCTGAGCACACCCAGTAGGCGTAGCCACCACCAGCACCAACTGCCGAGGATTCCCCTTAACCGTCTGCACAGACATAACCCCAGCCGCAGTAGCCCGCACCACCCGAGGCGCAGCACTGGCCCCAACACTCGGACTCACCACAGCCGAAACCACCCCCACCGGCTTCTCCTCAGGAGCCGACCCCCCAAACACCTTCGACAACACAAAAACCGAAAACGAAAGCACCCCCACCAAAAAGGTCACCACCACAGCAACCCCATACCCCACCCACACACTGCCGGACGCTTTCACCCACCGAATCCTTCCAGCCCCACACCCCCAAACCAACAAGACCCGCCACAGGTGCCCCCCGAGGTTCGCCGACTAACTCCCGCAGCAGCCCCTCGGCGTAGCTTCCACCCGCCCAAGACCGCAGGTGGTCCTGCAGGCGGTGGGGGCGGGTGAAAGCAGTTGTTGTCCAGGTGGTTGTTCAGGCGGTGGTGGCCGTGGCGGCGGTGACGGCGGTGCTGCTGGTGGTGGTTGCTGTTGCTGTTCTTCCCCACCCGCCTCCCGCACCCAGCGAAGCGAAGCGAGCGAACCAGCAGCAACCACAGACCGCGGGCACCCACCTCAGCCACAGACAGGGGGGTGCGGGTGGCGGAGCCCCCGCCGCGCGCCGAGCGAAGCGAGGCGCAGATATGCCGAAGGCGACCCGGTCCGCGCTCTCCGCGGACACAGGTCGCCTTCGCCTGAGGGTGAGTAACGGGACTTGAACCCGCGGCCCCCTGGACCACAACCAGGTGCTCTACCAGCTGAGCTATACCCACCATGTTCGGCCGCCTCGATCAGCGCGGCTCGGCAATCATAGCGATGATGGTCAGTTACCTGAAATCGGGGCGCTGATCAGGCTGGCGGCGGCCTTCGCGGTCTCGGTGTCGGGGCCGGGCTGGGGGACGAAAACGGTCTGCCGGTAGTACCGCAGTTCGGCGATCGACTCGGTGATGTCGGCCAGTGCGCGGTGGTTGCCGTTCTTGGCCGGCGTCGCGTAGTACACGCGGGGGTACCAGCGGCGGACGAGCTCCTTGATGGAGCTGACGTCGACGTTGCGGTAGTGCAGGTGGGCTTCGACCTTGGGCATGTCGCGGACCAGGAAGGTGCGGTCGGTGCCGACGGAGTTGCCGGCCAGCGCGGCCTTGCGGGGCTCTTTGACGTAGCCGGAGATGAACTCGAGGACCTGCTGTTCGGCGTCGGCCAGGGCGATGCCGTGGGGCAGTTCGTCGAGCAGGCCGGAGCCGGTGTGCATGTCGCGGACGAAGTCGCCCATCTGCTCGAGGGCTTCGGCAGGGGGCGCGATCACCAGGTCGATCCCGTCTCCGAGCACGTTGAGTTCGTAGTCGGTGACGAGCACCGCGACCTCGATCAGGGCGTCCTTGTCGAGATCGAGCCCGGTCATCTCACAGTCGATCCACACCAGCCGGTCGTTCATGAGGACCCACCTTACGGCGACGCGCCGGTACGGTCGCGCCCGGTAGCGTCAGGCGCGGGAGCGGCGGCCGATGTGGATGCTCCGGACGGACAGTGCCGCGAGGTCCGTACGGCGGCCGAGGTAGTGCTCGGAGTCCGGGTCGAGCAGCTGTCGCCAGATCTCCAGATCCGCCGCGGGCAACGCCAGTTCCGCGGGCAACTCATGCCCGTGCCCATGCCCATGACCGTGACCAGCGGCTCCAGGTGTGAGCTGATCGATCCGGTACCGGAGAGTCTTGACCACCTGCTCCCGGTCGGCGTCGGACAGCGGTACGGGCTTCTCCGTCAGGACACTTCGAGTGGTCACGTCCTGCAACCCCGCCCGGCGGAGAGCTTCAGCCCATCCGTAGGGCATCGGCACAGATCCCGGCAGCGCGGCGCGCATGGCTGCGAACCAGCGGTCCTGGGCCAGGTCCAGCCGGAGCTCCAGGCCTGGCTCGCCGATCCCGAGGTCCCACGGCAGGTGGCGCGACGGCAGGCCGCCTTCGGCCAGAGCCAGCCGGCCGTCCGGCGCCAGGAGAGACACCAGCGCATCGATGGCAGCCTGCTGGTCGCCCGCGTGGTGGACGGAAGCCGACGCCCAGACCAGGTCCGCCGGGGCGCCGATTGCCGCACGCAACGGTTCAGGCCCGTCGTCCATCGAAGCCAGCTCACAGCGCACGGCTCCACCGGTGTAGGCCCGCGCTTCTTCCAGTACTCCGGCGTCGGCGTCGATCGCGACCACCGTGCCGCCGGGGAGCGCGGCGGCCAGCGCCTTCGCCATCCCCCCGGCGCCGCAGCCGACGTCCACAGCCAGCCGGTCGGTCGGCCGGACCAGCCCGGCCGCTACCTTCTCGTTCCAGTCCGCATCACTGGTCGCGGCCTCGCGGAGGTGTTCCGCCTGGTCCGCCCAATCGATCTCGATCATGTGCTCAGCATGCCTTCCCGGGTGGCTCGGGACCCGATTCCTTGCCGACTCGGCAAATCTCCCGGCGACATCAGGGCTGGCACGGTTGCAGTGCCACTACCCAGAGTGCTGTCCTGTCTAGGGCAGGGGTTGAGGGAGGTGGGGCTATGCAGGGGGCTGTCGCGCGGCCGCGGCTGACCAAGCTGCTCGACGAGGGCGTTCGTCGGCGCTTGCTGACGGTGGTGGCCGATGCCGGGTTCGGCAAGTCCACCCTGCTCGACTCCTGGGCCGCTGAGCGGCACTGTGCGTGGTACACGGTCCGTGCCGAGGACCGCTCGCTCGCTGCGATGGTCACCGGACTGGTGGACGCCCTACGGCGCCAGGTGCCCGCACTGTCGACCGTGCTCGCCGCAGAGCTCCAGGGCCCGCGCGGCCCGGACGCTGACGCCGAGCAGGGCACCAGAGCTCTCGCGTACGCCGCTCTGCTGGCTGACGCGCTCGAGCAGAACCTCAGCGGCGATCTCGTGCTCGTGCTGGACGACCTGCATGAGCTCAACCCGGGTGACCCGGCGACGAAGCTGATCGAGGGCCTGGTGCGAGTCGCGCCACCCTCGTTGCGACTAGTAGTCGCCTCCCGGACAGCCATGCCGTTCGGGATCGACCGGCTGCGGGGTCGGGGTCAGGTGCTGGAGATCGACGCGACAGCGCTGGCTTTCACCGTGGAGGAGACCGGTGCCGTGCTGGACGCAGTACTGGGTGATGGGGCTGAGGAGCTGGCTGAGCCGTTGCAGGCCGCAGTACAGGGGTGGCCGGCTGCGGTGCGGCTGGCTGTCGAGGCGCTGCGGACAGTACCGGCACCGGAGCGGCAGGGGCGGTTGCGGCGGGCCGTGCGGTCGGACGGGCCGCTGTACGACTACCTGGCCCAGGAGGTCTTCGCAGCAGAACCTCCGTCCGTACGCCGGTTGGTCGCTGCCGTGGCTGTCTTGCCGAGCTTCAGTGCCGAGCTCTGTCAGGCGATAGAGCTCACCGACAACCCGGAGACCCTGCAGCAACTGCGGACCAGAGGGCTACTCGTCTCTGCGGGGGATGCGGACGGCTATGAGCTCAACCCACTCGTCCGCGACTTCGCCATCGACCGCCTGTCCGTGGACGAGCTCGGGATGGCCGAGCTGACTCTGCAGGCCGGCCAGTGGTTCGAGTCGGTCGGCGACCAGCGGGATGCGTTGGCCTGCTACCAGGCGGTGGACTCCGCCCAAGTGGCCAGGATGCTGACGGAGCGGGGCCATGCGATGGTCAACGGCGGCCTGGCCGAGATGGTGGTTGTGGCGGTCACCTCGTTGCCCGCTGACCTTCGGGACGCCGCGATGGACCAGCTGGAAGGCGAAGCGCGACAGGTGCTCGGCGACTGGCAGGGCGCGGAGCAGTGTTTCGACCGGATCATCGAGCCGGAGGGGGAGATCCCGGTCGGGATCGCCTGGCGGCTCGGCCTGATCCATCACCTGCGTGGGCGGACCGACGTAGCCGTCGCCATGTACCGGCGGGGGCGGATCGACGGGAAGTACCCGGCTGACGAGGCGCTGCTGCAGGCCTGGTGGGCAGGCGCTCACTGGTTGCGGGGAGAGTTCGACGAGTGCCGTGAGCTGATCGCGGGCGCGGAGATCTCAGCCAAGGTGTCCGGCGACGACCGGGCACTCGCAATCGTTCACACAGTGCTGGCGATGCTTGCTGCCGTCGACAGCGACCCACGTGGCAACGCGTCTCACTACTTGCGGGCGCTGGAGCATGCGGAGCGCGCAGGCGACCTGCTGCAGTCGATTCGCATCCGGGTGAACCGCGCGTCGCATCACGTTGCCGAAGGCGACTACCTGCTCGGCCTGGATGAGCTGGAGATCGCACTGGAGCTGGCGGATCGGGCCGGCTTCGCAGTGTTCCGGGCACTGGCTATGAACAACCGTGGCGAGGCACTGCTGCGTTTGGGCCGGCTAGACGAGGCCATCGGGGAGCTGGAGGCGTCGCGGGCGCTCTACCAGAAGCTGGAGTCGAAGCGGGTCGCGCAGCCACTCGCAGTACTGGGGGAGGTGTACCGCGAGCGAGGGGACAGGGCGATGGCCAGGGCCTGCTACGAGGAGGCCATCGCCATGGCAGACGAGACCCGAGACATGCAGTCGCTTGTACCGTCGCTGGCCGGTCTAGCCAGGGTCCTGGCCGTGGATGAGCCAGAGCGGGCTGCGGAGCTGGCGGAGATGGCTAGGCAGGCTGTTGCTTACGGGCCTGTCCCAGGACTGTCAGGTGCGCTGGTCGCGCTGGGCTGGGTGACGTTGCACGCAGGGAACAAGGCGGGAGCTGCTGCGTCTGCCGAGGAGGCGGCCGCTCTCTGCCGTCGACGTCGCGACAGGGCCGGGTTGGCTGATGCGCTCGAGCTCTACGCGGCTGCTGACGGTGGCGAGGTCCTGCACGAAGTACTGAACATCCGGCACGAGCTGGGCGATCCACTGGGTCAGGCACGGGTCGAGTTGATGCTCGCGAAACGTACACCGGGCTCGGAGGGTCGGGAGCTCGCACTGCGGGCTCACGAGCAGTTCCTGGCCGCCGGGGCGACTCGCTATGCAGCAGCGGCGTTGGCGGCCAGCCAGGAGACAGGGCCGGCTTCGGTTCGCGTCGAGTGTCTGGGCGGCTTCCGCGTACTACGGGACGGTAAGGCGATCCAGCTGGGGGAGTGGCCGTCCAAGAAGGCGCGCGACCTCCTCAAGATCCTGGTAGCCCGCCGATGCCGACCTGTGGCGCGAGTACAGCTACTGGACCTCCTCTGGCCGGACCAGAGCGAGTCAGTCGCCTCCCCGCGACTGTCGGTCGCCCTGTCGACTGTGCGCTCTGTGCTCGACCCGGAGAAGCGGTACCCGCCCGACCGCTTCATTGGGGCCGACCGGGCGACCATCTGGCTGGACGGCGACCAGGCCGCAGTCGACGTCGAGGGCTTCCTCCACGACGCCAGAGCCGGTCTGGACGGCAACAACCTAGCCCGGCTGCGCTCAGCCGAAGCGGCGTACAGCGGGGACTTTCTGGAGGAGGACGTGTACGCCGACTGGGCTGCTGGGATGCGTGAAGAGGCCAGGGCGCTCTATGTCCGGGTGGCGCGGGTGCTTGCCGAGCGTGGCAAGGATGACCCCGACGCGGCCGCCGGCTACCTGCTGCGGATCCTCCAGCGCGACCAGTACGACGAACGCGCTCACCTCGGACTGGTCACGGCGTTCCAGGCCAGTGGCGCCCATGGCGAGGCCAGGCGGGCCTACCGGACCTATATCCAGCGGATGGCCGAGCTGGAGGTCGAACCGGCGCCCTACCCGGCGGTGCCGACCCGGGTTTAAGACTGGCTGAAGGTTGGTCCGCACCATCGAGTCATGGCAGCACCGGTACACCACCTGGACGTGACCCGCGAGTTCGGCGTCACCGGCGAACACGGCTTCCACTCGGGCCGTGACTACCGCGCTGCCGCCGGTACGCCGATCAGGGCCACCATGGCCGGGGTCGTCGTACGGGTGACCGCCGAGCAGGTAGTGGTCGAGTCCAATGCGATCTGGCATTTCTACGACCACTTGGCGGGTCCGGAGGTGAGTCAGGGCGACACGGTGGAGACAGGGGATTGCCTTGGCGTTGCTGCCGGGCCACACCTGCACTACGAGGAGCGGGTCGCGCCATACGGGCCGGGGGACCATCGCAACCCACGGTTCGACCTGCACCCGAACGCACGACTTCGGGCGTGAGGGGGAGGTGGCGTCGAGCGGGCCGGCCGTGGAGGGAGCTGCCGAGCCGCTCGACGCTACCGTGCCCGGATGCTCGCGACCCGTACGACGGCCGACGAGTTGGTCGGGTATGTGCAGGCCACCGTGAGTGGTGATGAGGGGGAGATCGCCTGGGTGCTTGGGACGTCGTGGCAGGGCCGCGGGTGTGCCAGGGAGGCGGCGGTTGGGCTGGTGGCCTGGCTGGATGCTCATGGGGTGCGGCGGATCGTCGCGCACGTTCATCCCGAGCACACCGCATCAGCTGCGGTCGCGGCCGCTGCGGGGCTCACCGAGACGGCCCACCTCGACGACGGCGAGGGCCTCTGGGTGCGTCAGAACGCAGAACAGGCCCGGCCGTGATGGCCGGGCCTGCTCAAGCGGTGGTTCAGACCGGGCGGACGTTCTCCGCCTGCGGGCCCTTGGGGCCCTGGGTCAGGTCGAACTCGACCTTCTGGTTCTCATCGAGCGAACGGTAGCCGTCCGCCGCGATCGCCGAGTAGTGCACGAAGACGTCGGCGCCGCCGCCGTCCTGAGAAATGAAGCCGAAGCCCTTTTCACCGTTGAACCACTTCACTGTTCCGCTAGCCATGATCTGCTCCTTGTGTGGGGCGGGTAACAGGTCCCGGCGGTCGCCGGTCCCCTGGTTGCCGAACGAGCCCTCCCACACCAGACCAAAGCCCAGAAATAGGAAAACGCCCTGCGGATCACAAATCCGCGGGCGTCTCAAAAACGAACGTGGAACTGCAAAACTGCAACCGAGAGAAACGGTAGCACACCGTCGCCGTCCGGGGTGGGTATGTGCCGGACAACCTGATCGGCCGTGTCTATCAACTGATCGGAAATGTGACCTGCGTCATGCCTTGACCCCTTCTCAGCGCGCGGCCTACTGTATTCGGTATACAGAGGAGGCTGCATGAGAGTGGCGATTCTTGGCGCTGGGGCGATCGGTGCCTATGTCGGCGCGGCCCTGCACCGGGGTGGGACCGAGGTGCACTTGGTTGCCCGAGGCCCCCATCTGGCGGCGATCCGCAAGCGGGGCGTCGAAGTACTGAGTCCCCGCGGTGACTGGGTGGCCCGTACGCCGGCCACCGACGACCCGCAAGAGATCGGCCCGGTGGATGTCGTCTTCCTTGGTTTGAAGGCGAACTCGTACGCGACCTGTGGCCCGTTGATCGAGCCGTTGCTGCACGAGAAGACCGCCGTCGTAGCCGCCCAGAACGGCATCCCCTGGTGGTACTTCCACGGCCTGCCCGGCCCGTACGAGGGTCGCCGGATCGAGTCGGTGGACCCCGGGGGTGAGGTGAGCCGGGTGCTCTCGCTGGAGCGGGCGATCGGCTGCGTCGTCTACTGCTCGACCGAACTGGTCGGCCCGGGAGTCGTCCGGCACCTCGAAGGCACCCGGTTCTCGATCGGCGAGCCGTCAGGCGGATTGTCGGACCGCTGTCTGGAGTTCAGCGCGGCGATGATCGCCGGCGGGCTCAAGTGCCCGGTCGAGGAGGACGTCCGCAACGACATCTGGATCAAGCTGCTCGGCAATGCGGCCTTCAACCCGATCAGCGCGCTGGCCCGCGCCACGATGGTGGAGATCGCCCAGCACCAGGGCACTCGTGCGATGGTCCGGCTGATGATGGAGGAGACGCTCGAGATCGCACAGGCGGTCGGCTGTACTCCGGACATCTCGGTCGACAGGCGGATCGACGGCGCCGAGCGGGTCGGCGAGCACAAGACGTCGATGCTGCAGGACCTGGAGAAGGACAAGCCGCTCGAGCTGGACGTCATCCTGGCCGCGGTGGTCGAGCTGGCCGACCTGACCGGCACCAAAGCGCCGACCCTGCGCGCCGTCCACGCGGTCGCTGACCTGCTCTCCAGCAAGGTCGGTACCACCGCGGTCTGAAGCCAGATGGGTCCGGAGCTGTGTGCCCTGCCAGGCGCCTCCGGACCCATCTGTTCCAACTCAGGACACTAGAGCTCGAGCGGCCCCAGCGACGCCCCGCTGACGAACCGCGCCACCCGGTCGGGCAGCGTGTCGAGCTCGAGAACGACCAGTTCGTTGCTCCCGGCCCGTACAGCGGGTCCGGGAACGAACAGCGTCTCCTGCGGTCCCCGGCGCCAGTACCGGCCCAGACAGAATCCGTTCACCCAGGCGATTCCCTTGCCCCAGGCATTGGTCCTGAGGAAGAGATCACTGGCCTCACCGAGCTCGAAGACCGCCCGCCAGGCCGTCGGGCCGGGGGACGGATCGGCCGCGCCCGTGATCGACTCCCACAGCGAGGGGATGCCGTCGAGGTCGATCGCACACGTGGCCCACCGGGTGATCGGCGCCGAGTCGAGCAGCGCCGGACCGACGATGCCCTTGGTCTCGCCGATGCGGGGACCGTAGTTGACCCCGCCCTGGTCCTCCACGACCAGATCGAGCTTGCCCCGGGCGCGGGGGAGCAGGATCGCCCGGTCGTGGTTCTCCCGTTCGAGCGTGCCGAGCGGATGACCGTCCAGGTAGAGCTGCGCGCGATCGCGGATCTCGCCGATCTCCAGCAGCGCCGGCCGGTCGATGTCGACCGCCGTCCGGTAGATCGCGAGGCGCGTCCCCAGCTCGTCCAGCGTGGGCAGCGACTCGTGCTCCACCCACGGGCCCCGATCCAGCAGGGAGATCGGTTCGCCGAGCGTGACCTCGAACTCCGGCGAGGGTTCGGCCGGACGCACCTCATCCGAAGGCACGGGTGCGTACCGCGCGATCACCTCCCGGAACGCGTGGTACTTCGCCGTCGGGTTGCCCGCCTCGTCCAGCGGGGCGTCGTAGTCGTACGACGTGATGGTCGGCCGGTACACGCCCTTGTCGTTCGCCCCGTTGGTCAGACCGAAGTTCGTGCCACCGTGGAACATGTACACGTTGACCGACGCACCCGCCGCCAGCAACGTGTCGAGCTCCGCGGCCGCCTCTTCGACCGAGGTCGTGTGGTGCGGGCCTCCCCAGTGGTCGAACCAGCCGTCCCAGAACTCCATACACATCAGGGGTCCGGTCGGCTGGTGCGCCCGCAACGTCTGAAGCCGCTCGGCACTGCGCGAGCCGAACGACGCGGTGCGCAGTACGCCGCTGAGCCCGCCGGCGGCCTGCATCTCGTCGACCGGCTGGTCCACGGTCACCAGCGGCACCGTGATCCCGGCCTGGCCGATCATGTCGGCGACGGCCTTCAGATAGACCTGGTCGTCACCGAACGCGCCGTACTCGTTCTCCACCTGGACGAGCACGACCGGCCCGCCCTCGTGGATCTGCAACGGACGGACGATTCGCAGTACCTGGTCGAGGTACTCCGAGACTGCCGCCAGGTACTGCTTCTCGTACCGGCGGACCCCCACGCCTGGCTCCCGGAAGAGCCAGGCGGGCAGGCCACCGTTGTCCCACTCCGCGCAGATGTACGGGCCGGGACGCACGATCGCGTACATCCCGGCGTCGGCCACCAGTCGCAGGAACCGGTCGAGATCGAGCATTCCCGCGGTGTCGAAAACGCCACGCCGAGGGCTGTGCGCGTTCCACGGGACGTAGGTCTCGATGGTGTTGAGCCCCATCAGGCGGGCCTTCTCGATCCGATCCGCCCAGGAGTCTGGGTGGACCCGGAAGTAGTGCAGCGCGCCGGACAGGATCCGGAACGGGGCACCGTCGAGGAGGAAATCGGACTCACCGATCGTGAAGTCGGACATGCGTCCCTTTCTCTGTAGACACCACCCCGCCGCCCCGGTCCGGGGCGGCGGGCTGGTCAGCCGTTGACCTGGAAGCCCTGCTGGTTGCCGTAGGCCACCAATGCGTCCTGCCAGGCCTTGAGTCCCGGGTTCAGATCGGTCTTGGCCTGGTAGGCCTTGCCGACGGTGTCGCCGTAGATGCTGTTCGCGTACAGCTGGAACGGCAGGTAGCTCCAGTCCTTGACCACGGTGCTGGCCGCGCCGGTGAGCACCTGGTTGATCTGCTGACCACCGAAGTACGCGCTCTTCTTGTCGACGAAGGCCGGGTCCTTGAGGTCGCTGACGGTGGACGGGAAGCCGCCGCTGGCCAGGAACGGCTTCACGCCGCCGTCGTGGTTCAGCCACTTGACGAAGGCGGCCGCGAGTGCCGGGTTGGCGCTCTGCTTCAGCACCGACTGGGTGCTGCCGCCGTTCTCCGCGGTCGCGGGCTGTCCGTCGTACGTCGGCATCGGGGCGACCGCCCACTTGCCGGCGCCGGCCTTGACCGACGACTCCAGGACGCCGGGCATCCAGGCGCCGATCGGCAGGGTCGCGATGGTGCCGTCACCCAGGGCCTTGAACCACTCGTCCGACCAGCCGGGGATGCTCGAGACCAGTCCGCCCGTGACGAGCTGGTTCCATACCCCGGTCCACTTCTGCGTCCCGGCGTCGGACAGGTCGATGGTGACGTTCTTGCCGTCGGTCTTGAACGGCTTGCCGCCCGCCTGCCAGATCATGCTGGTGGTGAAACCGGCGTCACCGACGTCGTTGGTGATGAACTTCTTCGGGTCCGCGGCGTGCAGCTTCTTGCCGGTGGCGATGTACTCGTCCCAGGTCTTCGGCACGGTCAGGCCGTACTTGGTGAAGACCTCCTTGTTGTAGAACAGCGCCATCGGGCCCGAGTCCTGCGGCAGGCCGTAGAGTCCCTCGCCGGCATGCACGGCCGTCCAGGTCGACGGCGTGTAGGCCGACGACAGGCTGTCGAAGCCGTACTGCCGCAGGTCGACCAGCGAACCCGGCAGGGCGAACTGCGGCAGTGCCTGGTACTCGATCTGCGCGACGTCCGGTGCGCCCGAGCCGGCCTTGATGGCGTTCTGCAGCTTGGTGTAGTGGTCGTTGC
This sequence comes from Kribbella sp. NPDC023855, assembly GCF_040639475.1. Classification (NCBI taxonomy): domain Bacteria; kingdom Bacillati; phylum Actinomycetota; class Actinomycetes; order Propionibacteriales; family Kribbellaceae; genus Kribbella; species Kribbella sp. NPDC023855. The sequence goes on from NZ_JBFAAA010000005.1 coordinate 52,291, forward strand.
CGGTACCGGCGTTGACGTAGTTCACCTTGACGTTCGGGTACTCGGCCTGGAACGCCTTCACCTGGGCTTCGGCCGAAGGGGTCCAGCTCCAGTAGGTGATGGTGCCGCCCTTGGCAAGGGCCTCCTTCACCGCGTCCGGGGAGGCCTGCGGCTGGTCGCCGCCCGCGGTGTCCGAACCGCCGCCACAGGCGGCGAGCACGAGCGACGCTGCGGCGACGGTGGCGATGGCGCCGGCGAGTTGCCGGAGACCGCGCCGATTACTGCTCTTCATGATGGATCCCTTCACTGTTCCCACTGCTGGTTGCTTTGGCCGTTGCAGGCCGAGACGATGACCGGGCTTCCGTTCGCGGTGCCGGAAGCTTCGAGGCAGAGACCTGGTCGGCCGATGCTGGAGATGGACAGATCCGGGTTGTGTTCCCAGGTCTGGTCGGACCCGCCGGTGCAGCCGGTGATGATGGCCGGGCTTCCTGCGGTCGATCCGTTCGGGGTGAGGCACTTGGTGCCGTAGATGGTGATCTGCTTGTCCGCGGTCGGGTTCCACGCCTGGTTGCCTCCGCCGTTGCAGTCCCACAGGTCGAGCGCGGTGCCGTCGGTGGTCGAGAACCCCGGTACGTCGAGGCAGCGGCCGCTGGCGACTCCGCGCAGCTGCTCACCCGGCGGTGCCGGCGGAAGGTCGTTGACCGGCTCGTTCTTGAGCAGGCCCCAGCCCCACTGCAACTGCGCCAGACCGCTTGCGCTGTTGACCTCGAGGTTCGAGGGACCGACCTGGGTCGTCAGGGAGTAGGAGTCGCCGGTGCGCAGGCCGGGCCAGTAGACGACACCCATGCCCTGCTCGCGGGCGACCTGGGTGAGCGCACCGAAGTACGCGGTGGAGACGTTGCCCTCGTGGTTGCCGTAGTTCAGCCCGATCGTCATCGGTGAGCCGGCCTCGTCGATGATCGTGCGCCAGCCGTACTCGCCGATCCGCGGCCTGAGGTTGTCCAGCCACTCCTGCTCGGTGGTGGCGTCGTCCCAGAAACCGTAGAAGTGCAGGGAGAGCAGCGTCCCCTTCAGCGCGGCCGCCGCGCCGACGCCGGTCACGTTGTCGTTGTAGCCGGTCCCGGAGATGACCACCCGGCCGCGCGGAACGTCCTTGTGCTTGGCCAGCCAGGACGAGGTGAACGACACCCACTCGTCGGTCGAGTACCCGAACGGCTCGTTCATCGGTTCGAAGTACACCCGCGGGTTCTTCCCGTACGCCGCGACGACGGTGCTCCACATCGCGTCGTACGCGGCCTGGTCGTCGACCCGGCCGTCCTTGGCGTTGTTGGCCTCCCAGTAGCTGAGGATGACCTTGAAGCCCTGGCCGGTGGCGGCGTCGATCGCGCCGCGGTAGGACCGCCACCAGTCGGTCCCGACGCTGGACGGGTTGATCGGCAGCCGGACCGTGTTCGCCTTCAGTTCCTTGCGGAACTCGCCGACGATGCCGGTGGCCTTGGCGTAGGTGGCGACGTAGCTGTCAGCGGTGCTCAGGCCGGACGGGACGACCTCGTCCGAGGCGTAGTTGTCGCGCGGGTCGGCCCAGTTCACGCCGCGGAACTCGCGGGTGCTGGTCGGTCCGGTGGTGGCCGAAGCGGTGGCGTCGGTGGCGGCGGTAGTGGTGGCGGTGGCGGGGGGCGCGATGGCCGGGGCGGCGACGAGCGTGCTGGTCACCAGGACCAGTGCGGCCGCGGCGCTCCGCCAGACTGCAGTTCTCATCAGATTCCTTTCACTGTTTGACGCTGCCGGCACTCAGACCGGACTGCCAGAACCGCTGGAGCAGGAGGAAGGCGACGACGAGCGGCACGATGGTCAGTACCGAGCCGGTGATCACCAGGTTGTAGATCGGCCGGGCGCCCACTCCGGTGGCCTGGTTGCTCCACTGGGTCAGCCCGACGGTGAGCGGGTAGAGGGTCGGCTTGCTGAGCATGATCAGCGGCAGGAAGTAGTTGTTCCAGGTGGAGACCACCGCGAACAGCAGCACCGTGACGATGCCAGGGGCAAGCAGTCGCAGCGCGACGGTGAAGAAGATCCGGATCTCGCCGGCCCCGTCGATCCGGGCCGCCTCGAGCAGTTCGTGCGGTACGGCGTCGGTGGCGTAGACCCACATCAGGTAGAGCCCGAACGGGCTGACCAGCGACGGGATGATGATCGCCCAGACGGTGTTCGTCAGCCCGAGGTTGGAGAACATCAGGAAGGTCGGCACGGCCAGCGCGGTACCGGGGACAGCGACGGCTCCCAGCAGTACGGCGAAGACAGCGCGCCGGCCCGCGAACTTGTACTTCGCCAGCCCGTAGCCCGCCGCGGTCGCGAGCAGGGTGGCCCCGCCCGCGCCGACCACGACGTACAGGAGGGTGTTGCCGAGCCAGCGCAGGAAGATGCCGTCGTTGTAGGTCAGCGTGTCCCGGATGTTGGCGAACAACGCGAACTGCTTCCCGAACCACAACCCCGAGGTGGACTGCAGGTCGGTCTGGGTCTTGGTTGCGCTGATCAACAACCAGAGCAGCGGGACCAGCGTGTAGATGAGGTAGAGCGCCATCATTCCGGTCAGCAGCGGCGAACGCTTCGGCCGCAGCGGCGAGGTGGTGCTCACAGTGCCTCCCGGGAACCGCGCAGCTGGACGACGTAGGCGATGATCGCGGTGAGCAGGCCCATCACGATCGCGACCGTCGCGGAGTAGTTGAACTGCTGGCCGGCGAAGGACAGGTTGTAGGCGTACATGTTCGGCGTGTAGTACGTGGTGATCACGTTCGGCGCCAGCACCCGCAGGATGTTCGGCTCGTTGAAGAGCTGGAAGCTGCCGATGATCGAGAAGATGGTGGCGATCACGATGGCGCCCCGCAGTGCGGGCAGTTTGACCGCCCGGATGGTCCGGAGCGTCCCGGCCCCGTCGATCGCGGCCGCCTCGTACAGGTCCTCGGGGATCGTGCGCAGGGCCGAGTAGAAGATCAGCATGTTGTAGCCCACGAACTCCCAGGTGACGATGTTCGCGATCGAGGGCAGCATCCAGGACTTGCTCAGCGGCTGGATCGAGCTGCCGAGCAGGTCGTTGAGATCGGCGGCCAGGCCGAAGTTGTTGCCGTAGATGAAGCCCCACATCAGCACCGCGACCACCCCCGGTACGGCGTACGGGAGGAAGATCACGATCCGGAAAAAACTCGCGCCGTGCAGCCGGGCGCTGTCGATCGCGAGCGCGGCGAGCAGGGCCAGGATCAGCATCACCGGCACCTGGACGACCAGGAAGGCCAGCACCCGCAGGAACGACTCCCAGAACTTGGCGTCCTGGATCACCGCGGCGTAGTTGTCCAGCCCGACGAACACGGTGCCGCCGAAGAACGCCTGGTCGCGGAACAGGCTCAGATAGATCGCGTACCCGATCGGGGCCAGGAACGTGAGCGCGAAAACGGCGAGGAACGGTCCGACGAAGACCCATCCCCTGGTATCTCGGTGCATCTGCCTGCGGCCTCCGATGTTTACGTCAACATTTCTGACCGGAAAGGTACTGTGTTGACGTCAACATGTCTATAGTTCGGCGAGAGCCCGAAGGAGCTGCCGATGACAGTGGACGACAGTCCGGTACGCCGCCGGCGTGGACCGTCGATGGCCGACGTGGCCCGGCTGGCCGGTGTTTCGGGCCAGACGGTGTCGCGTGTCGCCAACGGGCGGCACAACGTCGACGCGGCCACCCGGGACCGGGTGCTGGCCGCCATGCGCGAGGTCGGTTACCGGCCCAACGGCGCGGCGCGGGCGCTGCGTAACGGGCGGTTCCGCAGTATCGGCGTGATCGTGTTCGAGCTGTCCAGCTTCGGCAACACCCGCACCCTCGACGCTGTGGCCACCGCGGCCACAGCCAGCGGGTACGCCGTACACCTGATGCCGGTGCTCGATGCCACCCAGGCGGCCCTGACCGGCGCCTTCGACCGGCTCGGCGAGCAGGCCGTCGACGGGGTGATCATCCTGATCGAGGCACACCAGCTCGACGAGGCGGAGGTCATGCTGCCCGACGGGTTGCCGGTGGTCGTGGTGGACTCCGACGCGGAGTTCGACTACCCGGTGGTGGATACCGACCAGGCTCAGGGTGCCCGGATCGCCACCGAGCATCTGCTGGATCTCGGTCACAAGACGGTCTGGCATCTGGGTGGTCCGGCCACCTCTGTCGCGGCCTCGCGACGGCTGGCGTCCTGGCGCAAGACGCTGCAGGATCGCGGCTGCCCGGTTCCCCCGGTGCTGATGGGCGACTGGTCGACGGAGTCGGGGTACGACGCGGGGCGCGAGATTGCTGCGAACCCTGACGTGACCGCGGTTTTTGTCGCCAACGATCAGATGGCGCTCGGTCTGCTGCATGCCCTGCACGAGCACGGTCGGGAGGTGCCGGGGGACATCAGTGTCGTCGGTTTCGACGACAAGGAGGAGGCGGCGCACTTCTGGCCGCCGCTGACGACGGTCCGGCAGTTCTTCTCCGAGGTCGGCCGCCGCAGCGTCGATGCGCTGATCAGCCAGATCCAGGCCGGCGAACATCATCACCAGCCCGTCTCGGTGGACACCAAGCTGATCGTCCGAGCCAGCAGCGGGCCGCCGCGGAAGTGATCGTCGTCGAGTAGACAGTGTCTACCCTCAGGGTGTAGACACTGTCTACGTGACGGTGGTGGGGATTCTGACGGTGGCCGCGCTCTGCCATGCGGCCTGGAACTTGTTGATGAAGAAGTCCGGGCAGCATGGGCCGCAGTTCGTCTGGCTGTGTTCGGTGATCGGGGCGCCCGTTTCGTTGGGTCTGCTGGTTTGGTCCGGTCTGCAGGGCGAGCTGGCGAGGTCATGGCCGGCCGGTCTGGTGAGCATGGTCCTGCACACGGTTTATGCAGTGGTGCTGCAGTGGGCCTACGGCAGTGGTGCCTTCTCGGTCGTGTACTCCGTCAGTCGCGGGATGACCCCGGTCCTCGTCACTCTCGCCGCGATTCCCTGGATCGGTGCGCCGTCCCTGAGGGTGTGGTGTGGAGTGGCCGCCGTACTGGGGGGAGTGCTCGTGATGGACCGGGTCGCACCTGGCCGGGGGAGCGGGAGAGGGTTGGCGGTCGCGGCCTGCAGCTGCGCCTACACCCTTTGGGACAGCTATGCGATCGCTTCGCTGGGCGTCAGCGTGCTGCCCTATCTCGCGGTCGCCAGCGTCGGCCAGGTGCTGGTGCTGAGCCTGGTGGTGAAACCGCGTCGTGGCAGTCTCAAGAACTGGCGCCAGGCGCTCCCGATCGCAGTACTGACGCCGGCCAGCTACGGCCTGGTCCTGGTCGCGATGTCCCTGTCACCAGTCACCACCGTCGCGGTCGGCCGCACCCTGAACGTTGTCATGGGCAACATCCTCGGCATCCTCGCATTCCGCGAAAAGCTCACCCTCGCCACCCTGACCGGCCTCACCGCGGTAGTAGCCGGCATCCTCCTCGTCTCAATCGGAACCCGATGAACGACTTTCTCAGGGGATTAGTGCACGAGGAGTTGGTCGAGGGCTGCTCGCATCAGGGTGGCGGTTTCGGTTGGGGTTTTGCCGACCTTGACCCCGACCGCTTCGAGCGCCTCCTGCTTGGCGCGCGCAGTGCCGGAGGAGCCGGAGACGATGGCGCCGGCGTGGCCCATGGTCTTGCCCTCAGGCGCGGTGAAGCCGGCCACATAGCCAACCACCGGCTTGGTCACGTACTCCTTGATGAAGGTGGCCGCGCGTTCCTCGGCGTCGCCGCCGATCTCGCCGATCATCACGATCGCCTCGGTCTCGGGATCGTCCTGGAAGGCCCGCAACGCGTCGATATGAGTGGTCCCGATGATCGGGTCGCCGCCGATGCCGATCGCGGTGGTGAAGCCGTACTCCCGCAGTTCGTACATCATCTGGTAGGTCAGCGTGCCCGACTTCGACACCAGCCCGATCCGGCCGGGGCCGGCGATGTCGGCCGGGATGATGCCCGCGTTCGCCTTGCCGGGACTGATCAGGCCGGGGGAGTTGGGCCCGATGATCCGCGTGCCCGCCGCCTGCGCGTGGGCGAAGAACGCGGCCGTGTCGTGCACCGGCACGCCTTCGGTGATCACCACGACCAGCCCGATCCCGGCGTCGACCGCCTCGATCACCGCGCCCTTGGTGAACCTCGGCGGCACGAACACGATCGAGACGTCCGCACCGGTCGACTTCACCGCGTCGGCGCACGACCCGTAGACCGGGATCGACCGCTTGGCGAAGTCGACCGACTGGCCGCCTTTGCCCGGCGTCACGCCGCCGACGATGTTGGTGCCGGCGGCAAGCATCCGGGAGGTGTGCTTCTGCCCCTCGGCCCCGGTCATGCCCTGGACCACGGCCCTGCTCTGCTCGGTCAGGAAGATTGCCATCTCAGTCTCCTCAACGCCCTGTTGCGGCCAGTTCGGCGGCGCGGTCGGCGGCGCCGTCCATGGTGTCGACCACTGTCACCAGCGGGTGGTTCGCCTTCGCAAGGATCCGCCGGCCTTCCTCCACGTTGTTGCCGTCCAGCCGGACCACCAGCGGTTTGTCCGCCTCGGCGCCGAGCAGCTCGAGGGCCTGCACGATCCCGTTGGAGACGGCGTCGCACGCGGTGATGCCGCCGAACACGTTCACGAACACGCTGCGCACCTGCGGGTCGCCGAGAATGATGCTGAGCCCGTTCTTCATCACCTCGGCCGACGCCCCGCCGCCGATGTCGAGGAAGTTGGCCGGCTTCACCCCACCGTGTGCCTGACCGGCGTACGCGACCACATCGAGCGTGGACATGACGAGTCCCGCGCCGTTGCCGATGATGCCCACGGAGCCGTCGAGCTTGACGTAGTTCAGCCCCTTCTCCTGGGCCGCCGCCTCCAGCGGATCCGCGGCCGCCTTGTCGTCGAAGGCCGCATGATCGGGATGCCGGTACGCCGCGTTCTCGTCCAGCGTCACTTTCCCGTCGAGCGCCTCCAGCGAGCCGTCGGCCAGCTTCACCAGCGGATTCACCTCAACCAATGACGCGTCCTCCGCGATGAACACCTCCCACAACGCCTGTACTACGGACGCCGCGTCGGCGGGGAGGCCCGCAGCGGTGACGATCTCCACTGCCTTCGCCGCGTCGACGCCGATTGCGGGGTCGATCGAGATCTTCGCGATCGCATCGGGGTTGCTGTGTGCGACCTCTTCGATCTCGACGCCACCCTCGGTGCTCGCGATGCACAGGTAGTTGCGGTTGGCCCGGTCGACCAGGAAGGAGAAGTAGTACTCCGCGGCGATGTCCGCGGCCGGCGCGAGCAGGACCCGGCGGACCGTGTGTCCCTTGATGTCCATGCCGAGAATGTCGCGAGCGCGCTCGGTCGCCTCGGCCGGTGTCGCGGCAAGTTTGACGCCACCCGCCTTGCCCCGGCCGCCGGCCTTCACCTGGGCCTTGACCACGACCCGGCCACCCAGCTCCTCGGCAGCCGCGGCCGCGTCCGCAGCGTCTTCGACCACTCGGCCCAGGGTCACCGGCACTTGATGCCGGGCGAAGAGTTCCTTGGCTTGGTACTCCATCAGGTCCACAGAAGTCCTCCTCGATCGGTCTGCGGCCGACTGTATGCTGTATGCACTCCGGTCACAAGACCTTCTCAACTCTGGACAAGCGGTAGCGCAGAGGAGTACCAAAGACCACATACGGTATGCAGTACTCAATCCTTCCCCGCCCCGCCACCCCAGTCACGCAGGAGGCGCTGATGACAGCACGGGATGTTCGTGACGTGTACGGCCGCCAGTACCGGGTCGGTGAAGACGCCCGAGAACTCACCGGGCATCCGAGGCGCTGGCAACTGTGGGCCGCCTGGGCCTGCATGGTGGCCATCAGCCCCTTGCAGTACTCCTTCGGCACGGCGGCTCTCGACCTGCAGTCAGGTCGCGGTTGGGGTGCCGTCCAGACGATGTGGCTGCTGGCGATCTTCGTTGCTTGTCAGGCCTTGGTCGCGATCCCCGCGGCCTGGCTCCAACGGGTACGCCGGGTGACACCGACGCGCCTCGTCGTACTGGGTGGGGTGTTTGCTGCAGCCGGGCTGGCGACGTTGGCTCATGCTGCGAGCTATCCGGCTGTTGTGCTCGGGTACGCCGTGATCGGTGGCACCGGCGCGGGTCTCGTGTACGCCGCCTGCATCACGACCGCCGGTCGGTGGTTCCCCGACAACCGGGTCGCGACGATCGGGTTCGTCACCGGCGGGTTCGCTGTCGGTGCCGTGCCGAGTATCGCGTTGCTGACCGTCGCCGACCATCGCTTGGTGTTCGACCTAGCTGCCGCGCTGGCATTGCTCATCGTGCTGACAGCAGGCGGCGTCCTGAAGGATCCGCCGCGGCACTGGTGGCCGGCTGAACTCGACGCGCAGGCCTGGGCCGTCGACCGCAAACTCAACCGCAGCATCCCCAACAACATCCCCGCTGCCCGGCACTACCGTCCAGGCGAGGCGATGCGCACCGGAGCGCTCCCGCTGATGTGGTTGACCCTCGCACTCAGTACTGCGCTGTCGCTGTTCGGCATCGCCTTCGTCGTCAGCTATGCGATCCAGGCGCAGCTCGGGCTGGCCGTGGCTGGCTTCGCCGCCGGATTGCTTGCTGCGGTCAACGGTCTCGGCAGGTCCTTCGCCGGCCAGCTGTCTGATCGGTTCGGCCGTCGGCGGGTGCTGGCCGCAGTACTGATGATCGAAGGGCTGACGCAGGTCGGGCTGGTGCTGGCGGGTGAGGCCGGCGCGGGGTGGGCCTTCGTGCTGTTCGCGATGTTCGCCGGTCTCGGCGGCGGTGCCTTCTACGCGATCATGGCGAATCTGGTGCTCGAGTTCTTCGGCGAGAACAGTCTGCTGCAGAACCAGGCGATCCTGTACAGCGCCAAGGCGGCCGGTGGGCTGGTCGGAGTCGGTGTCACGGCCGGCCTGGTCGAAGCGATCGGTTATCGACCGGTCTTCCTGGGTGCCGGCCTCCTTGGTCTGGTCACCGCCCTGAGCGTGCGGTTCCTCAAACAACCAGGGCGACCGTCGCTCACGGTCCGATCCCAACTCGGCACCCCGGTCGCCGGAGTAGTACGGCCGGGTAAGTGACCTACGGCCGGGTGGCGAGGCCCGAACCGTGTGTGCTGGAACTGGTCTCCAAACTCGCGCGAGAACCGTGGGCGGATCGACCGACCTGCGTCCATCCGGTGCTCGGCTCGATCGCCAGGATGGTCCATGACCACAGTACGAAGGCCGGGCGCCGGGCGCTGTTGCCCTTGGCCCCGGCCTTCCTGGGGACCGCGCGGGCCGGCTTCGAAACGTCGGCCCGGTTGGTCGCGCTCTGTATATCGACGGCTCTCACGACAGCGGGCGAGCTGACCCGCGACGAACACGCACGGTTGTCCAACGCGCAGCGCACCGCGCTCCATCTCCTGGGCAAGGAGGAATCACCAGGCGGGACAGCTCGCTGGTGGTTGCCACCCCTTGACCGGATCGGTCTGGGCGAACCGTTCTATCGCACCTTCGTTGCCGGCGAACACGCTGCCGAAGCCGTGGCCGTCACCGCGCGAGCGGCGGACGACGGACAGCTTCGGCAGCTGCTCAAACAATGTCTGGCGCTTCAGGGGGCTCGGCGGCCGGGTGCGCCCAGCCCTTCGTGGTCGGCGTCGCCGGTGGCCCAGAGGCCGTGGGTGTAGTCGTCGTCAGGGATCGCCACCAGCTCGTACGGACGCGGCGTACCGAGCTGGTCCTCGAGTCGGCGCAGGTCGGCCGAGCATCGCGCGACGTCGTCCAGCAGGCGCAGTACGTCGAGGTGCGGGCCGAGCTGGTTCCGCAACGCTGCAAGGGCTTTCTCGAGGTTCTGGACCGCGCGGCGGGTCTGGCCGAGTTCGTCGTGGATCGTCATGGCAACTCCCTGCTGAGCTCTGGACAACGGGATCGACGGTGCGATATGACTAACGACTACCACATACGGTATGCAATCTACAGGCTGATATTCCAGTACGGCCTTCCTCCGAGGAGATGACTGCCAGATGGCGCAAACAGTGTCCGAATCAAATGCGGTGACGCAGGTGACCGAGCCGGAACCGAGTACCGCCACGATCTCGGGCGGGCATCTGGTGGCCAAGGCGCTCAAGGCGGAGGGGATCGACGTGATCTTCACCCTCTGCGGCGGGCACATCATCGACATCTACGACGGCTGCGTCGACGAGGGTATCGCCGTCGTCGACGTCCGCCACGAACAGGTCGCGGCGCACGCCGCCGACGGCTACGCCCGGATGACCGGCAAGCCCGGCTGCGCCGTGGTGACCGCCGGCCCCGGTACGACGGACGCCGTGACCGGCGTCGCGAACGCCTTCCGGGCCGAGAGCCCGATGCTGCTGATCGGCGGCCAGGGCGCTCTGAACCAGCACAAGATGGGGTCGCTGCAGGACCTGCCCCACGTCGACATGATGACGCCGATCACCAAGTTCGCCGCGACCGTGCCGCACACCGCACGAGTGGCCGACATGGTCTCGATGGCGTTCCGCGAGTGCTACAACGGCGCTCCGGGCCCGTCGTTCCTGGAGATCCCGCGCGACATCCTGGACAACTCGGTCCCGGTCGAGTCCGCGACCATCCCGGAGGCCGGCCGGTACCGAGCGTCCACCAAGAGCATCGGTGACCCGGCGAACATCGAAGCGCTGGCCGACCTACTGGCCAGGGCCGAGAAGCCGGTCGTCCTGCTCGGAACGCAGGTGTGGACCGCACGTGGCAGCGACGCGGCGATCGAGTTCGTCCGGAAGCTGAACGTACCGGCGTACATGAACGGTTCGGCGCGGGGCACCCTGCCGCCCGGCGACCCGCACCACTTCCACCTGTCCCGGCGGTACGGGTTCAACAACGCCGACCTGATCCTGATCGTCGGTACGCCGTTCGACTTCCGGATGGGCTACGGCCGCCGGCTGCCGAAGGGCGCCACCGTCGTGCAGATCGACATGGACTACCGGACCGTCGGCAAGAACCGCGACATCGACCTCGGCCTGGTCGGCGACCCGGGAGCCATCCTGGCCGCGGTGACCCAGGCGTCGTCGGGCCGGATCGCGAAGGCCGGTGACCGCAAGGCGTGGTTCAGCGAGTTGCGGGCGGAGGAGGACGCGGCGTACCAGAAGCGGCTGCCGCGGCAGCTGTCGGACGCCAACCCGATCCACCCGCTGCGGCTCGCGCACGAGATCAACGAGTTCCTCACCGAGGACTCGATCTACATCGGCGACGGCGGCGACATCGTCACCTTCTCCGGTGGCGTCGTGCAGCCGAAGTCGCCCGGCCACTGGATGGACCCGGGACCGCTCGGCACGATCGGTGTCGGCATCCCGTTCGTGATGGCGGCCAAGTACGCCCGGCCGGACAAGGAGGTCGTCGCGCTGTTCGGCGACGGCGCCTTCTCGCTGACCGGCTGGGACTTCGAGACGCTGGTCCGGTTCAAGCTGCCGTTCGTCGGTGTGGTCGGCAACAACTCGTCGATGAACCAGATCCGCTACGGCCAGGAAGCGAAGTACGGGCAGGACCGGGGCCGGATTGGGAACACGCTCGGCGACGTCAAGTACGACCAGTTCGCCAAGATGCTCGGCGGGTACGGCGAGGAGGTCCGCGACCCCAAGGACATCGGGCCGGCCATGCAGCGGGCCCGCGAGTCCGGCCTGCCGTCCCTGATCAACGTGTGGGTCGATCCGGACGCCTACGCGCCCGGAACGATGAACCAGACCATGTACAAGTAGCGGGAGGACGATGATGGGCAAAGCCCTTGAAGGCGTTCGCGTACTCGACATGACGCACGTGCAGTCGGGACCGTCCTGTACCCAGATCCTCGCCTGGCTCGGCGCCGACGTGATCAAGCTCGAGGCGCCCACCGGTGACATCACCCGTCAGCAGCTGCGCGACCTCCCGGACGTCGACAGCCTCTACTTCACGATGCTGAACTGCAACAAGCGCAGCATCACCCTGAACATGAAGTCCGAGCGGGGCAAGGAGATCTTCACCGACCTGGTGAAGAACTCCGACATTCTGGTGGAGAACTTCGCGCCCGGCGCGATCGACCGGATGGGCTTCACCTGGGACCGGCTCCAGCTGATCAACCCGGAGCTGATCTACGCCTCGATCAAGGGCTTCGGGCCGGGCCGGTACGAGGACTTCAAGGCCTACGAGGTGGTCGCCCAGGCGATGGGCGGCGCGATGAGCACGACCGGGTTCGAGGACGGTCCGCCGACCGCGACCGGAGCCCAGATCGGTGACTCCGGCACCGGCATCCACCTGGTCGCCGGCATCCTGGCCGCGCTCTACCAGCGGACCACGACCGGCAAGGGCCAGCGGGTCAGTGTGGCGATGCAGGAGGCCGTGCTCAACCTGACCCGGGTCAAGCTGCGCGACCAGCAAAGGCTCGCGCACGGGCCGCTGAAGGAGTACCCGAACGACAACTTCGGCGACGAGGTACCGCGGTCGGGCAACGCCTCCGGTGGCGGCCAGCCCGGCTGGGCGGTCCGGACCGCGCCCGGCGGGCCGAACGACTACATCTACGTGATCGTCCAGCCGCCCGGGTGGGCGCCGATCGCCACGCTGATCGGCAGGCCCGAGCTGGCCGACGACCCGGACTGGGCCACACCGACCGCCCGGCTGGACAAGCTCGACAAGATGTTCGAGCTGATCGAGGCCTGGACCGAGCAGCACACCAAGTTCGAGGTGATGGAGAAGCTGAACGCGCTGAACGTGCCGTGCGGCCCGATCCTGTCCACCCGGGAACTGATCGAGGACGAGACGCTGGCCGAGCTCGGCGCCGTCGTCGAGGTGAAGCACCCGCAGCGCGGCACGTTCAAGACCGTCGGCTGCCCGATCAAGTTGTCCGACTCGCCGGTCCAGGTGGAGACCTCACCCGGGCTCGGCGAACACAACTCCGCGATCTACGGCGCGCTCGGCATCGACACCGCCGAACTCGAAGAGCTCAAGGCCGCCGGCGTCGTCTGAGCCACCACCCACCCCGCTTCTGAGGAGCTTCAGGCATGACATATGACAAGGCAGCTGTCCAGACCGTCCTCGATCAGGCGCTGGCGGAAGGCCGCACCTCGCTGAGCGCACCCGAGGCCAAACTGGTCGCGGACGCGTACGGCATCCCGACCCCGGGGGAAGGGCTGGCCACGTCTGCCGAACAGGCCGCCGCCCTTGCGGGTGAGATCGGCTTCCCGGTCGTGCTGAAGATCGTCTCGCCGGACATCCTGCACAAGACCGAGGCGGGTGGCGTGGTGGTCGGGGTCGACAGCGCCGAGGCCGCGGTCTCGGCGTACGAGCGGATCGTCGCGAACGCTCAGGCCTATGACTCCGATGCGGCGATCACCGGCGTCCAGGTGCAGAAGATGCTGGTCACCGGCGGTGACGTGCAGGAGGTCATCGTCGGTGCCGTCACCGACGAGACGTTCGGCAAGATCGTCGCCTTCGGTCTGGGGGGCGTCCTGGTCGAGGTGCTCAAGGACGTCACCTTCCGGCTCGCGCCGACCACCCCGGCGGAGGCCCGCTCGATGGTCGACGGGATCGGCGCGCACGAGATGCTGAACGGCGTCCGCGGCGCCAAGCCGGTCGACAAGGATGCCATCGCCGCGATCATCACCAAGCTGTCCGACCTGGTCGAGGACTTCCCGCAGTTCGCCGAGGTCGACCTCAACCCGGTGCTGGCCGGGCCGGACGGTGCCACCGCGGTGGACTTCCGGATCATCGTGGACGCCGAGGCCGGCAAGCCGGTGGAGCGCTACAGCCAGGACGAGATCCTGACCGCGATGACCCGGATCATGAAGCCGCGGGCGGTGGCTGTGATCGGCGCCTCGAACGAGGACGGCAAGATCGGCAACTCGGTGATGAAGAACCTGGTCAACGGCGGCTACCAGGGCGACATCTACCCGATCAACCCCAAGGGCGGTGAGGTGCTCGGGTTGAAGGCGTTCCCGTCGATCACCGACGTACCGGGTGAGGTCGACGTCGCGGTGTTCGCCGTACCGGCCAAGTTCGTCGGTGGGGCGCTCGAGCAGTGTGGGCAGAAGGGTGTGGCCGGGGCGATCCTGATCCCGTCCGGGTTCGCCGAGACCGGTGAGCAGGAGTTGCAGGACGAGGTCGTCGCGATCGCCCGCAAGCACGGCGTACGGATCCTCGGCCCCAACATCTACGGCTACTACTACCTCCCGGAGAGCCTCTGCGCGACGTTCTGTACGCCGTACGACGTCAAGGGCAGTGTCGCGCTGTCGTCACAGAGCGGCGGCATCGGGATGGCCATCCTGGGCTTCAGCCGGTCCAGCCGGATGGGCGTGTCCGCGATCGTTGGGGTAGGCAACAAGGCCGATATCGACGAGGATGACCTCCTCACGTTCTTCGAGACCGACGACAACACCAACCTGATCGCCATGCACCTGGAAGATCTCAAGGACGGCCGGGCCTTCGCCGAGACGGCTGCCCGGGTGTCCAAGAAGAAGCCGGTCGTCGTGCTCAAGGCCGGCCGCACCGCTATGGGTGCCCGGGCGGCGAGCTCGCACACCGGTGCGCTGGCCGGGAACGACAAGGTCTACGACGACATCCTCCGGCAGAGCGGCGTGGTCCGGGCGCCGGGGCTGAACGAGATGCTCCAGTACGCCCGGGGCATCCCGCTGCTGCCGACGCCGAAGGGCGAGAACGTCGTCATCATCACCGGCGCCGGTGGCTCGGGTGTCCTGCTGTCGGACGCCTGTGTCGACAACGGGCTGCAACTGATGACGATCCCGCCGGACCTGGACGCCGCGTTCAAGAAGTTCATCCCGCCGTTCGGGGCGGCCGGCAACCCGGTCGACATCACCGGCGGCGAGCCGCCGTCGACGTACCGGAACACGGTCGCCCTCGGCCTCGAGGACGACCGGATCCACGCCCTGATCCTGGGCTACTGGCACACGATCGTGACGCCACCGATGGTGTTCGCGAAGCTCGTCGCCGAGGTGGTCGAGGAGTACCGGGCCAAGGGCATCGACAAGCCCGTGGTCGCCTCGCTGTCCGGTGACGTCGAGGTGGAAGAGGCCAGCCAGTACCTGTTCGAGCACGGCATCGTCGCGTACCCGTACACCACCGAGACACCGGTCCAGGTGCTCGGCGCCAAGTACCGCTGGGCCCGGAACGCGGGTCCGCTCGGTTCGTAGTCGTATCCCTTTCAGCTGCAGGCTCTGTAACACCTAGGAGGCGGTGATGCGTTTGGTCCGGGGGGAGTGCACGGGGAAGCGATAAGTCTCGTCAGCTGGCGTCGATCTAAGGAGTCCGCCTTGGACGTCACAAGCAAGACCTCAGAAGTACCCGAAGAGCCCGCGGCAGCGGCTGCCACCGAGCGGGTCTGGAAGGCCGGCCGGCTCGAACCGATGCCGATCCGGCCGCTGCCGCCGGCTCCGCCCTCCCTGCACATCCTCGGTCCGACCGTCTTCCTGGTCGCGCTGGGCGTCGGCATGGGTGAGTCCTACATGTGGCCCCGGCTCGTCCTGGTGTTCGGTCCGGATATCCGCTGGTTGTTCATGGTCGGCGTCACCCTGCAGGCGTTCGTGCTGCTGGAGATGGCCCGGTACGCGATGGCGACCGGGGAGAGCATCTTCTTCGGCGCGGCCCGGGTGTTCAAACCGTTGATGTGGTTCTTCTACGTCGCCGCCATCCTGATCTACATCTGGCCGGGACACCTGTCGGCCGGCGCGGCCGCGTTCGAGGAGATATCCGGCATTCCCTGGCAGGTCTCGGCCTGCGTCGCCCTGGTCTTCGTCGGCGTGCTGTTCAGCCTGCTGTCGGTGATCTACAACTTCCTGGAGAAGCTGCTCGGCTTCCTGATCGGCTTCCTGGTGGTCGGTACGTCGATCATCGCGGCGATCGTC
Organism: Kribbella sp. NPDC023855; assembly: GCF_040639475.1. NCBI lineage: Bacteria > Bacillati > Actinomycetota > Actinomycetes > Propionibacteriales > Kribbellaceae > Kribbella > Kribbella sp. NPDC023855. Next base: position 68,145 of record NZ_JBFAAA010000005.1, read on the forward strand.
GGCAGCTGGGACGACCTGGCCCAGACCGTCTCCGGCATGTTCGCGTTCGGGTTCTTGCCGGACAAGGCGTTGTCGGACGTCTGGTTCCCGATCCTGGTCGGCTCGATCGCCTTCGCGGGCCCGTCCGGTATGCAGCAGATGTGGTACACCCTGCAGTTGCGCGACAGCGGGGCCGGCATGGGTGCGCACATCCCGAAGATCCGCGGCCTGCGGTCGTCGGCCGAGGCGGAGTCGATGCCGTCGCGGGGTTACATGTTCGACACCGAGAACCCCGAGGAGATGAAGAAGTGGAAGGGCTGGCGCAAGTGGGTCACCTTCGACGCGCTGCTGCTCTTCTGGGGCATCACGATGCTGGTCACGATCTCCTTCACCGTGCTGGCCATGTCGGCGGCCCGGGAGAATCCGGACGTGGCGAACCTGATCGAGGGCGGTGACCGGGAGGCCGCGCTGAAGGCGATGTCGGATGCCTTCGCCTCGGCCGGCAGCCCGATCCTGGGCACGTTGTTCTTCGCCTTCATCGCGCTGATCGGCCTGAACGCCACGCTGGGCCTGTTCGACTCGTTCTCCCGCGGCCAGGCGGACATGACGTACTACTTCATCCCGGGCGCCAAGCGCTTCTCGATGTCCCGCCTGTACGCCGGGTTCCTCTGGGGCGTGATCACCTTCGGCATCCTGATCCTGCTGTTCGGGCCGGCCGACGGTCCGGCCGGGATCCTGGACATCCTCGCCTTCCTGTCCACGTTCGCGATGGGTGCCTACTGCATCGTGTTGCTCCTGGTGAACAACAAGCTGCTGCCCAAACCGATCCGGCCGGGACCGGTCCGCAACGTGATCATCGGCTTCGGCGCGGTGTTCTACCTCGGCATGCTGTTCTACAGCCTGGTGCGCTTCGGCGTGGTCGTGGGCTGACATGGACAGGGTGTTGGTCAGGCAGCTGGCGGAGTTCTCCGTCCCCGCTGCCACCGTCGGAGTAGCAGCCGGTTTCGTCGCCGGTGGGTTGGCCGCGTTCGTCGGTCAGCCCATCGGCTGGGCCCTGGTCACCGGACTCGGGCTCGCCGTACCGCTGATGGTGTTCGGCGCCGGGTACGCCGTACTGCTTGCTCTCGGCAAGCTTCCGGCCGGGGTGTTCGCACCGGCGGCGGTCTACTGGGTGATCGGCTTCCCGCTGGCCCTGATGGCGCACGCGGTGGTCACCGAGTGGACAGTCGCCGGTACGCCGGGCCTGCCGGCGGAACCGCTGAAGTTCCTCGCCTTCCGGGCCTTGCTCAGCATGGGATTCGCGATCGGCTTCCTGTGGATGCACGAGCAGCTCGGCCGGCACTGGTGGCCTCGGATCCTCGACCACAACCGCTACGCCCGCCGGGTCGTCGAGCAGTACGTCGAACTCGCGACCTCACTGGCCGAACGCAAAGCAGCCACCAAGCGCAAGCCTCAACGCAACGCTGCCTGACCGACGAACCCGCAAGCTCTGAGCTTGCGGGTTCGTCATTTGATTCAGTCGGTACTGCGGCGCCGGCGGGTGGCGGGCTTCTTCTCCGGGGCCGGCGTCTCCGCGGGCTCGGCGCCGGACTGGAGGTCGTGGTAGGCCTTGCGGGTGTGCTCGGTGTGCTCGCGCATGATCTGCGCGGCCTTGTCCTCGTCGCCGTCGCTGATCGCCTTCACCAGCCGGGTGTGCTCGCGCCAGGAGGCAGCACCGCGAACCGGTGCGACGGGCGTGTAGTACCAGCGGACGCGACGGTCGACCTGGCCGGCGAAGTCGACCAGGAAGCGGTTGCCCGACATCTCGGTGATCAGGCCGTGCAGCTCGGCGTTCGTCCGGACGGCGCCGTCGATGTCGCCGGACTCCTGCAGGCCGGCGCCGACCTTGCAGAGCTCCTTGAGCTTGGCCACCGCGTCCTTGCTCGGGTTGCGGGCCGCCAGTCGCGCCGACTCCGACTCGAGCGCCGCGCGGGCCGCGAGCAGTTGGTCCACCTCGTCCTCGGCGGGTACGTGCACCATCGCGCCGAAGCCCGGTCGGAGGTCGACCCAGCCCTCGTTGTTGAGCCGCTGGAGAGCCTCGCGCACCGGCTGACGGGAGACGCCGAGCATGCCGGCCAGCTCCACCTCGACCAGGTGCCGGCCACGCTCAAGGGTGCCGTCGATGATCATCTCGGTCAGCGCCTCGTAGACCGACTCACGCAGCGGCGTCGGTCGCTTGACGTGCCGCACGCCGGGGGAGTCGGAGGTGGCATCCGGGCCCGCGCTGAGTGTGGTCATGAGGTCCTTCCCCGCTGGTGATGGAGAACAAGGTGGCACTTGGTAGACAGTCTACCAAGTGCCGTGGTGGATCGTCCTGCTCCCGGTGCTCCGGATCCCTGCATTCTGCCCCGCGGGGAGTCCGCCGCCGCGCAGGCCTCGCGGGTGTCCGGAGCACCGATCGGGCTTGTTGATCAGGCGGCAGTGGTCACGCGTTCGGACCGTCGGTCGCCATCGGTGTTCGGGTCCTCGTGCTGCTGGAGTTCGACGTCGCTGTCCAGCTCCTGCTGCAGCTCCGGTGCGTCCGGGAACTGCGGCCGGGCCGCCAGCGCGCCGAACCTACGGGTGAAGATCATCATGCCCTCTCATCTGGGTTGGAATTCTGCCTTCTGTATACATTCAACCAGGCAAACTCACCGGTTATGCCCACGTCTCACGTGATCCGGATTACGTGAGACGTGATCCCGGTTACAAGCCTGTACCCAGGCAGAGCCTGTCTAGCGAGCGAGCTGGGAACCCATCAGGTGCACGTCGAGCAGTTCGTCCAGCGCGGTGTGTACGCCGGCCTGCCGGGCGACGTCGAGCAGGGCACGGGCGAGGACGGGCTCGGGACTGCGTGCGGCGATCACCAGGCCGACACGTGGACCGTGGGCAGGGCTCTTCAGCGGCACGACCTTCATCCCCGCCGGTACGCCGAACATGTGCAGCCACGCGTGGGAGATGACCGTCGACCAGTGGTTGCCGCGCAGATGGCTGTAGAGACCCGAGACGGTGTCGCTCTCGATGGCCGGGGTGGCGGTCACGCCGTCGTCGGTGAAGTAGCCGTTCATGATCCGGCGGTTCCGCATCTGGGGTGACAGCAAACAGAGCGGTTGCTCGGAAACCTGCGCCCAGGTGGCGACCGGCAACTCCGCGAGGTCGCCGTCCTCAGGGGTCAGCAGGAGATAGCGCTCCTCGTACAGGGGAGTCTTGCGGACCTGGCCGAGGGTGTCGTCGTCGAGATAGGTCATCGCGACGTCGAGCTCGAACTCGGCGAGCTTCTGGGTGATGTCGCGCGACGAGAGCGACTCGATGGTCACCCGGGCCTGGGCGTGCCGAGCGCAGAACGGGGTGGTCAGCAGCGAGACGACCGGCATGGCGGTGGGGATGGCGCCGAGCCGCAGCGTGCCGGTGAGGCCGCCGCGCATGACGGAGAGCTCGTGCCGCAGGGCGTCTTGTTCGGCGAGGATGCGTTGAGCCCAGAGCAGCACGCGTTCGCCTTCGGGGGTGAGGCCCTCGAACCGGCGGCCGCGCCGGACGATCGGGACATCCAGCTCCTGCTCCAGCTTGCGGATCGCGGCGGACAGCGACGGCTGGGAGACGTAGCAAGCGTCGGCGGCGCGGGCGAAATGCCGCTCCCGGGCAAGCGAGACGAGGTACTCGAGCTGACGCAGCAGCATGGCGATCAGCCCCGCTTCCACGAACTGCCGACGGAATACCGTTCGTCTGTATACATAATCCAACCCTACGCGGCTGTCTTTGCGGCGGGAAGATGTCAGACGTGATCCAGGTCACATACAGAGCCTGCCGCCGCCGTGGCAGGAGGTGGTGGCGGTCAGCGGTCGTCGTAGGCGTCTCGGGCGGCTAGGACTTCGGGGATGTGGTCTTCGGCCCAGCGGCAGAGGGCGGTGAGGGGGCCCTCGAGGGTGTGGCCGAGGGGAGTCAGTTCGTATTCGACGCGCGGGGGGACCTCGGCGTACGTGCGTCTGGTGACCATGCCGTCGCGTTCCAGGTCGCGGAGCGTGTCGGTCAGGACCTTGCCGCTGATGCCTTCGAGGGCGGTCCGGATGTCGCCGAAGCGCATCGGGCCGCTCTCGAGCACGGCGACGATCATCGCGGTCCACTTGTTCGCGATCCGGGCCAGCGACGTGCGGGACGGGCACTGGCTGGACAGCACGTTCCAGCTCCGGCCCGACGGGGGAGAGTAGGTTTTCGGTTGCGACATCGCGGCCCGCCCATTAGTTACGTTGAAGTTAACAGTCACCAATAGTAAGTATTGGCCTCCAGCAGGGCAAACAACCAAATCTGGAGGCATGATGAGCGACCCGGTGGCAGTGGTTCAGCAGTACTTCGCGGCGTTGGCGGCGAAGGATTTCGCGACGGTGGCGACGTTGTGGGCCGAGGACATCGTCTGGCACCAGCCCGGCGGCAACCGGTTCTCCGGCACGCAGCGCGGCGCCGGCGCGGTGAACGCGATGATCGGCGGCATGATGGAGGTCAGCGAAGGCACCTTCGAACTGGCACTGACCGGACCGCCGATGCTGAACGGCGACCTGGTGGCGGCGCCGATCCACTTCAGCGCGAAGCGTTCCGGCGCCGACCTCGGCCAGGACGGCGTCGACCTGCTGAAGGTTGCCGACGGCAAGATCGTCGAAGCCTGGCTGTTCAGCTCCGACCAGCCCGCCGAAGACGCCTTCTGGGGCTGACCCCTTCTGGAGCCTTCAAGCCTCAGTGTCCAGCCGGACGGATCAGCTCCGGATGCTTCCTGGTGAGGTTGCTGTAGGCATCGAGTACGGCGGGCGGCAGGTCCACCCGGTCGATGAAGTTCCGGCCGCGTGGACCGTACCCGTTCTCGTCGTCCCGCAGCCGCCGGACCTCCCCGAGCACCAGCGACACGAACCGTTCGCGCTCCCAGATCGCCGGCCCGCCGGCCGCCGCCGCGACGCCGTACGGGCCGATCCAGGGAATCACGGGCGCGAAGCTGATCAGCTCGGTGCCGGGGAGATCCCGGAACGACCGCTCGAACGATGCGTGGGTCCGCCGCTGCATCGTCGGGTCCTGCACAAGCAGGATCCGCTGCCCCCGATCGACGAGCGCACGAGTGAACTCAGCGTTCTCCCCACAGTTGGTCGACTGATCCTCGACCTCGATCACCGCAGCCGGTACGCCGTACTGGCGGATCAGCAGGTCGCGGAAGATGTGCGCCTCCGGTCGAGGGTTGCGCTCGCCGACCTTCGCCAGCAGGTGCCGCGTGGAGTGGCCGATCCCGCCGCTGATCAGGATCCGCGGCACCAAGCCGGCTCGCCAGGTCTCGGCAGCCACCTCGAGGGACTCCAGGACGGCGCTGCCCATCAAGACGAGCAGCCCGGCGTCGACGGGGATGCTGACATCCCGCCGCGCCAGGTAGTCCGAGATGACCGTCACTGTCGGAGCGTCCACTAGCCCAGTCTGACTGCCTGGGACCTCTTATGAGTCAGTCGGAGGGGATGGCGTCGAGGGTGGTCAGTTGGTCGGGGGTGAGGTGGATCGAGGCGGCCGCGACGTTCTCGGCGAGGTGAGCAGGGTTGCCGGTGCCGGGGATTGCCAGGACGTGGGGACCCTTGGCGAGTGTCCAGGCGATCCGGATCTGGGCGGTGGTCGCGCCGTGTTCGCGGGCGATCGCGGCGACCGGGTCGGACTCGGCAACCCCGCCGGCTTCGCGGCCGCTGGCGGTAACCGCAAAGAACGGTACGAAGGCGATGCCCTGGGCCGCGCAGATCTCCAGCATGGAGTCGTTGACCCGGCCGAAGCCAACGCCGTACCGGTTCTGTACCGCGACCACGGGCGCCAACTCCTGCGCCTGCGCGAGATGCTCGACCCGCACGTTGGACAACCCCAGATGCCGGATCAGGCCGGCCTGACGCAGCTCGGCCAGTACGCCGAAGTGCTCGGCGACCGAGTCGAGCCCGGACTGACGCAGGTACACCAGGTCCAGCGTCTCCAGGCCCAGTTGGCGCAGGTTGCCCTCGACCAGACCGCGCAGCTGGTCCGGCCGGGCGAGGCCGTGCTCCGTCGGCCCGACCTTGGTCGCGATGACGAGATCGTCGGGGTAGGGGGCCAGTGCCTGCCGGATGGCCTCGTTGGCCCAGTCGAGACTGTCGAATCCGTGCCGCTCCCCGGCCCGGCCGACCGAGGGGTAGAAGGCGGCGGTGTCGATGTGGTTGATCCCGAACTCGATGACCCGGCGCAGCAGGCCGGTCACCTGCCCGGCGCTGGTGGCCGAACCGCCGCCGAGGCGTTTGGCGCCGAACCCGATCCGGTGAATGTCCTGCCCGGCCAGGTTCCAGACGCCGGCCGCTTTCGCGGACTTGCGCTCTGTCTCTTGAAGTGCTACAGTTGAGCTGAGATCTGCGTTCACATCTGTCTTCTGCATGAGGACAGGTTAACCCGAGGCCTGTTGTCAGGGCCAGGGCTGTGACCAGATCTTTTTCTGTGCCGCCGGTTTCTTCCGGCCACCGACACCAGGTTTTTTCGGGGAATCAACGCGGAATTCGCCCGCCGCTGACCGCGGCGGACGAATTCACCTGCGGATTACGTGTACAGCACGTACAGGTACCAGGTGGTCCAGCCGCTCTGCTGGCAGTAGTAGTTCGAGATGACGCCCCGAACCTGCAGCTTCGCGCCTTCGCTCTCGCAGGTGTCGCGGGCCCAGTACCAGGTGTAGTACTCGTAGTCCTGGACGATGCTCGGACTGTTCGCAACGGTCTGCTGGACAGCAACAGCCGGGCCGGTGGTCGTGGCCGGCGCCGCGCTGGCGGGAGCGGCGCCCGCCAGCAGTGCACCGCCGAGGGCCAGCGTGGTGACCCCTGCAGCGACGAGTTTGTTCATCGGATTCTCCTCAGGCATATTTTTCAATGGCCATCGAATTGCTCGAATGATCGGCGACGGCTGGCCAGTAATAACCTTCGCTGAATTCGACGGTAAGGCGAGGAGGAAGCCGATCGCCAGCTATTCCAGTCTCGCCTAAGTGTCAGCCGCCAGGGTTTAGTGGCAGCCTCGGCCGGACTGGTGGCGCGCGAGGAGAGGAAGGGGCGCGCCCGGCAGGATTCGAACCTGCGACCAACGGATTAGAAGTCCGACGCTCTATCCAGCTGAGCTACGGGCGCCCGGCCGGGTCGGGCCCGGCAGAATCAGAGTCTCTCAGATGGCAGGCCGATCACGCTCGTGGGTTCCTCCCGCGCGGCCGGCGCGGCGTACGGGCCGGGGCTCGTACGGCGTACGGGCGGCTCTGGCTACTGCGAAGTACAGGGTTGTCGTTCCATCCCGGTAACGCTGAGTGGGCGGTCCTGCCGAGGTGAGGGCTCTACAACTAGGCTGCCTGCATGAGTTACCCCTCAGGAGGCACGCCCGAGTCGCCACAACCGGCGGGGGCGGCCGTCGGCGAGCCCGGCGCACAGCAGCCCCAGCCCAACGTGCTCGGCACACATCCGGTGCCCGGGCAGCGGCGGAACCAGGGCATCCTGATCGGGGTCGTGGTGGCGGTCGCCTTCGCGATCGCCGGCCTGGGCATCTTCGCGATCGTGGCGAAGTCGACCGGCGCGGGCGGGTTCATGTGGGGCCTGGGCTTCGCGTTCATCCCGGTGATCCCGGTGATCGCCCTGTACCTGTGGCTGGACCGCTACGAACCGGAGCCGACCAAGTACATCCTGGTCGCGCTGTGCTGGGGCGCCTTCATCGCCACCCTGGCGGCGATCTTCATCAACACGACGGTGTCGGAGTGGATGCACGAGACCGGCAGCGGCGGTGCCCGGTCCGCGGTGTTCGTCGCGCCGCCGGTGGAGGAGTTCGCGAAGGGCTCGATCATCCTGATGCTGGCGCTGCTGCGCCGCAAGGAGTTCGACGGCATCATCGACAGCCTGGTGTACGCCGGCATGGTCGGTGTCGGCTTCGCCTTCACCGAGAACATCCTGTACTACGGCCGCATCTTCCGGCAGCTGTCCGAGGAGGTCGGCAGCGACGAGGGTCTGCGCGGCGCGTTCATGCTGTTCGTGATCCGCGGGCTGATCTCACCCTTCGCGCATCCACTCTTCACTTCCTTCACCGCGATCGGGATCGGCATCGCGGTCCGGCATCGCAGTACGATCGTGCGCTTCCTCGCCCCGGTCGTCGGCTTCCTCGCCGCGGTGCTCGCGCACGGGTTGTGGAACGGCGGCGCGAGCTGGGCCGGTGGCGGCGGCTTCATCACCGTCTACCTCTTCCTGATGGTGCCGATCTTCATCGCGATGGTCGTCTTCGCTCTGGTGATGCGATCACGCGAAGGCCAGATGATCGCGTCGCGGCTCTACGACTACGTGCGGTTCGGCTGGCTGGTTCCGCAGGACGTGCCGTTGATCGCGACACTGCGCGGCCGGAAGGCGCTCCGGCAGAACGCCAAGCGGTACGGCTCCCAGGCGGAGACGGCGGCCAAGGCGTTCCAGCAGAACGCGACCGAGTTGGCCTACCTGCGAGACAAGATCGTCCGCCAGGTGATCGGCCCGGAAGCGCTTGTCACCGAGAAGCGGCTGCTGGACGAGCTCCGGGCCCGGCGGCCTAGCGTGCCGTTCCCGCCGATGCCGGCGTTCGCGCAGGCGGTTCCGCAGTACCAGGGTGCTCCGCAGGGGGCGCAGTACTACGGCGGGATGGAGTACGGCGGCGCGCAGTACGGGGGAGCGCAGTACGGCGGGCCGCAGGGGCCGGGTGGGCCAGCGGGTCAGGTGTCGCCTGGTCAGGTGCCGCCGGGTCAGGTGGGGCCGGCTGGGCAGGGGATGCCGCCTGGGGGGCCGGATGGTCGGCCGCAGGATCAGCCTCGGCCGTACGGACAGCCTGGGCAGCCTGCTGGGCAGCCGGTTCATGGTGGGTACCAGGGAGACGCGGGGGCGGGTGGGTACCCGCCCGGCCAAGGGGGTTATCCACCGGCCCAGCCGGGGTATCCCTCCGGGCAACCCGGCTACCCCGCGGGCCAGCCCGGTTACCCACCGGGACCCCCTGGACCGCCCGGAACGCCGGGAGGATACGGTCCCTATCCACCGCCGCAGTGACTGCCACCCGTCCACGCCGCCAAACGGGGATGAAGATGACTTTGCTTCTGCGCTGTCCGACCGGGCACTCTGTGCTCGTGGACGGTAGCCGTGGCTGACACCAGGCCAGCTGGTGAGGGTTCGGAGCGTTCGGGAGAGCCGAAGGTTCCGGCCCAGGATCAGCCTGTCTCCGAGCTGGCCCGGCTGATCGCCCAGTCCGATGCCAAAGGCAAGGGCTTCTGGCGCCGCCGCAAACGCAAAGCACCCAGTACTACGACCCCCGAACCGGCCGCCGCTGCGCCGACTGTCGACCCGCCCGCTGCCCCGGCGCCGGCTGGCGAGCCCGCGGAGGAGAAGGTCGACGGGCAGCCGAGTGCGTCAGTTGAATCGGCTGATGCGAGCGCTGAAGGTGAAGCGGTGGAGTCGCCGACTGCTGAGGTGACTACTGCAGCCACAGACGGCGAGCAGGTAGCTACCGGTGCCCCCTCAGCAGAGAAGCCGGTTGCGGCTGAGGCTTCGTCCTCGGACGAGAAGGCAGTAGTCGCAGGGGAGTCCTCGGACGACGAGGCCCCGGCAACTGAGGCCGCCGGCGAGGAGTCCTCCGCGGCTGAGGTAGCGGCGTCTTCGGAGGCTGCCGCTGAGACGATTGCGAAAGAGCCCTCCGACGAGGAGCCGACTCCTGCGGTTGCTGAGGGCGCTGCGGGTGGTGAACTGTCCGCTGAGATGGTGACCGCTGCAGAGATGGCTGGCGGAGATGTGCCCGCTGGTGCCGAGGCTCTTGAGGAAGAATCGCGCCCCAAGGTCGGAGTCGTGTACGAGCCGGTGGAGTCTGCTGAGGGCTTCCCACTCGAGTACGGCGAGATCATCATCGGCCTGCCCAAGCAGCCAGGAGGGGACGACGACGACCCCGTCGACCTAACCCAGGCCGCAGAAGCCGAGGCAGCCGCAGTAGCAGCCGAGGAAGCCGCCAACAACAACGACGATCCCGAGGCAACCGCAGCCCCGACGACTGTCGACCCCACAGCACCCAAAAACAACGCGGCGGCCAAGGACCAGGACCCTGCCACGGAGGAGGGGGCCCCCGCAGAGGCCGAGACACCAACGAGTTCGGCTGACGTAACCACAGACCCAAACGCGGACGAGGCCACCGACGACCCGCCTGCCACGAACGCCACAGCCGCCGCCAGCACCGAGACGACGCCCGCTGCGGACACCACGGCCGACGCCAGCACCGAAGCCACGCCTACTGCGGACGCCACGGACGACGCTAGCGCCGAGGACGAGGCGAGCGCCGAGGACTCCAACCCCGAGGACACGAACGCCGACAGCGCGAACGCCGAGGGCGCTGGCGCCGAGCGCACCGCAGTTGATGCTGAGGCGCAGGATGCGAGTGCGGGGCAGGGCGCGGATGACGCGTCTGTGGTGCCGGTTCCGGCGATCGCTGGTGTCGCGGCGATCGGCGGTGACGATGGCAGCTCATCTGAAGGTGAGGAGCCTGCGGCTGAGTCCAATGGCGACACCGAGCCGGACGCGGATGACGCCGACGCACGGGCGGACGCTGACGACGCGTCTGACACGAGTGCGGTAGACGAAGGTGCTGTGGGCGCCGAGGACTCGCAGGCTGATGCTAGTGCGGAGGGCTCGGGTGCTGGGGCAGAGGCGGGCGATGCGTCCGCTGCGGCAGCTGCGAGTGCTGAGGGGTCGCAGGCTGAGGCTGGTGCGGAGGGCTCGCCTGTAGGGGTAGAGGCCGGCGACGCAGCCGCTGCCGCTCGCGACGACGCTGAGGATGCGGATGCTGAGGCTGATGCGTCTGTTGTGCCGGCTGCGGCTATTGCTGGGATTGCGGGTATGGGTGGTGACGGCGACGGCTCAGCGGGGGCTGGTGAGGCTGCGGTTGAGGCCAGTGGCGGTAGTGAGGGCGAGGGCGATGCTGGGCGGGATGACGCGGCGGGTGACGCGGCTGAGGTCGACGGTGACGGCGATGCGGTCAGCGGTGGCGATGCGGTCGGCGGTAGCCGGGGCGGTGAGGACGCTGGCTCGGGTGCGGGCGATGAGTCCGGTGCGGTAGGGGCTGGGGCTGGGGCTGGGAAGTCTGTGGAGGATGCGGCTACTGAGCAAGCCGCTATGGCGTTGATTACCGCGTTGATGAAGTTGCGCGGTGCGTTGGCGGCTAGTCAGTTGCCGCTTGATGTGGTGGGGGCTGACGAGGCTCGCCAGCAGCAGAAGTCGATGCTGGATCAGCTGGACGACTACATCCTGCCGCGGCTCGTGCAGCTCGAGGCGCCGGTGCTTGCTGTCGTCGGTGGCAGCACGGGGGCCGGCAAGTCGACTCTCGTCAACAGTCTGATCGGGCAGGTCGTCAGCGAGCCCGGCGTACTGCGGCCGACCACTCGCTCACCTGTCCTGATCCACCACCCGGCCGACGCCGAGTGGTTCGTAGGCGACCGGGTGCTGCCGGGGATGGCGCGGTCCAGTGGTGACCGTCCGGGTGGGACCGAGGATCCCGGACAGATCCGTTTGGTTGCCGCCGACACCATTCCGCCGGGGCTGGCGATTCTCGATGCCCCCGACATCGATTCCGTCGTCGAGGCGAACCGCGAACTCGCAACTCAACTGCTTGCCGCGGCGGATCTCTGGTTGTTCGTCACCACCGCCGCCCGGTACGCCGATGCGGTGCCGTGGGAGTTCCTGCAGAGCGCGTCGGACCGCAGTACGGCGGTAGCCGTGGTACTCGACCGGGCGCCTGCCGACACCATCGACGACATCACCGGCCACCTGGCCCAGATGCTGCTCGAACGTGGGCTGGGCGACTCGCCGCTGTTCTCCATCAAGGAAACAGTTGTCGACAGCAACGGCATGCTCGCCAGCGAAGTCGTTGCCTCGATCAAGGACTGGCTGATCGACCTGGCCGCCGACTCGGAGGCGCGCTCGGCCGTCGTACGGCGGACCCTGCAGGGCGCGGTCACCGCGATGACGAAGAAGACGCCGGCTTTCGCCAAGGCGGTCAGGGCGCAGGCCGACACCGTTGTGGAGTTGCGGTCGACAGCCGAAACGGCGTACGAGCGGGCCGTGAAGGACATCGCCCTCGCGATCCAGGACGGCACGATGCTGCGCGGCGAGGTGCTTGCTCGCTGGCAGGAGTTCGTCGGGACCGGCGAGCTGCTCAAGGGGCTGCAGACCAACGTGGGTCGGCTGCGCGACAAGGTCCGTACTGCGGTCGTCGGCAAGCCGGCGCCGACCAGGGACCTCAAGGACGCGGTCGAGTCCGGCCTGGAGTCCTTGATGCGCGAGCACGCCGAGGCTGCCGCCGAACGTGCCGAGGAGGCGTGGCAGTCGACGGCCCCTGGACGCCAGTTGCTCGCTGCTGGAGACCGCGACATGGGCAGGATGTCCAAGGAGTTCCCTGCTGAGGCAGCTCGCGCAGTACGCGAGTGGCAGGGCCACGTGCTTGAACTGGTTCGCCAGGAGGGCGCCGACAAGCGCAGTACGGCGCGCATCCTGGCGTACGGCGTGAACGGCCTCGGCCTGGCTCTCATGATGGTCATCTTCGCCAGTACTGCGGGGATCACCGGTGCGGAGTTCGGTGTCGGCGCCGGAACTGCTGTGGTCGCCCAGAAACTGCTGGAGGCTGTCTTCGGTGATCAGGCGGTTCGCAGCCTGGCGGCCAAGGCCCGGGACGATCTTGACGCTAGAGTTCATACCTTGATGGATGCCGAATTCGCCCGCTATCTGGCTGTGCTCGACCAGCATCCGGTCGATCCCGACGCACCCAGGCAACTGACGGAGGCCGCGCGCGCGGTGGAGGACTGCACGTGACGGGAATTGTGGATACGGTCAAGGGCCTGGTGAGGGGCTCCACCGATGTCCTGACCAAGATCGAGGCACTCGAGGACGCTGCCGAGGCCGGCCGGGGACGGCTGGACCAGGTGGTCCTGAGTGAGGCCTCGCAGATCGTCGACCGGGCCACTCAACGGCTCAGGATGTCCGGCGATCTGACAGTCGTGGCGCTGGCCGGTGCGACCGGTTCCGGCAAGTCGTCGCTGTTCAACTCGCTGACCGGGCTGGACCTGGCCGCGATCGGTACGCGACGGCCGACGAGCTCGATGCCGCTGGCCTGCGTCTGGGGAGAGGAGCCGGCCGGTGAGCTCCTGAACTGGCTCGGCATCCCGCGCCGGCATCAGGTGCAGCACCGCAGCTCGCTGGAGGAGGCGCAGTCGGAGGACCTGGACGGACTGGTCCTGCTGGACCTGCCCGACCACGACTCCACCGAGGTGGAGCACCGGCTGATCGTGGACCGGCTGGTCGAGCTGGTCGACGTCCTGGTGTGGGTGGTCGATCCGCAGAAGTATGCCGACGCGGCGCTGCACAACCGCTACATCAAGCCGTTCGCGTCGCACTCGTCGGTGATGGTGTTCGCCCTGAACCACGCCGACAAGCTGACCGACGAACAGCGCAAGAGCTGCCTGGCCGACCTGACCCGCCTGCTCAAGTCGGACGGCCTGAAGAGTCCGCAGATCGTCGCGACCTCTGCCGTTGACGGTGCCGGCCTGGACGACCTGCGGGCGTTGCTGGTCAAGCGGGTCAACGCGAAGCGCGCTGCTCGCGAGCGGCTCGCCGCCGATGTGGATCGCGTCGCCGACCGGATGGCGAGCCAGTGTGGCAATGCCAAGACGCCGCAGCTCGCGAAGTCGGACATCACGGAACTTGTCGACGCGCTGGCGGAAGCGAGCGGCGTACCGGTGGTTGTTGAGGCCGTTCGGCGGTCGTACCTCCAGCGTGCGACTGCTGCGACGGGCTGGCCGGTGACCAAGTGGCTGGCGCGGTTCCGGCCGGATCCGCTGCGGCGGCTGCATCTGGATCAGGTGCCTCGTCAGCAGAGCAAGGCGTTGCGGAAGTCGGCGTCCACCGAGGTGTCGATCGCCCGCTCATCGTTGCCTGTGGCAACACCTGTGCAGCGGGCGCGGATGGACACGGCCGTTCGCAACATCACCAACAAGGCAGCAGCCGGCTTGTCCCGCCCCTGGGCAGACTCGGTCCGTACTGCGATCCGTCGGCGTGAAGAGTCGCTCGGAGACGAGCTGGACCAGGCGATCGCGCGTACTGATCTGGGCGCCAACACGACGCCGGGTTGGTGGGGTGTTGCGCGGTTCCTCCAGTGGCTGTTGTTCCTGGTGGCGCTGGGTGGCGCCGTCTGGCTTGTGGTGGCCGGCTTCCTGCAGATCCAGGACCTGACGTTGGCGAAGTGGGAGGGCATCCCGTACGCAACGATCATGCTGGTCGGTGGTGCTGTGTTGGGCCTAGTGGTCTCCGTGGCTTGTCGCCTCTTTGCCGCGACCGGCGCCAACCGCCGTGCGCGTCTCGTGGCCAAGTCGCTGCGCGCCGAACTGGAAAAGGTCGCGGAAAGCCACGTCGTCGCCCCCGCCCGCGAGGAGCTCGACGCCTACACGACCTGCCGCGACAAGCTGGCCGTAGCCCGCGGCTGACCGATCCACGCACAGAAGGCCTGCCAGATTCCTGGCAGGCCTTCTGTGCTTCTCGTGGTTGGCGCCGGGTTGTCCACAGGCGGTGAAGTCCTCGCCGGAAAAGCCCAGGAGACGGGCATCTTCTCTGGTGACAGGACAACTTTGCGATGCGACGAAAGGATGCTGACATGAGCATCGGCGAAACCACGGTGGCCGTGCAGGGCTGGATCGGTAGCGACATCAGGTTCAAGGAGGTCTCCGACGGCGTGACGGTCTGCTCGTTCCGGCTCGCCACCACGCCCCGGCAGTTCGATCGAGCCGGCGGGGTCTGGACCGATCGTCCGACGAACTGGTTCACCGTCGAGTGCTGGCGCAACCTCGCGATGAACGTGCGCGACTCGATGGAGCGTGGCCACCCGATCGTGGTCACCGGCCGCTTCCGGACGACGGAGTGGCAGGACGAGGCCGGCAATCCGCGATCCCGTCTGTTCATCGAGGCCGCTGCCGTCGGTCACGATCTCTCCCGGGGTACTGCGACCTTCACCAAGGCGCCGGCTCGCCTCGCGGCCTCCAACGGCGCCTCGATGGACGGCGGCGCAACTTCAAACCACGACAGGGATTTCCTGGACCTCAGCCCCGGCTCATCGGCTCAGGACGATGGTCCCGTCGACCAAGAGCCAGTCACCTTCCGAGGCGCTCATACATCCGCGACCACCGAGCCGGCCGAAACTCACGAGGCCGCCTAACGGCAGCCGCGAAGGAGTCGGCCAGCATCGCCGGGGGCGGGTCAGCCGCTCGAGCCACGGCACGAGTCACGACACGAGTCACGGCACGAGCCATGAGCGACGGCACGAGCCACGAGGCACGGCACGAGCCACGAGTCACGGCGCGAGCTGGCCGGGTCGCCAGGGTGACGTGCTGGGCTCGCTGTCTGGCTCAGCCGCCGGTGATGAAGGCTCGGTTGGGTGGCGGTGGGGGGTAGCGCATAGGCTCGGGGTATGGCGGAATTCATCTACACGCTGCGCAATGTGCGGAAGGCGCACGGTGACAAGGTCGTTCTCGACGACGTCACCCTGAACTTTCTGACCGGCGCGAAGATCGGCGTCGTCGGGCCGAACGGTACCGGCAAGTCCTCGTTGTTCAAGATCATGGCGGGGCTGGACCACCCCAACAACGGTGAGGGGCGGCTGGCCGAGGGCGCGACGGTGGGAATCCTGCTGCAGGAACCGCCGTTGACCGAAGGCAAGACCGTCCTGGAGAACGTCGAGGAAGGGGTCGGCGACACCAAGCAGAAGCTGGACCGCTTCAACGAGATCTCCGCCGAGCTGGCCGATCCGGACGCGGACTACGACACGCTGCTCGCCGAGATGGGTGACCTGCAGACCGAGCTCGACCACCGCAACGCCTGGGACGTCGACGCTCAGCTCGAGCAGGCGATGGACGCGCTGCGCTGCCCGCCGGCCGACGCGATCGTGGACAAGCTGTCCGGTGGTGAGCGGCGCCGGGTCGCGCTGTGCAAGCTGCTGTTGCAGCAGCCCGACCTGCTGCTGCTCGACGAGCCCACCAACCACCTGGACGCCGAGTCGGTGCTCTGGCTGGAGCAGCACCTGCAGAAGTACCCGGGCGCCGTCCTGGCGATCACCCACGACCGGTACTTCCTGGACAACGTCGCCGAGTGGATCCTGGAAATGGACCGCGGCAAGACCTACGGGTACGAGGGCAACTACTCGAAGTACCTGGAGACCAAGCAGCAGCGGCTGATCGTCGAGGGCCAGAAGGACGCGAAGCGGCAGAAGATCCTGGAGCGCGAGCTCGAGTGGGTCCGGTCGAACCCGAAGGCCCGGCAGACCAAGAGCAAGTCGCGTCTGGCCCGGTACGAGGAGCTCGCGGCCGAGGCCGAGCGGTCCAAGAAGCTGGACATCGACGAGATCAACATCCCGCCGGGTCCGCGTCTGGGCAGCACCGTGCTCGAGGTCAGCAAGCTGGAGAAGGGCTTCGGCGACCGCAAGCTGATCGACGGGCTGAGCTTCTCGCTGCCCCGGGCCGGCATTGTCGGTGTCGTCGGCCCGAACGGTGTCGGCAAGTCGACGCTGTTCCGGATGATCGTCGGCGAGGAGGTCCCGGACCAGGGCAGCCTGAAGCTCGGCGAAACGGTCCGGATCTCGTACGTCGACCAGTCGCGCGGCGGCCTGGACCCGAAGAAGACGGTCTGGCAGCAGGTCTCCGACGAGCTCGACTACATCAAGGTCGCGAACTTCGAGATGCCGAGCCGCGCGTACGTCGCATCGTTCGGGTTCAAGGGCCCGGACCAGCAGAAGCCGACCGGCGTCCTGTCCGGCGGTGAGCGGAACCGGCTGAACCTGGCCCTCACGCTCAAGATGGGCGGCAACCTGCTGCTCCTCGACGAGCCGACCAACGACCTGGACGTCGAGACGCTGCAGTCGCTCGAGGACGCGTTGCTGGAGTTCCCCGGCTGTGCCGTGGTGATCTCCCACGACCGGTGGTTCCTCGACCGTGTCGCGACCCACATCCTCGCCTGGGAGGGTACCGACGAGGACCCGTCCAAGTGGTTCTGGTTCGAGGGCAACTTCGCCTCGTACGAGGCCAACAAGATCGAGCGTCTCGGCGCCGAAGCGGCCCGGCCGCACCGGGTCACCTATCGCAAGCTCACCCGCGACTGACCCACACCAGCAGCAGCAATCACGCAGGCCCCGGCAGAGAGATCTGTCGGGGCCTGCTGTGTCGGCGCGAGATGATCAGAGGCTCTGAATCGGCTGGCTTTCCGCGATCGCATCGGCGAGGAAGCTCGCGATCACCCTGAGCTCGTCCTCCGACCGGCCCGCAAGGACGGACTGCATCCGCCGCCCCTGCTCGGCGTACAGGGGAGCGAGCTTTTCCTGGATCGCCTCGATCGACGGGGTCACCAGCACTTTGCGGCGGTCGTTGGGGTCCGGCTGGCGGGTGATCAGGCCGATGGACTCGAGCCGGTCGATCACGCCGGTGACCGTGCCGGAGGTCAGACCTGTGTGCTCCGACAGTTGCCGTGGCGTGAGTGGGCCATAGGTCTGCAGCAGCGTCATGAACTGGGAGTCGCTGGCCCCGAGACCGACCTTGGCGGCGACCGCGTGGTTGAACAGGACGACGTCGGCGATCATCCGGACCATCCCCTGCTGGACCTCGGCCAGCAGTTCGTCGCGCTGACTCATTCGTCCGTCGCCTCCTCAAAAGCACGCTTGCTTTTATCTCGGATCTCCAAGATACTCGGTTCGCCGAGATAAATCGTCACGGCTCAGCGATCCTAGAGGAGGCGAACCGATGAAGGTGCTGGTGATCGGAGCGGGCACTGGCGGATTGGCGCTGGCCCACGGACTGCTGCGGGCCGGCATCGAGGTTGCAGTCTTCGAACGCGACCGGCTGCGGACCGACGGGCTGCACGGCTATCGCGTAGGCATCGACCCGGACGGCAGCCGGGCGCTGCGGTCGCTGCTGCCGAAGGAGCTGTACGACGTGTTCGTGGCGACCAGGGCCCGCGATCCGAAGTACTTCAACATGCTCACCGAGGACCTCAAGGAGGTCCTCTCGATGGACGTCCCGCCACCGGCAGATCCGGTGAACAGCGAGAAGTCGATCAGCCGGATGACCCTGCGGCAGGTCCTGATGACCGGCCTGGAGGACGTTGTTCAGCTAGGCCGCGAGTTCACCCGTTACGAGCAGCACGACGACGGCACGGTCACGGCGTACTTCGCTGACGGCTCGTCGGCGACGGGCGATCTGCTGGTCGCTGCCGACGGGTCCGGATCGAGGGTCCGGCGTCAGTACCTGCCGCAGGCGAAGACCGAGAAGACCGGGATCGTCGCGATCGCCGGCAAGCTGCCGATCACCGAGGAGAGCAAGAAGCTGCTGCCGCCGAAGGTGTTCGAGGGCATCTCGATGATCAACGCCCCGCACGGCTACTTCTGCATCCTGCACGTGATGGAGTTCAACTGGGATCGCGACGGCCGCGTCAAGAACGGGATCGGCGGCAACACCGAGGAGCTGATCCGGACCTGGCCCGGTCTGCAGTTCGACAACACCCGCGACTACATCAACTGGGGATTCTCGGCCGCCGCCGACAAACTGCCGCCGAACGTGATGGAGCTGCGCGGCCGTGAGCTCGTCGACGTCGTCCTGCGGCTCACCCCGGACTGGCACCCGGACCTGCGCAAGCTCTTCGACCTCACCGACCCGGGAACCTGCTTCCCGGTCGACATCTGGACCTCGGTCCCACTGGACCCGTGGCCAACAACCAACGTGACCCTTCTCGGCGACGCGATCCACACGATGACGCCCAGCCGCGGAGTGGGAGCCAACACCGCTCTCCGCGATGCACTGCTGCTGTGCCGCAAGCTGATCGAGGTGCGCGACGGGCGAGCCGAGCTGCTGGCCGCAGTTACGCAGTACGAGGTGGAGATGATCGACTACGCGTTTGAGGCCGTCATCAAGTCCCGGGAGCAGATGGATGCCGGCGACCCGATGCATAAGCCCGTCGTGGGGCGGCTGGTGCTAGCGGGCATGCGGACGGCGATGCGGATCGTCAACCACCTCCCGCCGGTCAAGCGACGGATGCGTGACTCGATGCTGGCCGATCGGGGAGCCGGTCGCGACGAGGTCCTGCCGGAGATCACTGCGCCCGTGAAGTGACCGCAGCGATCCAGGTGTCGGCAAGGATCCGTTGCCCGGCGTACGTCGGGTGGATGCCGTCCCACACCCAATGGGCGGCCGGTGCCCGGGTGACGGCGTCGTCCAGAGCCTGCTGATAAGGCACGAAGGTCGCGCCATGGGCGGCAGCGAGCTCGCGCACCACCGATGCATGAACCGCGACCTGAGCAGCCCAACCCTCACGAACCCCAGAAGGCAGATAGAACGGCTCGCCAAGAACCAGCCGCACCGAAGGCAGCGCCTCAACGGCCCGCGTCAAAAGCAACTCGTACGCCGAACGAAAAGCCGCCCCCGTCGCGTCCAACGACTTGCCGTCCATGACATCGGCAACATCGTTGACGCCCACGAGAATGCTCAGTACGTCGGGCCGGTGCTCCAGCGCATCCTCCTGCCACCGGGCAGACAGGTCGGCCACGGTGTCGCCACTGACCCCACGATTGACGAACCGCCACCCAAGCGAGGGATGCCGCGCACCCGCCTCGGCTGCGATCAGGAACGGGTACGAATGCCCCAGAACGTGATTCGGGTCATCGGTAGATCCGCGCCCACCATGGGTGATCGAGTCGCCCTGGAACATGACGACGGAGCCCGGAGGCACCAGGGCGGCGGTAATGCTCAGCGCTGACCGATGTGTTCGGAGACGGCGTCGAAGACCCGCCCGATGGCGGCGAAGTCCTCGGGAGAGGCCAGGTCGACCAGGTTCTCCCGGACGCCCTCGACGTGGTACGGCGCTGCCTGCTCCAGCAAGGCGAAGCCGGCGTCGGTGAGCTCGGCCCAGACTCCGCGCTTGTCGCTCTTGCAGGAGGTACGACGGACCAGTTCGGCGGCCTCGAGGCGGCCGACCGTGTGGGTCAGCCGGGAGCGGCTCTGGTGCAGCCGGTCGGCGAGCTCCGCCATCCGGAGCCGGCGCTCGGGTGCCTCGGAGAGCCGGACGAGGATCTCGTAGTCGTTGATGCCCAGGCCGAACTGCCGAAGGTCGTCGTCGAGCTTGGCCATCAGGCGCGCAGTGCCCAGCAGGTACGCGCGCCACGCCACCTGCTGCTCGGAGTCAAGCCACCGGGTCCCAGTCATCATCGTCACGGGAACAGTGTACCGGGAATGTAGTTGACTTTTAAACCGTTCTTCCCTAGTGTCGTAGCCATCGGTTGAAAGTTTAACAACACCACTCCCCGGCGACAGCGACGCCCCCTACTGGTTTCCCGTTTCGAGAGGACCCCCATGAGCACCGCCACCACCACGATTCCCGGCCTCGTCTCCGGCACCTACGCGATCGACACCGCGCACACCGAGATCGGCTTCACCGTCCGCCACCTGATGACCAAGGTCCGCGGCACCTTCCAGGAGTTCGCCGGCGAGATCGTCGTGAAGGACTCCCTAGAGGAGTCGACCGCCGCCGTCACCGTCGAGCTGGCCTCCGTGCACACCCGGAACGAGCAGCGCGACGGTCACCTGCGCTCCGGCGACTTCTTCGACGCCGAGAACAGCCCGAAGATGACGTTTGCCAGCACCGCCCTCAAGTCCGAGGGTGACGACTACATCCTGGCCGGCAACCTGACCATCAAGGACGTGACGAAGCCGATCGAGTTCGCCGTCGAGTTCCTCGGTGTCGACCAGAACGCCTACGGCCAGACCATCATCGGCTTCGAGGCGTCGGCCTCGATCAGCCGCAAGGACTGGGGCATCGACTTCAACGTGCCGCTCGAGGGTGGCAAGCTCCTGATCGGCGACAAGGTCGAGATCCACCTCGACGTCCAGGCCGCCCTGCAGGTCTGACCCGTACTACGCAACGCGAACGGCCCGGCTCCCTCGATGGGAGCCGGGCCGTTCGACGTGTCAGGAGTCGGCCGTTCGGCCTGTCAGGCCTGGACCATGCGGAGGGCCAGGTCGGCGTACAGGGTGCCTAGGGCTTGGGGGGTGGCGTGGCGGGTTGGGTCGTACCAGCGGGCTACGTCGACGGCCAGGGACAGTACGGCGATTGTCGTGCCTGGCAGGTCTTCGACGGTGAAGGTGCCGTCGGTCACGCCGTCGGTCAGGGTCTTCTCGACCACGGCTGAGATGGCGCGGCGGATGGTGGCCACCTCGGCGAAGTGCTCCGGACTGAGAGCGGCCAACTCGTACTGGACGACGCGCGCGATCGTGTGGTGCTCCGCGTGCCAGGCAGTGAAGGCGGAGACCATCGCGCGGAGCCGGTCCGAAGGGGAGCCGCCCTCATTGGCCTCGGTCAGGATCTCCAGCGCGGCCCGGTGGCCGTAGAGGCTGATCTCGAAGAGGAGTCGTTCCTTCGAGGGGTAGTGCACGTAGAGCGCGGCCGGCGACATGCCGGCCCGGGAGGCGATGTCCCGGGTGGTCGTCGCCTGGAAACCCCGTTCGGCGAAGGCGTCGATGGCGCCGGTGAGCAGCCGGCGGGCGGCGGCGGGCTGGACGTGCGCCCACGCGAGGGGGCTGGTGACTGCGGACACGTTGACACAATGCCCTAGATTCGCCAAGCTAAGCAAGCGCTTAGCAACCAGTCGTGCCACGGGAGGACAGCGATGGAACGGATCATCTTCAACGAGGACCACCATGCCTTCCGGGCCAGTGCGAAGGAGTACTGCGACCGCTCGCTGGTGCCGCGGATGGAGCAGTTCCTCGAGGAGAAGACGATCGACCGGGCCGCCTGGCTGGAGGCCGGCAAGCAGGGCTTCCTCGGCCTCGACGTACCGGAGGAGTACGGCGGTTCGAGCGTCGGCGACTACCGGTTCAACGCGGTGTTCGCCGAAGAGGTCTCCAAGGTGTCGGCCTCGCTGTCGAGCTGTTTCGGCATCCACTACGACTGTTCCGCGCCGTACCTGGTGGATCTGGGCACCGAGGAGCAGAAGCAGCGCTGGCTGCCGAAGTTCTGCTCCGGCGAACTGATCGCCGCGATCGGGATGACCGAGCCGTCCGGCGGTTCCGACCTGGCCGCGCTGAAGACGACCGCGAAGAAGACCGACGGCGGCTGGGTGGTGAACGGGTCGAAGACCTTCATCACCAACGGCGACATGGCCGACCTGGTCATCACCGCCGCGCGCACCGATCCGAGCAAGGGCGCCAAGGGCATCACGCTGTTCGTGATTGAGGAGGGCATGGAGGGCTTCGCCCGCGGCCGCAAGCTGGACAAGGTCGGCCAGACCGAGTCCGGTACGTCGGAGCTGTTCTTCGAGGACGTCTTCGTGCCGGACGAGAACGTGCTCGGTGAGGTCGACCGCGGTTTCATCCACATGATGGAGCGACTGGCCCAGGAGCGGATCGGCGCCGCGGTGTGCAACATCGCGCACGCGACCCAGATCCTGGACGAGACGATCGAGTACGTGAAGCAGCGCAAGGCGTTCGGCCAGCCGGTCGGCTCCTTCCAGTACAACAAGTTCCTGGTGGCCGAGCTCGTCACCAAGGCCGAGGTGACGCAGGCCTACATCGACAACGCGGTCGTCGCGCACGGCGAAGAACGGCTCTCCGCCGTGGACGCGGCGAAGGCGAAGTGGTGGAGTGCACAGGTACAGAACGAGATCCTGGACGCCTGTGTCCAGCTGCACGGTGGCTACGGCTACATGAACGAGTACCGGGTTGCCCGCGCCTGGCGCGACGCCCGGGTGACGAAGATCTGGGCCGGCTCGAACGAGATCATGAAGGAACTCATCGGCCGCGATCTGGGCCTGTAGAGAGGACAAGTTGTGCCTGAAGCAGTCATCGTCTCCACCGCGCGGTCGCCGATCGGCCGGGCCAACAAGGGTTCGCTGAAGGACATCCGGCCGGACGACCTGGCCGTGCAGATGATCAAGGCGGCGGTCGACAAGGCCGGCCTGAGCGGGGACCAGATCGAGGACCTGATGCTCGGGTGCGCCGAGCCGCACGACGAGCACGGCGGCAACATGGCCCGCCGGGTCGCCGTCCAGCTGGGCTGGGACAGCACCGCCGCGACGACGATCAACCGGTTCTGCGCGTCGTCCACCCAGACCGCGCGGATGGCGTTCCACGCGATCAAGGCCGGCGAGGGCGACATCTTCGTCAGCGCGGGTGTCGAGTGCGTCTCGCGGTACAAGAACTTCGGGTCGGCCGGCGTCGGTGACCCGAGCTCGTTCAACGAGGTCTTCGCCGACGCGGTCCAGCGGACCGAGAAGTACGCCGAGACCAACGAGACCTGGCACGACCCGCGCGAGGACGGCCTCATCCCGGACATCTACATCTCGATGGGCCAGACCGCCGAGAACGTCGCGACGCTGAAGGGCATCTCGCGAGAGGACCAGGATGCGTTCGGCGTCCGCTCGCAGAACCTGGCCGAGAAGGCCATCAACAACGGCTTCTTCGAGCGCGAGATCGCCCCGGTGACGCTGCCGGACGGCACTGTCGTGAGCAAGGACGACGGACCCCGCGCCGGTACGACGCTGGAGAAGGTCAGCCAGCTGCAGCCGGTGTTCCGCCCCGATGGCACGGTCACGGCCGGCAACTGCTGCCCGCTGAACGACGGTGCGGCCGCGGTGGTCATCATGAGCGACACCAAGGCCCGTGAGCTCGGCCTGACCCCGCTGGCCCGGATCGTCTCGACCGGCGTGAGCGGCCTGTCGCCGGAGATCATGGGGCTCGGCCCGGTCGACGCGACCAGGCAGGCTCTGCAGCGGGCCGGGATGAGCATCGGCGACATCGACCTGGTCGAGATCAACGAGGCCTTCGCGGTCCAGGTGATCGGTTCGGCCCGCGAGCTCGGCATCGACGAGGACCGGCTGAACGTGCACGGCGGCGCGATCGCGCTCGGCCACCCGTTCGGCTCGACCGGCGCGCGGATCATGACCACGCTGGTCAACGGTCTGCAGTTCGAGGACAAGCAGTTCGGCCTCGAGACGATGTGCGTCGGCGGCGGCCAGGGTATGGCCGTCATCCTGGAACGCCTCAGCTGATGACTCTCAAGGACAAGACGGCGATCGTCACCGGTGCCTCCCGCGGCATCGGCCTGGCGATCGCCAAGCGGCTGGTGGCCGACGGTGCTCACGTAGTGATCACCGGACGCAAGCAGGACGCGCTCGACGAGGCAGTCGCCGACCTGGGTGGCCGGGACAACGCCCTGGCCGTTGCAGGCAACGCTGCCGACGGCGAGCACCGTGCAAGCGTCGTGGCCGCGGCAGTGGCGACGTACGGGTCGGTGGATCTGTTGGTGAACAACACCGGCATCAACCCGATCTACGGCTCGCTGCTGGACGTCGACACCGCAGTGGCGGCCAAGATGGTCGACACGAACGTGCTGGCGACCATCGCGTGGGTCAAGGCCTGCAGTGATGCCTGGATGCGGGCGCACGGCGGTTCCGTGGTCAACGTGTCCTCGGTCGCGGGGCTGTCGCCATCACCCGGTATCGGCTGGTACGGCGCCACCAAGGCGATGCTGTCCCGTGTGACGGCCGAGCTGGCGGTGGAGCTGGCACCGGCGATCCGGGTCAACGCGGTCGCACCCGCGGTGGTGAAGACCAAGTTCGCCGGCGCCCTCTACGAAGGCCGCGAGGACAAGGTCGCCGCGTCGTACCCCCTGAAGCGGCTGGGCCGCCCCGAGGACGTCGCGTCCCTTGTCTGGTTCCTGCTCTCCGACGAAGCCTCCTGGATCACCGGCCAGACCATCACCATCGACGGCGGCCTGACCCTCAACGGCGGCATCGTCGGCTAGTCCTCACGGCTGGCGGCCAACCCAGGCAACGAGCCGGTCGTACGCCGGTGCGTCTGCGGCCACCTCGACCACTGGGCCGAACGGGATCGGGCCGCCTCGCTGTGCCGCCGGGATGAACTGCTGCGCCAGCGGCAGGCAGTAGACGGCCAGCTCGTCATCGAGCAGATCGGTGCGACCCGTGGCCTTGGCGAGGTCCCAGGCGTGGGTGGTCATCTCGCTCGTGTACGACGCGACTGCCGCGGCGCCCGGGATGGTTCCCCACGGCACTGTGCAGGTCATGGTCAGGATGGCCGGGTCCGACAGCGTCTCGTCGACCAGCGCGCGGCGCTCCTTCCAGGCGCCAGGGAAGTCCGTCACGCCGGGCGTCACGGTGGGAACGGACAGCGGGTCCTGGCCGGTCAGCGCGAGATTGATCCGGCTGATCCCCGTGATCATGTGGCCCAGCAGAGTCCGTACGTCGTACTCGGGGCAGGGGGTCGGGAGGTCCAGGTCGGTAGGGGTGACGGTGTCGATCATCGCCTGGGTCTGGTCCAGGGCACGCACGAGCATCGGACGCGGGTCGGTCACGATTCTTCCTCCAGTGGTTGGGAACGGCTCCACTCTCGGGCCCTATGTGTGACATCTTGTGTCTTATATGAGAGCCGACCGGTTGTTGCAGATCATCCTGTTGCTGCAGAGGCATCCAAGGTTGAGCGCGCGCGACCTGGCCGAGCGGCTGGAGGTCTCGCGGCGCACGGTGATGCGCGACATGGAGGCGCTGTCGGCCGCTGGAGTCCCCGTCTACACAGAGCGCGGCCGCAACGGCGGCTGTGTACTGCTGCCCGGCTACCGGGCCGACGTCAGCGGTCTGACGCCTCGTGAGGCGCAGGCTCTGTTCGCCTGGAGTGGCAGCGCCTCACTGTCGGAGGAGCTCGGCCTGCGCGACGCACTGCAGTCGGCAATGGGCAAGCTGTCCTCCACGCTCCCGCTGCAGTTGCAAGGCGACGCAGACGCGCTGAAAGACGCCATCGTGGTCGACCGGCGCAGGTGGTTCGCCGAAGCCGAGGACACCGGCGCCCTGCCCGTACTACGGCAAGCCGTGGTGACCCGCCGCCGGGTGGCGCTGCGCTACGCGTCCGCAACCGAAGGGCGACCAGTACGCCGTACCGTCGACCCCTGGGGACTCGTGGAGCAGGCAGGACGCTGGTACTTGGTGGCAGCTCATCGCGGGGTGTCCCGGATGTACCGGGTGTCGCGGGTCGAACAGGTCGACGTACTGGACGAAGCGGCTGCGCGGCCGGAAGGGCTTGATCTGCAAGGGGAGTGGCAGCGGCTGCGGGCCCAATTGGAGCGGACCCTGCCGGCTGGGGTCGACGTGGTCGTCAGGGTTCGACCGGACCGCGCCGAGCTGGTACGACGAGTGGCTACGCCGATGCTGGCCAAGGGGGAGCAGGCACGCGACGTACCGGGTGGGGACGACTCCTGGCCGCATGTGGCGATGAGGTTCCGCGTGCGGGAGGCGGCCTGCGGCGTACTGCTCGGGTTCGGCAAGCACGTCGAAGTACTGGAGCCGTTGGAGCTTCGGCAAGACCTGCTGCGGTTGGCTTCCGAGGTTGTGCAGGTCTACGGGTCACTCGGCGGTGGAGAGGACTAGCGAGCGCAGACGCGCGATCGCTAGGCCCAGGCCGACGGCCACTACTGCGATCAGCAGGAGAGTGGCGATCGGCAGCTTCACGGCCGACTCGACGTGGGGTGAGTCGGTGAGCTTCTGGATGACAGCCAGCGACCACTGCTGGATGCTGAGCGCCTTGGCGCCGTCGACGTACTGGCCCATCACGCCCTCCCAGAGCAGCGCGTAGATCAGGCCGATGGTGACCGCGTTGCCCGAGATGACCGAGAGCGCCAGGAAGATTCCGGTGTAGGCGATCCCGGCCACCAGCGAACCGATGCCGAAGGCAACGGCCGTGCGCGGGTCGGAGTGGTCGAGGATCAGTCCGGCCACCGTCATCGGCAAAGCCGCCAGGACGAAGATGACCGCGATCGCCACCACCGCCTTGGTCAGGATGATCGAAGAGCGCTTGATCGGCTTGCTGAGCAGGTAGACGATCGAGCCGTCGTCGATCTCGGAGGCCAGCGCGCCGGTCGCGGCCACCAGCGAGACCAGCGGCACGATGACCGCGAGGCCGAACATCTGCAGCAGCGCCGCACTGAAACCAGGGCTGTCGTCGACCGTCAGCGCCAGCAGGATGCACAGCGCGAGCAGTACGCCGGGCAGGATGAAGAGCAGCAGACCGCGACGGTGACCGAACAGGGTCGCCATCGTCAATCGCGCGATCGTGACGTTCATAGGTCAGCGCCTCCCGACGAGGTAGGAGAAGACGCTCTCGAGGGACTCGTCCGTCGGCGCGACCTCGAGCAGCCGGATCCCGAGGTCGCGGGCCATCGTCGGCACCAGGCGGCTGAACCGTTCGAAGTCGACCACCTGCACCTGCAGCGCACCGCCGTCCAGATCCGCGCCCGACGTACAGGGGTCACCGATCAACGCGGAAGCGAGCCGGCGGTCGTCGCTGGAGCGCAGCCGGTAGAGCACCGGGCGGTCCGTCATCAGCGTCCGGATGGCGCGATAGTCGCCCGAGGCCGCGTGCCGCCCGGACACGACGACCTCGATGTGGGTCGCGACCTGCTGCACCTCCTCGAGGATGTGCGAGCTGAACAGTACGGTCCGCCCGTCCGCGCCCATCTTGCGCAGCAGATCCATCAGGTGCAGCCGCTGCCGCGGGTCCATGCCGTTGAAGGGCTCGTCCAGCAACAGCACCGACGGCTCGTGCACGAGCGCGGCCGCCATCTTGATCCGCTGCTTCATACCCTTCGAGTACGTCGAGATGCGCCGTCCCGCGGCATCCTCCATCGCCACCGTGGCAACCGCCTCGGCTGCCGCCGCACCAGCATTCGTCAACCCCTGCAGCTCCGCATTGGCCCGCACGAACGCCGACCCGGTCAACGTGTCGTAGACGGCCTCGGTCTCGGGCACCAGCCCGATCTGCCGGTACGCGGCCTCGTTTCGCCAGACCGGTACGCCGTCCAGTGTCACCGCGCCCGTCGACGGCGGCAGGAAGCCGGCCATCATCGTGATCAGCGTGGACTTGCCCGCGCCGTTCGGCCCGAGCAGGCCGGTGACGCCGGGGCCGATCGTCATCGTGACGTCGTTGACCGCGACGACGTTGCCGTACCAGCGGGAGACCTTCGCGATCTGGATCACGCTCATCCGCGGGCCACCTTCGCGTAGCGCGCGTTGACGCCCCAGACGCAGACCGCGAGCAGTGCGACGTAGACGGCCGCGAAAACGAGGCCTTGGGAAGTAGTCGGCTCGAAGGTCCCGCCGCCGCGCAGAAGGAAGCTCTGTAGCACCTCGACCAGCGTGAAAGGCGAACCCAGGTTGACGTAGCGGCCCGTGGGGGTCATCTTCCCCGGCCCGTCGTTGATGATCGCGGTGGTTGTCACGACGGCGGTGAACGAGACGATCAGGACGGCGATGATGGCCGCCACCGCGAAGCCCCGCCGGGGTGTCGCCGCCGAGATGAGTCCGCCGATCGCGGCCAGCAGAATCGCGAGCAGCAGCGCCGCGACCAGTCCGCTGAGGAACTGCTTGGTCATGTCGGTGAAGTCGAACTTGGCCAGCAGCGCACCGGCGTACAGGATCACCATCGGCAGGCCCATGAGGATCATCAGCGCGAGGATCAGCGACGTGAGCTTCGCGAGCGCATAGTCGGTCCGGTGCAGCGGCCGAGCGAGGTACAGCACGATCGAGCGGTAGCGGAGATCCCGCGAGAACAGTTGCGGCGCCTGCGAGGCGAGGTAGAGCGCGATGACGGCCTGCAGCAAGGAGATGTACTCCACCTGCGTCAGCGGCGGTTTGTCGAACTTCAGTGCGGTCTCGATGCCGACGATGATCGCCACCGGCACCACCATCACCGCGAGCAGCAGGATCGGCATCACCTTCGACCTGCCGGACCGCCCGAGCCCGTAAGCGTGCCGCAGACTCGAGACGACCAGCGCCTGCCAGATCGCGAACCGGCCCAGCCGCGGACCGTCGTAGTGCCGGTAGCCGATGTCGTGAATGACGCCGGCGCGGCGCTGCTCGTGGGGCTGGTCAGACACTGAAGACCTCTTCCAGGCGGTGCCGGTGCGGCTCGACACGAACCAAGCCGAGTCCCAGTTCGACGATCGTGTCGCGGACCAGGTCGTACGTCTCCTCACCGGCGATCTCGACCAGCACCAGCGGCCCATCGGCGCGCGCCCGCGCACCGGCCCGCTCCAGCGCGGCACCCAACCGGTCCCGCCCGCTCAGGTCCCGTACTTCGACCGCCAGTACTCCGGTCTCGCCGGTCAGCGCGGCCTTCGACTCCGACCGCAGCAACCGGCCACCGTCCAGTACGACGATGTGGTCGCAGACGTGTTCGAGCTCGCCGAGCAAGTGCGAGGTGATCAGCACGGGGATGCCGAACTCGGTACCGATCCGGCGTACGAGCGTCAGCATCTCGTCGCGCCCGGCCGGGTCGAGCCCGTTGGTCGGTTCGTCCAGCAGGACAAGTTTGGGGTCGTGCACCAACGCCTGGGCGAGCTTCACCCGTTGCTTCATACCGGTGGAGTAGCCACCCATCGGCCGGTAGCGCGCCTCGTCGAGGCCGACGTGCCGTAGTACGTCGGCTGCTCTCTCCCGCGCGGCGGTCGACGGCAGTCCGGACATCTCCGCGAGGTGGACGACGAACTCGGTCGCGGACACGTCAGGGGGCAGGCAGTCGTGCTCGGGCATGTAGCCGACGAGAGCACGGACCGCCTCGCCGCCGGTGACCACGTCGTGTCCCAGCACGATGGCGCTTCCGGCGGTCGGGGCGATCAGTCCGAGCAGAATCTTCAGCAGGGTCGACTTGCCGGCACCGTTGGCTCCGACCAGTCCGGTCACGCCGGACCCCACCTCGACAGTCAGCTCGTCCAGGGCCGTCACACGCGGGTATCGCTTGCTCAACGATGCGGTCGCGATCACGGGCACCGGCCAACCCTAATGCCCACCCCGCCCCGGACAGAATCACAGCCGCCGCACAGCTGTTGCGATCCCGTTCCAACTGCAAATTGCGTGGCGCGTGGCCCCCGGCCTGACTAGTGTCCCGACATGGTGATCAGGGCGGCTGAGGTGACCGACGCAGAGGCGTTGTCACAGGTGCGGCGGGACACTTTCTCGTACTCCGTGGTCTCGCCGGCCGCGATGCGGCACGCGATCACGATGCACACGCCGGCTGAGCAGCAGCTCGCGCTCGTCGCCGAGGTGGACGGTGTGGTGGTCGCCTCGGGGAGCTGCGGCCGGAACACCTG
The DNA here is from genome assembly GCF_040639475.1 of Kribbella sp. NPDC023855. Taxonomy (NCBI): domain Bacteria; kingdom Bacillati; phylum Actinomycetota; class Actinomycetes; order Propionibacteriales; family Kribbellaceae; genus Kribbella; species Kribbella sp. NPDC023855. The sequence goes on from NZ_JBFAAA010000005.1 coordinate 98,348, forward strand.
GACGAGCGAGCCGGGCCAGGCCCAGCTGTCTCTGTATGTTCATCCGCGCTATCGGCGGCAGGGCATCGCCACCGCGCTGCACGAGCAGCTGGACAATCACCTGGCTGACATCGGCGTCGCCCGGGTGCGGGCGTTCGCGACACCGGATGGGCAGGCCTTCGCGGAGCGGCTCGGGTACGAGCGGTCCCGCGAGCTGCACTACTCCGGTGTCGACCTTCAGGTGCTGCCCGACCAGCCGCCGACGCCTGAGGGCATCGTGCTCGAGACGATGGACAAGCTCGACCCGAAGCCGATCTACACCGCCGACATGATCGCCTCCCTCGACGAGCCGGGCGACTCACCGCTGGACTCCATCGAGTACGACGAGTGGTTCGAGGAGGTGTGGAAGTCGCCTGCTCTGGACAAGTCGCTCAGTGTCGCGGCCTTGGCCGGTGACGAGGTGGTCTGCTTCACCGCGATGGAGATCGACGGCGACCGGGCCTGGTCGGGCATGACGGGCACCATTCCGCAGTACCGGGGTCGTGGGCTGGCGAAACTGGTGAAGTCGGTGGCGCTGCGCCGCTGCGCGCAGGCCGGCATTGTCAGCGTGTTCACCTCGAACGACGACGCGAACGGCCCGATGCTCGCCATCAACAACTGGCTCGGGTACCAGCGCATCGAAACCCAGACGAGCATGCTGCGAGTGCTCTGATGGCAGCGGTCCGGCTCGCGACCCTTGACGACGCAGCCGCCTTGGCCGGACTGTATCTGGCTTTGTTTCCGTACCTGGCGAAGACCGAAGACCAGTACCGCCACGACCTGGTCCGCACCTTCGATGACCCTCGGCGAGCCGCGTACGCCGCCGAGTCGGACAGCCGGATGGTCGGCTGGGCCATGGTCCTTCCCGCCACCTGGCGGAATGTGCCGGGTGCGTTCAACCTGCATGTCTTCGTCCACCAGGACCATCGTCGTGCCGGGCTCGGATCCCAGTTGCTGGCAGCGGTCGACGCCCACCTTGCGGATCACGAGGCGACCGAGGTGGAGGCCACGCCCGACGAGAGCGGCCTGACGTTTGCCTTGCGCAACGGTTACCAGGCGCACGCCGAGATGCGGTACGCCGGCGTCGACCTGCGCACCCTCCCGCCCGAACCCGTGCTGCCGGACGGCGTCGCGATCGTGCCGCTGGCGGACGTCGACCCCGAGGCGGCGTTCGCCGTCTATCGGGAAGCGGGGCTGGACATCCCGTCGACCCCGGTGGACGCGCCGTACGAGTGGTTCCGCCAGGTCGTCTGGGATTCGCCGAACGTGGCATGGGAGTACTGCGCCGCGGCCGTCGACGGCGACCAGGTGGTGTGCCTGACGATCAGCCTCGTAGGTGCGGGCGGCTTGTGGACCGACATGACCGCCACCCGCCGGTCGCACCGCGGCCGCGGCCTGGCGCGAGCGGTCAAGTGGTCGGTACTGCGAACCGCCGCCGACGCGGGACTGACCTCCGCGTTCACGGCGAATGCCGGTGGGAACCGGCCGATGCTCGCGGTCAACGAGTGGCTGGGATACCACCAGGTGGCCAAGCACACCGTGGTCAGCCGGAACTTACGGACTTCGTAAGGGCTGCCGATGGAGATCAGGCCTGCCGTACCCGATGACGCCGAGGCGGCCATCGCGCTCTATGACGTGGTCGAGCCCTGGTCCGTCGGTACTGCGGACCTGCTGCGGGCCGGCATCGAGCGCGGCCCTGGTTCCCGGGCTCGCGCGATGTTCGCAGCCTTCGACGACGACCGGCTGGTCGGCTGGGGAACGTCGGCGCTGACAGCGGGCTCCAATCCGGTCAGTGCCGAGCTCCGGGTGATGGTGCATCCGCAGTACCGCGAGCGTGGGGCCGGTACTGCGCTGGTGGAGTGCAGTCACTACCATTTGAAGCAGGCCGGCGCGGTGAGCGTCCGCGTCTTCGCCGAGCCGGCCTCGCTGGAGTGGGCATCGCGTTGGGGCTACCGGCAGACCAGGCAGGTGCACTACGCGGGAATCGCTCCACGCGAGGCGCCGGCGCTGCCCGCAGTACCGGCCGGGGTTGAGCTGTTGCCGTTGATCGAGGTGGACCCGCGACTCGTCCACGCGGCCGATGAAGTTGCCCAGCGCACCAAACCCGGTGACGCGAAGATCGGGAGCCGGCCGTACGACGACTGGTACGCCGAAGTCTGGCAGGCGCCCGGCATGAGGCTGGACCTGAGCATGGCTGCCGTGCGGGACGGCCAGGTCATCGGCTTCACCCTCGGTACCGGCGGCTCTCACAAGATCTGGTCGCACATGACGGCGACGATGCCCGAGCACCGAGGCCGCGGCCTCGCCAAAGTGGTCAAGTGCGCGGCACTACACCGCGCCGCCGAGGCCGGCGTCGTCGGCGCCTTCACCGCCAACTACGACGGCAACCAGCCAATGCTTGCCGTCAACAACTGGCTCGGCTACCGCCGCGTCGCAACCCACGCAGTACTGGTCTGCCCGCTCTAACGAACGAGCAGTACTACGGTTTCGGCGACGCAGGCCGGCTTGGTGGAGCCCTCGAGCTCGATCACCCACTGGAGTGAGACCTGAACTCCGGCGGCGGTCTCCTGGGCGCCCGCGATCGAGGCGCCCGCGCGGACCCGGCTACCGACCGGGACCGGGCTGGGGAAGCGGACCTTGTTGACGCCGTAGTTCAGCTTCGCCGTCACGCCCTCGACGGAGAAGAGTTCCTCGCCGAAGCGCGCGATCAGGCTCAGCGTCAGGTAGCCGTGCGCGATCGTTCCGCCGTACGGGCCCTTCGCGGCGCGGTCCACGTCGACGTGGATCCACTGGTGATCCCCGGTCGCCGCGGCGAACTGGTTCACCTGCTCCTGGGTGATCTCCAGCCACTCGGTCTCACCCAGCTGGGTGCCGACCGCGTGCACGACCTCGTCGACACCGGTGAAGGTATGCATTCCGGGCTCCTAGTTGCGGGGTCCGCCGGCGACGTACAGGACCTGGCCGGAGACGAAGCCGGCCTCCTCGCTGCAGAAGAACGACGCGGCGGCGGCGATGTCCTCGGGCTTACCGGTCCGGTTGACCGGGATGGTGGCGGCGGTCGCCTTCTTGAACTCCTCGAAGTCGACCCCGACCCGGGCCGCGGTGGCCGCCGTCATGTCGGTCTCGATGAAGCCGGGGGCGATCGCGTTCGCGGTGACGCCGAACTTGCCCAGCTCGATCGCGAGCGTCTTGGCCAGGCCCTGCAGGCCGGCCTTCGCGGACGCGTAGTTCGCCTGGCCGCGGTTGCCCAGCGCGGAGGTGGAGGAGAGGAAGACCATCCGGCCGTAGCCCGCCTCGACCATGTGCGCCTGGCAGGCCTTCGACATCAGGAAGCTGCCGCGCAGGTGCACCGACATCACGGTGTCCCAGTCGTCCTCGGACATCTTGAAGAGCAGGTTGTCGCGCAGTACGCCGGCGTTGTTCACCAGGATCGTGGGCGGGCCGAGCTCGGCCACCACCCGCTCGATCGCGGCCGCCACCTGGTCGGACTTGCTCACGTCGCACCCGATCGCGACGGCCTTGCCGCCGGCCGCGGTGATCGCCTCGACGGTCCCGGCACAGGCCGCCTCGTCCAGGTCCAGGACCGCGACCGCGTTGCCGTCGGCGGCGAGCCGCTGCGCCACGGCGGCACCGATTCCCCGGGCCGACCCGGTCACGACCGCCACTCGCTGCTCGCTCATACCGCCTGCTCCCTACTGCTCGGTTCGTATCCGGGATGACATTACCCACGTTCGGTCACGGCGGGTGTGGTCAGGATGGGATGATCGCCGTGTGGATCATCACAACCGGCACGTTTACCAGTGTCCGCTCCGCTGGGGTGACATGGATGCGCTGGGCCACGTCAACAACGGCCGGTACGTCGACTACCTGCAGGACGCGCGCGTCGACTTCCTGTTCCGGACCGCCAAGGACCTCGGCGCCGACAACCTGGAGACCGGCCTGCTGGTCGCCCGGCACGAGGTGCAGTACCGGCGGCCGCTGGTCTTCCGGCCCGAGCCGGTCCAGATCGAGCTGTGGATCAGCGAGATCAAGGCGGCCTCGTTCGTGGTCGACTACGAGATCCTGGACCCCTCGCCGCGAGTGACCTACGTGGAGGCGCGGACCCGGTTGGTTCCCTTCGATTTCGCCGCCAACCGCCTGCGCCGGATCACCCCGGTCGAGCGCGCGGCGCTGGAGAAACTGGTGGGCTCGTGAGGTTCAGTCATCCCGTCCTGGTCCGCTGGTCCGACATCGACTCCTACGACCACGTGAACAACGTCCGGTACTTCGACTATCTCCAGGAGGCGCGACTCGCGTTCCTGAGCCAGCTGGCGGGGACCAGTGGGGACTACGTCACGCAGTACCCGTGTGTCCTGGCCAGCCAGACCGTCGACTACCTGCGCCCGATCCTGCTGCGCCATCCGCCGTACGAGGTGGACGTCTGGGTCGAGGCGGTCGGCAGTACGTCGTTCACGCTGGGCTCACGGATCGTCGATCGCACCGGCGAGACCGAGGACGTCTACGCCAAGGCGGTCTCCGTACTGGTCGCGGTGGACGGCCGGACGCACACCAAGCGGAAGCTCTCCGCGGCCGAACGGGACGCCCTCGTCCGGCTCGTTGGGGCGGCTTGAGACACTTGGGGCGATGAGCGAGCCGAAGAGTTTCTACGACGCCGTGGGCGGGGCCGAGACGTTCCACCGGTTGGTGGCCGCCTTCTACCGCGGTGTCGCCGCCGACCCGGAGCTGCGCCCGATGTACCCGGAAGAAGACCTCGGCCCGGCCGAGGAGCGCTTCCGGATGTTCCTCGAGCAGTACTGGGGTGGACCCCGGACGTACTCCGAACAGCGCGGGCACCCCCGGCTGCGGATGCGGCACCACCCGTTCGCCGTCACCCCGAGCGCCCGGGACCGCTGGCTCGGCCACATGCGCGCCGCGCTCGACGAACTCGGGCTGGAGCCGGACCGCGACCAGGAGATCTGGACGTACATGGTGATGGCCGCGCACAGCATGGTGAACACCGACGAACCGACGTACCCCGGCACGATCGACGTGTCCGGCACCTGACTTCTGAGGAGAAACAAAGAGCATGGCTGCAATTCGCACCGCCAAGGCCCACTGGGAAGGCTCGCTGCTGGAGGGGGCCGGCCAGGTCAACCTCGAGTCGTCCGGCCTCGGCTCCTTCGACGTAACCTGGGCCGCCCGCACCGAGGACGCCGCCAGCGGCCGGACCAGCCCGGAAGAGCTGATCGCCGCCGCCCACTCGAGCTGCTTCAACATGGCCCTGTCCAACGTCCTGGCCAAGGCCGGCAACGCCCCCGAGTCCCTCGACACCACGGCCGCCGTGACCTTCGTACCGGGCCAGGGCATCACCGGCAGCAAGCTCTCGGTCAACGGCAAGGTCCCCGGCCTGACCGCCGACGAGTTCGCCCAGTTCGCCGAGGACGCCAAGAAGAACTGCCCGGTCTCCCAGGCCCTCACCGGCACCGAAATCACCCTCGACGTCACCTTCACCGCCTGACGTTCTTTCGTACTGCCGACCGGCGCCGGCCTCATGTGGGGGCTGGCGCCGGAAGTGTTTGTGGATGTGTTTTTGCACCCACCCGTGCTCAAGTCGCGGGCTGGAGCGTCGTGCCCACCCGAACCTCTGGGGGTGATGTGCGCAGGGGTTTGGGGACCCGCGTCGCGGTGGTCGTGTGGGGGTTTTGCACCCACCCGTACTCGTGTTGCGGGTTGGAGCGTCGTGCCCACCCGAACCTCTGGGGGTGATGTGCGCAGGGGTTTGGGGACCCGCGTCGCGGTGGTGGTGTGGGGGTTTGCACCCACCCGTACTCGTGTTGCGGGCTGGAGCGTCGTGCCCACCCGAACCTTTGGCGGATCGGCGCGCAGGCGGCTGGGACCCGCACCGCGTTGCGCATCGCCAGACCCGGGGTCACCTGCAGGGCCGACAGCTCGCCTTGCCCGCGGCAGATCTAGGCACCTATCGCCAGCAGTTGTCGTCTGGATCCCAGGTGCCGCTGGTTCGTTCGCCGTTGAGAACCTCTTCCAGGCAGGTGTTGGAGTACGTCAGTGCCGCGTCCAGGTCCCAGTAGTCCCGTGAGTACTCTGCGAACCCCGCGGCCGATCGGGGGAAGCCGGTGACCCAGTCTTCACTCGGCGCTCGGAGCTTCTTCGGCAGGGTCATCTGACGTCGGCCGGCTTCGCGCTGGAGGACTGCGGTCAGCCGGGCGGCATCGAACGGGATAGCTGCGACGATCCGGACGATATCGGCCAGATCGCGGTAGCGACTCGAGGCTTTCTCGCCGTCCTGGCCGTACCTCTCGTAGAGGGCGCAGATCTTGTCGGCAAGGTGGGGTTCGATCGGAGTGGTGGGGACCGAAGGGAGGTCTCGCAAGGTCTCGTGATCGATGATCGGTTTCAGCGGTACCTGGTCGACCGGGGCATCGATGTGCCGGCGAGTGGTGAGATCGATGCTGAAGCTCTCGAACTCTCGACCTCCCAGCAGAGCTCGCGTCTTCACCTTGGCAGTTTCCCGTACTCCGTCAGCTTGGCCTTGCCCTCGTCGCTCGAGGCCGTAACCGTAAGCGTCGGGTTCCCTCTGGGTGGTCATGGAGTACAGGTCGAATACGAACGGATCGTCGTGGTGCGGTCGGCTCGAAAGTCGCCTCAGTTCGGCCATCGCATCCTCGGGACTTGCCCAGGGTGTCTCGCGGGCCAGATCGATGTCCTGGGTGAACCGGCCGCCGCCCGTCCGGATCAGCAAAGCGTTTCCACCGAGCAGCACCCAAGGTGCGTCGTGGTTCTGGAAGACGCGGCTGAGGAAGATCGTGAAGATGTACTGCTTGCGGACCGGATCAACCGCGATGCCGCGGCTCTTCGCATCGTTGGCCAGCTTGGCCCCCAGCGACCGTCGCAGGAGGTTCGCTTCCAGCTGCGTCAGCGGGCTTGCCATCGTCGGCCTTTCTGTTCTGCCGGCGGACGGCATCTCGTGATTCGTGTTGCTGCGCCGATGAATGGCGCAATTCCGGGGACCGCCCTGGTGGTAGCGGGGCAACCGCGCGGCTGATTGTCTCGGCGTCGGGAAGTGCTGCTCTGATGAGGTAATCAGTCTCGGGAGAGAGATCAACCTCGGGCGCCAGTTGGTGGAGTTGCTCGGTGACGAGCTGGGTGACGAGGTTCTCGAGTTGAGGCATGAGTGCGCGGAGGAACTCGTCGCCAGCAGCTGGGCTTTCCAACGCCGCAAGCTCGGGGTCGGGTTTGTAGCCTGCTGCCTTCAACAGAGCTAGGAAAAGGGCTTTTCCATCAGGGAAACCGAACCGCTCAGCGGCCGGCTCAAGCGCCTGAATGAGGGCGTCGGATGCGGCGTTTGTCGACGAAACAGCGTCGCGGACCGCGACGGCAAGGTGGTCGAAATCGGTGCCGCCAGCAGCTAGATCCTTGATGGTGCGGGCGACCGTGGTCACTGGAAGCCCGTGGACCCAGGTGACGTCTTCCTCCGGCAGGTCGCGCCTCCGGTACCGGGTGTCCGGCTGCGTGGTCTGTCGGCGTACTGCGGTGGTGAACTCGTACTTCGACGGCAGCAGATCACCGAGTCCGTGCACGGCCGCCGCGGACTCGCCAGACGCTACGGCCAGCGGCTGGCTTCCCGCTGGCCGACTGCCCGTAGCCAACCAGGCTGCACGCAGGCCTTGCAGCGGTCCGGTGTCGGCGGAAGGAAGCGCATAGACGCCATGACGAATGCGCTGAACAGTGCCACGGTCGGCGAGGCGGGACAGGTGCATCTTGGACACTCCCGCCTCGGAGGCTTGGGCCGCGGTCACCACGCCTCCCTGGCTGGACCCAAGAAGCTCCAACGACTCCAATACATCAACTGCACGCATCCACATTCACCTCCTCGACGCTTCGATAGTAACAGCTAAGCGTTACTTTCGAAGTTCGAGTTCAGCCCAAGACAGGTCCCGGATGCGGAGAGTCCGACGTGGGGTCGCGGTGGAGAAGGCGCAGGCCTGAGGTCCCCCGGTTGTTAGGGTCCTGGGGTGGAGTCGGGGCGTGGGGGACGGGTTGTTTTGTTGAACGGGGCTTCCAGTTCCGGTAAGAGTTCCATTGGGCGGGCGTTGCTGCCGTTGTTGGCGGAGCCGTGGTTTTTTGTGCCGGTTGACGCGTTGGGGGCGATGCGGTCGACGGTGCATACGCGGGTGCTGGCGGAGGCTGAGGTTGGCGAGATGTTGCGGCGGACTCGGTTGGGTTATCACCGGGCCGTGGCGGCTCTCGTGTCCGTTGGGAACGACGTCATCATGGACTATCCGCTCAGTGAGCGATGGCGACTGGACGACCTGCTCGACGTACTGGATGGGTACGACGTGACGCTCGTCGACGTCCGTTGTGCGCCTGAGGAACTCGAACGGCGTGAGCGTGCCCGAGGAGACCGGCCGGTCGGACTGGCCTTGTCGCAGACCACGGTCTTTGATCATCGAGACCACGACATCGCCGTGGATACCACCTCCACCAGCCCCGAAGCCTGCGCGCGAGTGATCGCCGAAGTACTCCCCACAATTCGTCCGCCGAAGGCGTTCGATCGGCTGCGTGATCGTCGGGGGTGGGCTTGAGCGGCGAGGTCAGGTGGGGGTACGGCGCGGGGCTCGGAGGAGGGCTGCGCCGACTGGGGTGATGGAGTGGAGGGATCGGCGGCTGCGGTCGGTGGTGATCAGGTCGCAGTCGCGGAGTACGCGATGGGCTCGCTGACCGCGCCGGCGGTGATTCCGCAGCGGGTGGCGAGGTCGGAGGTCGAGGTCTTCTGTGAAGGTTGTGCCGACCGACAGGAGCTAGTTGGCGGCGTTCCGACTCGCGACGCTCAGCGACCGGTCGAGTGATGACAAAACAAGCACCATCTCCTGTCGGTCGGCACACATTCCCCTCGTGAGGACGCGGACGCGTTACCGGGTTCGGGTGCGCCCACGCGATGCGGGCACTGCGCGCCTGCGCGGTCCACGCGTCTGGGCTCAGGTGGGTGCAACGCGCCGGCCCCGCGTGACGGGTGGGGGTGGGTGCCCATGCAGTCGCACGGTGCGATGCGGGCATCCCTAGCCTGCGCGCTTCACCCGCAGAGGTTCGGGTGGGTGCAAGGCGCTGGCCCGCGTGACGGGCAGGGGTGGGGAAATGCGCGCTACTCGCGAGGTTCGTGACCGCCTGCGGTGCGTTGAGCCTCCGCGGACGAACGGACCGGATGTTCCGGGAGGGCGCGTGTTTCTGGGCGGGTGGTGGATTCGTCGGAGTTGGGGGTTTCGAGGTGGGTTATGCCGTCGGCGACCTCGGCGGCGCTGCCTACGCCGGTGGTGGACGCGGCGGGGGCGTGGGGGTCGCGGGTGGTGAGGTTGCCGACTCGGAGGACTTCGCCGTTGCGGACGTACCAGGTGGTGCCGTCTTCGCCGCGCAGGCGGGTGACTCGTAGGCCGACTGCTTCGACCACGCCGGTGGCTTTTTCCATGTCGACCAGGTCGCCGACGCCGTACTGGTCTTCGAAGATCATGAAGACGCCGGCCAGGAAGTCTTTGACGAGAGTTTGCGCGCCGAAGCCGAGTGCGACGCCGATGATGCTGGCGGACGCGACCACGGGCAGGATGTTGAAGCCGAGTTCGGCCAGCACCATCACGACCAGGATGGCGGTCAGGATGATCGTGACCGTGCTGCACAGGAGTGAGGCGATGGTCTGGGCGCGCTGGGCCCGGCGTTCGCTGTTCAGGGTCTGTTCGACGAACTCCTGGCCGCGCTTGGACTTGGCCAGGACGCCGGCCACGGCGCCGTTGCCGGTGCGCTTGGCGAAGCGGCGGATTCCCTTGTGCAGCAGCCAGCGGATCACGAAGAAGCCGATGATCAGGCCGGCGATCCGGGCCGGGACCATGATGATCTGGTCCGTGACCTCCAACTGGCCGTCGTTGCCGCGGCGGAAGAAGGTCGGGAAGGTGTCCGGCACGGAAAACAGGGGGTGACTGAGCAGGGACACGGGGTAACTGAGCAGAATAGGCATCTCGCCGCCCTACTGTAGTGATCGCCGCCCGGATCTCTGCAATCCCCGAACCTTCAGATTTGCGAGGAGGAGCACACGGATATGCCGAGCCGGCTGGATGACGAGCTGACCAGGCTGGTGTCCGCGGGTGTCCTGCGCCCCTACCAAGCCCAGGCGCTCCGCTCAGCCGCCGAGGCCGACGCCCAAGGCGCCAGTACGTCGCAACCCGCCGCCAGCCGCCCGAGCACGCGAGAGGCCAGCCCGCAGCCGACGAAGAGCGAGCCGCGCCGGGTGCCGCCCACCGCTGCTCACTCGTCGGCCCTGACCGAGGTGCTGGGGTACATCGGCGGCGCGCTCCTCCTAGGCGCCGTGGCCCTGCTCACAGTGGCGAACTGGGGCGAGATGGGCCGTGCCGCCCGGATCAGTACGGGGACGAGCGCAGCGGTGATCCTCCTCGGTACTGCGGCCGTGCTAGCCCTGGTGGGCCGCAGGGAGCAGTTGAGTTCGGCGCTGGCCTCGTTGGGGTGCTGTGTGGCCGGGTTCGCCACGTACGTCGCGATCGAGGGCGAGTCGGGCCGGATCGCGGGAGTCGCGGTAGCCCTCGTGCTGGCGGTGCTCGGCGTGTGGTGGCTGGCCGGGTCTTCGTTGCTGGTGGCAACATTCGCGATCCTGGCCGTCGGTGTGCTGGTGATCACCGCCGACGTCCTGACTCCGGACACCTCGTCGGCCAGTTCGGCCGGGATCGCCGGCACCGGCTTCATCCTGGTGGCGTTTGTGCTGGCCGTGACCGGTCTGGTCCGCGACCAAGTGACCGCGTGGTCACTGGCCGGAGCCGCGATGTTCAGCTCGTCGGTCTGCTGGCTCATTCAGGAACGTGGTGAGGTGATGGCCCTCGTCGTCGGTACTGCGGGCCCGGCCGCGCTCCTGTTCGCCTACAGTCGCCGCCACGCGTCGGCGTACGCAGTAGTCGGCTGCTCGATCCTCTTGGTCATCTGGCCGATCTCGCTCTATCAGCTGACCAACAACGTGGCCGGTGTGGCTATCGGCCTGGTGATAGCCAGTACTGCGCTCCTGGTGGCCGTCCTGCTCCTGACCCGCCGTCAGAGAAGACTGGTCAGATGAGAGTCGTCGTACTCGGCGCAGGGATCTCCGGCCTGTCTACCGCCACCCTGCTCAGGCAGCGCGGCGACGACGTGATCCTGGTCAGCGCACACGCCACCGAAGCAACCACCTCCCACCTGGCAGCAGCAGTGTGGTTCCCGACCTCCGCTGGGCCAGCAGACAAGGTCGCAAGCTGGGGGAGCACCACGTACGACGTACTGGCGGCTGAGGCGGCCCGTGGGGTGCCAGGCGTCGTCATGCGCGAGTCGCTGGTTGTGTACCGCCAGGAGCCCGGCCCGCAGCCCTGGGCGGGCGCTGTCGGCGACGTACGCCCAGCGAGCCCTGACGAGCTCCCACCCGGCTACACCCACGGCCTGCGCTTCGTGGTGCCGCTGGTCGAGATGCCGACCTACCTGCCGTGGCTCTACCGCCAGTACGTCGACGGAGGCGGCCAGCAGCAGGTACGCCGGATCAAGGACCTGGGGGAGCTCCTGGACCTCAAGCCCGACGTGATCGTGAACTGCGCGGGTCTTGCTGCGGGCGAGCTCGTCGGCGACACCAGCACCTACCCCATCCGCGGCCAGATCGTCAGAGTGGCCAACCCCGGCCTGACCCTGTCCGTGCGGGACGAGACGCACCCGGCCGGCCGCGCCTACATTCACCCGCGCCAGAACGACTGCATCCTCGGCGGCACGCTAGACGCGGGCGTGTGGGACACCACAGTCGACGACGAGACCACCCGGTCAATAGTGAGCCGCTGCAGCGACCTTGTCCCAGCACTGGCGGATGCAGAGATCATCGAGGCTCTGGTCGGACTACGGCCCGGCAGGCCAGAGGTGAGGCTGGAGCGAGACGAGCAGCTGCTGCCCGGAGTACCGGTCGTGCACAACTACGGGCATGGCGGCAGTGGCATCACTCTGGGCTGGGGCTGTGCCGCGGATGCTGTCAGGGCGTGTGGGTGACCTTCAGGCCGCGGAGTACGAGGCTGCCGTCGGTGGACGCGCGCCCGATGTGCAGGTAGCCGCCCCGGTACGCCTTGTCCATGACGGTTACCTTGGCCGGCTGGTCGAGACGGTTCCAGGTCAGCGTGGTCGGCGTGACGTCGAGGCGGAACTTCAGCCACTCGCCCCGGAACGCGGGAGCCGTCTTCTTCACGGCCAGCTTGATGCCGGCGGTCTTCCCGGTGCGGTGCGCGTAGAGGCCCAGTTCGCCGTTCGCCTGCATGATCGCGTGGTAGCCGTTGGAGGCGCCGAGCCGGTGTTCGTAGTACGCGTCGTCGGTGTGACCAAACGCCAGGGTGAAGTTGGCGAGCGGGTCGGTGGGCAGCGCGGCGTACGAGGCCTGGAACTCAACCGAGTACGACGGTGCGGTGATCGGCCCGAGATTGCCGAGCGTGAGGAAGTGCTGGGTCCCCTTCGCGGCGAGCGCGATGCTGCCGCCGCGCCCCCAGGCGATGGCGAACCGGTCGTCATAGGGATCTCTGGTCAGCTCGCCCGGAGCCAGCGCACCTGAAGCCCACTGGTCGGTGGTGGCCTGCTCGGTCTTGCCCAGCAGGTAGCCGATGTTGGATGTCACGGCACCGTTCATTCCGAGCGCCGCGTAATGCGCGACGTCCGAGCGGCGGTGCAACGGATACGGCCAGATCGGGATGCCGGTCGCGACGGCCGCCTCCACGAGGCGCGTGTCCAGGTAACCGCCGGGGCCGGAGTTCGGTACGACGATCGCGTCCGTGCGCGGCGTCAACTGGCTAGCGACGGCCTGGACCGCTTCGGGGGTCAGCTCCGCGGGTGTGGTGAAGTAGGCGAACACGCCGAGCCCGTGCGCCTTCGCCTCGGCGATGCGCTTGCTCTTGAAGTAGGTCTTCAGCATCACCGCTGACTCGAGCCGGTACTTCGCGACCATCGCCATCATCGGCGCGTAGGCCCGCTCGTCCTTCGCCTCGACCGCGAGGATCACCCGGCCGCCGTACTTGCGCAGGACGTCCTCGAACAACGGGACCTTGACCTTGGTCTGCGCCCAGCGCGGTCCCAGCCGGGGAACGTCGAGCCAGCCGTTCGCGACTGCGGCGTACGGGGTGGTTCGCAGGTTGCCGGTCAAGCTGGTGGTCCGGTCCAGGGTCAGGTCGTGCAAGCAGACCAGCACGTCGTCGGAGGTGATGCCGACGCTGATCTCCATCGCCTGCGCACCCCAGCCGACCGCGGCGTCGTACGACTCCATGCTGTGCTCAGGGAACACGTCGCCGGCACCTCGGTGGGCGACCAGGTAGCTGTCGCCCCGGTCCGCGACCCAGTCGGTGACGCTGTAGTCGCCGGTCACGGGTGCGCTCGCGGCCGGCGTACTGCGGCAGCCCGTGGTCACAGAGCCGACGGCTGCCGCACCCAGCAAGCCAAGGGCAGCACGGCGGCTGATGCCGCGCGGCAGCAACTCGTCCATCGTGCCCCCTCACTCCGGCGCAAGTCCCCACTCCGCCGTGCTGTTGACCTGCCCGCCTCACTGCCCCTGGTCAGGTACTCCACCGAAGACTAAGGCAGGAGGCGGTACTGCGGCAGTCCCCGATGCGCGGTCGTGACGCAACGGAACGGCCAGTGCCGGAACGCCTGCGAGCAGTGACGTCACAGGCTGTTCCGGCGCGCGCGGCGTTCGCCCCCGTGGCCCCGGATGCGGCAGACTCGCACGCGTGACTGCTCCCACTCCAGCCCTTGTCGAGCTAGCCGTCGCGCACGGAGTGGCGACCGAGTACTGGGACTGGCAAGGCAAACATGTACTGGTCTCGTCCGAGGTCGTCTCCACTGTGCTGGCCGCCCTCGGTGTCGACGCGTCCACCCCCGACCGGGCCGCGGACGCCCTGGCGGAGCACCAGCTAACCCGCTGGCGCCGGACGGTGCCGGCCAGTCTGGTGATGCGGGAGGGCTGGACGCCCTGGTTCGCAGTACACCTGCCGCACGGCTCGACGGCCGAGGTGTGGGTGGACCTGGAGGACGGTGGGCAGCGCCGCGACATCGTGCAGCAGCAGCACTGGGTCGAGCCCGAGTGGGTCGACGGCGTACAGATCGGCGAGGCGACGTACCAACTGCCGGGCGACCTGCCGATCGGCTACCACCGGCTCTGCGCGCGCGTCGGCAGCAACCCGGAGATCTCGGTCGGCTCGCTGATCGTCACCCCGCAAAGGCTCGAACCCCAGAAGCTGCAGCGGACCTGGGGCTGGGTGCTTCAGCTGTACTCCGTGCGCTCCCGCAGGTCGTGGGGTATCGGCGACCTGCACGACCTTGCCGACCTGGCCGCCTGGTCCGCCAATGACCTCGGCGCCGGCTTCGTGCTGGTCAACCCGCTGCACGCAGCCGAGACGTCCGGCCGGATGGAGCCCTCGCCGTACCTGCCGGCCTCGCGGCGGTTCGCGAACCCGCTCTACCTGCGGATCGAGGACATCGAGGAGTACGGCGACCTGGCCCCGGCTGAACGCGATCGGGTCCGCACCTTGGCCTTGCAGACGCGAGCACTGAGCGAGGACGCGACCGCGCTGGACCGGGACACCGTCTGGGCCGCCAAGCGCGAAGCCCTGCAACTGCTCTTCGGAGTACGGCCCTCGATCGGCCGCATCGCGGAGTACGGCGCGTACTGCGACCGCGAGGGGAAAGGGCTGATCGACTTCGCCACCTGGGCCGCGCTCGCGGACGTGCACGGGCCGGAGTGGAGCAAGTGGCCCGAGGAGCTGCGGGACCCGGCCAGCGCCGAAGTTGTTGCCTTCCGCAACGAGAATCCCGACGCCGTGGAGTTCCACTGCTGGCTGCAGTGGCAGCTCGACGAGCAGCTCGCCCGGACCCAGGCGCGGGCGAAGTCTGCCGGCATGTCGCTCGGTGTCCTGCACGACCTCGCTGTGGGTGTTCATCCGGACGGCGCCGACGCGTGGGCGCTCAAGCGCGTGCTCGCGGAGGGCATCCACGTGGGCGCGCCGCCGGACGCGTTCAACCAGCAGGGCCAGGACTGGTCGCAGCCGCCGTGGCGACCGGACGCGCTCGCCGAGACCGGGTATGCGCCGTGGCGGGATCTCGTCCGGGCGGTGATCCGGCACGGTGGTGGACTGCGAATCGACCACATTCTCGGGCTGTTCCGGCTCTGGTGGGTCACCTCGCCGGACCGGCCGACCGAAGGTACCTATGTTCGCTACGACCACGAGGCACTGATCGGCATCCTCGTCCTCGAGGCGTCGCGCGCCGGCGTAGTCGTGGTGGGGGAGGACCTCGGTACGGTCGAGCCGTGGGTGCGCGACTACCTCACCGAACGCGGAGTCCTCGGTACGTCTGTCCTGTGGTTCGAGCGCGATGCGAACGGCAACCCGCTGCCGCCCGAACGCTGGCGCGAACTCTGCCTGGCCACGGTGACGACCCACGACCTGCCACCGACGGCCGGCTATCTCGCGGGAGACCACGTGGAGCTGCGTGACCGGCTCGGCCTGCTGACGCGTCCAGTCGCAGAGGAGTTGGCCGTCGATGAGGCGGAGCGGGACTCCTGGCTCAACGCACTGCGCGAGCGGCACCTGCTGGGCAACGCGGATGGCGACGTCGAGCGCATCGTCGAGGCACTGCACCGGTACGTCGCCCACACACCGGCCAAGCTGGTCGGGGTGGCCCTGACCGACGCGGTCGGCGAACGGCGTACCCAGAACCAGCCGGGCACGACCGACGAGTACCCGAACTGGCGGGTCCCGCTGGGCGGTCCCGACGGGGTGCCCGTGCTGATCGAGGATCTGCCGAACAACCAACGACTTCGCCGGCTGATCGGCGTACTGCACAGTTAGTACGCGACCGGCTACGAACTGTTGACAATAGATTTGAACGGTTGTTATCTATTGTCAACGAAGGCGCCTTCCTTCATTCCCCACCGCCCCCATCTTCAGGGAATCAGAAGGAGTGTCCGCATGTTGCGAGCACGCAAACTCAGTGTCGCTGGAGTCGCCGTCGGAGCCCTGGCTCTGACGGTCTCCACCTCCGTCCCGCTGGCCTACGGTCACGGGTACACGAACGCGCCGATCAGTCGCGCCAAGCACTGCCAGAACGGCACGGTCCAGAACTGCGGCCCGATCCAGTGGGAGCCGCAAAGCGTCGAGGGACCGAAGGGCTTCCCGTCCCGCGGTCCCGCCGACGGCAAGCTCTGCTCGGCCGGCCTCTCGCAGTTCGACCAACTCAACGACCAGCGCGGTGGCGCCTGGCCGGCCACCAGGCTGGTCTCGGGCCAGAGCTACACGTTCAGGTGGCGGCTGACCGCCGCGCACGCCACCACGGACTTCAAGTACTACATCACCAAGCAGGGCTGGAATCAGAGCGCGCCGCTGACCCGGGCGGCGCTCGACCTGACGCCGTTCCTGACCAAGTCGCTGGGCGGCGCGCGTCCGCCGGCCGACTCCTTCCACACCGGCACGGTGCCGAATCGCACCGGGCGGCACATGATTCTCGCCGTCTGGACGATCGCGGACACCGGCAATGCGTTCTACCAATGCTCGGACGTGGAGTTCTGATCGCTTCGCGGTAGCCGGCTGTTCACGTTTCGTAAATGGTTTTCGTGGGAAAGGCTCTCCTTGAAACCTTCCGCCCCAAGTTTCGAGGAGAGCCGCCCCATGAAATCCCTTCTCCGTCGCGTGATCGTGCCCTTGGTCGCCGTACTCGCCGGTTTGTTGCCCGGGGTACTGGTGGTCGAGCAGGCGTCGGCCGTCACCAAGATGACCCACTCACAAGCCGCCGCGATCTTCCGTGCGGCCGGTATCACCTGGTCGTCCAGTGGCAACTGCTCCGACTGGAACAACTCGACCTGCACCTCGTTCACGAACATCAACGACACCACCGTTTACGGCGTGCGCACGCTGAAGCAGTCCAGTGGTTGCGCGGTGAACATCACCGGCGGTACGGAGACCGGGCATGCGAGTGGCACCTACAGCCACCGCAACGGCTACAAGGTCGACATCTCCGTCTACACGTGCGTGAGCAACTACATCCGCAACACCTTCACGCGGATCGCCGACCGCGGTGACGGCGCCCAGCAGTGGCGCTCAGGCGCGGGCAACATCTACGCGAACGAAGGCAACCACTGGGACATCCTGTACTACAACTGCGGCGGCTGCTGAGGCCCCGGCCGGGGCGCAGGTGGCGCGTACTAGGCTGCAGTTCGTGATCACTCTGCTCTCCGGCCACACCTTGCTGGTGTTCGTCGGTATCCCGGCGCTGGTGGTGGCGGTGCTGGCGCTGCTCGTCTTCGCCCCCTCGATCGCCAAGGGCCCCCGTTACCGCCCGGGGCTGTCCTGGTGGGCCCCGCCGGTCTGGATCGGCGGCCCGACCGCGACCAAGCCCGACCCGGCCAGCCTGCCCGAGCTCCCCGCCGGAACCTCCGCGGCCGCCGGTTCCACTTCCGCGAGCGCCGGCACCGGCGTCGCCCGTACGACCGGAGGCGCAAGTGCCAGCTGGTGACGCATTCACCCCGGAGCAGCTCTACGACATCGAGCGCGCCGTCCGCAACGCGGAAGCCGCCTCGGGCCTGCACTTCTCGGTGTACGTCGGTGGCGCCGACTCCGAGACGCGCCCGTTCGCCCTGGAGCTGCTGAACGAGCTGGACGACCCGGACAACAGCGTCCTGGTGTACGTCGACCCCGCCGGGCGCCGGCTGGAGATCGTCACCGGACCGAACGCCCGGCGCCAGCTGTCCGACACCTCAGCCGGTCTGGCTGCGCTGACGATGCAGACGTCCTTCGCCACCGGTGACCTGACCGGCGGCCTCGTCACCGGCGTCCAGCAGCTCGGTGACCACGCGCACCAGGCGCCGATGGTGCACGTCAACGAGCCGCACAAGCAGTAGTCAGGCCAAAGCAGTCAGGCCCAGAGCAGTCAGGCCCGAAGCAGACTCAGCCGGGCCTGACTGCCGGTTCGTACGTGGGGCACGCGAGGCTGGGGTAGACCGCCTGCGTCTTCGGTGCCTGGCAGACGTCCAGCGCGGCCGCTGAGGTCGCCACCGGGCCGAGGTAGACCACCCACGCGTCCGACTCCGGCTGCAGGCTGCTGTCCGCCACACCCGGGTACTGACCTTGCAGCAGCATCGCCTTGGCCGGTACGCCGGCCGCGATCAGCTTGCCCGCGAGCTGCTTTGCGAGCTGGTCGGCTTCCATCCCGGCGTCGGTCGGGTACTTGTCGATCACTGCGATCCACTGGCCCCGCTTGAAGACAGGCGAGGCAAGGCCGGTGTTCGGCGTCGCACTGGTCGCTGCCGTGGTCTGGGTCGGCGGGGGCGGCTTGCGGTCCGCCTTCGCCGTCTTGGCCGCCGCGGGCGCCGGGTTGCCTTCTGAGCTCTTCGACGTGGTCGGGGCCGAGCTCTGCGGCGCCACGACAGGCGG
The DNA here is from genome assembly GCF_040639475.1 of Kribbella sp. NPDC023855. Classification (NCBI taxonomy): domain Bacteria; kingdom Bacillati; phylum Actinomycetota; class Actinomycetes; order Propionibacteriales; family Kribbellaceae; genus Kribbella; species Kribbella sp. NPDC023855. The sequence continues at coordinate 116,818 of NZ_JBFAAA010000005.1, forward strand.
CGGATCGCCGGCGGTCTGCGGTGGCGAGGAGTTGCCGTTGGTGAGCACGAACGCAACGGTCGCGACCACGGCGGCACCGGCGACGATCGCGGCGCCGGCGGCGGTGCGGGATCCCTTCGACTTCTTCCGGCCGGAACGTCCCGCGGAGCGGGGTGCGGCTCGGCGGCCGGCAGCCATTCGCTCGGCGCGCTCGGCTTCGCTCTCCAGCTGAGCTGCGGACAGGTCTCTGGTCGGTACGGCGCGACCGGCACGGGCAGCTACCCGGCTGTCACCGCCGTAGTTCAGAGACCGCGCGTTGGCGCGACCCGCCGCGCGTCCGGCCGGGCGCCTGGCCCGGGTCGGTCCAGTCCGGTCATCCACGTGCGTCACGGCAAAGGCCCTCCCCAAGTCCTTCGAGTGAATGATTCCGGGTCAGCTTAAACCGGTCCGGGGGAAAAGTGAGGTGCGTTCACGTGGCGAGAATCTCGTTCTGGACACCGTGATCGCGGGCAGCGACCGGAATACGACGGTCCGCTGACAATCAACTGTTTGAATGTCACAGGTAGCGCATGGGCTACCACTGTCCGGGTGTGCGCGCGATGGTGCCGACTTCCTTCATTCGTTTGCATGGCAGTGAATGCTTTACCAATCGGGAGGAAAAATACCCATGCGAACAAAGGTGCTGATCGCCGCATTGACCTTGGCGCTGCTTCCGGCGGCGCCCGCGGTGGCCGGCCGCGGAACGACGCTGCAGCACGATGCCGACACGATCCGTGCGGTCGGCGTGACCGGCGTACTGGCGCGGGCGACCACACCGGCTGGGACGCGGACCGCCGTCAGCGGAGTGGCTGACCTCGCGACCGGTCAGCCGGTTCGGCCGGACGGCTACTTCCGGATCGGGAGTACCAACAAGACGCTGGTGGCGACCGTCGTCCTGCAACTGGTCGGCGAGCGCCGGATGCGACTGGATGACCCGGTGGAGAAATGGCTGCCGGGATTCGTCCGGGGCAACGGCTACGACAGCAACCGGATCACCGTCCGGCATCTGCTCCAGCACACCGCCGGAATCTACGACGGCAACTTCCCGGTCATCGAGACCGCCGACCAGTACTACGAGCAGCGGTACGACGCTCGTTCCGAGGTAGAAGTGGTCAAGGCCGGGCTGAGCCACCCGCCCGACTTCCAGCCGGGTGGCGGCTGGAAGTACTCGAACACGGGCTACAACCTGGTCGGCCTGGTGATCAAAGCCGTCACCGGACGACCCTGGTACGCCGAGGTGGAGCGCCGGATCATTCGGCCACTCAGCCTGAGCCACACGTACTGGCCGGGTGCCGACCCGCGGATCCGGGCAGCGCATGCCAACGGCTATACCCGGTTCGCGGCGGGGGAGCCGCTCATCGACACCACCGAACTGGTCGACGCCGACGCGTCCGGCGGGTTCATCTCCACCCTGGCTGACCTGGACACCTTCCAGCGCGCGCTGTTCGGCGGGCGGCTGCTCCGCAAGGCGCAACTGGCCGAGATGACCCAGGCGAGGCCAGTCGAAGGATCGGCCACCGAGATCTGGAAGGACGCGCGCTACGGCCTCGGCATCTTCTCCCGCGAACTGGCCTGCGGCGGCCGGGTGTGGATCCCGGGCGGCGACCAGATCGGGTACCGGACCAGGCTCGGCGTCACCGGCGACGGCAGGCGCAGCGCTGTGGTCTCGATGTCCACCCAGCTGTACGACTCGCTCGAGGTCATCTACGCCCAGGAAGGCGCGGCGACGAAACTGATCGACAACGCGCTCTGCCGACGCCACGGCCACTAGGCGCACTAGGTCCCGGAGGGGATCCCGCCGGCCTTGGGGGAGGGCCGGGTGTCCAGGCAGTCGTCCAGCCAGCTCTCGACGTCGACCTCGGCGTTCAGGATGTGGTTCACGTACGAGGCCCGCTCGTGGCTGAGCACTTCCTGCTCCCAGACGCAGGTGCCGGCGCCGATCGGAGCCGGGCGGAGGTCGTCGACGTCCATGCCGCGGAAGATGCTCAGCCGCGACTGGAAGTCCTTCGCCCAGCTCTGCACCACCAGGTAGCTGCCGTCGTCGCCGAGATGCAGGATCACCACGGCCAGCCCGACGGCGCCCATCGCGTCGTCGAACTCCAGTTGCTTGACGGCCGTGGTCCGCGCCACGGCCACCATCTGGTCGTCCCACGACCGGCCGCGCGCGGTGATCACGTACGGCTTGACCAGCCGCCCGGTGAACCGCCAGGGCATCAACGGCGTGACCGGCCGTGGCCGGTAGGCCTCGGCCAGACCCGTGAGGGCCACGGCCGAGGCACCGGCTAACGAGGGGTCGCCCAGCCCACCGCGGTCCGGCATCAGCCGAGCGCGTCGCGTCGCTGGGCCTCCAGCGCACGAACCAGATCGGCCCGAGCCTCTCCGACGTACCGGAGGGTGGGTGCGTCGAGCGACTCGGCCTCGGAGTCGAGCCAGCCGCTCAGTGCGTCGAGAGTGGCCTGTTCGGCCAGGCCGCGCGGTGACAGGTAGACCAGGACGTTCTCGCCCATGGACGAGCCGAGCCGGGTGTAGACGTCCTTGGCGGCGGTCAGGTACTTGTCGATGTACGGCCGCAGCAGCTCTTCCTGTCCCGGCTGCTGGAAGCCCACGATGGTCCGGAACTGCGTCTCGTTCGGCGTGTCCTCGGACTCGACCGCGATCCGCCAGGCCTCCGCCTTGGCCTCGGCAGTCGGTCGGGCGGCGCGGGCCTGGGCGGCTCGCTCCTGGCCGGTCATCGTGGTGTCGCGGGTGAGCTCGTCGTCGATCTGCTCGGCGTCGACCCGGCCGAGCCTGGCCAGCGCCACGATCAGCGTCCAGCGCAGGTCGTTGTCGACCACCAGCCCGTCCGGCAGGTCGGTGCCGTCCAGCCAGTTGACCAGCCGGTCGGCGCCGTCCTCCGAGAAGACTCCACCGACGTAGGCCCGCGCGAAGGCGAGCTGGTGATCGCTGCCCGCCTCAGCACCGGCCAGCAGCTCGGCCAGCGTCTGCTCGAACTGCGCCCGCAGCTCCGCACGGTTCTCCGGTGCCGCGTAGCTGTTGATCGCCGAGGTCGCCTGCGCGAGCAGAGACCGTACGCCGGTCAGGTCCGTCTCGGCGCGGACACCCTTGAGCACGATCCCGACGTACTGGCTGGCGGGCATCTCTGCGTCGCGGGTCATGTCCCACGCGGCGCCCCAGGCCAGTGCGCGGGCCAGTGAGCTGTCCAGCCGGTCGATCGACTCGACCAGCGTGGCGCGCGAGCGCTCGTCCAGCCGGATCTTGGCGTAGGTCAGGTCGTCGTCGTTGAGTAGCACCAGGTCGGGCTGGGTCGCGCCGACCAGCTCGGCCAGCTCGGTCCGCGGGCCGTCGATGTCGACCTCGAACCGCTCGGTCCGGACCAGGCCCTCGTCGGTCAGCCGGTACAGGCCGACCGCGAGCCGGTGCGGCCGCAGGGTCGGGTGGTCGGCTGCCGCGGTCTGCTCGATCGCGAAGGTCTGGAAGGCGCCCTCGGCGTCCACCGTGAAGTCTGCGCGCAGGGTGTTCACGCCCGCGGTCCGCAGCCACCGCTCGGTCCAGTCGTCCAGGTCGCGCCCGGAGGCCTTCTCCAGCGGCTTGAGGAGGTCGGCCAGCTCGGTGTTGCCGAAAGCGTGGTCCGCGAAGTACTCCTTCAGCGCGGTGATGAAGGTGTCCTCACCGACGAACGCGACCAGCTGCCGCAGCGTCGAGGCGCCCTTGGCGTAGGTGATGCCGTCGAAGTTCACCTCGACCGCGTGGAAGTCGACCATGTCCGCGGCGATCGGGTGCGTCGAGGGCAGCTGGTCCTGCCGGTAGGCCCAGTTCTTCCGGGCGTTGCAGAAGGTCGTCCAGGCGCCGGCGTACTTCGTCGTCGCGGTCGCCTGCGCCCAGTGCGAAGCCCACTCGGCGAACGACTCGTTCAGCCACAGGTCGTCCCACCACGTCATCGTCACCAGGTCGCCGAACCACATGTGCGCGAGCTCGTGCAGCACGGTGTTCGCGCGGCTCTCCAGCTCGGCGTGCGTGGTACGGCTGCGGTAGATGTACTCGTCCCGGATCGTCACGCAGCCGGCGTTCTCCATCGCGCCCATGTTGTACTCCGGCACGAACGCCTGGTCGTACTTGTGGAACGGGTACGGAGTACCGAAGGCGCGCTCGAACAGCTCGAAGCCCTGCTTGGTCACCTCGAACAGGTCGTCCACGTCGAGCGAGCCGGCCAGCGACGGGCGGCACAGCAGCGACATCGGGTAGGTGCCGTGCACGCCCTCGTAGGCGTCGGTGACCACGTGGTACGGGCCGGCCACGACGGCGGTGATGTAGGTGGACATCCGCTCGGTCGGCGCGAACCGCCAGGTGGCGAACTCCTCGCCGTTCGGACCCTTGTACGGCGTCGGCTCGGGCGTCGGCGCGTTGGAGATGACGACCCAGCGGGCCGGGGCGGAGATCGTGAAGGTGAACGAGGCCTTCAGGTCGGGCTGCTCGAAGGTGGTGAACACGCGGCGCGCGTCCGGCACCTCGAACTGGGTGTAGAGGTAGGTCTCCTTGTCGGCCGGGTCGACCGAGCGGTGCAGCCCTTCACCGGTCCGCGAGTAGGTGCAGTCCGCGACCACGACGAGCTCGTTGCGCTCGGCCAGCCCGTCCAGCTGCAGCCGCGCGCCGTCGTACACGCTGTCCGGGTCGAGCGAGCGGCCGTTCAGCGTCACCTCCCGCACGGTCGCCGCGATCAGGTCGGCGAAGGTGCTTGCGCCGGCAGTGGCGGCGAAGGTGAGGGTGGTCGTCGACGCGAACGTCGCGGCGCCGCTGGTGGCAGTGGTCAGGTCGAGCTCGATCGCGTAGCTCACGTCACTGACCAGGCCGGCGCGGGTGCGCGCTTCGTTGCGCGTCAGGTTGGTTCCAGGCATGTCGGCATCCTATGCACCTGGATGCCGGCCGCGCCGAGGGTTTCCCCCCGACTTGCACAACCTCCGTCAAAGCGTTGCCGGAGCTTGATCCGGTGCTGCCGCAGCGTGACCGGCTGGTGCCCGGCGGTGACCGGATCGGTCCGGGTCCGTCCGGCGGGCGAGACGCCACGCGGTCCGGCGTACGAGATGATTTCGGTTTGTACGATCGAAGGCATGACCTCCACCGCTGATTTCTGGTTCGATCCCGCCTGTCCCTGGGCCTGGATGACGTCTCGCTGGATGCTCGAGGTCGAGCAGGTCCGGGACGTGAAGACGTCCTGGCACGTGATGAGCCTGGCGATCCTGAACGAGGACCGCGACGAGCACGACGCCAACTGGCAGCGCAAGCTCGGCATCGTCCGGATCCTGATCGCCGCCGAGCAGGCCCACGGCAACGAGGTCCTCCTCCCGCTCTACACCGCACTCGGCAACCGGATCCACCTGGAGGGCCGTGGCATCAACGGCGAGGGAGTGCTCGAGGAGTCGCTGACCGAGGCCGGTCTGCCGGCCTCGCTCCTGGAGGCCGCCGGCACCGACCGGTACGACGAGGCGCTGCGCAAGTCCCACCTCGAGGGCATGGACCTGGTCGGCATGGAGGTCGGTACGCCGGTCATCTCCGTCGAGGGCACCGCCTTCTTCGGTCCGGTCGTCACCCCGGCACCCAAGGGGGAGGCGGCCGGCAAGCTCTGGGACGGCGTCCGGCTGGTCGCGTCGACCGACGGCTTCTTCGAGTTGAAGCGGACCCGGGACCGGAGTCCCAGCTTCGAATAAGACTTCGAACTGGCTGAGAAGGGTTGAACGTTCGACCGGTCCGCGCGAAGGTTACTCACCAAGTCAATCGTTCGACGGTGAGTAGGTTCCCTGGTGTTGCTTCTGCGGAGTGGCCTGTCCATGGCGCTGGCCGGGTCGGGCGTGATCTGGCTGACCGCCTCGGTGACTCCGTCGTGGGCGACTACCTCGTCGGCCAGCAGATCGGCCTCGGCCGTGGTCCCGCCCGGCGTGACGGCGGGCATCGCGGTGTTCGACCGGCAGACCGGCCAGTTCACCGAGCTGGTCAACCCGGATCTGCGGTTCCGGTCGGCGTCCGTGGTCAAGCTGATGCTGGCACTGGAGTACCTGTGGAACCGCGGCCCGGAGTACGACGTGCCGGCCGCGGACCGGGCCCGGCTCGAAGTCATGCTGCGCAGCAGTGACGACGACGCGGCGAGCTACTACTGGGACTCCCTCGGCGGCTCGGCGATCATCGACCGGATGGTGACGCGGCTCGGTCTGACCCACACGGCCGGGCCGCCTGCCACCCACCCAGGCTTCTGGGGGTACAGCGCCTTCACCGCCGCCGACACCGTGCGCATCTACCGTTACCTGCTCGACCAGGCTCCGGTGACCGTGCGGGACTTCGTGATGGGCAACCTGCATCAGGCGACCCGCTACGGCACCGACGGCTTCGACCAGTACTTCGGAATCTCGGCGGTCTTCGATCCCGCCTTCGCGATCAAGCAGGGCTGGTCCGGGTTCCCGTCCTCCAGCGGCTTCGGGAAGGACAAGGACAAGCCGGTGAACGCCGGAGTGGACCTCGTCAGCGCGGCCCTGCACACCACTGGGACCGTGGGGACGGCGGACCGGACCATCGTCGCGGTCTACACGCTGCACCCGAACGGCACGGGGTACGGGAAGGCCTACACGGACGTGACCCGGCTGACCCGGACGCTGAACGTCCCCGGCGGGGTGAAGACGCCGGGGAGCTGGCTGACGACCACAGGTTCCGGCCTCCGGGTGCGGACCGCACCGAGCACCTCCGGCGGCATCCTCGGCACCCTGCCGTCCGGGGTCGACGTACTGGTGAGCTGCCAGAAGCAGGGCCAGTTGATCGACGCTCCGCCGCGCAGTAGCGACTGGTGGGCCTACCTGCCGAAGTACAACGGCTATGTCACCAACGTGTACGTCGGTACCGGCGGCCCGAAGCTGCCCGGGGTCCCGGACTGCCAGTAGGACCTGGAAGACTGCGGGCCATGCGAGTGCACATCGGCTCTGATCACGCCGGCTTCGACCTGAAGAACCACCTGGTCCAGCACCTCAAGAGTGCGGGACACGACGTCGTCGACCACGGCCCGGCCGGCTACGACGCCGCCGACGACTACCCGCCGTTCTGCCTGCGGGCAGCCGAGGCCGTCGCCGCCGACGAGAGCAGCCTCGGCATCGTGGTCGGCGGCTCGGGCAACGGCGAGCAGATCGCCGCGAACAAGGTGAAGGGCGTCCGGGCCGCGCTGGCCTGGAGCACCGAGACCGCCGAGCTCGGCCGGCTGCACAACAACGCGAACGTCGTCAGCGTCGGCGCCCGGATGCACTCCGAGCAGGACGCGACCGCGTTCGTGGAGACCTTCCTGGCCACCGAGTACTCCGGCGAGGAGCGGCACACCCGCCGGATCGACATGCTGTCCGCCTACGAGGAGACCGGCGAGCTTCCGCCGCTGCCCTCCTCCTCCTGACCCTTCTCCTTCGACTCTTCCTGCTTGCGGGCCGGCTGCTCGGTGCGGGGCCTGGAGACATCCCGGGCCCGCATCGACCGCCCGGTCCCCACCGTCGCCGGCGTACCCCCGCCGCGGCCCTTACCTGCTGACGTCAGACCCATAAGAGGAATCATGCCCGAAGGCCACACCCTGCACCGGCTGGCAAATGATGTCTGGGACGACTTCGGCGGCCGCGTCGTCCGGGCCAGCAGCCCCCAGGGCCGCTTCGTCGAGGGCGCCGCCCGGCTCGACGGGCACGTCCTGCGCGGGACCGAGGCGCACGGCAAGCACTTCCTCGCCGACTTCGAGGGAGCCGGCTGGCTGCACATCCACCTCGGCCTGATCGGCAAGGTCGACTTCGGCCGGATCGAGGCCGGCGACCCGGCGCCGCTCCCGGTCGGCCAGGTCCGGCTCCGCCTGCAGAACGCCACCGCGTACGCCGACCTGCGCGGCGCGACCGTCTGCGAAGTCCTGACCGACGGCGAACGCGAGGCGCTGATCAAGCGGCTCGGTCCCGACCCGTTGCGCGACGACGCCGATCCCGAGCGGGCCTGGAAACGGATCCACCGCAGCAAGCTGCCGATCGGCCAGTTGCTGATGGACCAGGAGGTGCTCAGCGGGGTCGGCAACGCCTACCGCGCCGAGGTGCTGTTCCGCGCCAAGCTGCACCCGATGACACCTGGTCACCTGCTCCGCAAGAAGGAGTGGCAGGGGATGTGGACCGACCTGCTCGACCTGATGAAGTACGGCGTCGAGACCGGCCGGATCGACACCGTCGCCGACGACCACACGCCCGAGGCAATGGGCCGCGACCCACGCCGCGACGACCACGGCGGTGAGGTCTACGTGTACCGCCGGCACGGCCAGCACTGCCACGTCTGCGACTCGGTGATCCGGACCGAACTGCTGGCCGGACGCAACCTTTTCTGGTGCCCCAAGTGCCAGCGGACCGGCCTGACCCGGCGCCCCCGGCCATGATGACGTCGAGCGCTACGGTCTCAATCGAGAAAAGGCTGCAATCAAGTTGTGACAATGTGATGCGCGGACCGGTTGGTGCCGTTATCTTCTTCTCACCATGAGTGGCGGCGGTGGCGGCAACGCTGTTCTACGACGGGTCGGCCGGCGAGCCGAGTCGTTGCTTCGGCGCGCGCGCCAGTCACACCAGCTGGCCTTCGTCGGTCTGCTGGCTTTGACGGCCACGGTCAGTTCCGCCGCACTGGCGATGCCGGGTTTCATACCCACTTCGATCCTCGTCATACCTCTGCTGCTCGGCGGCCTGCTGCTGCGGTTCCGAGCACTGGTCCTGCTGACCTTCTGCACCCTGGCCATCGGCTCGTACGTCGTGTCCGAGCGCGCCGCGAACCTGCCCAAGGCCGGCTTCGTGATCGTGCTCGGCCTGATCGGCTGGATCGTGCTGACCGGCGCGAAGGTGCGCAGCCGGCTCGGCGTCCAGGGCACCCGCGGCGAGACGATGCTGATGGAACTGCGGGACACGCTGACGGCCCAGGGGGAGCTGCCCGCGTTGCCGGCCGGCTGGCGGGCCGAGCAGGCGATCCGGTCGGCCGGCGGCGCATCGTTCTCCGGCGACTTCGTGGTCTCCACGACGCGCGGCGACGAGGTGCTCGAGATCGCACTGGTCGATGTCTCGGGCAAGGGAATCGATGCCGGGACGCGCGCGCTGCTGCTGTCCGGCGCGTTCGGCGGGCTGCTCGGCGTCGTACCGGTGGAGGACTTCCTGCCGGCCGCGAACCACTATCTGCGCAGGCAGGACTGGAACGACGACTTCGCCACCGTCGTGCACGTCGCGGTCGACCTGCGCACGGGCGAGTTCGAAGTACGGACTGCTGGTCATCCGCCGGCCATTCAGTTCGACGCGTGGTCGGGACGATGGCTGACCCGGGACGCCGATGGGCCGTTGCTCGGACTGGTCGAGCATCCGGACTTCACCGTGAACCGCGGTCAGCTGAAGCTGGGCGACGCGCTGTTCCTCTACAGCGACGGCATGGTGGAGACTCCGCGCCGCGACATCGGCCAGGGCACGGACCGGTTGGCGGGTCACGCGGAACGACTCGTTGCCCACGGCTTCAAAGGCGCCGCCGCCGAGCTGGTGACCGAGATCGGCGGCCCGGGGGACGATTCGGCGATCGTCGTGATCCACCGGCAGATGAATCCGGCCGACCTGGTCATCACCGAGATGCAGGCGGATCGCACCGGTCAGCAGAAGCCGTCGCGCCGCCGCCGCTCCGCCGTACTGCGCCAGTTGAAGGCGTACACAGCGTAAGACCGGCTGACGATCAAGAACCGAATCGTTACGCCCAGTAGTTGACTCAGGCAACGATCGGAGCATACTGCTGAGAGGAACTCCTTGTCCTTCTCGTGATCCGAGGCATCGTCATGATCGCTTTGTCGGGTAGTCGCAGTCGGTTGGCAGGCGTGGCAGCCGCCACCGGAGTCTTCACGTTGATGCTGGGCAGCGCGGCGCTGGTGCTGCCGCCAGGCGCGGCCGCGAATGTTGCCCCCAGCAACGCACGCGCCGCCGATCCACCGGGCAACAACGGCGTGATCAAGGTCGAGGGCGTCGACATCGACGACATGCCGAACAACAAGCCACATCAGGGCTGCACGTTCCTGGTCGAGTTCTACAACTACGACCAGAACCCCGACTACACGGCGAAGGTCAGCTTCGAGGACCAGGCGCCGACGAGTGACGGCGGCCTGCAGGTCGTGTCGGGGGACCTGACGCCGTTCATCGGCGAGGACGCCGCGGGTGGCGGCAACGATCTCGACGCGCGGGTGACCTACACGCTGAAGTTCACCGGCCCGCCGCATCCTCAGCAGGGCTACCACGTGAAGCTCAGCATCGAGGCGGACGGCTCGATCGGCGCGGACAAGAAGTTCAAGGTCTTCTGGGTGGAGGGCTGCACGACGACGAAGCCGCCGACGACGAAACCGCCGACGACCAAGCCGCCGACGACAAAGCCGCCGACAACGAAGCCACCGACGACCAAGCCGCCGACGACCAAGCCGACGAAGCCGCCGGTGACGCGTCCGACGACTCGCGTACCGGAGACCACCGCTACGCACGAGACGACCGCCGAGCCGACCCACGCCACAGCGGTCCCGACCGAGGTGGAAGCCGGCCTCGCCGGTGATCCGTCGACCGAACGCTCCTCCGGACCGATGAAGGCCGTGGGAGGAGCCCTGCTGACAACCGGCGGCCTGTTGCTCGCAGCCGGCGCGGTCCTACTCCTCAGACGCCGCGGCAAGCACAGCCTGTGAGCCGACGGCCGTGACGAGCACAGCCGGCGCCCGCGCCGGAGAACGGAGCTCGAGAGAGCCGAGTTCCTCCGGCGCCCGCGCCGGGTGGCCGCGCTCAGGAGAGTCCCGGTGAGCAGCGGGCGCCACCGTGGGAGGGGTGCACCGATTCGCTGGAGCGGGTTGCTGGTGATGACCGGACTCGTTCTGGCAATCGGAGGCACCTGGCTCCAACTGTCCAACCCCGGCACGGACGCCGGCGCAGGCCGCGGCACTGGCAATGGCACCGGCTTTGGTGCCGAGATCGGCAACGGCGCCGGCTTCGGAGATGGCGTGGGCACCGGCTCTGGTGCCAGCGGCCGCAGCGCTGGCGGCGATGTCGGCGCCGCGCCGGGGCGATCGGATGCCGTGCCCGAGGCGGCGCAGGCGGCAGGCGTAGTACCGGCTGCATCTTCTGCTGCGGGGCGGAGGGCGGTTTCGCCGGGGCGGCCGAATCAGGTGGTGATCGCGCGACTGGGCGTGGTTGCGCCGGTGGTGGCTATTGGGGTGGAAGGGGGTGCGCTGACGCCGCCGTCGAATCCGCAGAACGTGGGCTGGTGGTCCGGAGGGGTACGGCCAGGAGCGCTCCGCGGGACGGCGGTGATCACGGGTCACACCGTGCACGCCGGAGGTGGCGCGTTCGACGAGCTGGAGCGGCTCCGGGCCGGCGACCGGATCGAGGTGAGTACCTCGCGAGGGGTGCTGAACTACCGCGTCGCCGGCGTTTCGACGTACCGGAAGCAGGCGCTGGCCCGGAGTGCGGCGGAGCTGTTCGACCAGAGCGGGCCGGGCCGGCTCGTGCTCGTGACCTGCGAGGACTGGAACGGCCGGACCTACCTGAGCAACGTCGTCGTGGTCGCCCGCTTGATGGCGTAGCCTGCTCGGTCGTGACGATCGATGGGGTGGACAGCGGCGCCGACCGAAGCGCGCCGGACGTGTCGTTCGACGAACTGCTGGCGATGACGCCGGAGCCGCTGCGGGAGGTCTTCCCGCAGACCCACTGGCAACTGGGCAAGCTGTGGGCCCTCGACCTGCGGGTCGAACCGATCGAGGTCGCCGACCTGCTGTGGATGTTCGACCTGCCGCTGTGGCAGCTGAACGGCGAACGCTTCAAGGTCACCCCGAACCAGGTCGCCGCCACCCCGATGAACTTCCGCCCGCACTACGAACGCGTGATGGACGCCGACCTCGACTTCCCGATCCACCTGGTCGCCTACCGCGGCCGCCTGGTCGTCCTGGACGGCGTCCACCGCCTCCTCAAGGCCCACTTCCTCCGCCGCCGCTGGATAGAAGGCAAAATAGCCACCGCCACCCAACTCCAGGAATGCACCGCCTAGAGCTCGACCACGACTCGGCCTTCCGTCAGCAGCGGGACCTGCGCGACCACCGTCCCAGCCGGATCAATCACCGAGGTCGGCCCGTAGCAAACCCGCTCGGCGTCCGCAGGCCCGGTGACATCGGCACTCACGATCCACACGCCGCTCTCCCGCGCGCGGAGCTGCCGGATCGGGTGATGAAGCTCCCTGTACTGCGCCGCGACAGCTCGCCGCATCATGTTGTTGCACGGGCAGAGCACCACGTCGCACCCTGCCGCGTCAGCTCCGCGATCCCGTCGGGGAACTTGCAGGTCGAAGCAGATGTCCATTGCGCGGAGGGCCGAGTCGACGTCGAGCCGGTACTCCGGGACCTGGTAGGCGGCGACGCGCATCAGGTGGCGGCGGTGATTACTCGGGTTAGGGATTTGTGGAGGGCTTCGAGGTCTTTGAGGGGCATGGAGAGGCGGTCGATGATCGCGGGCGGGATCTTCAGGGCCTCGGTGCGGAGTGCCTGGCCGGAGTCGGTGAGGCGGACGGCCAGGGAGCGTTCGTCGCGCGGGTCGCGCTGGCGGGTGAGGTAGCCCGCGGCCTCAAGACGCTTGAGTAGCGGGGAGAGGGTGCCCGGGTCGAGCTGGAGCAGGTTGCTGAGCTGCTTGACCGACAGCGGCGACTCCTCCCACAGGGCGAGCATCACCAGGTACTGCGGATGGGTGAGCCCCATCGGCTCCAGCAGTGGACGGTACAGCGCGATCACGCTGCGGGACGCGACCGCAAGCGCGAAGCAGACCTGACGGTCGAGCTTCAGCAGGTCCACCTCTTCGGATTCCTGAGCCATGCCGCTACACTATCAATTGGTGTACAAACTATTGCCACACCAACCATCGCGAAGGGGTTCGATGAACGACAAGAACGCCGGCCTGAGCCTGGTCTACCGGATCCGCTGGCGCCTGACCTGGCTGCTGCTCCACGTCGCCGGCCCCGCGACCCTCCCGGACCACCTCGACCCGCGCCGCCGGATGGAACGCGAACGCGCCACCCGAGTCGCCCGCGCCCAGCTCGCCCGCCACCGCTGAGACCCTCGGGGTGGCAGGATGGTGATATGTCAACCTCTGAGGACTACGCGCCCAGCCCGACCGGGTGGGTCCGGAACGCCGTCAGCAAGATCGAGGCGGCCGGCGACACCAGGGCCGGTCAGTTCAGCAAGCACCAGGAGATCATCCTGCTGACCATGCGCGGCGCGAAGACCGGCAAGATCCGCAAGGTGCCGCTGATGCGCGTCGAGCACGACGGCCGGTACGTCGCGGTCGGCTCGGACGGCGGCGCCGCGAAGCACCCGGTCTGGTACTACAACCTGAAGGCCGACCCCAAGCTCACCGTCCAGGACGGCACCGAAACGCGCGAGATGACGGCCCGCGAGCTCACCGGTGACGAGCGCGGCGTCTGGTGGGAACGGGCCGTCGAGGTGTTCCCGAACTACGGCGAGTACCAGCGCAAGACCGAGCGACTGATCCCGCTCTTCCTGCTGGAGCCGGTGAGCTAGGACGAGCCGGTCACCGGGCCGCTCGCCGCGGAATGGTATGCGGTCGCGGACCGAGCACCCGCGTTGTGAGACGCTGACCGCGGTAACCCGGCGCGCGGCGCCGGCCTGGCCCGAGTTCTGGGAGTTCTGCTGACCACACACGACGCGGTGCGGGAACCGTTCGTCGGGTCGACGCGGTTGCGTCTGGCCGGACTTGCACTGCACGCCTATACCGCGAGCGGAACGGTGCTCGCGTTGCTGATCGTCATCGCGGCGATCGACGGTGACGCCGTCCGGGCCCTGTGGCTCGGGCTGGCCGCTCTCTGGATCGACGGCACCGACGGGATGATCGCCCGCCGGCTCCGGGTGAAGGAGACCATCCCGTGGTTCGACGGCGCGATGCTCGACAACATCGTCGACTACCTGACGTACGCGTTCGCGCCGATCGTGCTGCTGTGGACCGGCGGCTACCTGCCGAACGGCTTCATCGGCGCGGCCCTGGCCGCCCTGCCGCTGCTTGCCTCCAGCTACCAGTTCTGCCGGACCGACGCGAAGACCGACGACCACTTCTTCCTCGGCTTCCCCAGCTACTGGAACGTCGTCGCGTTCTACGTCGTGGTGCTCGGCCTCGGCCCGACCGCGACCGGTGTGATCCTGTTGACCTGCTCGATCCTGGTCTTCGTCCCGGTCAAGTACGTCTACCCGTCGCGGACCAAGGTGTTCCGGTCGATGAACCTGATCACTACCGTGATCTGGCTCGCCGCGTACGCCGTCCTGCTGGCCCAGATGCCGAACCCGAGCCCGATCGTGGTCGCCATCTCGCTGGCCTATCTCGTGTACTACGGCGGGCTCAGCCTCTACCTCACGTTCTGGGCTCCTAGACGCAAGGCCGCCTGACAGTGGTTCTTGGTCTGGCCGCCGCCCTGGGGGCAGCCGTCCTGTTCGGTATCGCCGCGATCCTGCAGGCGGTCGGCTCGCGCAAGGTGCCGACCAGTTCGGAGCTCGACCCGCGCCGGCTCGCCGGTTTCGTCGTCGCCTTGTTGCGGCAGCCCGCTTTCCTGGGCGCGCTGGTGCTCAACCTGGTCGGCTTCGGGCTGCACTTCGTCGCCTTGCGACTCCTGCCGCTCTACCTGGCCCAGGCGGGGATCGCGGCGAGTCTGGTCGTCACCGCGTTGCTCGCGACGCGGCTGATGAGCGACCAACTGAGTGCCATCGAGTGGTCGGCCGTAGTCGGCGTCTGCGTCGGGCTCGGCCTGCTCGCGGTATCGGCCGGTCACGCGGGCGAAAGCGCACGTCATCACGGACTGACGGTCGGCCTGATCGTCGGGCTGGTCTGCATCGCAGTACTGGGTGGTCTCGCGAGCCGTTCACAACATGGCACGGCGACCGCTCTTCTCGGTCTGCTCGCCGGACTCGGGTACGCCGGTGTCGCGATCTCGGCCAGGTTGCTCGAGGACGGCTCGATCGGCGAACTGCTCGCCAGCCCGACGACGTACACGCTGCCCATCTCGGGCGCGCTCGCGTTCGTCCTCTACTCACTCGCTCTGCAACGCGGTTCGGTGACGCTGGCAACGACTCCGATGATCGCTCTGCAGACCATCACGCCGGCCGCGGTCGGCGTACTGGTCCTCGACGACGCCGTCCGCTCCGGCTGGTACGCCGGTGCGCTGGGTGGCTTCGTGCTGACCGCGATCGGCGCGCTGGTCCTGGTCCGGTTCGAAAGCGTCAAGGACGAGGTCAGCGCGACGGCCACTTCCACGCCGGCTCGTCCAGAGGGCCCTGACCCGCGATAGTCGTCTGGCCGAACTCCTTCACCAGTTCGAGGGTCTGCAGGTCCACCTTGGTCTCGTCCGATCCGGCTTGCAGGGCGGCGAGGAACGGGCGGGAGTGCGTGACGACGATGACCTGAGTACTGCGGGCCGCGGTGACGACGAGATTCGCCAAGGCGGGCAACAGGTCGGGGTGGAGGCTGGTCTCGGGCTCGTTGAGGACGAGAAGTGTCGGCGGCCTCGGCGTCAGCAGCGCGGCCACCCAGAGCAGGTAGCGGAGCGTCCCGTCGGAGAGCTCCGCCCCCGACAGCGGGCGCAGCAGGCCGTGCTGATGGAATGCCAGCTCGAACCGCCCGGCCTCGCTCCGCACCTCCAGCCGACTCCCGGGGAACGCGTTGTCGATGGCTTCGTCGAGCCCGCCGCGCGGACCGATCTCACGGATCGTCTGTAGGGCAGCGGCCACCGAGGCGCCGTCGGGGTCCAGCACGGTCGTCCGAGTGCCGACCTGGACCTGGCGCGCGGGCGCGTCGGCATCGGTGCGCAGGTGATCGTAGAACCGCCATGATCGGATCCGCTCACGCACACTGAGCAACTCCGGCGCACGGCGTGGGTCGGCGAACTCGCTGAGCATGCTGTCGAAGGGCTGCAGCGCATGGCCGCCGTCTTCCCACTCGCCGTCGTCGCCGCGAATCCGCACGCCGCCCGCCCGACGGTCCATCAGCAACGCGGCCGGCCGGAAGAACGGCCCGGCCCACAACACTTCCCGCTTGATCTCCGGGTCGAGCGCGAACGCCCCCGCTGGCGGTTGTGGCAGCCCGAAGTCCATCGCGTAGCCGTAGTCGTCGGACGCGAACCCCATCCGCAGGCTGACCGCCTTCGTCCGCACCGTCCCCTGGATCGGCTGCTCGCCCCGCCGTACGGCTTTCGACACGTTCTCCGGCCCGGCCCACAAGGTCGACGGCAACCCACCCTCCCGGGCCAAGGCGGCCACAGCCCCGTTGCGCGAGGCATCAGCCAGCAACCGCAGAGCGCGGTACAAGCTCGACTTCCCAGTCCCGTTGGCCCCGGTCACCACATTGAGCCGCCGCAACGGCACCACCAGCCGCAACAACGACCGATAGTTCTCGATAGCCAACGCAGTCAACATGAAGTCAAGGTAGCGATGGCCGCCGACAGTTCTACAGCTGGCGGCGGAACCGGACCGCGTCGGCGATCACGAACCCGTCGGCCGCGTCGCTCAGCTCCTCACCGGGGCGGACGGGTCTACCTTGTTTGCAAGTGAGTGAGGACCGCCTGAAGAAGTGGTGAACCTTGGGCGCCTTCCTGTACTGCGGCGAAGAGGTGGCGGCACGGTTGTTGGTTGGCTACCGGGCGGACGATGAGGCCGGCTGGGAGGTTTTGCTGCGCCAGCCGGGGGAGGAGAGCCACTCCGTGGCCGTGGGCAACTAGTTGGGTGACGGCCAGCCAGTCGTCGACGTGATGCCGGATGTCGGGGGTGAAGCCGGCGGCGGCGCAAGCGGTAGCCGTGATGGAAGCACAGCAACCGCCGGGGGAGCCGGTGATCCATGAGTCTGTCGCAAGGTCCCGGAGGTCGATGCTCGCGTCAGCGGCGTGTGGATGACCAGCCGGTACTGCGACGTCCAATACGTCGGCCCCCAGTTCGACCCGGTGATAGCGCGGATCGCCAACCGTCGGAGAGCCGCCGAACGCCACTGCAATCGCGATGTCCAGACGGCCGGCATCCAGTTGGTCGAAGAGTTCTGGCGGCTCGCTCTGGCGGATAGAGACGACCAGGTCGGGGTAGTCAGCGGTCAGCCTGTCCAGGGCCGTGGGCAACAAACCCGCCAAAGCTGTCGAGAAGGCGCCGATGCGGACCGTCCCGCGCAGGGTCTCGTCGAATGTCTGCAGGTCGTGCCGCGCGTGCTCGAGCTGGGCGAAGACCGCATCCGCATGGCTGAGCAGCGCCTCGCCACGCGGCGTCAGCACGATCCGGCGGCCGTCCTTGCGGGTGATGGGGAAGCCGAGGTCGTGTGCGAGGCCCGCGAGTTGCTGGGACACCGCGGAGGGCGTCAGGTGCAGCGCCTCCGCTGTGGCAGTCACCGTGCCACGCTCGCGGAACTCGCGCAGGACGCGGAGTCTGCGCAGGTCGTCCATGAAGTCATGGCTTAACGGTTTCATGCGTAAAGAGTAGATGGACTGGATGATGTTGGCCACGCCAGACTGGTGGCCATGACCACACCACCGATCCGCCTGGGCATCGTCGGTCTCGGCGCCATGGGCCGGCACCTGCTCACCACCGCCTTGGAGCACCCCGACTTCACCGTCACTCACGCGGTCGACCTCGCGCCCAGCACGGTGAACGAGCTGCAGGCCCAGCACCCCGAGGTCGCGTTCAGTACGACGGCGAGCGACGTGATCGGCGCCGAGGACGTCGACGCGGTCTACATCGCGACGCCGCCGGCCACGCACGCGGCGTTCGCAGTACCGGCGTTCGAGGCGGGGCAGGCGGTGTTCTGTGAGAAGCCGCTGGCTGTGTCCGATGCTGACGCGGCGGCGATGCTGGCGGCTGCCGCCTCGTCAGGTCGGGCCGCGGCGGTGAACTTCTCGTTGTCGGACCGGCTGTCGACGCGGTACGTCGAGGAGGCGATCGCGGACGGGCGTGTCGGTGACGTGCTCGGGGTGGAGATCCGGCTGGCCTTCCCGGTCTGGCCGCGGGGCTTTCAGGCTGACGCGACCTGGGTGGCTGGGCGGGAGCAGGGTGGTTTTGTGCGGGAGGTGTTCTCGCACTTCGCCTACCTGACCGATCGGCTGGTTGGGCCGCTGGAGGCTCAGCACGTCGAGTTGCTGCATCGCGGTGCGGCGAGCGAGGCGGCGGCGTACGGGTTGCTGAAGGCGGGCGACGTACCGGTGCAGTTGACCGGGATCGTCGGTGCTGCGGGGCCGGAGACCTATGAGTGGATCCTGCGCGGGTCCAGGCAGTCTTGTCGGTTGTCGGCCTGGCGCGATCTCTTTGTGGCCGAGGGCAACGATTGGCGGCTGGTCGAGCAGACTGGGGAGCAGGGCTCCGAGGTGACGCGGTTGTCGCTGTTTGCTGAGGCTGTTCGGGGCGAGCATCCGCATGACCTCGCCGACTTCGCGGCGGGGGAGCGGGTCCGGCGAGTTGTCGAGGAGTTCCACCGGTGAGGGTCGTCAAGGCGGTCGACCGGGATATTCTGCGGCTGGTCGAACTGCCATCGATCCCTTTGCAGCAAGGGGAAGTGCGGATCGAGGTGGCGGCGATCGGGGTGAACTATCTCGACATCCAGGAGCGGACTGGTGTGTATCCGCGGGAGTTCCCGTACGTGCCTGGCGGTGAGGGTAGCGGGAGGATCACGGAGGTCGCCCCGGATGTCACCGAGCTGCGCATCGGTCAACGCGTCTGCTGGCAGGGCGTGCAGTCGTCGTACGCCGATGAGGTGGTCGCGCCGGCCTGGAAGGTGATCCCGATCCCGGATTCGGTCAGCCACGAACTGGCCGCCACGATCCTGCTGCAGGGGCTGACCGCGCAGTACCTGATCACTGACTCGTACGCCGTACAGCCTGGCGACCTGGTCGTCATCCATGCTGGAGCGGGCGGAGTCGGCTTGCTCCTGACCCAACTGGCGAAGGCCGCCGGAGCCGAGGTCATCACCACGGTCTCCAGCCCCGCGAAGGCCGCGCTGTCGTTGGACGCCGGCGCCGACCACGCAGTCGGCTACAAAGACTTCGCCGACCTGGCAGCCGGACGAGCCGCAGCCGTCTACGACAGCGTAGGCCGCGCCACCTTCGAAGATTCCCTGCGTTCGTTAAGACCTCGCGGCACCCTGGTCCTCTACGGCCAATCCAGCGGCCCAGTCCCACCCTTCGACCTCTCCCGCCTAGGCCCAGCCGGCTCCCTGACCATCACCCGCCCCACCCTCCGCCACTTCGTAGCCACCCCCAAAGACCTCCACACCCGAGCCACCACCCTCTTCACCGCCGTAACCACCGGCACCCTAAAACCCCACCTAGGCGCCACCTACCCCCTAGCCGAAGCCTTAGCCGCCCACACCGCCCTCCAATCCCGAACCACCACCGGCAAAGTCCTCCTCATCCCATGAGAAACCGCCCCGCACCTGAGGCAGGTGCGGGGCGGTTGTGGGACGAATCAGGCGAGGGAGTCTTCCCAGGCTTGGTGGAGGTTGGCGTAGTTGCCGCCGGTGGTGATGAGGGTGGAGGGCGCGCCGTCCTCGATGATGCGGCCGTGTTCGAGGACGATGACTCGGTCGGCGGTTTCCACCGTGGACAGCCGGTGGGCGATGACGATCGCGGTGCGGTCGTCGAGGATGGTGCGCAGCGCGCGCTGGATCAGCCGCTCGCTGGGGATGTCGAGGCTGGAGGTCGCCTCGTCCAGGATCAGTACCGCCGGATCCGCCAGGAACGCCCGGGCGAACGCGACCAGTTGCCGCTGGCCCGCCGACAGCCGGCTGCCGCGCTTGGCGACCGGTGTCTCGTAGCCCTCGGGCAGCGCCGTGATGAAGTCGTGCGCGCCGATCACCTTGGCCGCCTCGACGATCTCGTCCATCGTCGCGCCCGGCTTGCCGAACCGGATGTTGTCGGCGACCGAGCCGGTGAACAGGAAGTTCTCCTGGGTCACCATCACCACCCGCTCGCGCAGATCGTCCTCGGTCAGGTCGCGCAGATCTATCCCGTCCAGCAGCACGTGTCCGCCGGTCGGGTCGTAGAACCTCGCCACCAGCTTGGCGATCGTGGTCTTGCCCGCACCCGTCGTACCGACCAGCGCGAGCGTCTGCCCGGCCGGTACGTCGAGATCGAGCCCGGGCAGCACCGGCACCCCGTCGACGTACTGGAACCGCACATCGCGCAGTTCCAGATGCCCACGGGTGTGAGCCGGCGGCTTGGCAGGCTTCACCGGCTCGGCGACGTCGGGCTTCTCGTTGAGTACGCCGGACAGCTTCTCCAACGCGGCACTCGCGGACAGGAAGGTGTTGTAGAACTGCGAGATGTCCTGCAGCGGCTCGAAGAACTGCCGCAGGTAGAGCAGGAACGCGGTCAGCACCCCGACCGTGACGTGGCCGTGGTACGCCTGGTACCCGCCGTAGGCGAGGATCGCGACGATGGTGATGTTGCCGACGCCCTTGATCGACGGCATGAAGATCGCGTTGATCCGGAACGCCTCGAGGTTCGCCTCGCGGTACTTGTCGTTGACGCCGTAGAAGATCTCCTCGTTGCGCGGCTCCCGGCGGAACGCCTGGACGGCGCGGATACCGGTCATCGACTCGACGAAGTGGACGATCACCAGGACGACGGCCTCGCGGGTCCGCCGGTAGACGATCGACGAGCGCTTCCGGAACCAGGCCGTCAGCAGGAACAGCGCCGGGAACGACAGCAGGGCGAGCAGGCCGAGCCGGACGTCGAGGGTGAGCAGCAGGATCGCAGTACCGACGAGGGTCAGGATCGCGGTCACCAGACCGTCGAACCCGGTCTCCAGCATCTCGTCGATGACGTCCACGTCGGAGGTCAGCCGGGAGATCACCCGGCCCGAGGTGTACTTGTCGTGGAACGACGGGCTGAGTCGCTGGAAGTGGTCGAACACCCGCCGGCGCAGGCCGAGCAGGATGGTCTGGCCGAGCCGCCCGGACCGCATCAGGAAGATCTGCCGCATGACGGCCTGCAGGATCGCCATCGCGAACACCACCAGGACGATCTCGACCAGCGTCGAGGTGCCCTTCCCGGCCAGGATCGGCGGGATGCCCTTGTCGATGCCGAGGTGGACCAGGTACGGCACCGCGAGCCGGGCGCCGTTCTCGACCACGACGATTGCGACCAGCAGCCAGATCATCTTCTTGTACGGCCGGAGCAGCTCGCCGAGCAGTTTGCGCGACTGCGTCTTGAGCCGCAGGGTGGTTGCCTTCGACAACTCCCTGTCCGGATCGTCCTCCGCGTAACCGCGCCAGGACTCCTCGGCCGGCGGCTGTTCCGCAGGTTGAGGTGTGTGCTGAGTGGTCGTCATGCGTGCACCTCCTCCTCTTCCGCCGCCAGCAACGTCCGGTACGCCGGTACGTTCGCCAGCAACTCGGCATGCGTACCGACGTGCGTGATCGTGCCGCCCTCGAGCAGCGCGACCTGGTCGGCCAGCATCACCGTCGAAGCGCGGTGGGCGACGACGATGCCGGTCGTTGCCGCGAGCACGTTCCGCAACGCCTCCTCGACCAGCGCCTCGGTGTGTACGTCGAGCGCCGACAACGTGTCGTCGAGCACCAGCACCGCAGGCCTGGCCAGTACTGCGCGGGCCAGCGCGAGTCGTTGCCGTTGGCCACCACTTAGCGACATGCCTTGCTCGCCGACCCGGGTCTCCAGACCCCAGGGCAGGTCGTTGGCGAAGGTCGCCTGGGCGATCTCCAGGGCCTGCTGGACGTCGGCGTCGGTCGCGTCGGGCCGGCCGAGGGTGATGTTCTCGCGGGCGCTCATCGAGAACAGGGTCGGGTCGTCGAACGCCGACGCGACCGCGCTGCGCAGTGACCGCAGGGTGAGGTCGCGGACGTCGTGCCCGTCGATCAGGATCCGGCCGCCGGTGACGTCGTACAGGCGGGGGACCAGGGCGGTCAGGGTGGTCTTGCCCGAACCGGTGGCGCCGACCAGGGCGAGCGTCGTACCGGGGGCCAGGTCGAGGTTGATGTCGTGCAGGACGTCGGCGGAGTCCGGACCGTACCGGAAGCTGACGTTCTCGAAGACCAGGTGGCCGCGCGGGTTCACCAGCTCGTCGGGACCGTCGGTGATGGTGGACCGGGTGTCCAGGATCTCGCTGATCCGGTCCGCCGACGTCATCGCCTCCTGCGCCATCGCCAGGATGGTGCCGAGCGACTCGACCGGCCAGATCAGCGACAGCATCAAGGTGATGAAGGCGACCAGGGTGCCCAGCGTGATGGCGTCCCGGCCGACGGCGAGCGCGCCGAGCAGCAGCACGATCACCAGCGTCAGGTTCGGGATCACCTCCAGGAAGGTCCAGAACCGCGACGCCAGCCGGACCTTGTCGACCGACGTCTCGTAGAGCTTGACGGCGCCGTCGTCGAACTGCTTCTTGACGTGCTCACGGCGGCCGAACGCCTTGATCACCCGGAAGCCGACGGCCGACTCCTCGATCCGGGTGGCCAGGTCGCCCTGCTGGTCCTGCACCCGGCGGGAGATCGCCAGGTACTTCTTCTCGAACTTCAGCGACACGACGATGATCGGCGCGGCGGCGACCAGGACGACGATGCCGAGCGGCCAGTACAGCCGCAGCAGCAGGAACGTGACGACCACCAGTTGCAGGGTGTTGATCACCAGGAACAACAGGCCGAAGCCCATGAACCGGCGGATGGTGGACAGGTCAGTGGTGACCCGGGACAGGAGTTGGCCGCTCTGCCAGCGGCTGTGGAACTCCGCCGGGAGGGACTGCAGCCGGATGTACAGGTCGTTGCGGAGCGCGGCCTCGAGGTCGCTGACGGTGCGGGACTGGGCCCACCGGCGGACCCAGACCAGCAGGACCTCGCCGATGCTCAGGCCGAGGGCCAGCAGGCCGAGGGGGAGGAGGAGGTCGATCTCGCGGCGGGTGACCGGGCCGTCGATGATCGCCCGGGTGACCAGCGGGACGGAGAGGCTGACGCCTACGCCCAGGATCGCCGTGCTGAACATCAGCAGCAGGCGCCACTTGTGGGGGCGGAGGTAGGGGCGGAGTCGCCAGAGATTCTGGCTCCGCCGGGGAGTGAGACGGGTGGAAGGGGCTGCGATGGACGGCGCTTGGACAGGTTGCTCGGAGGGCATCTGGAGGGGCGCACTTCCCAACATGCTCGGCACGGAATGGTCAGGACGTGTCTGCGCGACCGGAAAACGGCGCACTTTCCAGTATCGCCTAGGCGGTAAGCGCTTGTCCTGGCAATTCCGGCCCGCGGTGCCGAATTACCACTTGTTGCAATGAGCAAGCCCCGCCACCGGGCGGTGACGGGGCTCACTCTGATTACGTTCCGTTATAGATCAGATCCTCAGGAACGCCACACCGTCGATGACGGCCGGGGCCGTGGAGGTCGAGACGATCTTGACGGCGCCGGAGCGGAACGGGGTGATCGGCAGGTAGGTCACCTTGCGCGCGGTAGTGGTCGCCGCCAGCGAGACCGTGCCGATCTTGATGTTGGCGTGGTAGACGTCGACCTTGCCCTGGCCGGGGCCGTTGATCGTGACGAGCGCGATCCGCAGGCCCGCCTCACCGGTCTTGGTCAGGTAGGCGCCGCTCGCCTTGAGGACCGAGGTGGTGCCCTGGAACGCGAGCGTGCTGGTCGCCCGGGTGACCGTGCCGGCGGACACCAGGGCCCGGTCGTCCTGCGGCGCCATTGAGCACAGCTGTGGCGACCAGGCGGACACGTTCCCCAGGACGTCGCGGGCGCGGATCATGAAGCACTCGTCCAGGCCCAGCCGTGGCGCCCACGAGATGGACGTGAGCTGGGTGTTCTGCCAGGCCTCTGGGTACATCCACTTGCCGAAAGCAGATCCGGCCGGCGCGATCTTGTAGACGACGTCGTACGTCGCGACCGAGGTCTCGTCCTTGTACGCCCAGCGGACCGAGGCCGGCGTACCGAGGAAGACCCGGTCGCTGATCCTCAGCGTGACGGCCACCGGTGCGACACCGTCGACCTCGCTGCAGTACGACGTACTCCAGGTGCTCAGGTTGCCGGCGTAGTCGCGAGCGCGAACCTGCCAGCAGGTGTCGGTGCCGGGGGCCGCCGAGTAGCTGGCGCCTGTCGTCCTGATTCCCTGCCAGCCCGGCACCTCGTTCCAGGCGCCGTACGGCGAAGTGCGGTTCGGCCGCTGCTGGATGCGGAGGTCGTAGGACTGCACCCCGGTCGCCGGAGCGTTGGGGTCCTGCGGGTCCGTGAACGCCCACTCGAACGACAGGCTCGTGTTGTCCCGCAGCCGCTCGCCGGCACTCGCACTGGTCAGCACAGGCGCAGTGGTGTCGGGCCGCTGCTGCGGGTCGGCTGCCAGCCAGGTGAGGCTGACGATGCGCGGGCGGGCGTCCGTGTCGGCGTAGATGAGTTTGGCGCCACCAGCGCCGTCTGTTCTGAAGCCGGCGGCCTGCAGCCGGCCGTCGATCGGTCCGTAGCGGCGCTGACCGAAGCCCTGGTCGTTGAGGTCCGTGACCAGCAGCTCCTTGACGCCGTTCTCACCTACTGCGCTCTGTACAACGAATCCGTTGCCCAGTTGGGCGTCTGCACCGACTGCCAGGTTGCGGGGCGCCTCGGGACCCTTGATGTCGACTACCTGGTTGCCGCCGGCGCAGCCAGTGAGGAGAGCCCAGCGACCGTTGACCCTGTCGTTGGCGACCGTGCAGCCGCTGGCCACTGCGATCGTCTTGGTCGCTTGAGTGCTGAGGTCCTTGCCGGTGAGCACCCCGAGCTCAGTGACCTTCCAGACCGAGCTGTCGGCCAGGGCGAAGGGCACTGCGTAGTCGGCCAGCTTCGTCTTGGTTGCGACGTCGTACACCGCGGCGGTGGCGGCATCCGGCGTACGGTGCGAGACCAGCTTGCCGCCCTTGCCCAGGACCACCTCGTCGGTCGCTGGGAAGGTCAGGTCGCCTCCAGAGCCGCGCACTCGGGCAGTGCCGCCCTGGTAGGTCACCAGGGTGGTTCCTTCCACTTGCAGCGGCTTGGTGGAGTTGCTGGCGCTCAGTGAGGACCAGGTTGTGCCGTTGGTGGTTGTCTCGTAGACGCCGTGGTCGGGCTGGTAGTCCGCCGTCACCACACGGGCGCCTGACATCCCTACACCGCTGACCTGAGCCGCGAAGGCGGGCGTGGCCTTGACCGTCGTCAGTACGCCGTCCGCACCGACACTGGCGATCTTGCTCTGCGCACTGACCAGCAGACGCCCGTTGCCGAGGTCCGCTGCGTCATGGACGCCCGTGACGAAGTTGGGGGTGACAGCACCGCCGTTGACCGCGATCTTGGTCAACTGCTTGGACTCAGGCACGCGTACTGCGAGGTCGTCGCCAACCGTGAGCAGCGGCTGCCCAGAGGGCACCACCACCGACCCGGTCGTCGCCCCTTGCTTCCAGCCAACCGTCCTGGAGTCGGTGGTCGCACCGGTCTGCCAAAGCACTCGGTTGGGCGTGAGTGCCGCCCAGCCCGGGTTCGCGGTCAGCGTCGCCACCGCGGCCGCAGTACCGGTCGCTGTGTCCACCACGTAGAGGTGGCCGCCGACGCCGATCAGAATCGCGCTGGCGGTGCTGTCAAGAATGACCGGATCGCCGAACACCACGCCAGTCACCGGCTTCTCGGTGTTGTCGACAGACCGCAGCGCAAACGAACTGTCACCCGCGCGAGCCAGCAGAATCCCACCGGCATAGGCGCCTTGGTAGGTAGCCCCTGCCGGGACGGCGACCTGACTGACCACGTCGGTAGCAACATCCCGAAAAGCGACCTGATCAGCCGCTGGCGTAACCACGTACTTACCCACCAAGGCCGGCGCCTCGTCCCCCACCCGCGGAACCGTCCGGACCACCGCGCCGTTGGTGGCGCTGAGGATCTCCCACGGCTCCGGCGAGACCTCATCCGGCTGCCCGTACGACGTCACGTAGTACGAGCTGGTCGCCTGCCGGATCCGAACCGCGGGATCAGCCACAGCCCTGGCGCCGACCGCCACCCCCTCACCCAGGTGCGGAGGCGGATCAGCCGCCATCACCTGCACCGCAACCACCGGCACCAAGACCACCGCACAAACAACAGCAACCAACTTCGACCGCAACAACATCCAAAACCCCCTCAGACGGCCAACCACCGCCTTCCCTTAAGCGCGGCACTCTAACCTCGACCCCCCAGTAGCGGAAGCGCTTACCAAAATCCAGCGCTACCGCTAACGCCACCCCTCACCGCCGAGAACGCCCCAACCGGCCCTCCCCACTGCCCCGCCAGTCGAGCGACACCCCCGCCCCCACCCGCTCCCACGGCCCCCAGCCGTCACAGTCCCCCTGCCGCTGAACCACCGCCCCCGAATCGTCCGCCAGCAACGCCCACCCGCCGACCGCTTCTACCCGCACCGGCCTACCTGCGTTCCCAACCTGCTTCTTGTGCAATCCGGCATCCCGAAGCCGCCGATACGCCTCCTGGCGACTCTCAGCCACCACAGCGACCTCGGACACCCACCAGTCAGAGTCGATGTCCTCAATCTCGAACACATACACGTCCGCCACACCACGAGTCTCCCAGCGCGCGCCACCGATTTCGGGTCGCTTCAGTCGGACGTCGCCGGGTCAATCGAGCGGCGGGCGGTCAAGGACCTCGACGAAGGTGATGCGCTCATCGACAACATCGAGGATCAGTTGGCCGTCTCATCCCGGTCGGCCGTCGCCCGGGTACCAGTTCCGGTGCTGATCCGGCGGGTATCCGCCCGCTGGTATTGGTGCTGTGTAGAAGCTCTGACAGGAGTCGCCACCACAGGTACACATCTCGAGAATGCGCAGCTCGTCCACCTGACTCGCCAAGAGACCCTCGCCATCGCGACTGAGCGCGTCTCTGAGCTGGCGAGCGAGCTCAGGCCACCTCTCGATGAGTCTGGGTTCCAGCTCTCGCGTCAGAGGCGTACCGGCGTCCACTGCACTTCGTCGTCCCAAGCGGGGAGGTCGAATGCCCATCCGGTCAGGAGTTTGTGGGCAGTGCGCATGTCGGCGACCTCGGTGCCGTAGTGGCGCTCGGCGCTGCCTTCGCGGTGTTCGACGACGTACGACCCGTCGTCGCGCCGTGCTGCCTGCGCGTAGGTCTGCTTATGCGGATCACTGGTCCGCTCGACGATCAGGAAGCTCCCCGACCCGTTCTCGATGTCCAGCAAAAGATCGAACAGCAGATCCTCGGACGGATCGTCCCACCGCCCGCCGTCCTCGGTGATTGCGCGCAGGACCGGCGACCTGAAACTCATATCCCCGATGCTCGCAGCCGCCCAGGTCATGGGAAGCCCCGCGGTCGGTCGTCAGGACGGGCCGATCCGCTGACCATCTGCGGCGAGCAGGATGAACCGCAGTACTGCGTCATGGCGGCCGTCCCTCAGCCAGTGGGCGAAAGCGAGGCGGGCGGTCGGCGGCATCTCCAGGTCCGTGGGGTCCAACGTCAGATCGAACCACCGGAGATCACCCTCGGCGCACTCTGCTGGAACCAGTACGTCGGGCCGAAGGGTGGCGGTGAAGTAGTAGGTCTGGCGAAGCTCGGTCCCGGTGTCTCGCAGAGCCACGTACCGCAGGGCAAGGTCAGAGAACTGGTTAGGGACCACACCGATCTCCTCCTCCAGTTCCCGAAGGACTCCGGCCGTGGGGTCCTCGATCTCGGCGCCTGCGAGGTGGCCACCAACACCCACCCAAGAGTCGTCGATCGCGCGCGAACCCTTCCGGTAGAGCAGTAGGACCTGTCCGTCGCGGACCAGGAACGTTGATGTCATCAGCCGGCTGGCCCTCAACGTCATCCCCGGAGGCTATCTGCCCGAAGGCGTGAGCGCGGTTCGTCAGTAGTACTGCGCGACCCGGACAAGATTGAGCACGCCGAGCGCAAGAACCACAGCACACGCGATGGCGGACTTGCACGACCTGATCACCGTCATCGCAGTACCGGCGAAAACCACCGACGCCACCGCCAGCACCGCCGTCGCATCACGCGCATCGTCAGACACGATCCTGTCGAGAACAGGATCCCCGAGCCCCGCATAGTCATGCGTAGGAAGAAAGAACCCCACAAACACGAGCAGTCCAGCCGCAGCAAGACAAAGCCCGCCGACAACCACTCTGCCTACGCTCTGCCGCTCCCCGCCCGCACCCCACACCCTGCAGCACCCTAGTAGCTACTCGCACTGAGTGATCCCCACAGTCACCAGCAACGCGGCCGCCAGCACCAACACCCCGAACACCGACTTCAACCTGCTCCCGATGAGCCGCACCAAATCTCCCTCCGCCAAGCCGCCATCCAGACCCCCCGACGCTAACCACCCCCACTTTCCACTCGCTTTCCACTCACTTTGCGGTGGCCCGTGGACGTGCGGCACAGGCACGAGTCACCAGAACGAGAACCAGCGCCCTACGAACCCGAATGTCCAGCGGGCAGTTTGGAAGGGCGGCCGACGGCGTGCTCGGACGAGATCTCGACGCGTGAAGTTCATGCGCGCTGGACCCCGTGAGTGACCAGGATCGACCGACCGTTAGGGGCACGTGGAGGGCACACGTCCTGAAGGTTCCGGGGACAGCTGAGACGATGGACGTGTAGATCAGGCGGTGCGGAGGGGCGTATGGCGTTGGGCCGGAAAGGTTCCCGGGAGATCGTGGTCGACGGTGCTGCGTACCGCTGGCGGCTGCGCAGGCGGCCAACCTACGGCCAGGGCCTCGCCTGGTCACCCTGCACTTATGCGGTCGAGCGGGCCGATCAGCCAGGATCGGTGCTGGTCGTCAAGACGAACCACCCGCATCCCAGCAATTGGGTGTGTGCGATGCCCAAAGCAGTCCTGCCGTCCGACGTTGCTCGCGCCATTCGGCTAGGCCTTGAACACGGATGGACTCCAGACTGCCCCGGCTCGCCCTTTCCCCTGGATCTGTCCGAGGGCTTCACCACCTCGCGCTGATGGTCAGTGCCTGATAGGGCACCTGAGGCGCTCTTGATGCGGGTGGTGGCGCGCCGAGGGCGCGATCTTGATCCACAGGAGCCAAGTCGCAGAGAGCCCGCCGCATGGTGCGCGCTTCGTTCGTCAGCCCGGTGCCTTGACGTTTTGCTACGGCTCTTCTTTGAGTCGGTCCTGCAATTCGTCGACCAGTCCGCTGTATTCGACCCAATCGTTGTGCTCGGCGTAGAAGACGTCCAGCTCGGGCCCTGTCAGCCGCTGGATCAGTTCACCGGTGTAGTGGTCGCGTGCAACCCACAGGTTGGGCGGCTCATCTGTCGAATCGTCGTCGGCGTCGATGAACATGTCGAAGACGTAGACGTTGGTACGCCGATACTCGGCGAGGCGCTCTTCAACCATGGCGTCGAGACGCGCAGAGAAGCCGTCGAGTGACTGACGATCTTCCGAGGTCCGCTCATTCCCACGCGACATAGCCAGATGCTATTCAAAGCGGAGAGGGTAGCCACCCTGCTGCGATGAGTGGCGCTCGACCAAGGACCTGATTCAGCGGATGGGCAGTCGACAATGCGGGCAGCTCTCAGCTATTGGCACAACGCTGACGAGCGGGCTCGGGAGATCGCGGGCCGGGGGGAACGAGGTGGTCGCACGGGCGAGTAAGCCCGATGACGACGATGATGCGGCCGGGGGTGACCGGCTAATTGCCCGGGGCGGGGGAGCGGTTCACGCAAGCGAAAGGCCCAGGCTGGAGGATGTTGCCTCTGACCTGGGCCTTTGCCGTTGGAGCGGGTGACGAGAATCGAACTCGCGTAGCCAGTTTGGAAGACTGGGGCTCTACCATTGAGCTACACCCGCGGTGCCCTGTTTGGGTGGGCGGGGACATGATTCCACACCGCCGGGCCAGGTCTCAAACTGGATGCCGGGAGGGGGTGGGGGCGCGAGCACTGGTCCGCGTCCACTAGACTCGTGCGGTCACTGCGGGGCGTAGCGTAGTGGCTAGCGCGCCTGCTTTGGGAGCAGGAGACCGCAGGTTCGAGTCCTGTCGCCCCGACAAACCCCTGCAGCACCGTGCAGCGTGGCCTGTCCGGCCACGGCTGTGAACGTCACCGACCAAGGAGAACCGCCACCGTGAAGAGCACCGTCGAGTCCGTGAGCCCGACTAAGGTCCGGCTCATCGTCGAGGTGCCGTTCGAGGAGCTCAAGCCGAGCCTCGACGCGGCGTACAAGAGCATTGGCAGCCAGATCGTCGTACCGGGCTTCCGCAAGGGCAAGATCCCGCCGCAGGTCATCGACCAGCGGGTCGGTCGCGGGCCGGTGCTCGAAGAGGCGATCAACGACGCGCTGCCGAAGCTGTACTCGCAGGCCGTTCAGGACAACCAGGTCAAGGCGATCGGCCGGCCCGAGGTCGACGTGACCGAGTTCAACGACAAGGAGAGCCTGCAGTTCTCCGCCGAGGTCGAGGTCCGCCCGGAGATCACCCTGCCGGACCTGGAGGGTCTCGAGGCCGGTGTCGAGGACATCGCGATCAGCGACGACGAGGTGAACGAGCAGATCGAGGCGCTGCGCCAGCGGTTCGGTTCGCTGAACCCGGTCGAGCGCGCGGTCGCCGACAAGGACTTCATCACGATCGACCTGTCGGCCACCAAGGACGGCGAGAAGATCGAGGAGGCGCAGGCCACCGGCCTGTCGTACCAGGTCGGCAGCGGTCAGCTGCTCGACGGCCTGGACGAGGCCGTGATCGGCCTGAACGCCGGCGAGTCGAAGACCTTCGTGACCCAGCTGGTCGGCGGTGAGCTCAAGGGCGAGGACGTCGACGTCGAGGTCACCGTGACCGCGGTCAAGGAGCAGGAGCTGCCGGAGTTCGACGACGACTTCGCGCAGACCGCGTCCGAGTTCGACACCGCCGAGGAGCTGAAGGCGGACGTGCGGGCGCGCCTGGAGCGCGGCAAGCGTCTCGAGCAGGCCGGCGACGCGCGCGACGCAGTACTCGAGAAGATCCTGACCCTGGTCGACGTGCCGGTCCCCGAGGGCCTGCTGACCGACGAGCTGGCGGCGCGCAAGGAGAACCTGGAGCAGCAGCTCGGGTACTCCGGGATGACGTTCGCGCAGTTCCTCGAGGGTGAGGAGCAGACCGAGGAAGAGTTCGACGAGGACCTGAAGAAGCGTTCCGAGGACGCGATCAAGGCCCAGTTCGTGCTCGACCTGGTTGCCGAGCAGCAGGAGCTGAGCGTCAACGACCAGGAGCTCACCGAGCACATCGTCCGGCACGCGCAGCGCTCCGGCGTCAGCCCGGACCAGTTCGCCCAGCACGCCGTCGAGAACAACCTGGTACCGAGCCTGGTCTCCGAGGTCGTCCGCGGCAAGGCGCTGGCCCACCTGGTCGAGAACGCCAAGATCACCGACGCCTCCGGCAACGTGGTCGAGCTGAAGACCCTGCAGCCGGACGGCACGTACGCCGACCCGGAGGCCGCCGAAGCCGACACCGACACCCCGGCCGAGGAAGAGCCCGCCAAGGCCTGACCCCACCCCAGCCACTCCCGACGGCCCCAGATCCCCCCGGATCCGGGGCCGTCGTCGTTGTCCCCGGTACTACGAAGCGCGTGCTGTCTCGCTTGACCCCTCCGATGCGTGGGTTGGCGGCTGATTCTGTGCCGAGCGACAGGAGGTATCCCGCCTCGGCGGCACCGCGCACGCTTGGCGAGCCGCCGCGAGCCGCCGCGAGGGCGGACACCTCCTGTCGCTCGGCCCGCCAACGTCAGAGTGTTGGGGCGTCGGGCCGGTACTGCGAACGGGCGGGCGGGCGTCATGGGTGTGGCGGCCGCGCTGCTGGTGCTCGCCTGGTTCTGGTCTGCACGGCGCACGGGCCCGGCCTAGCCTCGACGCGGTCCCTGCGGCAAGCACGCTGGCCACGGGTGGGCGCTAATACATCACCGCGCGACCCACGCGGGTTCACCTCGCCAAGCTGCGCCGCCGCCGAGTGGTTCGGGTGGGCGCGACGCGCCGGCCCGTCGAGTGAGTACGGGTGGGGGCCGATACATCACCCCGCGGCCGGCCTCAAGACCTCCATTCCTGAGTTAGCTGAGGGCAGATGGCGTGCGCCGTGAGCGAACAGGTGCCTACCAGCCTTAGGTCTGTCGTCGGGGACCAGTAATGTCGGCTTCGTGAACGAGACATTTGCAGCCAGCCCCACCGCCGCGGGCGGCAACGGATCCGGCGGACTCGACGACCACATCTACCAGCGCCTGCTGAGCAACCGGATCATCTTCCTGGGCTCGGAGGTTCGCGACGACAACGCGAACGCGATCTGCGCTCAGATGCTGCTCCTCAACGCCGAGGACCCCAACAAGGACATCTGGCTGTACATCAACTCACCGGGTGGCTCGGTGGACTCCGGCATGGCGATCTACGACACCATGCAGTGGATCTCCAACGACGTCGCCACGGTCGGGATGGGCCTGGCCGCCTCGATGGGCCAGTTCCTGCTCTGCGCCGGCGCGAAGGACAAGCGGTTCGCCCTGCCGCACGCGCGGATCATGATGCACCAGCCGTCGGGTGGCATGGGTGGTACGGCCTCCGACATCAAGATCCAGGCCCAGCAGTCGCTGCACATCAAGGCGCAGCTGTTCAAGCTGATCGCCGAGCACACCGGCCAGCCGCTCGAGCAGGTCGAGACCGACGCCGACCGGGACCGCTGGTTCACCGCGGACCAGGCGAAGGAGTACGGCTTCATCGACCACGTCGTGGCCAGCGCCGCTCAGCTGAGCAGCGGCAGCCCGAACTCCTGACCTCCCCCGCGACAAGTAAGGACACGAGCATGAACTACTTCATCCCGCAGTGGGAGGAGCGCACGTCGTACGGCATGCGCCGGATCGATCCGTACACGAAGCTGTTCGAGGACCGGATCATCTTCCTCGGTACGCCGATCAGCGACGAGATCGCCAACGCCGTGATGGCGCAGCTGCTGTGCCTGCAGGCGATGGACTCCGACCGTGACATCAGCATCTACATCAACTCGCCCGGTGGTTCGTTCACGGCGCTGACCGCGATCTACGACACGATCCGCTACATCAAGCCGGACGTGCAGACGGTCTGCCTGGGCCAGGCCGCCTCGGCCGCCGCGGTGCTGCTGGCCGCCGGTACGCCGGGCAAGCGGCTCGCGCTGCCGAACAGCCGGATCATCATCCACCAGCCGGCCACCGAGGGCACCTACGGGCAGTCCAGCGACATCGAGATCCAGGCCAACGAGATCCTGCGGCTGCGCTCGCTGCTGGAGAAGATGCTCGCCGAGGCCAGCGGCAAGTCGCACGAGGAGGTTTCGCGAGACATCGAGCGGGACAAGTTCCTCACCGCCGACCAGGCGATCGAGTACGGCCTGATCGACGACATCCTGCAGACGCTCAAGACCCCGGTTCCGGCCGGCGTCTGACCAGGACCGTTTCGCTTCGGCGGTGCTGTCAGTGGGGCCGGAAAACGCCGGGCTACCGTGCGTTCGCCACCGGCGTAGACACAACGCGGCGGTACGCGCGGCGTTTCGGCCCCTGGCGCGGTACCGTCGAAGCGAGTTCCGGGTCGGTCAGTCCTCGCCCGGTTCGACTGCTCAGAGAAGGGATCTGTCCCGGTGGCACGCATAGGTGACGGCGGTGACCTGCTCAAATGCTCGTTCTGCGGCAAGAGCCAGAAGCAGGTCAAGAAGCTCATCGCCGGTCCCGGCGTCTACATCTGCGACGAGTGCATCGATCTCTGCAACGAGATCATCGAGGAGGAGCTGAACGAGGGCTCCGAGGTCGGTCTGACGGAGCTGCCGAAGCCCCGTGAGATCTACGACTTCCTCAATGCCTACGTCGTCGGACAGGACGTGGCGAAGAAGGCGCTCGCGGTGGCGGTCTACAACCACTACAAGCGGGTCCGCGACGGTCAGGGCTCGTCGAGCGCCGGCCGGCACGCGAAGGACGAGGCGGTCGAGCTGGCCAAGTCGAACATCCTGCTGATCGGCCCGACGGGCTGCGGCAAGACGTACCTGGCCCAGACGCTCGCCCGGATGCTGAACGTCCCGTTCGCGATCGCCGACGCCACCGCACTGACCGAGGCGGGGTATGTCGGCGAGGACGTCGAGAACATCCTGCTGAAGCTGATCCAGGCGGCCGACTACGACGTCAAGAAGGCCGAGACGGGCATCATCTACATCGACGAGGTCGACAAGATCGCCCGCAAGAGCGAGAACCCGTCGATCACCCGCGACGTGTCCGGTGAGGGCGTCCAGCAGGCGCTGCTGAAGATCCTGGAAGGGACCACGGCCAGCGTTCCGCCGCAGGGTGGCCGCAAGCATCCGCACCAGGAGTTCATCCAGATCGACACCACCAACGTGCTGTTCATCGTCGGCGGCGCGTTCGCCGGGCTGGACCACATGGTGGAGCAGCGGGTCGGCAAGAAGACGCTCGGCTTCAACGCCAAGCGCGAACCGGAGAAGCCCAAGGAGCTCAGCGGGTACTCCGACGTCATGCCGGAGGACCTGCTCAAGTTCGGCCTGATCCCCGAGTTCATCGGCCGGCTCCCGGTCATCACCACGGTCTCCCCGCTGGACCGCGACGCGCTGATCAAGATCCTGTCCGAGCCGAAGAACGCGCTGGTCAAGCAGTACCGGCGGCTGTTCGAGATCGACAACGTCGAGCTGGAGTTCAGCGAGGACGCGGTCGAGGCGATCGCGGACCAGGCGCTGCTGCGCGGCACCGGTGCTCGTGGACTGCGGGCGATCATGGAAGAAGTCCTGCTCAACGTCATGTACGAGGTGCCGAGCCGCGAGGACGTCGCCAAGGTCGTCGTCACCGGCGAGGTCGTGCTGGAGAACGTCAACCCGACGCTGATCCCGCGCGACCAGATCGAGCGCAAGCGCGAGCGCCGCGAGAAGACCGCCTGACACCCTGTACTACGTACTGCGGCGAGCCCAGCTCGCCGGGCTCACTCCTGATGGGGGCCGGCATCCGCTGCGAGGCGGACCGCCGGCCTCCTTCTCGTGGTGGACGTGGGCCGAGGGCGCCCGCGCCTAGCGTCGATGACGTCCAATCGTCGATGTGAGGAGAGCCGCCGTGAGTGCCAGAAGCATCAAACGGGTCTCAGCCGTCCTGGGGGCCGTCGCACTCGTAGTACCGGCAACAGCAACAGCAACAGCAACAGCAAGTGCAACAACTACAGCCGCAGCAGCCACGCTGGTCGTACCGAAGATCAACTGGGGGAGCTGTGGCAACGACCCTGCCTTGAAACCCTTCCAGTGCGCGACTGTAGAGGTCCCGACCGACTACGACCGCCCGCGCGGGTCCACCACCACGATCGCGCTGACCCGGTTGCCCGCCAGCGACC
This sequence comes from Kribbella sp. NPDC023855, assembly GCF_040639475.1. Classification (NCBI taxonomy): domain Bacteria; kingdom Bacillati; phylum Actinomycetota; class Actinomycetes; order Propionibacteriales; family Kribbellaceae; genus Kribbella; species Kribbella sp. NPDC023855. Next base: position 152,158 of record NZ_JBFAAA010000005.1, read on the forward strand.
CGGCTCGCCGGATCGGCACGCTGTTCACCAACCCGGGCGGTCCAGGCGGTCCTGGCGTCCCGTTCGTCCAGCAGTTCGCGCAGGTCGCCTACACGCCGCAGGTGCGCGCGCAGTTCGACATCCTCGGGTTCGACCCGCGCGGCGTCGGCAAGTCGGACCCGGTGACCTGTGCCCCGACCGCTGCCGAGGAGGCCGCTCTACTGGCCGGCCAACCGCCGTACCCGGTCACGCCGGCCGAGGAGCGGTCGTTCACCCGCGCCAACCTGAAGCTGGCCCTGAGCTGCCTGACCACCTCACCGGACCGGCTCGCACACTTCTCGACGGCGAACGTTGCCCGGGACATGGACCTGCTCCGCCAGGCCGTCGGCGACCAGAAGCTCAGCTACGTCGGCTACTCCTACGGCACGTACCTCGGCGCCACCTACGCGAAGCTGTTCCCGACCAAGGTCCGCGCGCTCGTGCTTGACGGCACGCTCGAGACCGGCTGGTACTCCGGCTCTGACGGCGACCGGCGGCCTATCGGCGTACGGCTCCGGCAGGGGGACGGCGCCGCGGAGACGTTTGCCCAGTTCAAGGCGGAGTGCAAGAAGGCCGGCGCTGCTCAGTGCTCGCTCGCGAAGCTCGGTGACCCGGCGACTGTTGTCGAGAGCACCTTGCAGAAGCTCAAGACGAAGCCGATCGTCGTACCGTTGCCGGACGGAACCACGGTGACTGTGACGTACCAGGTCGCGGTCGCGCTGACCTTCCAGTACCTGTACGAGCCGGCCGCCTGGCCGTCGCTTGCCGACTTCTACGCCGACCTGGCCACCAGTGGGCAGGCGCATGCCAAGGCCCTCGCTGCCAAGGCACCCGAGGCCCTCGTCGAGTGGAACCGGCGCAAGGAGGAGTACACGTCCATCGGTGAGGTCCTGCAGCCGTGCATCGAGGCGAAGCAGAGTGGCCGGCCGTTCGCCTACCCGGTGTACGCCGACGCGGCGGACAAGGCAGCTCCCCACTTCGGGCGGATGCGTGCGTGGGTCGGCCAGACCTGTGAGTTCCTGCCGATCCGCGACGCCGACGCCTTCCTTGGCCCGTGGCAGACCAAGGTGAAGTCACCGGTCCTCGTCATCGGCACCCGCTACGACCCGGCCACGCCGTACCAGGCCACCCGCCCGTACTCCGACCTGTACCCCGACGCGCGGATGGTCACTGTCGAGGGCTGGGGACACACCACGCTCGGCAAGAGCGCCTGCGCCGATGCCAAGATCACGGCGTACCTGACGCAGCTCGAAGCCCCCGCTGACGGCAGCACGTGTCAGCAGGACCGCAAGCCCTTCGATCCGGTCCCGGCCGCCAAGAAGCAGGTCCAGGGGGCCGTTGTTCAGTAGGACAAGTGGTAGGAAATTTACCAAATTATGGGGACCATGGGCATGAACCGCCCCAATCGTGAGGTTCTCCGGACGGCAACGCCTGCTTCATCCGTCCGGAGGGCCGCGCGCCATGCGCACCTCGGAAGGTGAGGCCCATGAAACCCATCAGTCGTCGAACTCTTGTCCTCGGCGGACTCGCGGCGGCCGGTGCCACCGCACTGCCGGCCCGCTCGAGCATCATCACCGCCACTGCCGCCGTCCCGTACCCGTTCCAGCTGGGAGTCGCCTCCGGCGAACCTGACTCCGGCAGCGTCGTGCTGTGGACTCGCCTGGCCCCCTCCCCGCTGAACGCGGACGGTCAGGGCGGTATGGCCAACACCAATGTCGCTGTGGACTGGCAGGTGTCGACCAACGAGCTCTTCAGCACTCTGGTCGCCTCGGGCACCGTCACTGCGACGTACGCCGCGGCGCACTCGGTGCACGTGGTGGCCAGCGGCCTCAACCCCGACTCGGACTACTTCTACCGTTTCCGCGCCCAAGGCCACGTCTCACCCGTAGGCCGAACCCGTACTGCGCCCGCGACGGGTACCAACGGCCGCGACCTGGTCATGGCCTTCGCCTCCTGCGCGCACTACGAGGAGGGCTACTACACGGCATACCGCCGGATGGCTGAGGACAACCCGGGCGTCATCCTGTTCCTGGGCGACTACATCTACGAGTACCCGGCCACTGCGGGCCGGACGCGACTGCACCTGGGCAGTACGGAGATCACCACGCTGGCCGACTACCGCCGCCGCTATGCGCAGTACAAATCGGACCCGGATCTGCAGGCGGCGCACGCGGCAGCGCCGTGGATTGTGGTGCCGGACGACCACGAGGTGGAGAACAACCACGCGGGCAACATCCGTGCGGACAGCACGCCGGTACTGACGGCGGCAGAGTGGACTGCTCGGCGTAGCGCCGCCTACAAGGCGTACTACGAGAACATGCCGCTGCGGCCGGCGCAGGCCAACAACGGTGCCTCCATCCCGCTGTACCGGCGTCTGCAGTGGGGGAACCTGGCTACCTTCCACATGCTCGACACCAGGCAGTACCGCAACGACCAGGCCTGTGGCGACGGCTGGAAGGTCTGCTCGGACGCCGACCTCGCCACTCGCAGTCTGCCCGGCAACACCCAGGAGACCTGGCTGCTGAACGGTCTGGCCGAGCACACTGGCACCTGGGACATCATCGGGCAGCAGGTGTTCTTCGCCAGGCGCTTCAACGCGTCTGGGGCGAGCATGGACTCGTGGGACGGCTACCGCGCCTCACGGGCCCGGATCCAGCAGGGCTGGGTCAGTCGCGGTACGCGGAACCCGGTGGTGCTCACTGGAGATGTCCACCGCGCGTGGGCGAGCAACCTGATGGCCGACTACAACAACGCGAACTCGGCCGTGATCGGCAGTGAGCTGGTGACGAGCTCGGTCACCTCTGGTGGGGACGGGGACGGCGCCACCACCATCCCCGATGTGGGGACCAACCCGTGGCTCAAGTTCTTCAACAACCGCCGCGGCTACGTCCGGACGACGGTGAGCCCGACCCAGATGCGCGCGGACTTCCGTGCGGTGGCGAAGGTGTCGGAGCACGACGCCGCGGTGAGCACCGTGAAGTCGTTCGTGATCGAAGAGGGCCGGCCCGGCCTTCAGGCCGTGTGAGGGGACCAGCCATGAAGAAGAAGCTCTTCACCGCCGCGCTCGGGGTGCTGTTCACCGCCGCGACCGCCACCATCGCCACGCCCGCCCATGCCGCTGTCGCCACGCCTGTCTGGACGACTGCCAACAGCGTCTCGACCGGCGACCAGGATGCTCCCGCCATCGCGACCAACCGCAACGGGTACGTCGCCGTCGTGTGGGAGGACGATCGCGACACGACCGCGGCGACCGACAACGCGCACAGCGAAGTCTTTCTGCGGCTGTATCGCAACGGAACTGCGCTCTACGAGACGAAGCTGTCCGCGGCCGGTGGCAGCGGCGTCACCAACTGGCGCCACCTACACCCGGACGTCGGACTGGACGACAAGGGCAACGCCGTCGTGGTGTGGGCCGACGACCCGGACGGCAACGGCTACTACAACGTCCCGTACCGCGTCGTGAACACCGCTGGGACTGTCACTGCCTCCGGTAGTGCCAACACCAGCTCCGATGGTCAGCAGATCAACCCACGGGTGGCAGTCGACCCGGATGGCGCTCCCGTCGGCGGTGCTGTCGCCTTCACTGTGGTCTGGGAGGACATCCAGACGGGCGCGCAGCCGACGGTCAAGGCCGCGGGGTTCACTGGTCCGACGACTCGCGCCTACGAAGTGACTGCCTCGACGGCGACGGGCCAGCACCACAACCCGGATGTTGCCGTGTCAGCCTCCGGCGACGCGATCGTCGTATGGGATGACGGCAGCACCGATACGTCGTACAACGTCGGGCTGGTTGGTCTGGCCCGGACGACCGGCGCGGTCACGCTGTCCCGGCGTACGGCGAATGCCAGCGTGACGGGCGCACAGACGAACGCGTCAGTAGCCGCCAACTTCAACGGTGACTTCGCTGTCGCGTGGGAGTCGAACCACACCGCTACTGCCGGGGCGTGGACCCGCGGCTTCACCGGGACGGGAGCGGCTCGCTACGCGGAGGTGGAAGTGGTTGCCGGGGGCAAGAGTCCGTCGGTGGGCATCGACGACCAGGCGCGCACGGTGGTCGGCTGGACAGCGCAGGCTGCCGACCTCGACGTGTGGGTCCGCGGATTCAACTCCACCGGTACTACGGACGCGCCGCAGCTGTCGGCCCAGCAGTTGAGCCAGCTGACTGCGGGGCGGCAGGAGCAGATGGTGGTTGCCGTGTCGCCGTGGGCTGAGGTCGCTGTCGCCTACACGGATGACAACGACGGAAACACCTACGACCAGGTGGCTCTGGGGCAGGACATCTCCAACAACAACTTCTGAGCTGGGGAGAAGCCCAGGCGGACCGGGTAGCCGGCCGCCTGGGCTTCTGTTTGTCAGCGGTCGACGTAGACGATTGCGTCGCCGACGGCTCGTTCGGCGCCGCCCGCGCCGCTCGGGTGGCTGACCAGGGCGCCGTTGACCGCCATCGCGGTCGAGCCGCCGCCGTCCAGGTTGATCGCGTTGTGCAGGCCGAGTGCCTTGGCGACCGCGGCCGTCTCGTCCATCGTCGTACCGACGCTGGTGGTCTGGCGACCGTCGATGGTGGCGAGCGTGATCTTGCCGTCGCGCGAGGTGCCGGCGATCGTGCGTGGGTTGCGGGCGAAGAAGCTGCCGGTGCCCGCCGGTACGACGATCTCGCCGTTGGCGGTGAGGCGGTAGCGGCCGGTCACGCCGTACAGGCCCTTGCGGAGGGCAACCTTTTCGCCGGATTCGTCAGAGACCGCGAGGTCGGTGCGCAGGCAGGTGTGGGACACCATGGCGAGCAGGGCGTTCGCGTCGCTGCCGGTTGCCTGCAGTGAGGTCTGGCCCGCTGTGAGGGCGGTACCGCGGGTCGCGGCGACTCGCTCGATGCAGCCACGCTTGTCGAGGACGACCTCGATGCCTGCGCCGGCTGGGGTGGTTGCGGCGAACTCTGGCGTGAAGAGGGTGATGTCGCCAGGCACGGTGCAGGACGTCTGCTCGGGCAGGGTGGCGCAGGCGGCGGGGATCACCGGTGGGTGGTTGACGAATTCGAGGGGCAGGGTCGCGCCGGTCTTCGGGTTCCGGACGGCGCCGGTCCAGCGGAGGTGACCCATCACCGCTTTGTTGCGCTTGGCATCGATCACCAGGTTGGCCTCGTTCGGGTCGGTGAGCGGCTCGCTGAGCAGCTTGCCGTCGAAGATGCCGAGCCCGACCGGGTCGCCGGGGTAGAGCGCGCTGGCGGTGAAGGTGAAGAACGACGCGTTCACGCCGGCGACGGCACCCGCGGCGCGGACCAGGTCGGTCGTCTTCTCGACCTTGGCGAGGTCGGGACCGTAGGTCGCCTTGAGCTCGCCCTTCGCCTTGCGCGGGTCGATGGTGAGCACGTTGACGACCCACGGGCCGCGCGTCGTGGTGTTGATCTGGTCCGCCGGGGCCGGGTCGGTGCCGCGGACGATGCGGGTCAGCGTGACGCCCGTGGCGAGCGTCGTGGTGGTGCGAGTCTCGAGCAGATCCGCGTCACCGAGCGGGAGCGTGGCGGACGACGGTTGCGCGGGATTCTGGATGGGTTCGGCTACGGCTGGAGTGGCCGGGGCGGCGGTCAGCGCGGTGACCGCGACGAGGGCCGTGACTCCGGAGAGTGCGGTGCGAGTACGGCGCGCGAGGGCGCCGCGGGTACGGCGTACGGAGGCGGCAGAGCTGGTGGGGCTGGCGGGAGGTGTCATGGCGGCCATCCTGTGAGGTTTTGGTGGAATCTTTCCACTTGAACGGCTGGCTCGTCAGTAACCTGCGGGTGAATGGTTTCGGATACGATCGCCGGAGTGACGAAGCCGCCGAAGGTCTGACCCGCTCCGATGTCTGGTGTCGTCGCCGCTTTTGTCGCCTTGGTCTCGGTCGCCATCCTGGGCTACCTGGTCGGGTTGTTCGGCGTACTGCGCTCCGAGGACGAGCTGGTCCTGTCGCGGCTGGCGTTCTACGTGGCGACTCCGGCGTTGCTCTTCACCACGGTCGCCCGGGCCGATCTGCATGCGATCTTCTCGCCGGTCCTGCTCACCAACCTGGCCGGCATCTTCGTGGTTCAGCTCTTGTATCTCGGTATCGCGGTGCTGATCTGGCGACGGAGCCGCGCCGAGGCAACGATCGGAGTACTGGCTGCTTCGTACGTGAACGCCGGAAACCTGGGCGTGCCGGTTGCCGTGTACGTGCTCGGCGATGGCGCGTTGGTGGCACCGATCGTGCTGTTCCAGTTGCTGGTGATGGCGCCGGTCGCGTTCGCAGTACTGGATGGGGACCGGCAGGGGAGCGGGCGACGTGTGCCGTTGCGGACGCTGCTGACCCGGCCGCTGCGGAACCCGTTGACCGTCGCGTCGCTGCTCGGGTTGCTCATCGCGGCCGTCGGGGTCGACCTGCCGGCGTTGCTGATGCGGCCGATTGACCTGGTGGCCGCGGCTGCGGTGCCGGTCGCGCTGGTGGCGTACGGGTTGAGCCTCAGTGGGGCGAAGGACTCGATCAGCCTTGACCGGGACGCCGTACTGGCTGTTGTGCTGAAGACGTTCGTGCAACCGGTGGTGGCCTTCGTCATCGGGCGGTGGGCGCTCGGCCTCGAAGGCGCCGCGTTGCTCGCACCCGTGCTGCTCGCCGCGCTACCGACCGCCCAGAACGTCTACGTGTACGCCGTCCAGTACCGCACCGCGCGGCGGCTGGCCCGGAGTGCGGTACTGCTGAGCACGTTGGTCTCGATCCCGGTGATGATCCTGATCAGCGGATTGCTCGGCTGACTACTTCAGCGCCGCGAACGCCTCGTCGGCGAGCGGGCCGACTTCGGTGGCGCTGACGCCCTCGTTGGCGGCTTGGGCGATCACGGTGAGGGTGTTGGAGCCGCGGTAGCACTGGGTTGGCAGCCTGGCGTTGGACTCGACGCAGGTGGCCTGGCCGACCTGCTTGACCAGGTCGGGGGTCGCGCCGGAGTCCTTGATCGTCTTGTCGATGTCGACCTTGCCGCGCAGAGCGATCATCACGAACAGCCGCTGGCCGTCGAGATTCCCGTACGCCTCGACGGTCGCCTGCTTGCCGTCGTTGATCCGGCTCAGCGCGTCGCGGGTCTGGTCCAGCTTCAGCTGCTCACGAATCTGCGGGTCGGTCACCCGGTCGAGCCCGGCCAGCTTCGCGGGCGGCTCGATTCCGCGGGCGGTGTTCAATCGGCTCATCGGACCGAGCCCGGCGAAGTACCCGACAGCTGCCACCACGAGCAAAGCCAGCACAATCCCACCAACAGTCACCCACGGATTCCGCCGCCACTGCACCTTTTTAACCTGCCGCCACGGCGCCTTCCACCACACACCCGTGGCACCCTTCTCCACCTTCGTCTCAGCAACAGACGCCCCATCCACACCACCCGCCGAGCCGGAGGCCCCCGAGCCGCCCGCCTTGCCTGCGCCAGAGGCCGCAGATCCGTCCGCTTTGCCTGCGCTGGAGGCCGCAGATCCATCTGCCTTGCCGGAGCCAGAGGGCGCAGATCCGCCCGTCTTGCCGGAGCTGGAGGGGGCGGAGGGGGTGAGTGTAGACGGCTTCACGGGACCGTCGCCCTGCCCGGCTGAGCCCGAGCTAGCCACGGGAGCCGCCGAGCCTCCCGCGAGCGTCGGCGCGGTCACAGCCGACTGCTGACCCGGCGCGGCCTTCGGGGGAGGGGTGCTCGCACTGGGGGTGTTCGCGGTTGCGGGTGGGGCCGCGGCGGTTGCCGGAGGTGCAGGCGTGGGGCTGGCCGGCTGCTCGGGTGCGGCGGCCTTCGGGGTAGCCGGCTGCTTGGGTGGTGCGGAGCTCGCGGGAGGGGTGCTCGCACTGGGGGTGTCCGCGGTTGCGGGAGGGGCCGCGGCGGTTGCCGGAGGTGCAGGCGTGGGGTTGGCCGGCTGCTCGGGTGGGGCGGTCTTCGGGGTAGCTGGCTGCTTGGGTGGTGTGGAGGTCGTGGGAGGGGTGCTCGCGCTGGGGGTGTTCGCGGTTGCGGGAGGGGCCGCGGCGGTTGCTGGGGGTGCAGGCGTGGGGTGGGCCGGCTGCTCGGGTGAGGCGGACTTCAGGGTCGCCGGCTGCTTGGGTGGTGTGGAGGTCGGGGGAGGGGTGCTCGCGCTGGGGGTGCTCGCGGTTGCGGGTGGGGCCGCGGCGGTTGCTGGGGGTGTAGGCGTGGGGTGGGCCGGCTGCTCGGGTGAGGCGGACTTCGGGGTAACTGGCTGCTTGGGTGAGGAGGGCTTCGCGGAAGTCGGCTGCTTGGGGGATGCGGTCTTCGGGGAGGCCGGCTGCTTTCGGGATGCGGACTTCTTGGTGGGTGGTTGCTTAGGAGAATTGGGGGTTGTGGGGGTGTTTGGGTGGGTGGGGCGGTCGTCCGGGGCGGGGGTGGGGGGAGTGGGCATGTGGTGCTCCTCGCGGGCGCTCGGACGGGGTCGCCGGGGGGTCGGGCTTGGGCTACGCCGATCGTTTCATATCAGGACAAGGTGATGCCGCAGGGTAGTCGGTCCGGTGAAAGCAGTAGCGCCCGCCTCCGGGGAAGCGGGCGCCACCAACTACGTGAACTCGGACCACCACCCGGCTCCAACTCCGCGATGTCCCCCAGGGAACGGTGCAGGGCTGAGTCAGGCGTGGGGCGGGCGGCTCAGAGGGTTGCGATGACTGAGACTGCGTCCGAGTCGTCGGGGCTCCAGAGGATTTCGCCGGTGATGCGGCCGGCGGCTCGGAGGTCGACCTCGGCTTGCTCCGCCAGGGTCAGTCGCGCCGCAGGTCCGCTGACCTCGGCCTTGGAGACCTCGGTCTTCATCGACACCTGCGCGGTCGACTTGGCGCCCCGGATACCCGCGAGCACCTCCGCGACAGCATCGAGGACCGCCGGGTCCTGCTCAGCAGCAGCGACATCAACCGATGCGACCGGCCAGGACGTCTGGTGGATCGAGCCTTCCTGCCACCACGACCAGACCTCTTCGGTCGCGAACGGCAGGTACGGCGCGAGCAGCCGCAACTGAACCGACAACGCGACAGCCAGCGCCGCCTTCGCCGAGGTGGCGCCCGCCTCACCGTGCCCGCCGTACGCGCGCTCCTTGACCAGCTCGACGTAGTCGTCGCAGAAGGTCCAGAAGAACCGCTCGGTGACCTCGAGCGCGCCGGTGTAGTCGTACCGCTCGAAGGCAGCGGTGGCGTCGTCGATCACCTTGCGCAACTGAGCCAGCATCGCCAGGTCGACCGGCTCGGTGACGGCGCCGGCGTCCACCGAGGTGGCACCGAAGCCGAGCACGAACTTCGACGCGTTCAGGACCTTGATCGCCAGCCGGCGGCCGACCTTCATCTGCGACTCGTCGAACGGCGAGTCCAGCCCCGGCCGGGCCATCGCGGCCCGCCAGCGGACGGCGTCCGAGCCGAACTTGTTCAGGATGTCGTCGGGCAGCGCGGCGTTGCCCTTGGACTTGCTGAACTTCTTCCGGTCCGGGTCGACGACGAAACCGGAGATCATCGAGCGCTTCCACGGCAGCGTGCCGTTCTCGAACTGCGCGCGGACCACCCGGGAGAACAGCCAGGTCCGGATGATGTCGTGCGCATGCGTGTTCAGGTCCATCGGGAAGGTCCGGGCGAACAGGTCCGGGTCGCGCTCCCAGCCGCAGACGATCTGCGGGGTCAGGGACGAGGTGGCCCAGGTGTCCATCACGTCCGGGTCGGCCTGGAAGCCGCCGGGCTTGCCGCGCTGCGACTCGTCGAAGCCGGCCGGGGCCTGCGAGGTCGGGTCGATCGGCAGGTCCTCCTCGCGCGGCATCAGCGGGTGGTCGTAGTCCGGCTCGCCGTCCTGGCCGATCGGGTACCAGACCGGGAACGGGACGCCGAAGAAGCGCTGGCGGGAGATCAGCCAGTCACCGTTCAGGCCTTCGACCCAGTTCTGGTAGCGGTGCCGCATGTGCTCCGGCACCCACTCCTCGCGCTGACCGAGCTCGACGAACTCGGCCCGCAGGTCCTCGCTGCGGCCGCCGTTGGCGATGTACCACTGCCGGGTGGAGACGATCTCCAGCGGCTTGTCGCCCTTCTCGAAGAAGTTCGCCATCCGCTGGGTCGGCTTCGGCTCGCCGTCCAGGTCGCCGCTCTCGCGCAGCTTGGCAACGACCAGCTCACGCGCGCTGAAGACCGTCTTGCCGGCCAGCTCGGCGTAGAGCTCCGAGCCCTCGAGCCATTCCGGAGTGTCGCGCAGCAGCCGGCCGTCGCGGCCGATCACCGTGCGGACCGGCAGCTGCAGCTCACGCCACCACTGAACGTCGGTGAGGTCACCGAAGGTGCAGCACATCGCGATGCCCGCGCCCTTGTCGGGCTCGGCGGCCTCGTGCGCGAGGACCGGCACCTCGATCCCGAACAGCGGCGAGCGGACCGTAGTACCGAAGAGGTCTTTGTAGCGGTCGTCGGACGGGTGCGCGATCAGCGCGACGCAGGCCGGGATCAGCTCGGGCCGGGTGGTCTCGATGTAGATCGGGCCGTCGGCGCCGTGGAAGGCGATCTTGTGGAAGGCGCCCGCGTACTCCCGGGCCTCCAGCTCGGCCTGAGCAACCGCGGTCTGGAAGGTGACGTCCCACAGCGTCGGAGCCTCGGACAGGTAGGCCTCGCCGCGGGCGTAGTTGCGCAGGAAGGCGCGCTGGGACGTACGCCGGGACTCGTCCGAGATCGTCGTGTAGAGGTAGCTCCAGTCGACGCTGAGGCCGACCTGGCGCCACATCCGCTCGAACGCCTGCTCGTCGATGTGGGTCAGCTCACCGCACAGCTCGACGAAGTTCTGCCGGCTGACCGGGATCTGCTTCTTCGGGTCCGGCTTCTCCGGCGGCGTGAAATCCGGGTCATAGGGCAGCGTCGGGTCGCACCGGACGCCGTAGTAGTTCTGCACCCGGCGCTCGGTCGGCAGGCCGTTGTCGTCCCAGCCGATCGGGTAGAACACCTTCTTGCCGCGCATCCGCTGGAAGCGCGCGATCAGGTCGGTGTGGGTGTAGCTGAAGATGTGCCCGACGTGCAGCTTGCCCGACACGGTCGGCGGCGGGGTGTCGATCGAGTAGACGTCCGCGCGCTCGGCGGTACGGTCGAACGCGTAGGTCTGCTGTTCCTTCCATACCGCAGCCCACTTCTCCTCGAGGCCTTCGAGGGTGGGCTTGTCAGGAACACGGGACGTCTCGGTCATACGGCAATCCTAGTGGTTGTCAAGGGGTGCTTCCGACCGGTTATCCACACCCCCTCCTAGACTGAAGCCCTGATGAGTGACCTCTCGTACGCCGAAGTGTCGGCGAAGCTCCAGGCCCGTTGGCCGGAGAACAAGATCGATCCCACCCTGGACCGGGTCCGGCGGCTGGTCGAGCTGCTCGGCGACCCGCAGAAGACCTACCCGGTGGTGCACCTGACCGGGACCAACGGCAAAACCTCCACCGCGCGGATGGTCGACGCGCTGCTGCAGGAGGCCGGGTTGCGGACCGGGCGGTTCACCAGCCCGCACCTGGAGACCGTCCGCGAGCGGATCACGCTCAACGGCGAGCCGATCGACGAGCAGCGGTTCGTCGAGGTCTACACCGAGATCGAGCCGTACGTGAACGTGGTCGACTCCGAGAACGAGCACCCGCTGTCGTTCTTCGAGGTGATCACCGCGATGGCCTTCGCCGCCTTCGCGGACGCGCCGGTCGACGTCGCGGTCATCGAGGTCGGCCTGGGCGGCACCTGGGACTCCACCAACGTCGCCGACGGCACCGTCTCGGTGATCACCCCGATTGCCGTCGACCACGCGCACATCCTGGGCGCGGATCCGGTCACGATCGCCGGTGACAAGTCCGGAATCATCAAGCCCGGCGGTACTGCGGTGCTGTCGCAGCAGAGCCCCGAGGTCGCCGAGGTGCTCCTGCGCCGAGCCGCCCAGGTCGGTGCCCAGGTCGCCCGTGAGGGCCTCGAGTTCGGCGTGGTCAGCCGCTCGGTCGCGGTCGGCGGCCAGCTGGTCTCGTTCCAGGGACTCGGCGGCGAGTACGACGACATCTTCCTGCCGCTGCACGGTGAGTACCAGGCCCACAACGCGGCCACCGCGTTGGCGGCCGTCGAGGCGCTGCTCGGCGCCAGCGCGCAGAACATCGGCCAGCGGATGACCCGCGAACTGGTCGAAGCCGGTTTCGCCGAGATCACCAGCCCCGGCCGGATGGAGGTCGTGCGAACCAGCCCGACGGTCATCGTCGACGCGGCCCACAACCCGCACGGTGCCGAGGCGACCGCTGCCACTGTCACCGAGGCGTTCGCCTTCAACCCGCTGATTGGCGTCCTGGGCTGCATGAAGGACAAGGACGTGTACGGCGTACTGGAGGCCTACGAGCCGATCATGGAGACCGTGGTCTGCACCCGGAACTCCTTCACCGAGCGGTCGATGCCGGCCGAGGAGCTGGGCGAGCTCGCGGCCGAGATCTTCGGCGAGGACCGGGTGCTGGTCCGGCCGAAGCTGCTGGACGCGATCGACGACGCGATCCGGCTGGCCGAGGAGAACGCGCTCGCGATGGGTACCGGCGGCGTCCTGATCACCGGCTCGGTGATCACCGCGGGCGAGGCCCGCACGCTGCTGGTCCGCAAGCCGGCCGGGGAGCAGCGGTGAGAATGCTCGGCGGGATCGTGCTCGGTTTCGAGTTCCTGATCCTCGCTCTGGTCACACCGGTGATGATCTCCGTCGCCGACGTCGAGCCCAGTACTGCGCTCCCGCTGTGCCTGGGGCTCGCGGTCCTGGCCCTGATCGCTGCGGGCCTGCTGCGCAACCAGGTCGGCGTGATCCTCGGCTCGGTCATCCAGGTGGCCGCGATCGGACTCGGCTTCGTCGTACCGGCCATGTTCGTGCTCGGGGTGGCCTTCGCCGGGTTCTGGGTGGCCGCGATCGTGCTCGGCCGCAGGATCGATGAGGCCAAGGCCGCCCAGGCCTCTGCCGGCTGACCGCACTAGGCTCGGCGGCAGCAGACCGCCTTGAACAGCATCGGAGAGAGAACAGACATGTCGCAGCGCACCCTCGTCCTGCTCAAGCCCGACACGGTACGCCGTGGCCTGGTCGGGGAGGTTCTCGGCCGGTTCGAGGCCAAGGGCCTGACCATCGTCGCGATGGACCTGCGCACGATCGACGGCGACCTGGCCGACCAGCACTACGCCGAGCACGTCGAGCGGGACTTCTACCCGCCGCTGCGCGAGTTCGTCACCAGCGGCCCGCTGGTCGCGCTGGTGCTTGAGGGCGACGAGGCGGTCGAGGTCGTCCGCGGCCTGAACGGCGCCACCGACGGCCGGAAGGCAGCTCCCGGCACGATCCGCGGCGACCTGTCCCTGTCCAACCGGGAGAACCTCGTCCACGGCTCCGACTCCCCGGAATCCGCCGAGCGCGAGATCAAGATCTGGTTCCCCGACCTGCCGTAGTACCGCCCGGCCTGCCGTAGTACTGGCGGTGGGGCCGGCTGGAAGCGAGCGGTGAAAGGACCGATACGATGCGTCGTGGGCGGACGGGTCGTGTCGGTCCCCGGGTGGCGATGGGTCCGCGCTTAGCCTGAGATTCCCGGGACTCGAGCAGCGGGAGGGCGTCCGAGATGGCGAACAGCATGCTCGGCCGCGACATGGCGGTCGACCTCGGCACGGCCAACACACTGGTCTACGTGCGCGGCCGCGGTGTGGTCCTGAACGAGCCGTCGGTGGTGGCGATCCGGACCGACGAGCCGCGGGAGGCGGTGGCGTTCGGGGCCGAGGCGAAGAAGATGATCGGCCGGACGCCGGGCAACATCACCGCGATCCGGCCGCTCAAGGACGGCGTGATCGCCGACTTCGACGCCGCCGAGCAGATGCTGCGCTACTTCATCCAGCGGGTGCACCGGCGCCGGTACTTCGCCAAGCCGCGGATCGTGGTCTGCGTACCGTCGGGCATCACCGCGGTGGAGCAGCGGGCGGTCCGCGACGCCGGGTACATGGCCGGCGCGCGCAAGGTCTACATCATCGAGGAGCCGATGGCCGCCGCGCTCGGCTCGAACCTCGAGGTCCGGGACGCGACCGGCAACATGGTGGTCGACATCGGTGGTGGCACCACCGAGGTGGCGGTGATCTCGTTCGGCGGGATCGTCACCAGCCAGTCGATCCGGGTGGCCGGTGACGCGATCGACAAGGCGGTGGTGAACTACTGCAAGAAGGAGTACTCGCTGATGCTCGGCGAGGCCACCTCCGAGCAGATCAAGATGACCATCGGCTCGGCCTTCCCGAGCTCGGACGGGCCGGACTCCGAGATCCGCGGCCGGGACATGATCTCCGGGTTGCCGCGGACGGTGAAGGTCTCCTCGGCCAGCATCCGGCAGGCGATCGAGGAGCCGATCACCGCGATCGTCGACGCGGTCAAGGCCACCCTGGACAAGACCCCGCCCGAACTGGCCGGCGACATCGTCGACAGGGGCATCGTGCTGACCGGCGGCGGCGCGCTGCTGAAGGGCATGGACGAGCGGCTGCGGCACGAGACCGGCATCCCGATCCACGTCGCCGAGAACCCGCTGGACGCCGTCGTACTCGGCGCCGGCAAGTGCGTCGACAACATCGAGACGCTGAACCGCATCCTCGTCACCGACCGCCGCTGACCCCATGCTGAAAGATCTCGGTACGCCGGCGCGGGGGCTGGTGCGTTCGGCCGGGCTGCCCCGCGAGATCCGCCGTCGGCGGACCGTCCTGGTGCTGGTCATCCTGGCCTCGTTCACGCTGATCGTGCTGGACGCGCGACGCTCGGCCGGCTCACCGGTCGAGCCGCTGCGGCATGCGGCGGCGGTGGTTTTCGGCCCGCTGGAGTCGACCGCGACCAGCGCCCGGCAGCCTGTGGACAACCTGCGGGACCGGTTCGCCGAAATGGATAGATTGAAAGCAGAGAACGAAAAACTCAAAGCTGACAACGAGAAACTCGTGAGTGAGCTGAGGACGACGGACTACGCGCGCAACCGGGCCATCGAGCTGGACCGGCTGCTGAAGGTGGCACCGAAGTACACGGTGACCCCGGCGCGGGTGATCGGGCTGGGCAGTGCGCAGAGCTTCAACCACACAGTGACCATCGATGCCGGCACGGCGGACGGGGTGCGACCGGACATGACAGTACTGAACGGCGACGGGCTGGTGGGCCGCGTCGTGCGGACCACCGAGGCCACCGCCACGGTGCTGCTGATCGGCGACCGGAACTCCACCGTCGGTGGCCGGCTGAACGCCACGATGGCGCTCGGCTTCGTCTCCGGGCGGGGCGAGATCGGCTCGTCGGCGGCGCTCGACTACAAGCTGGTGGACCTGAAGGCGCGGCCGCGGGTGGGCGACCGGATCGTCACCTGGGGCTCCAGCGGCAACGCGCCGTACGTGCCGGGTGTGCCGATCGGCACGGTCACCTCGGTGACCGCGGTCCGGGGCGCGCTCGGTTCGACCGCGCTGGTGAAGCCGTTCGTCGACCCGAGCCGGCTCGATCTGGTAGGGATCGTCACCGGCCCACCCGCGCGGGCACCACGCACCACGGTCCCGCCGGATGGTGCGCGATGACCGGCTCCGGGCCGGCGGAGAGCCGGGCGGCCAGGGGATCCCGGACTCCGTCCCCGCGTAGCTGGTCAGCAGCAGCGGGATCAGCACGATCGGGTCTTCCAGCGTCCGGGGCGCGATGGGCGGAGGGACGCTGAGATGCCGGCTGTTCGGATTGCGCTGGCGACTCTGTTCCTGATCGTCGCGGTCACCGTGCAGACCTCGCTGCTGCCGCACATCGCGGTCGCCGGGGTGAGTTGCGACCTGGTGATGATTGTGGTCGTCGCGCTCGCGCTCTCCCGGGGTGCGGAGTGGGGAGCGATCGCCGGCTTCCTGGGCGGCCTGATGCTCGACGTGGTGCCGCCCGCCGATCACACGGCCGGCCGGTGGGCGCTCGCACTCGCTCTGTCCGGGTACGTCGCGGGTCTGGTCCGTCGCGAGACGTCGGCTGCCCCGGTGGGCCCGCTCGCGGTCGCGCTGACCGTAGTACTGGGTGCGGCGCTGTCTTTGACTGTGTACTCCGCGACTGGGTCTCTGCTGCACGATCCTGCCGTCGACTGGGGTGAGTTCGGGGTCCGGCTCGGCATCGCCGCCGGGTACGACGTGGTCGCCGCGATCGTGGTGATCCCGTTGGTGATGTGGGTGCTGGGACGCGTCGTACCGGCGCGGGAGCGGCGGCGGGTGCTGTCATGAGTTTCGACAGCTTCAACCCGGCGCCGCTGAAGCCGCGGTTGCGCCTGTTCGTGATCCAGGTGCTCGTCTTCTCGCTGATGTTCACCTTGCTCGCGCGGCTCTGGTACATGCAGGTGATGTCGTCCGACGACTATTCCCAGGCCGCCACGCAGAACCACACCCGCCAGGTGCTCGTCCCGGCGCCCCGCGGCACGATCGTTGATGCGGCCGGGCGGACGCTGGTCGGCAACCGGGTGTCGCTGGTCATCACCGTGGACCGCTCCGTGCTCGCGAAGCTGTCGGACGGTGAGCAACAGGCAGTGCTGGCCAGGCTGGCGAAGGTGCTGGGCCAGAAGCCGAAGGACCTGGCCGCGCGGACGATGCTCTGTGGCGAGCCCGGTGCCTCCAAACCGCCGGCCTGCTGGAACGGTACGCCGTACCAGCCGATCCCGGTCGCGAAGGATGTCAGCGAGCAGGTCGCGATCGAGGTGATGGAGCGCCGCGAGGACTTCCCCGGGGTGGCGGCCGAGTCGCAGACCCTGCGCGCCTACCCGGCGCCGTTCAAGATGAACGCCGCGCACATCCTCGGCTATCTCTCGCCGATCACCACCGGCGAGCTGGACGATCTCGACAAAGCCGGGCAGGACTCGGTGCCACACCGCTCGGACCTGGTCGGCCGGGCCGGTGTCGAGCGCACATACGACCAGTTGCTGCGCGGGACGCCGGGCGTCAAGAGCGTCATCGTCGACGCGGTCGGTTACACCACCGGCATCGAGAAGCAGACCGCGCCGGTGCCGGGCTCGACGCTGATGACCAGCATCGACGCCCGCATCCAGGCCTCGGTGGAGGCCGAGCTGCGCGGCGCGATCATGACGGCGCGCAAGCAGTACGACAAGATCACCAAGAAGAAGTACGTCGCCGACTCCGGCGCGGCCGTGGTGATGGACACCAAGACCGGCCAGATCGTCGCGATGGCCAGCTACCCGAGCTACGACCCGGGTGTCTGGGTCGGCGGCATCTCGCAACGCGAGCTCGACGCGCTCTACTCGACCAAGGCCGGGACCCCGCTGGTCTCCCGCGCGCTGCAGGGTCAGCTGGCGCCCGCTTCGACCTTCAAGCCGATCACCACCGCGGCCGCGCTGGCCAACGGGTACGGACCGAAGACCCGGCTGGACTGTTCGTCGTACTTCGAGGTCGGCGACCGCCGGTTCAAGAACTACGAGTCGTCCTCGTACGGGATGATCGGCTTCGACCAGGCCCTCGCGCTGTCCTGCGACACCTTCTTCTACCGGATCGCCTATGCCCTGTGGCTGAAGGCGGGTGGCAACTCCGGCGACCTCGACGCGACCGACCCGCTGGTCCGGATGGCGCAGAGCTTCGGCCTCGGCAAGCCGACCGGTATCGACCTGCCCGGCGAGGTGTCCGGCCGGATCGCCGACCGGAAGTGGAAGAAGGAGTACTACGACGCGCAGAAGGACTACTACTGCAAGCTCGCCGAGAACCCGCCGGCCGGCACCTCGCCGTTCCTGAAGCAGTTCTCCCGCGAGTTCTGCGTCGACGGCTACCGCTACCGCGCCGGTGACGCGGTCAACTTCTCCATCGGTCAGGGCGACACCACTGTCACGCCGTTGCAGATCGCAACGGTCTACGCGGCGCTCGCGAACGGCGGCAAGCTCTGGGAGCCGCGGGTGGCGAAGGCGTGGATCGGCCCCAACGGCAAGGTCCGGCCGGTCCCATCGAAGCTCGCCTCCAGGCTCCCGGTGCCGGCCTCGACGCTGCGCCTCATCGACAGGTCGCTGGCACAGACGGCCAAAACCGGTACGGCGGCCTGGAAGTTCACCGGCTTCCCGCTCGACCAGGTGCCGATCCGGGCCAAGACCGGGACGGCCGAGGTCTACGGCAAGCAGACCACCTCCTGGATGGCCACCTACACGGACCGCTACTCGGTCGTGATGATGATCAGCCAAGCCGGTACAGGTTCGGGCGCCTCCGGTACTGCGGTCCGCCACATCTACGAGACGCTCTACAACATCAAGCCGCCGGTGGTTCCGCCCGCCAAGAAGGCCACGCGATGAGTCTGCTCACGCCGATCCGGCAGTCCCGGCCCCGAGCCGATCGGCGCTCCGCGCTCTGGCAGGTCGACTGGGTGCTGGTCATCGGAGTGCTGGCCCTCTCGGCCATCGGCGCACTGCTGATCTGGTCAGCCACGCACCAGCGCACCTCACTGACCGACGGCAACCAGTACGCGTTCTTGGTCCGGCACGCGCTCAACTTCGCGATCGGGCTGGTCCTCGCCGTGCTCGCCGCGGTCACCGACCACCGCCGCGTCCGCATCCTCGCCCCAGTCCTGTACGCCGCGTCGGTGGTCGGGCTGATCCTCGTCCTGGTGCCGGGGGTGGGCGCGTCGATCAACGGTTCACGGTCCTGGATCCAGCTGCCGTGGATGTCGATCCAGCCCAGTGAGTTCGCCAAGCTCGCGGTGATCGTCGGGATGGCCCTGCTGATCGCGGAGAAGGGCGAGACGAATCATCGCGAGGCGCGAACGATCGACATCGCGCAGGCCATCGCGGTCGCCGCGATCCCGGTGATGCTGGTGATGCTGCAACCCGACCTGGGCACAGTGATGGTGCTCGGCTCGATCGTCTTCGGGATCATCGCGGTGTCCGGCGTACCGAAGCGGTGGCTGCTCGGCATCGTCACGGCGGCGACCGTGATCGCGGTGCTCGCGATCCAGTTCAACGTGCTGAAGAAGTACCAGCTGGCCCGGTTCACGGCCTTCGCCGATCCGTCCCAGGACCCGCAGGGCATCGGCTACAACGTGAACCAGGCCCGGATCGCGATCGGCAACGGCGGCGTCTTCGGGCAAGGCCTGTTCCACGGCTCACAGACCCAGAACGCGTTCGTCCCCGAGCAGCACACCGACTTCGTCTTCACCGTCGCGGGGGAGGAGCTCGGCCTGATCGGGGCCGGGGCGATCATCTGCCTGTTCGTCCTGATCCTGTGGCGCGGGCTGCGGATCGCGGTCAACGCCCGGGACGCGTTCGGCCGGCTGATCGCCACCGGCGTGGTCTGCTGGTTCGCCTTCCAGGCCTTCGAGAACATCGGGATGACGCTCGGCATCATGCCGGTCACCGGCCTGCCGCTGCCGTTCGTCTCCTACGGCGGCTCGTCGATGTTCGCCGGCCTGCTCGCGGTCGGACTGCTGCAGAACATCCACCTGCGATCGCATCAGGTGTAAGGGGTACGCTTCAGCTTCCCTGCGCCCCTCGACGGTTCTGGATGGGTCATGAAGCTCGCGTCATCGTTCCCGTTCGTCCTTGCTGCCGCCGTCTCGCTGACGCTGACCGCCTGCGGCGGGGACAGTCCCGGCAGTTCAGCCAGTCCCTCGTCGACACCGTCGGTGATCGCGACGCCTGCTGACAGTACGCCGACCGAAACGCCGACCGAGACCGGACCGGTCAAGCGCACGAAGACCGAACTGACCAAGGCGCTGCTCAACCTGAAGGACCTGCCGAGCGGCTTCTCCACCGAGACCGACGGCCACACCTTGGCGTTCTCGGCGCCGACGAGCAAGTGCAAGACGCTGGTGAAGCACCTGAACGCCGACGAGGCTCAGGACTCCAAGGCCAGTGCGAACAGCTCTTTCACGGCCGGCCAGGAAGGCCCGTACCTCGACTTCCGCCTCGACTCGATGAACACCTCGAAGGCCGTCGGCAAGCTGCTGACGTCGTACCGGGAAGCCGTTGCCTCGTGCAAGAAGGTGACGCTGCGCTTCAACGGTCAGGGCTCCACCTCGATGGACGTGGTCGAGCTCCAGGCCCCGGAGTTCGGTGACACCCCGTTCGCCTTCAAGCTGACCGGGGTCAGCGGACCGAAGAAGGGCCTCGAGTTCGCCACCGCGGTCAGCGGCATCGGCGACGTCGCCCTCACGGTCGCCATCCTGGCGGGCCAGCCGGGCGAACTCGACAGCGCCACCGAAGCAGCCGTCGAGAAGGCCCGCATCGTCCTGGAAAAGCCCGCCGGCTGAACCCGCGCCTGCCGGGTACCGCGGCCGGCGGGGTCAGAACCGTGGCGCGGTCAGCGGGGTGGGAGGGGTAGGACTGTGGTGCGGCGGTGGTGTTCGAAGACTACTGAGCTGCGGATGTCGGCGATCTCCTGGCGTTTGGCCAAGCCGAGGACGAAGTCGCGCAGTGCCTGGGTGTCGCGGACCGCGACGTGAGCCAGGAAGTCCGAGCCGCCGGAGACCATGAACATCGCCAGCGTCTCCGGCAGGCCCTGGACGTACGACTGGAACGTGGTCGCCACCGCCATCGCCTGCGGCCGGAGCTTGATCGAGATGATCGCCTGGGTGGAGCGGTCGATCGCGGCCAGGTCCACCTCGGCGTGGAACCCGCTGATCACGCCGCGCTCGCGGAGACCACGGACGCGTTCCAGGCAGGTGGACGGCGCGATCCCGAGTTCGGCCGCCATTTCGCGGTTGGTGCGGCGAGCGTCGTTCTGGAGCATCCGCAGGAGCGCCGTATCAAGTTCGTCCATGCGGCCCAGTTTGGCAGATCTGCCGAACATCGTTCGGTTCGAAAGCCTTCAGCCCGTCCAGGCGGCTAGCGTTCTCGCTGTGGAGGCGAACAAGGTAGTTGTCATCATTGATATGGACGCACCCGCCGGAGTGGCGGTCAACGCGGCAGCTCTGGTCGGGGTCGGACTCGGCGCGGAGCTCCCGGACATGGTCGGCGAGGACTCGCGGGACGGCTCGGGCTATGCACATCCCGGAATCTGCATCCACCCGATCCCGGTGCTGAAGGCGGATGCAGCGCGACTGGTCGAACTCCGCGAGGCCGCGGCAGCCCGCGAAGGCGTCGTGGTCCACGACATCAACCAGGTCGCCCGGATGTCGCGGACCTACGCGGAGTACCTGGCCACGATGAGCGGCACCAAAGCCGAAGACCTCGTCTACACAGCCCTTGCCATCCACGGCCCCCGCCAAACAGTCGACTCCCTAACCGGCGCCTTGGCGCTTTACCGCTAGGCGATCAGTCGCCCGGCCAGCTCGACCGCCTCGGCGCCGTTCGCAATCCGTCCGATCCGTTGGAGCGGATCGGACGGATCATGGGCGACTGCGGGATCACCGTGGGGCGTGTGAGTGGTTGCTTCCGTGGTGGTTCGAGTGGTTGTGCTGGAGATCTTCGAAGGCCTGGAAGGTTGCCAGGATTCGCATCAGGACGCCGTCGCCTTGATCGGTCTGGGTCGGCGCCGCCTTGGCTGGTGCCGGGGCCGGCGCCGATTTGGCTGGTGTCGCGGGCTGGCAGGCGACCAGGTCGGTTGGTGGTGGATTCGTGCCGGTGTGCGAGCCGTTGAAACCGAACGTCACCGACTCGCCCGGCCGGATGACCGAGTTCCAGGAGGCATTGGAGGCGATCGCCCCGGTAGCGCCGTTGTTCACCACAGTGGCGTCCCACCCTTCGCCCACCACTCGTTGACCACTTGGCCAGGTCCACCGCACGGTCCAGCCATTGACCGCGTTCTGGCCGGTGTTGGTCACCCGCACGCTGGCCGTGAAGCCGTTGTTCCACTGGCTTGGCGTGGAGTAGGACACCGAACAGGTGGTTGGCGGTGGGGGAGTCGTCGGCGTCGGCGTCGGTGTAGGCGTGGGCTCGCCCGGATCGGTGGTCAGGTTGACGTCCGCGCACTGGTAGAACGCCTCGGGACTGTCGCTGCGCTGCCAGATGGAGTAGATGATGTGGCGGCCGGTCTTGTTCGCCGGCAGCGTGGCCGGCCAGGTCCATTCCGGACCGTACGGGCCATTGCCGTTCAGAGGCGGGTTGGTCACCTGGTTCCACGGCGCTGGTTCCAGGTCCGACCAGCGCAGAGGCTGGTTGACGTCCCAGCCGTCCCGGGTGATGTACTGCGTCCACGTGCCCGGATGTGGCGCCCACGCGTTGTAGCGGATATTGATCGTCGCACCGGGCCGGATGGTGGTGGTCGGCCAGTCCGATCGCGCTGCCCGGAACTTGGCGAACCGCGCATCGGGCCCGCACAGGTTGCCGTCCGGGATGATCTCGCGGTGCCGGCCGCCGGCGTTGCTGATCAGGTTGCCGAACCAGTTCCAGAACGGATAGTGGTCGCCGGTGTTCCACGCGTCCGCACACGCCGGGTTGGTCGGTTTGAGGTCGCCGCCGTTGCCGCCTTCCTTGCCGTCGACGTAGCACAGGTAGGTCCGGCTGCCGGGAAAGGTAAAGGCACCATGGGCGTGGGCTACCGGTGCCGGCAGCGCCACCAGAAGCGCGCCGGTGACGCCGGCGAGTGCGCACGCCAGCGCAGTGTTTCGGAAGAGCCTCACGTCAATCCCTCCTCGATGGCCCACCTTTGGCACGGGCAAGCGCCGCGGGCGGGCAGCCTGGTTGGCGTCCCGGATCGGGAGCGCTCCCAAGTGACGGTAGTGGCGCCGCCGCGGGGTGGGTAGGGACTTAAACGTTTCCGGGACCTGACAAAAGCGCTAGATCGTCGGGCGGATCTCGCCCACGGAACGGCCGCCGCCGAGGACTGGCAACTCGATCAGCGCCCTGGCGGGCGTGACGTCGACGCCGCATTTCTGCAGGAGGGTGAGGGCCAGCGCGGTGGTGGCTCGCGGGTTGCCGTCGATGACCTTCACCGCGACAGCGTGGCCGTCCGGAGTGGCCATCGCGATCACGCCTTCCGCGCCGCCCTTGGCGACGACACCGGGGAGCAGCCGCATGACCTCGCTGTTCTGATGTCCGTTGCCACCAACGAGTTCTGGGTGCTCGCGCATGGCACGAGCCACCCGGCCGGCCGCAGTACCGGCTGGTGCTGTGGCGAGGCGGCCGAAGGCGTGTGCGAGGCCGGACAACGGCATGCCGAGCAGGGCAGCGCCGCAGCCGTCGACGGTCACGATGCCGGTCGAGGCCTCGGTCAGCCGCTCCACGGCTGCCGCGATCGTCCTCTGGACTGCGGAGTCGGCGTCGAGATACCGGGCCGGGTCGTGGCCTTGGGCAACAGTTGCCTTGAGCATCGCGGCGTGCTTGCCCGAGCAGTTCATCCGGACCCTTTGCGGTTCGATGCCCTCGGCAATCAAGCGGAAGCGGGTCGGCTCGTCCTCCGGTCGGTCCGGCGGGCACCGCAGAGCATCGCGCTCGAGCCCGG
Source organism: Kribbella sp. NPDC023855 (assembly GCF_040639475.1). NCBI lineage: Bacteria > Bacillati > Actinomycetota > Actinomycetes > Propionibacteriales > Kribbellaceae > Kribbella > Kribbella sp. NPDC023855. Next base: position 175,498 of record NZ_JBFAAA010000005.1, read on the forward strand.
CCGACGCGAGGATCCGGTCCACCAGCGCGACATGCCGATCCTCACCGGTATGACTCCCGGCAGCGATCGCGGCCTGCTCGGCGTCGAGCTCGGCGCCGGACTCGATACATCCCACCGCCTGCAACGGCTTGGCGGTCGACCGCGGCAGTACGACGGCATCCACCTCGCCCGCCGCGAACAGCTGCTTGCCATCCGGATCCAGCGCCACCGCCAACCCGAAATGCCGACTCTCAACGAACCCGCTCCGCACCACTTCCGCCAGTTCGGCCACCGCGGCCGGCCCGGGTACGCCGTCCATCATCAAGCAACTCCTCAACTCGGTAGTGCAGGACTGCGCATACTAGTAGGTACAAACCACCGCAGAGGAGAACCCAAGGATGCCGTTCGTCCGCATTGACGCAATGAACTCGGCCACCACGCCTGACCAGCTGGACGCGCTGGGCCGAGCCGTCCGCGACGCGATGGTCGAAACCATCGGCATCCCGCCGGACGACTGGTTCCAGGTCCTGACCGGCCATGACGGCACCACCAGCACGCTTCGCTACGACGACTACTTCGGCATCCCTCGCGACGACGGCATCGTGTTCATCGCGATCACGATGCGCGCGGGCCGCACGCCCGCGCAGAAACAGGCCCTGTACCGGCGTACGGCGGAGCTCGCGCAGGAGTACGCCGGCACCGAGCCGCGGAACGTGTTCATCACCGTGACGGAGAACCAGTCGGCCGACTGGTCGCTCGGTCACGGACTCGCGCAGTACGTCGCCCCGTCGGAGGGCGATGCTTCGTAAGGTGGGGGCATGCGACTCAACTATGAGACCACCGGGCCCGAGGATGCGCCCGTGCTGCTGCTCGGCTCGTCACTCGGTACGACGCACGCGATGTGGGCACCGCAGCTAGAAACGCTGGCGCAGCGGTTCCGGGTGATCGCGTTCGACCATCGCGGCCACGGCGACTCGGAGGCGCCGGACGGGCCGTACACGATCGACGATCTCGGCGGGGACGTCGTCGAGCTGCTCAACGAACTGCTGGTGGAGCGGGCGTCGTACGCCGGGATCTCGATCGGCGGCGCCGTCGGGCTGTGGCTGGCCGAGAACGCACCGGACCGGTTCCACCGCTTCGCGCTGCTGTGCCCGCCGGCGTACCCGGCTGCGGGGGCGCAGATGTGGACCGACCGGGCTGCGCAGGTGCGTGCCGAGGGCACCAAGGCGATCACCGAGCCGACACTTAGCCGCTGGTTCCTCCCCGAGTACGCCGATGCGCATGCCGCGGAGGTCGACGTCCTCCGTCAGCAGTTGCTCGCCACCTCGGACGAGGGCTACGCGTCCTGCTGCGAAGCCCTCGGAGCCATGGATCTCCGTCCTGCGCTGGGAGACATCACCGCCCCCGTCCTCCTCGTGACAACCGACTCAGACCAGTCGGTCCCACCCGAAACCGTGGTCGAACTCTCCGCCCAGATCCCCGGCGCCCACCTCGAATTCATCGAAGGCGCCGCCCACCTAGTCACCTACTCCCACCCCGACCTCGTCAACCACCTCCTCCTGTCCCACCTCACCTGACCAATCACCGCTAACCTGCACGGGGGAGGGGTGCATGGCCACACAGCAGCAACAGGTGTCGGTGGTTGTCGAGGGGCGTCAGCTAGACCTCGTCCTCGGCGACCTCTTCGAAAGCGACGCGGCTTTCCTGGTGGTGCCCTGCAACACGGCGGGTCGCTCGTCGCCCGGGTTCACCCGGAGTCTGGCCGAGCGCGGGATCGACGCGTCGACCACTCGCATGGAGCCTGGCGGGGCCATGCTGATCAGGACGAGTGCTGACGGGGCGCAGGGCGTGATGCTCGCAGCAGTGGTGACGTCGCCGGAGTCTGCCGAACAAGACGTACGGACTGCCGCGCGCAGGGTTGGCGACATCACGGGCAGCGGCGTATCCGTCGCGTTCCCGCTCCTCGGCACCGGCCCCACCGACCAGCTGAGGCCGGAGGTCTCGCTGACAGCGATAGCCACTGGCTACGGCGACCGCCCTGGCCCACTCAGCGTTCACGTTCTCGACCGCGACGTCTTCGAGAGCCTGATCGACTTCGTCGGCAAGCGAGCCGGCAAGCAAGCCGGCACGCGCGCCCAACGCGCGTCGACCCGACCCGTCGTCTCCCTCCTCGAAACGCACCTCGGCCGCCGATCCCAGCTCCTCCGCTGAGCCCGCCTCCTCGGCCGATACCAGCGACGTCGCCCAGGCGGGCTCTTCTGGGGGTGCTGATGGGATCAAGCAGCAGGCGGTGCCTACTCATACGGATGGGCCGGCTTACTTCGATGAGTTGGGGCGGGAGGGGTTTGCGCGGGTGTTGGCGCAGCGGATTTGGGATGCTCGCAAGGAAGAGACCAGGAACAGCCGCCGTGCTCGCGATTCGCGATCTCCGCGGGGTGGCGCGTTCATCCTCCACCTGCACGCGCCCTGGGGCGCCGGTAAGACGTCCGTCCTCAACTTCCTCGCCGCCGACCTGCGCCGGTCCAGTGAAGAGGAGAAGGGCTGCGTCGTGGTCGAGTTCAACGCCTGGCGGCACCAGCGCATCGTGCCGCCCTGGTGGTGGCTGATGACCACTCTGTACTCCGGTGCGGTCCGTGAGCTCTGGCGAGACGACAAGCCGCGCGCCGCCTGGCTGTGGTTTCGCGAGCGGCTGTGGCGCTCGAAGGCGGGCTGGCCCGGCTATCTGGCGCTGCTGCTCGTCGCGGGAGGCGTCGTCTGGGCCTGGCAGGCAGGCTGGTTCGGTGCCGTCGGCAAGGAAAACCTGTTCTCGCCGGACACGGCCAAGGGCTACCTCGCGGCCGCGGCCGCCATCGTCACGCCAGTGCTCACCATCTGGGGTCTGCTGCACGCGATGGGCCGCTGGGTCTTCACGACGTCCGCGCGGGGCGCCAGACGATTCATGGCGAACACCAGCGATCCGATGCGGACCGTGCAGGATCACGTCGACCACCTGACCAGGTGGATCGGCCACGACGTCGTGGTGATGATCGACGATCTGGATCGCTGCAAGGGCCCGTACGTCGTGGAGTTGCTGGAGGGCATCCAGACGCTGTTCCGCGACGTACCGGTGACGTACGTGATCGCCGCCGATCGCGACTGGCTGGCGGACAGTTACGCGGCGGAGTACTCGGGGTTCGTCAGCGCGGGTGGGGATGCGGGCCGGCCGGTCGGCTACCTGTTCCTGGAGAAGACCTTCCAGATCTCGACCGGCCTGCCGCGCTCGGGGGCCTCGATCACCACGTACTGGAACCGATTGCTGCACTCGTCGAGCGTGCCGGACGCGGAAGCGCTGAAGAAGGCGCGCGCCGACAGCAGCCGGGCGCTCCAGGGTAAGTCGGGGAAGGCGCTCCGCGACGAGGTGATCGCTAAGCCGGGCAACACGCCCGCCGAGCAACAGGCACGGTTGGAGACGGTCGCGGTCGAGATGGTGAGCGAACGCGCACAGCAACAGCTCAGTCACACACTGGAACCGTTCAGCGATCTACTCGGGCGCGACCCGAATCCGCGCGCGATGAAACGTCTGGTGAACGCCTACGGCATTGCGCGCGGCATCGAAATCCTGCACAGGGTGAACCTGACGGTTGAACACCTGCACGAGCAGGAAACCGCTCTCTGGACCATCCTGATGCTGCGCTGGCCCAAACTCGCCGGCCACCTCGGCCGCTACCCCGAACACCTCCAGTACGTCGGTACTACGGCCCCGCCCGCCACCACGCCAACGGACCCCGCGGCCGCCACGCCGAACGAGGTGCCTGCCGCCATCCCTGCCGAGCTGCGCCCCCTCTTCGCCGACCCCGAAGTCGTCGCCGTGGTACGGGGTGAGGGCGTCGATGCGACTCTCACCGCCGAGTTCCTGGAGAAGTCACCCCTGCGCTGAGCGCCAGGTGAGCGGCCGGGTGAGCGGCTCCGATGCGGGCGCTCGCGGTCAGCGGCGTTAGGCTGGTGGGCGGACAGGTATGCGTCGAGTGGGAAGTTCTGTGATGACTGTTGAATCGTTGTTTCCGCGGCTGGAAGCGCTGCTGCCGACTGTGCAGAAGCCGATCCAGTATGTGGGCGGTGAGCTCAACTCGGTCAGCAAGGACTGGGACTCGGTGAGCGTGCGCTGGGCGCTGATGTACCCGGACGCCTACGAGGTCGCCCTGCCCAACCAGGGCGTGCAGATCCTGTACGAGGTGCTGAACGAGCGCGAGCACACCCTGGCGGAGCGGACCTACTCGGTCTGGCCGGACATGGAGAAGGTCATGCGGGAGCACCAGATCCCGCAGTTCACCCTGGACAGCCACCGGCCGGTGCGGGCGTTCGACGTCTTCGGGCTGTCGTTCTCCACCGAGCTCGGTTACACCAACATGCTGACCGCGCTCGACCTGGCCGGCATCCCGCTGTACGCCGTCGACCGCACCGACGAGGACCCGATCGTGCTGGCCGGCGGCCACGCCGCGTTCAACCCTGAACCGATCGCGGACTTCATCGACGCGGCCGTGCTCGGTGACGGCGAGGAGATCGTGCTGGCCATCTCCGAGCTGATCCGGGAGTGGAAGGACGAGGGCAGCCCGGGCGGCCGCGACGGGGTGCTGCACCGGCTCGCCTCCACCGGCGGGGTCTACATCCCCAAGTTCTTCACCGTCGACTACCTCGACGACGGCCGGATCAAGCGGGTCGCGCCGAACCGGCCCGGCGTACCGTGGCGGACCGCCAAGCACACCGTGATGGACCTGGACGCCTGGCCGTACCCGAAGAAGCCGCTGGTGCCGCTGGCCGAGACCGTGCACGAGCGGTACTCCGTGGAGATCTTCCGCGGCTGCACCCGGGGCTGCCGGTTCTGCCAGGCCGGGATGATCACCCGGCCGGTCCGGGAGCGCAGCATCACCACGATCGGCGACATGGTCGAGAACGGGCTGAAGCAGTCCGGGTTCGAGGAGGTCGGGCTGCTCAGCCTGTCCTCGGCCGACCACAGCGAGATCGCCGAGGTCGCGAAGGGTCTCGGCGACCGGTACGAGGGCAGCAACGTCTCACTGTCGTTGCCTTCGACAAGGGTCGACGCGTTCAACATCACGCTGGCCAACGAGTTCTCCCGCAACGGCCGGCGCAGCGGTCTGACCTTCGCCCCGGAGGGCGGGTCGGACCGGATGCGCAAGGTGATCAACAAGATGGTCAGCGAGGAGGACCTGATCCGCACCGTCGCCGCGGCGTACAGCCATGGCTGGCGGCAGGTGAAGCTGTACTTCATGTGCGGTCTGCCGACCGAGACCGACGAGGACGTGCTGGCGATCGCGGACCTGGCCAAGCGGGTGATCGCGACCGGCCGCGAGGTGTCCGGCCGCAACGACATCCGGTGCACGGTGTCGATCGGCGGGTTCGTGCCGAAGCCGCACACCCCGTTCCAGTGGGCCTCGCAGCTCGGCGTCGAGGAGACCGACGCCCGGCTGGCCAAGCTGAACGCGGCGATCCGGTCGGACAAGAAGTACGCGAAGGCGATCGGTTTCCGGTACCACGACGGCAAGCCGGGCATCATCGAAGGCCTGCTGTCCCGCGGCGACCGCCGGGTCGGCCGGATCATCGAGCAGGTCTGGCGCGACGGCGGCCGTTTCGACGGCTGGAGCGAGCACTTCTCCTACGAGCGCTGGATCGCCTCCGCCGAGAAGGCGCTGGCTGACGAGCCGGTCGACCTCGACTGGTACACGACGCGCGAGCGCGAGTACGCCGAGGTGCTGCCGTGGGACCACCTGGATTCGGGGCTGGACCGCGAGTGGCTGTGGGAGGACTGGCAGGACGCGCTCGAGGAGGACGGCGCGATCGAGGTCGAGGACTGCCGCTGGACGCCGTGCTTCGACTGCGGTGTCTGCCCGCAGATGGGGACCGAGATCCAGATCGGCCCGACCGGCAAGAAGCTGCTCCCGCTCTCGGTGGTCTGAGTCAGGACGGCGACTCGCCGTTGACGTGGTCGCGGCGCCTCAGCAGGCGCCGGGCCGCGACATGGTTGTTGTCGGCGGCCATCCGGTACCACGGTTCCGCGGCATCGATTCCATCGCGTTCCTCGACCAGGCAGGCCAGTTCCCACATCGAGTCGACGTCACCGCGGTCGATCGCGAGCAGCAGCAGGCGTTCGGCCTCGTTGTGGTCGTCGGCGTCCTTCGCGATCAGCGCGAGGGCCAGCAACCCGCGGGGGTCGCCCGCCTCGGCGGCCGCGCGGGCGGCTTCCGGCGTACGGAAATCGCGGCGGCGGGAGCGGAACCAGCTCCAGATCGGGGTCAGCACGCAGAGCACCCACAGTCCCAGCCCGACCTCGAGCATCGCCGAGTTGTCGGTGAGCACCCCGGCCAGACTGAATCCGGCCGCGGCAGCGAACACGAACAGTGTCATCGCAGGATCCTCTCCCCAGGCCCGCGCCGCCCCCCAGCGGTCCCACTTCAGCTCACCGTAACCGACTCGTGGCCTTCAGGCCTATGGTTGAGGCGCAGCCGGAGGCGAAAGCGCCAGCAGAGCGTCGCTGAGCGGGAGCTGCTCAGCGCTGCTCAGAACCAGGTCGGCCGCGCGGACCGCAGCCGGCTCGACGTACGGGTTGGGGATCGCCACGGTGGCCATACCGGCCGCGGCCGCGGCAGCGATGCCATGCGCGGTGTCCTCGACCGCGACGGTCGCAGTACCGGGGAGTCCCAGGCGCTCCAAAGCGAGCAGGTAGACCGCTGGATCAGGCTTGTGCATCGCCACCTCGTCGCCGGTCACGACGAGGTCGAACAGCTCGAGAGCCTGCACCCGCTCCAGGTGGCCGACCACCCACGAGCGCTCGGAACTACTCGCGATGGCGACCTTCATCCCCAGGTCACGGGCCTCGTGCAACCATTCGCGGATCCCCGGCCGGAAGTCCATCGACTCGTGCAGCCGCTCGCGGTGCGCCGTCCGCCGCGCATGGCTGGCGTCGCGATCGAAGCCCGGCACCAGCGCCGCGAGCTGCCCGTAGCGGAGTTCCTTGGTGTCACCGCCGTGTCCGGGCCAGAAATCGTCCTCCAGATCGAGCTCGAGACCGTGATACTCCCACTCGGCCCGCCAGCTCTCCACCAAGGTCGTCTCGGTGTCCATCAGCAGGCCGTCGAAATCGAAGACCACCGCCTCGATCGGCACGTCGACCAAACGCGTCGCCAGCCGGTGGATCTCGAGGGACGTCAGACCGCAAGCGGTCAGGTAGCCCCGGACTCCGCCGTACTGCGTATCGAGGTACTCCAGCGAGTCGAGGATGGTCTCGGGCAAGGTCCGGCAGATCCGCTCCGCAGCGGCGCGTTCCTCGGCCGGAAGTGCGGCCAGCCGTGCGAGAACCCCCAACCGCTGCTCACTGATCGCGTAATCAGCCGCGATCTCCTCCCGCGGCACGCCGACCAGTTCGAGCAGCAGCGCGACGAGCAGGCCGGTCCGATCCTTGCCTGCTCGACAGTGCACCACGACCGGCCGCTCATCCGGTGCGTCCACGATCGCGCGCAGAGCCTGCACGATCTGACCCTTGTTGCGATCGAGGCTGCCGCGATAGATGTCGGTCATCAACGGTTCGTCGGCCGGCACCCGGTCCTTGTCCCGGACCGGGTCGATCCACGGAATCCGCCGGTACGCCGGTGCGTCATGCAGCGGATGTGGTCGCTCCAGCTCCGAGTCGGAGCGCAGGTCCAGGACCAACCCGGCGTCGAGTCCGGCCAACGTGGCCAGCCCGTCGGCATCCAGTTGGTCGGGGGAGTCGGTCCGGATCATCGTGCCCGGCCGCGTCACCCCGCCGTACCGGGTCCGGAAACCGCCGAGCTCACGGGTGTTCAGGCAACCACTCCACTCCAAATCCCTCACCCTGCTTAGCCTATGACACCCCCGAGCGACTCGTAGTCGTGCCAGCTGCTGCCGTCCCAGTACTTGTGGTGCAAAGCCGAATCGGTGCCGATGACAAAGATGTCGAGACGGCCGGGACCCCAGGAAACCGCCGAGCCTGCCGGTTGGGGACGAGCAGGCGCGTTGAGGGATCTCAGCCAGCCGGCCAGTGCTGCAGCGTTCATGCGCAGGATCTCCGCCGCCAACGGCCAGTCGAGGAACTCGAGTTTGTCCTCGGCCGAGTGGATGTGTCCGTTCGCGCTGTCGGCGCCTTCGATCGTGAGCACCGCCGGCATTCCTGCGTTGATGAACGGCACGTGGTCGCTGGCGAAGGGATGCAGCGAGGTCTCCACCTTCAGACCTGTGTACGTCGCGGCCGCCGCGGCGAGGTCGTCGAGCTGCCCCGAGGACACCGGGGCGCCTTCCAGCAGCACGGTCGGAACGGGTGTGTTCTTCGCAGCGATCATGTCCATGTTGAGCACCGCGTGAATCCGCGCCCGCTCGGAAGCCGGCAGCGCGGCGACGTACTGCTTGCTTCCGAACAAGCCCTGTTCCTCGCCACCAAAGAGGATCAGCCGTACGTCGTGTTGCCACTGCCGGCTCGCGATCAGCCGACCGAGTTCCAGTACTCCGGCCGCGCCGCTCGCGTTGTCGTCAGCACCAGGTGCATTGCCGCCGGCACCGCCGGCGAGGTTGATCGAGTCGAGGTGCGCGGTGATCACCACGAGCCCACGCGCACCCGGACCGCTGCCCGGACGGTCGCCGATCAGGTTCTCCGACCGGCCGGCGCCGACGGTGATCGGCATCCGGGTGACGTGGTAGCCGAGGGCAACCATCCGGGCTGCGGCGAAGTCCACCGCGGTGGTGAACGACGGGCTGAGCGAATGCCGCGTCGGCAGACTCGCGAACCAGGTCAGATCAGCCTGGTACGACGCCGGCGCCAGCTCGCCGAGCAGCTGGCTGACCGCGGGATCGGCACGCCGGGCAACCCGCGCCGGTACGTCGACGACGGTGGAGCCGGGCTTGAGGGCCTCCACTCGCCAGCAGTGGTTCGAACACCGCCGTGGTTTGTCAGCAGCCGAGATCACGAGATGCCGGCCGTGATCGAGCAGCGGTGTGACGTCTGGGTACTCGTCCTGGAAGCTCCGCCCGACCTGCGTCACCAGCAGCAGGCCGGGCGCCGTCCGGGACGCGCGCCCTAGCTTCTGGTCGGCGGGTCCCCACAAGATCGTCTTGTCTCCACAACGCGCCGACCTGGCGCCGTCACCGGCATCCACGGTCGGCACCACCAAGTACCGAACGGACATCTCATCCCTCCCACCGAATCTCCAACCGATCCGCCGCCACCGAGACGATCGACGCGGTAGGGCCGGAACCGCTACTGATCTGACCGCCCGCGGACCACCGCCCGGCACCGGCGGCCTCCGGCGCATCGCCGCGGCCGATCAGCCAGCCGGTGAACGTGCCGTCGGCGTGGAACTCCACTCCCCGCCGGCCACGAGCCGGAGGGAAAGCGAAGTCGTCCCGGCGGTAGACGGTCACCCCGTCGTGGTCCTCCTCGAAGGAGTGCGACCACCGCCCAACGAGCTGGCTGTTCAGTTCAGCACCGCCTGCTCGCTTGTGGTCATCGGCATCTGGTCCGCCACCGGCCGGTCCAGCCGAAAATCGCTGACTACCCCGCCGAGCGCCTCGTACCCGGTGATCGACGGTCCCCAGGCAGTTCCATCCCACCACTTGTGATACAGGCCGCCGTCTGTGCCGACCACGAAGACGTCCAACCGATCAGCGCCCCACGAGGTCACCCGCGGCTCGTCGACGCAAATGCCGCCGAGCGACTCGAACCCGGACCACGACGTACCGTCCCACCACTGGTGGTACAGCGCGGAGTCCGTGCCCACCACGAAGACGTCCAGCCGGTTCTCGGCCCACGACACGGCAGTCGGCGCGCTGGAGCAGATGCCGCCGAGGTTCTCCCAGTCGGCCGACCACGAAGTACCGTCGTACCACTTGTGGTAGAGCGCGGAGTCGGTCCCGATGACGAAGAGGTCGAGCCGGTTCGGGCCCCAGGCCACGGCGGTCGGGGGACTGGCGCAGACACCGCCGAGGTACTCGAAATCGTTCCAGGCGGTCCCATCCCACCACTTGTGATAGACCGCGTTGTCCGTGCCGAGCACGAAGACGTCCAGCCGATCGGGGCCCCAGGCAACTACTTCGGGCGGGCTCATGCAGATGCCACCCAAGTACTCGAAGCCGTTCCACGCGGTGCCGTCCCACCACTTGTGGTAGAGCGCGCGGTCGGTCCCGAGCACGAAGACATCGAGCCGATTCTCCGCCCAGGCCGCGGCCCGGGGCGGACTCATGCAGATACCGCCGAGCGCCTCGTAACCGTTCCACGCGGTGCCGTCCCACCACTTGTGATAGAGCCCGTGGTCGGTTCCGAGCACGAACGCGTCGAGCCGGTTCGGTCCCCAGGACGCGACTTCAGGAGCACTCATACCAACACCACCCAGGTTTTCGTAACCGTTCCAGACCGTGCCGTCCCACCACTTGTGGTACATCGCGCGGTCGGTGCCGAGCACGAACGCGTCGACCCGGTTCTCGTCCCACGACACCACCGGGCCCGCCGGCGTCGGCAGCGCAGTACCGGCGTCCGAGCCCTGGTTGAGCTCCGTGCGCACGGTGTCCAGACAGGCCTCCATCCGCGCGACCTGACCGGCCGTGAACATCACCATGCCGCGGTCGTCGGTGTAGTCCATGTAGTTCACGAACAGGTCGCCGTCCGGCCCGTTGCTGCAGGACAGCTTCGGGAACGTCGGTACGCCGAAGTTTGGTCCGCCCTGGTTGGGGGTGTCGGCGACCTCGTCGCTCCCGCTGCAGCCGGTGCCGTCGTCGCCCCAGATGTGGAACAGGTTCAGGTAGTGACCGATCTCGTGCGTCGTGGTCCGGCCGAGATCGAACGGCGCCGCGGCCGTCCCGTTCGTCCCGAACCCGCTGTGCAGGATGACCACGCCATCGGTCTCCGCCGGGCCGCCCGGGAACTGCGCATAGCCGAGCAGTCCGCCACCGAGCTGCCCCACCCAGATGTTCAGGTACCGGTCGGCCGGCCAACGATCGGCGCCACCTGTCGCCGCCGACTTGATCGCGTCGTCGGTACTGAACGACGTGCGCGACGTCTGGGTCCGGGTGACGCCGGTCGTCGGGTTGCCGCCGGGGTCGGTCGTGGCCAACCGGAACTCGATCCGTGGGTCGGCGACCAGGCCGGTGAACGGCGCGGGCACGAAGCCGAGATCGGAGTTGGTGGCGCGGAAGTCGCGGTTCAGCACCTCGAGCTGGCTGTCGATCTGAGCCTGCGAGATGTTCTGCGCGGCGGTGTTCCAGACCACGTGCACCACGACCTGGATCTGCGCGACGCCGCTGAACCGCTGCTCACCGGCGACGTACTGCGTGGTCGCGTTCTCCAGGGCGGACCGGGCCGCGACGTACTCCGGTGAGGTGGACAGCAGCCGCCGATGCACCTCCATCACGCCACACTGCCGCCGCTGAGGATGCTCCTGCCCGCCGCCCCCCGCACCGCCGCCACCACCAGACATCCCCGGCGCAGGCCCGCCACCGCCGGTCATCCCCGGGGCAGGTTCGCCGCCGCTGGTCATCCCCGGTGCTGCCGATCCGCCGCCGGTCATCCCGGGCGTGGATCCGCCGCCGTTCATCCCCGGCATTCCGTTCGCCGATCGGCTCGTGCCGGTCGGCATCGCTCCACCGGGCATCTCGTTCCCGGCGCCGCGCCCCGTCTTGTCCGCTCTTCCGTTCGCCTTCCTCGGCATTTCTCCCCCTTGCACGCGGGGGCGACACGAGAAGGACGGAACGCACTACGCAGTACAGGCTCCGGACCGGAACGATTCCAGATCCCCCAGACCTCACCGGCCGAAGACGGCAGGCGCCGTCTTCCCCCACCGAACAGGCTGCCCCCAAGACGCTGCTCGTTTCCAGCGTCCTCTCGTCACCACCGGTGCGCAAGGCTTCGGCTCCGGGTTCGCCGTTTCCTTTGTGCACGTTGGAGAATGGCGTCAGGAGGGGTGGATGAGACGAGAGCTGTCCGTACCGTTCGAGGTTCGTGGTCATCGCGGGCTGATCAACATCCGGGTGCTGGCCAACCACGACCCGTGGGCGTCCGGGCATCAGCTCGTCGTACCGGACCTGGATGCGGAGGCGTTCCGCGGTTTCCCGATCTGTACTGCGACGCTGCGGTACCACGGGCAGGGCCTCAACGCGGTGATGGGCTGGGTGCAGGTCATCACGCGTTCGTTTGACGGCGAGGCTCTGGTGGACACGTTGCCGTTCCTGGCCGACGGCGGGCCGCTGTATGCCTACGGGTACCTGCCGACCTTCTTCGACGCACCGGCGAACCCCGGCGATCCGGACGGGGTGTGGCGCGCGGACACGTTCCTGGTGATCGTGCCGGACGTCATCCACACCCGCGTCCTCGAACCGGTCGCCGCCTTCACCTGGGGCTATCGGCTGACCGGTGGCTACGCGGACCCGCTCGACCCGGCCCGCCGTACCGCGGACTGGAGCGACCACCGCGCAGTACTGACCAAGTCGTATCCGGATTGGGTGTTCGCCTAGAGCTCGCGTTCCCAGTTGGTGCGCAGCGCGACGCGGCGGAAGCCGAGGTGGTCGTTGACGGCGATCATCGGTGCGTTGGTGGTGGCGTTCCAGGTGTGTACGACGGCCGGGTGGTCGAGGTCGGCCTGTAGCGCGCGGAGGTTCGGGACCTTCACGGCCATCCCCAGCCGCCGGCCACGGTGCTCGCGGCGTACGAAGGTGCCCCATTGGTACAGGCGCTCTGGATTGGCGGCCGCGCCACCCATCTCCGTGTACGCCGCCAACTGTCCGTCGGCATCGATCGCGATCGTGGTGTAACAGAAGCGGCCTTGCTTGGCCAGGCGCGCGTCGGCCTCGCGGATCCGCTCGGGCGTCCAGCGGGACGGCTCGTGGTCCAGCTCGCCGGTCGGCACGTCCTCGGCCATCGCGGTCAGCGCCTCGGCGAACTGCTCGATCCACTCTTCGGGGTGCGGACCGCGCCACTGGACGATCGTGTACCCGGGAGCCAGTTGTTCCAGCTCGGCGAGTCTCGCCTCCGACAGCGGCAGTTCGAGCACTTGGTGCAGCTCGACATGTTTGCGGACGAACCCGTGCGCGGCAGCGAACGCAGTACCGGCGCTCTCTCCGGTCTCCGCATCACCCAGCAACGAGCTGGACAGCAACCGCCGGCCGTCCTGCCGCGCCCGGTCGATGACGACCTCCAGCAACTTGCTGCCGACGCCCGTACGCCGGTACGGCGCGGCAACCGCGAGCTCGACCTCGACGAGATGCGTGTTCTCCTGCAGCCACCAGTCGAGCCAGGCAATCCCCAGCCACTCGTCCCCATCGACCAGCCCGATCCCATCGGCCCGCACATCGGAGTGCTCACCGGCCATCAACACCCGAGCCTCTTCCAGCCCAAGCCCAACCGGAAACTCGTCCTCCCGCCGCACCCCATCCCGAACCGCAAAAAACCGCTCAAAAACCGCCCTGTCCCGACCATCCACGCTCACGATGTCCACCCGAGGACCTTAGGCGAAATGCTCAACCACTTCCCGGAAATAAAGAGGTCGTGAAAGCAGCCCTCGTACTCACCGCAGCATTGGCCGCCTCCGCACTACTTCCGAACTCCGCGGCGCAGCGTGCCTCAGCCGCCGCGGTGGTGCCCGCCGCGATCCAGACAACCTCAACCACGCCACCCAAAAACCGAGCAGTCACCCTCATCACCGGCGACCAGGTAGTACTCCTCAACGGCAACCCAAACCACGCAGTTGTCCGCCCCGCGCCCGGTCGGGCCCACGTCAGCTTCGAGTCCCGCCGCACAGCCAACAAGTGGACAGTCGTCCCCTCCGACGTCCGCGACGCCATCAATCGCGGCACCCTCGACCCCCGTCTGTTCGAACTCAACGGCCTCCTCCGCGACGGCTACGACGACACCACCCGCACCGACATCCCGCTCCTCATCACCCACCGCACCACCCGCGCCAAACCCGCCAACGCCACCATCACCGCCACCCTCCCCGCCCTCAACGGCCTGGCCGTCCGCGTCCCTAAGTCCAAGGCGACCGCTTTCCTCAAAGCCAACCCGAACCAGAAGATCTGGCTCGACGGCAAGCTCCGCACCACCCTCGACCACAGCGTCCCGCAGATCGGCGCCCCCGCCGCCTGGCAGTCCGGCTACACCGGCAAGGGCGTGAAGATCGCCGTCCTCGACAGCGGTATCGACTCCACCCACCCCGACCTCGCCGGCCAAGTCACGGCCTCCGCCAACTTCACCGACGAACCCCTCGACGACGCAGCCGGTCACGGCACCCACGTCGCATCGACCATCGCCGGCAAGGGCGTCGACGGCTACCGCGGTGTCGCCCCCGACGCGAAGCTCCTGAACGGCAAGGTCTGCGACGCCCACGGCTACTGCCCGGAGTCAGCCATCCTGGCCGGACTCGAGTGGGCCGTCGCCCAGCACGCGAACGTGGTCAACCTCAGCCTCGGCGGTCCTGGTTCGGAAGGCCTCGACCCACTCGAGGAAGCCGTCGACCGCCTCACCCGACAGACCGGCACCCTCTTCGTGGTTGCCGCAGGCAACGAGCCCGGCAAGGCCAGAATCAACAGCCCCGGCTCGGCCGAGTCCGCCCTCACCGTCGGCGCCGTCAACGCGCAGGAACAGTTGGCCGACTTCTCCAGCCAGGGCCCCGGCCCTGGTGGCGCAATCAAGCCCGACCTCACCGCCCCCGGAGTCGGCATCGTCGCCGCCCGATCCGCCGCCTCCCACCCCGAGGACCCGGTCGGCGACAAGTACACCCGCATGTCCGGTACGTCGATGGCCACCCCGCACGTCACCGGTACCGCGGCCCTCGTCGCCCAGCAACATGCTGACTGGAAGGCCCCGGAGCTCAAAAGCGCACTGATGGCAGCCGCCAAGCCCGCCGCGGACCTCACGGCGTACAAGCAAGGCGCTGGACGAGTCGACGCCGCCCGCGCCGTTACTCAATCCGTCATCGCCGAAACCCTCAGCATCTCCTTCGGTACTGCGCTCTGGCCGCACGCCGACGACAAGCCCGTCGCCAAACAACTCGTCTACCGCAACCTCGGCACCACCGCGGTCACCCTCGACCTCCGCACCGAAACCGCCACGGCCGACCAGCCGGCGCCCACGCAAGCCTTGACCCTGAGCACCCACAAGCTCGCCATCCCAGCCGGCGGCAAGGCGTCGCTCCAGGTCACGTCGGACACCTCTCACAACGGCCCGGACGGCCTGTACGACGGCAGGATCGTCGCCACCGCCGGACAGCAGCAACTCGTCACGCCCATCGTCGTGGACAAGGAAGTCGAGAGCTACAACCTCACCATCACGCACCTCGCCCGCGACGGAAAGCCGACGCCCTCCAGCGGATCCTGGCTCTGGAACCTCGCCACCGGAGACTTCTACGACAGCCCAGTCGATGTCAACGGCAAGGAAACCGTCCGGCTGCCGCGCGGATCCTATTTGCTGCAGGCAACCATCGGTGGCGCGGCGGCAACCAGTCAACTGGTCCAGCCGAAGCTGGAGATCGACGGTCACCAAACCCTGGTCGCCGACGCACGCCAGGCCAAGCCGGTCGACATCACCGTGTCGCGGAAGGGTGCGAAGCCGTACCTGACCCAATCCGGCTTCCACCGAAGTACTCCCGACGGCCCTTGGCTCAGCCTCGGCCAGCTCTTCCTCCCCGGCAACGCCCTCTTCCTCGGCCGCCTCGGCGATCCGGTCCCGGAGGACCAGCTGACCTCGTTCGTGATGACGAGCATCGGGGCGCCCGGTGCGGACGGCGAGTTCGTCAATTCGCCGTACACCTACAACCTGCTCGACACCCGGCGCGGCTCACCCTTCGACGGCCTGACCAGAAGGGTCTCCGATCGCTCGCTGGCACACGTCGCGTCGACGTTCCACGGCAACCTGGCGACGCCCGACGCCGCCGCGATCCAGGTCGTCTCCCAGCCGAACGTCCGCCCGCCCCTCGGCGTCGGCTTCCGCATGACGCTCCCCGCCAAGGTCGACCAGTACTACGAACCGGGCGCGACCGAATGGACGCGGATCTACCAAGACGAGTCGATCAACCTGTCATCACCGGCCCAGCGTTTTCGCGCCGGCACGACCCACCAGCGCTGGAACGCCGCCGTCCACACTCCCGGCTTCGCCGGCCAAGGAAGCGCAGTACGGACCGGTGACGCGCTCAAGATCCACCTCTTCTCGCACAACGACCCCGACGGCCACGCCGGTACGACGGAGGGCACCGCAGTCACCAAGCTGTCGCGCGCCGGCGAGCTAGTCGCCGAGTCACCCGAATTCGGCAAGCTGGAAGTGACGGGTCAGCCGCCGGCGCAGTACCGCCTGGAGACCTCGACAGGAACGACCTCCGTCACCGCCACCTTCCGCTCAACCACAGACGGCCCCCTCCCGCTCCGCTTCGTCCGCTTCCACCCAGCCGTCGACCGTTACAACCAGCTACCCCGCAAACCAACCACCGTCCTGCCCTTCACCTACGACACCCAGCCCGGCACCCCACCGCTCAAGAACCTCGTCATCGAATACTCACCCGACGGCCAGACCTGGAAGCGCGCCTCAACCGCCAGAGCCCGAGCAATCTTCT
The DNA here is from genome assembly GCF_040639475.1 of Kribbella sp. NPDC023855. Lineage (NCBI taxonomy): Bacteria > Bacillati > Actinomycetota > Actinomycetes > Propionibacteriales > Kribbellaceae > Kribbella > Kribbella sp. NPDC023855. Next base: position 192,066 of record NZ_JBFAAA010000005.1, read on the forward strand.
CCACGCCGCCGAGGGCCACCCAGCTTTCCCTCCGCGCAACCGTCACCGACGTCGCCGGCGACACCACAACCCAAACAACCCTCGACGCCCTCAAGCTCAGATAGCCGACTGCCTCCGTGCACTAGGCGGGAGAGTTCCGCAGGCGGTGGCTAGTGGTGGGGGCGGAGGGCGCGGCTGGCGGCTGATTCGGCGATCTGGGCTCGGAAGGGATGGGCCGGATAGACGCCGAGCAGGCGGACCTCGACGGAGAAGAAGGCAAGCTCCTCCAGGGCGAGGGCGACCGGCGGATCCTCCGGATGCCCTTCGACGTCGGCGTAGAACTGGGTCGCGAAGAAGGTGGTGTCGAGCTGGTAGCTCTCCAGCTTGGTCATGTTGACGCCGTTGGTGGCGAACCCGCCCATCGCCTTGTACAGCGCGGCGGGGACGTTGCGGACGCGGTACACGAAGCTGGTGATCGTCGGGCCCGAGCCGACCGCGGGGACGTGCGGTTCGCGCGACAGCACCAGGAAGCGGGTGGTGTTGTGGTGCTCGTCCTCGACGTCCTCGGCCAGGATCTCCAGCCCGTAGAGCTCGGCCGCCGCGACCGGTGAGAGCGCGGCGACGGTCGGATCCGCGAGCTCGGAGACCTCGCGGGCCGACCCGGCCGTGTCGTCGGCGACGACGGTCGACCAGCCGTGCTCGCGGATGATCTTGCGGCACTGGCCGAGCGCGTGCACGTGGCTGCGCACGGTCCGGATCGACTCGATCGAGGCGCCCGGCACTGCCATCAGCTGGAAGTGGATCGGCAGGAAGAACTCGCCGATGATGTGCAGCCCGGAGTCCGGCAGCAGGTGGTGGATGTCCGCCACCCGGCCGGCGATCGAGTTGTCCACCGGGATCATCGCGAGTCCGGCGCGACCGGTGCTGACCGCTTCGAGGGCGTCCTCGAACGTCGTACAGGGCAACTGCTCCCGGTCCGGGAACATCTCGGTGCACGCCATCGCCGAATTGGCCCCTGGCTCACCCTGGTATGCGATCGGTCCGTCCACGGTTTCCCAGCCTAGCGCCATGCCATCTCACCCTCTGGATCAGGTGTCCGTCTTGCGGACCTTCTTGGGTGCGCCGGTGGGCGCCCGGCCCTCCAGCAACTTGGCCTTGGTGGCGTACATGTCGATGTACTCCTGGCCCGACAACTCCATGATCCTGTACATGATCTCGTCGGTCACGGCCCGCAGGATCAGCCGGTCGCCTTCCATCCCCTCGTACCGCGAGAAGTCCAGCGGCTCACCGAACTTGACCGTCGGGGACGCGAACGAGGCGACCACCTTGCCGGGCGGGGCGACCACGTCGGTACCGATCACGCCGCACGGGATGACCGGGACCTTGGCCTCCAGCGCGAGCCGGGCGACGCCGGTCCGGCCCTTGTACAGCCGGCCGTCGTGCGAGCGGGTGCCCTCGGGGTAGATGCCGAACAGGTCGCCGCGCTCGAGCACCTTCAGGCCGGCCTTGATGGCGCCCTCGGAGGCCGAGCCGCCGGAGCGGTCGATCGGGACCTGGCCGGTGCCCTTGAAGAAGCCGCGCTGGAACCGGCCCTTGATCCCGGCGCCGGTGAAGTAGTCCGACTTGGCGACGAAGGTGACCCGGCGGCGCAGTACCAGCGGCATGAAGATCCAGTCCGCGTAGGACAGGTGGTTGCTCGCGATGATCGCCGGCCCGACATCCGGGATGTGCTCGGCGCCCTCGACCTTCGGCCGGAAGATGCGTTTGACCGGCGGGCCGACCACGACATGCTTCAGCATCCAGTAGATGCCCTTGCCGTCGCCGTCACCCACGTCCCCGACCGGGACCTCCCGGTCCGGTTCGGGCCGCGGCGACTGTGCCGGTTCCGTCATCGATGTCCTTTCCTCACGTTTCCCCGAGCCCTCATGATGCCGTACGACGCCCGCGCCCGCCCCTGTCAGCGCGTAAGTCGCCGCGCCGTGAACCGCTGACAAGAACACGCCCCCCTTCGTAGGCTTTCCCCGGCGGGCTCACCACGAGCCACACCGGGGCGCCAGACGTGGGGGAGGACCGCCCGGTGACACCCAGAACAACCCGCCTGACCGCAGCCCTAGCAGTAGCCACAGCAGCCCTGATCGGCCTCCCCTTAGCCGCCACCGCAAGCTCAGCAGCCACCGCGGCGGTGCCCGCCGCGGTTCAGGCAACGCCAGCCGGGACTGTTGTGCCTCTGCAGGTGACAGGACCGGCGGCTTCGCGGTTCAACCTGGTGGTGATGGGTGACGGGTACACAGCAGCCGACCTGCCGAAGTTCCGGCAGCAGGTGGACAAGCACCTGAACGTGCTCTGGAGCATCGAGCCGTTCAAGAGCTACCGCAACTACATCAACGTGTACGCCGTCGAGATCCCCTCACCCGAGAGCGGCGTCGACTGCGACCCCAACCTGACTTCCCCCAAGGTCGACACCCCACTCCAGATGGGATTCTGGGGCGGCTGCAACCCCGCCTCGGTCCAGCGACTACTCACAGTCAGCGCGACCGCCGCCGCGCAGTACGCCGACCTGGTCCCCGGCACCACCCCGTCCAACCGCCAGATTCTTGCTATCGGCAACAGCGACACTTACGGCGGCGCCGGCGGCACCTACGCGACCGCCTCGGGCGGCAACGCACTGTCCGCTCTGATCACACCCCACGAGCTCGGCCACTCGCTGGGCGGGCTGCAGGACGAGTACGACTACTACGCCCGCGGCGCCCGCGGCGCGGCGTACGAGGGTCCGGAGCCGAGCTCGATCCACCACACGCTGCTGACCGAGCAGCAGATGCTCGCCGAGCAGAAGAAGTGGTTCCGCTGGCTGGGCGAGCAGTCGGAGTCCGGCGGCCGGATCGGGCGCTACGAGGCCGGCATGTACGCCGGTTCGGGCGTCTGGCGGCCGAGCCGGCACTCGATGATGAAGGTCCTCGGCTACTACTTCGACCAGGTCTCCCGCGAACGGATGACCCAGCGAATCTCCTCCCGAGCCAACCTCATCCAAGCCAGCACCCCACCCGGCCCAGTAGCCCCCACCCAGGTCGTCTGGCTCCAAACCCTCCACCCCGCCAGCCACGAACTGACAGTCACCTGGACCCTCAACGGCACCCCGCTCCCCACCAACAACCAACGCTTCATAGACCTATCCACCCTCTCCCTACCCTCCACCACCCCTCACACCCTCACCGCCACCATCACCGACCCCACCCCCTTCATCCGAGACCCCGCCGTCCGAGCCTCAATAACCACAACCCGCACCTGGACCATCAACCCACCCGCACCCACGCAAGCCAAGGCGCAGGCCGCGGCGACCACGCAAGCCGCGCGAGCCGAAGGCGAGCAGGCGGCGACCCTGGCCGGGGGAGCCGGGCTTGCGGAAACTTCTGCGGCGCAGCGGCGCTCAGCCAGCGCGGCGGTGCCCGCCGCGAGTCAGGCGACCTTCACCGCGTCGACGGCGACGGAGCAGCCGGTTAATGCGGGGGAGGTGGTTTATGTGGAGACGACGCAGTCTGATTCTGAGCAGCCGGTGGTTACCTGGCGGCTTGACGGGAGTGTGGTGGCTAACCCGGGGAACGACCGGGATCTCCCGCTCGCGCCGCTCAACCTGACCGGCACGCACACGCTCACCGCGACCGTCGGCTCCGACACACGTACCTGGCAGGTCGACGGGACCACCCCGACAACCACCGCCACCCTGTCCAAGCCGCTCCTCAAGATCACCAAACCCAGCGGACCGGAGTACATCTACAACGACGCCTTCACGATGTCCCTCAAAGCGACGGACAACAGCGCCGGGTACGTCGTACCGGAGTTCCGGGTGAACGGTGATGGTTGGTACAACTACTACGGCTGGCCCACCGACGCGGACCTGCCGTTCCGGTTCACCGCCGAAGGCACCGAGATCGACCAACTTGTCTACGGCAAGCTCGGCGTCCCGCGCGTCGTGCCGTGGGACGACGTCCCGTCCGGTTATGGCCGGCACCAGATCGAGTACCGCGCCATCGATGCCCCCGGCAACATCGCGGCCCCGGAGCGCTTCGCCGTCACCTTGTTGCGCCCGGCACCGACCTGCACCACGACCCTCACCGGCATCCAGAACCGCCCGCTCACATTGACATCCGGCGTCACCTGCCTGACCGATGCCACAGTCAACGGCCCGGTCACGGTCCGCCCAGGCGCATCGCTAGTTGCCACCGACACCAAGATCCAAGGACCGGTCGACGCCTCCGGAGCAGCAGACGTCCACCTCCTCCGTACTACGGTCAGCGGCCCGGTCAACCTCGCCAGCACCAGCCGTAGCGCAGTACTGGTCGGAAGCACCATCGCCGGCCCTGTCACCGTGCTCAACGCCCAGACGACAGAGCCCGTAGTACTGGCAGGCAACACCATCAACGGCCCGCTCGCTTGCACCTCGAACGCGGCCACCCCGACCAACCTCCAAGCCCCCAACCAGGTCGCCGGACCTCGCTCCGGTCAGTGCCGTGCCCTTTGACAGTTAGCCGGCCGGCCGGTCGGATAGTTTGCCGCCATGAATGGACTGCGAGTTGCGTCGTTGATGGTGGCCACGATGCTGACCGGCCTGGTCGCCGGCGTCTTCGGGATCTACGCGAACGCCTTCATGCCCGGCCTGGCCAAGACCGACGACAAGACCTTCGTGACCGCGTTCCAGGCGGTCGACCGGGCGATCATCAACCCGGCCTTCCTCGGGATCGGCTTCTTCGGCGCGCTGATCTTCACCGCGGTCGCCGGGGCGCTGAACCTGAAGGAGAAGTCGCTGCCCTGGATCGCGGTCGCGTTCGTGCTGTACCTGGCCGTCGTGATCATCACCGTGACTGTGAACGTGCCGCTGAACGACGCGATCAAGGCGGCCGGCGATCCGAACACGATCGACGTCGCGGCGGTCCGGGCAGCCTTCGACGAGTCGAAGTGGCGCGCATTCAACCTGGTCCGGGTGGTGCTCAGCACCGTCGCGTTCGGTCTCCTCACCTGGGCACTCGTCCTGACCGGCAAGTCCAACTAGAGGCGGATGACGTACTTGCCCTCGCCGCGCCCTTCCGCCAACGCCTGCTGAGCCGCAGCGGCGTACTCGAGCCCGTCACGAACAGTCAGCACCACCTCCAGTTCACCCCGGCTGAGCCTGTCCAGCACCTCCCGCAGTGCCTCAGCCACCATCCCCGGCGCCTTGGCCGCATACCCCCTGATGCTGAACCCACCAATGGCCGCGTTCCCGCCGAACAGCTTTCCCGCCGGCGGTAGCGCGGCCAGCGGCGCCCCACCCGCGTTGCCGAACAGCACCACCCGTCCGCCAGGGGCGACCAACTCCAGGTCGCTGTCGATCCAGTCGGTCCCTTGCGGGTCCAGCACCAGATCAACTCCCCGTCCGCTGGTCAGTTCCCGGACCCGGGCGACCAGCCCTTCACCACGGACGGCCACAGCGTCGTACCCGGCCTTTTCCGCCAGCGCGACCCTCTGAGCGCTACCCACTGTCCCCAGCAACAACCCAGCGCCGTACAGGCGAGCGAGGGAGGCCAATGCTTGCCCTACGCCACCAGCGGCCGAGTGCACGAGCACGCTGTCGCCGGGACGGAGTCGCCCAGTCGGTCCCAGCAGCAGCGCGGCAGTAGTCAGCGTCCCCGGAGCTGCAGCAGCCTCCTCGATCGACACCCCAGCAGGGATCTCCACAGCCAACTCAGCCCGTACTACGGCGATCTCGGCGAGCCCACCAGTCCCGGTGAACGCCGCAACCGGCGTACCGATCGCAGGCCCGCTGACCCCAGGCCCCAGCGCCCGTACCGCCCCAGCGACCTCCAGTCCGGGCACGAACGGCCAACCGGTGGCGTATCCAGGGTCCCCGCGCCGGGCCATCACGTCGATGAAGTTCACCCCGGCCGCCCGGACGTCGATAGCCACCTCACCTGGCCCGGGCACGGCAGCGGGGACGTCGCCGACCCTCGTCGTACTGGTGTCGCCGGCCGGCCGGTCGAAGAGCAGAGCGCGCATCGGATTCCTTTCGACGTTCGTCGTATGTCGAAAGACGATACACTCGTACGACGATCATCGAAAGGAAAGTCATGGCGCATCCCCGCAGGCCGGCCCTGGTCCACCCCGAAGCGGCGGATCTGACCCTGTACGCCGTCCTGCACGCGCTGGCCGATCCGACCCGGCTGATCATCGTGCGCACGCTCAGGAACGACCTCGAGCGAGCCTGCGGGACGTTCCCGGTCTCGGTCGCGCCGTCCACGCTCACCCATCATTTCCGCGTACTCCGGGAAGCCGGTGTGATCCATCAGCGCGAAGAGGGCAATCGCCGCTGGACCACGCTGCGCTACGACGAGCTGGAAGCGCGCTTCCCCGGCGTCATCGACACCGTCCTGCGGGCGGCGCCTGCCTGAGCTCACCCGGGGCCGGGGGAGCGGTGATGTCCGCGTGGTGCCCGGAAGCTGCGAGAATGGCGCCGTGGCACCAGTACAGGCTCCGCCGTCCCAGCAGCTTCCCGCGGTCCAGAAGCTGCGGATCCGCTTCGCCAAGCGCGGGCGGCTGAGGTTCACCTCACACCGCGACTTCCAGCGCGCGTTCGAGCGAGCCGTACGGCGGGCCGAGCTCCCGGTCGCGTTCTCGCACGGCTTCAGCCCGCACCCCAAGATCTCGTACGCCGGCGCCGCACCGACCGGGGCAGCCTCGGAGGCGGAGTACCTGGAGATTTCGCTCACACACGAGCGGGATCCCGAGCAGGTGCGGGTCGACCTCGACGAGGCGCTGCCGACCGGCCTGGACATCCTCGAGGTGGTGGTGGCCACCCCCGGGTCGCTGGCCGACCAGCTGGAGGCCAGCGAGTGGCTGATCGCGTTGCCTGGGGTGGATCCCGCCGACGCCGAACAGGCCGTCGCGGCGTTCCTTGCCCGGGAGGAAATTCTGGTCGAGCGCATGACCAAACGGGGCCTTCGCTCGTTCGACTGTCGGGACGCCGTTCTCCGACTCACCGTCGGGAGTGAGCCGGCGCGGGTTGAGACGTGTGCGATACTGCAAGTGGTGTTACGGCACGGAACCCCGGCCGTGAGACCCGACGACGTTCTCGCCGGCGTGCTCGAAGTAGCGACGCTTCCGGTGACGGGCCCGGCTCTTCTGACCAGGCTCGCCCAGGGCCCGCTTCTCGCGGCCACCGGCACTGTGGACGATCCGCTCGCTCGTGACCGCGACGCCACCCAGGCGACCGCGACCGGCCAGGCGGTCGACCACCAGACGCAAGTAGCGGAGAGCGACGCCGCCGCTCCAGCTGCGCCCTAGGCGCTGGCGGGGGCGGATCCAGAAGGCTTCCGCCGCGCCGGATTTGCACCCCGGGAGTGGCGAACCGTGACCGCTTTCTGGCGGCACCGGACCCGTGACAGGGGTCGCAGGGTGCGCCGGAAGGCCTGAGGAGACCCGCACCGCATGCTCGACAACGAGCCGAACACCACCGAAGCAGCCGACCAGGCCGCCACCGCCCCCGCAGCCAAGCGCGCTGCCAAACAGCCGGCCGCCAAGAAGACGGCGACCCGCAAACGCACGACCAAGAAGGCCGCCGCGGCCGTTCCCGCCGAGGCGGAGGCGGTCAGCACCCAGTCCGACGCCGAGTCGGCCGACCCGGCGCCCGCGCCGGCCAAGAAGGCTGCGGCCAAGCGCACGGTCAAGAAGGCGGCCGCCAAGCGCCCCGCCAAGAAGACCGCCGCCAGTCGCGCCGCTGCCGGTCAGGACAGCCTCCTGGGCGACGACGACGGGCCTGCCGCTCCCGCCGAGGAGCCCACGGACGCCCCGGCACCTGCCAAGAAGACCACGCGCAAGCGCACCACCAAGAAGGCCGCCGCGCAGCCGAACCTCCTCTCCGAGGACGCCCCGACCACCGACGGCCCTCTGGCCGCCGCGGAGCTCCCCGAAGAGCAGTTGACCGAGGAAGAACTGGCAGCAGCCGAAGCCGCCACCGCTGAAGCTGCAGCAGCCGAGAAGGCAGCAGCTGACGCCGCAGCCGAAGCCGCCGCAGCTGAAGCCGCCGCCGAGGCTCCGGTACGTCGTACGCGCCGCCGTGCGCCGGCCGCCGCGGCTGTGCTGTTCCAGGCGCCCGTCGAGGTGCCTGCTCAGGCAGCAGCGACCAGCCCGGTTGAGGCGACGCCTGACGAGAGCACCGAGGAGCCGGCGCCCACCGGGCGTCGTACCCGCCGCCGTTCGACCGCCGCCGAGCGCGCGGCCGAGGCAGCCGCACCCGAGGTCGAGGCCGAAGAGACCGCCGAGGTTGCCGACGAGCAGCCGACCACGCGCCGTCGTCGCAGCCGTCGCGGCCGCGACCCCGAAGAGGTAGCAGCCGACCGCGCCGAGCCCGTGCTCGAGCAGGCCCGCGAGACCGAGCCCGAAGACGACGAGGACGACACCGACCAGTCGGCCGAGGCCGACGACAACGACGGCGAGGAAGGTGGCGAAGGCAACCGCCGGCGCCGCCGTCGCCGGGGTGGCCGTCGCCGCCGCAAGGCCGGTGACGCCGACGGCGCCGAGGACAGCGCCGACGAGGACGACTCGGACGACGACCAGCAGGACGACGAGTCCGACGACAACGACCAGTCCGCCGAGGCCGACGACGAGACGGACGGCTCCGGTACGTCGTCGCGCCGCCGTCGCCGTCGTCGTCGCCGCAAGGGCGAGGACCCCGGTACGGCGCCCGACGACCCGGACGAGATCGTCGTGCGGGTTCGCGAGCCGCGCAGCAAGACCGTGAACAACGAGATCACCGCGGTCGAGGGCTCGACCCGCCTGGAGGCGAAGAAGCAGCGCCGCCGCGAGGGCCGCGCCGCCGGCCGCCGCCGCGCGCCGATCGTCACCGAGGCCGAGTTCCTGGCCCGCCGGGAGTCGGTCGAGCGGACGATGGTGATCCGCACCCGCGGCGACCTGACCCAGATCGCCGTCTCCGAGGACAACGTCCTGGTCGAGCACTACGTCGCCCAGGAGGAGCAGGTCTCGCTGATCGGCAACGTGTACCTCGGCCGGGTGCAGAACGTGCTGCCCAGCATGGAGGCCGCGTTCATCGACATCGGCAAGGGCCGCAACGCCGTCCTGTACGCCGGTGAGGTGGACTGGGCGACCCTCGGCGGGGGCAACGGCCCGCGCAAGATCGAGTCGGTGCTCAAGTCCGGCCAGGCGGTCCTGGTCCAGGTGACCAAGGACCCGATCGGCCACAAGGGCGCCCGGCTCACCAACCAGATCAGCCTGCCCGGCCGGTACGTCGTCTACGTCCCGCGCGGCGGCAACGGCGGCATCAGCCGCAAGCTGCCCGACACCGAGCGGAACCGCCTGAAGGGCATCCTCAAGGACATCGTCCCCGACGAGGCGGGCGTGATCGTCCGGACCGCGGCCGAGGGTGCGACCGAGGAGGAGCTGACCGCCGACGTCAGCCGCCTGCAGTCGTACTGGACCGAGATCGACAAGCTGTCGAAGTCGGGCCAGGCGCCGCAGTTGCTGCACGGCGAGCCCGACCTGCTGATCCGGGTCGTCCGCGACCTGTTCACCGAGGACTTCTCCAAGCTGGTCATCTCCGGCGACGAGGCCTACGACCAGGTCAAGGAGTACGTCTCCACCGTCGCTCCGCACCTGGCCGACCGGGTGGAGAAGTGGGACGACGCGACGTCTGGTGACGTCTTCTCGAACTACCGGATCGACGAGCAGATCAAGAAGGCGCTGGACCGCAAGGTCTGGCTGCCGTCGGGTGGTTCGCTGATCATCGACCGGACCGAGGCGATGACGGTCGTCGACGTCAACACCGGCAAGTTCACCGGCTCCGGGGGCAACCTCGAGGAGACGGTCACCAAGAACAACCTGGAAGCGGCCGAGGAGATCGTCCGCCAGCTCCGGCTGCGCGACATCGGCGGCATCATCGTGATCGACTTCATCGACATGGTGCTGGAGCTCAACCGCGACCTCGTACTGCGCCGGCTGGTCGAGTGCCTGGGCCGGGACCGGACCAAGCACCAGGTCGCCGAGGTGACCTCGCTCGGACTGGTCCAGATGACCCGGAAGCGGATCGGTACGGGCCTGCTGGAGGCGTTCAGCGAGAACTGCGACCACTGTGGTGGGCGCGGGCTGATCCTGCACGACGAGCCGAAGGAGTCCCGCCGCCGGCAGGACGACGGACGCGGTCGCGGGCAGCAGCAGCACTCGCACGACCAGAAGTCCGACGGCGAGGCCGCCAAGAAGACCTCCCGCAGCCGCAGCCGCGGCAAGGGACGCGGCCGAGGCGAGGACGACCAGCCGGAACCGACCACCAACGGTGACGCAGCCCAGCGCCTGGCCCAGATAGCCGCCGCCAGCGCCGCAGCCGCCGCACACACCGAGGGCGAGGCTCCGCACGCCGAGCCGCCGGCTACTTCGCACGCAGACTCGGCCACGGAGTCCTCGGAGGGCACGCCCTCAGAGCGGGACGCCCGGTCCGCTGAAGGTGACCACGAGGCCGCCGGCAGCTCGCGGGGCTCTCGCGGAGGCGCTCGCACCGAGCAGGAGTCGCAGGTTGGCGCCGACGGCGCTCACAGCGGCTCGCAGGCAACCGCCGAAGGCGGCGACGTACCGGCTGAGGAGAAGTCCGAGGGCACCAGCCGTCGGCGTTCTCGTGGGCGGCGGTCGCAGGGTGGTCGCTCGCAGGGTGACCAGGCGGCCGAGCAGGCTCAGGAGCAGGCCAGCGGCGAGCAGCCGCAGGCGGGCTCCCAGGGCGAGCAGGCGCAGGGTGGCTCTCAGGGCGAGCAGGCGCGGGGTGAGCAGGCTCAGGATGAGTCGGGCTCCGATGACGGTGAGAAGGCTCAGAGCAACGGTTCTGGGCGGAACGGCAGTGCCCGGCGCCGGCGGAGCAGCCGTGGGCGGGGCAAGGCCGGCGACGGTAATGACAGTGATGCAGGTAACAACGGATCCGACGCCGGAGCGACCGCTCCGGAGCTGGCGTCCACCCCGGTTTGACCCACTCGTGACGCGCGCCGTATTCTTGTCATTCGGCGCGCGTCTCGCGTGCCTCCTTTATGTGGGCCGCGTGAACGTGTGTGAGACCGCAGCCCGGTAAGACTTCCGAACAAACAGAGAGTGAGATCCACGGTGTACGCGATCGTGCGCAGTGGCGGCACCCAGCAGAAGGTCGCCGTCGGCGATGTCATCGAGATCGACAGCCTGACGGACCAGGTCGGCGACACTGTTTCGCTGCCCGCAGTCCTTGTCGTCGATGGCGACACCGTGACGACCGATGCCGCCGCTTTGTCCAAGGTGGCCGTTTCGGCCGAGGTCCTCGGCCGCACCAAGGGCCCGAAGATCAACATCCTCAAGTACAAGAACAAGACCGGTTACCGCAAGCGCCAGGGGCACCGCCAGCACTACACCCAGGTCAAGGTCACCGCGATCGACGCCAAGAAGAAGTGAGCTGATACAGACATGGCACACAAAAAGGGAGCAGCGTCGACCCGTAACGGTCGCGACTCCAACGCGCAGCGGCTCGGCGTGAAGCGCTTCGGTGGTCAGCTGGTCAACGCCGGCGAGATCATCGTCCGCCAGCGGGGCACCCACTTCCACCCGGGCACGCTCGTCGGCCGTGGCGGCGACGACACGCTGTTCGCGCTGGCTGAGGGCAAGGTCGAGTTCGGCACCCGCCGCGGGCGTCGCGTCGTCAACATCGTCCCGGCCCCGGCGGAGTAACACCGCCACCCGGTCGAGTCACAAAGCCTTGTCGAAGGGCGGGTCCGCGGAATAGCGCGGCCCGCCCTTCGGCTATGTGTAGAAGAAGATGCCTTCCCCGAAGGCAGCAGCACCCCAGAAGTCAGTTCTCCCAGCAGGAAGTTGAATACCGATGGCGATCCCCAGCTTTGTCGACCGGGTCACGGTGCACGTCGCCGGTGGCAACGGCGGAAACGGCTGCGCCTCGGTGCACAGCGAGAAGTTCAAGCCCCTCGGCGGTCCCGACGGCGGCAACGGCGGCGACGGCGGCAGCATCATCCTGCGGGTCGACCTCGACCAGACCACGCTGGTCGACTACCACCGTTCCTCCCACCGCTCCGCGACGAACGGCCAGCAGGGTCGGGGCGACCACCAGGCGGGCAGCAAGGGCGCGGACATCATCCTGCCCGTCCCCGACGGCACAGTCGTCAGTACGCCGGAAGGCGAAGTGCTCGCCGACCTGGTCGGCCACGGCTCCGAGTACGTCGCGGCCGCCGGTGGCAAGGGTGGCCTCGGGAACGCGGCCCTGGCCAGCTCCAGCCGCAAGGCGCCCGGTTTCGCGCTGCTCGGCGAAGAGGGTGAAGCACGCACGATCGTGCTCGAGCTCAAGGTCGTCGCGGACATCGGCCTGGTCGGCTTCCCCAGCGCCGGCAAGTCCTCGCTGATCGCCTCGATCAGCCGGGCCCGGCCGAAGATCGCGGACTATCCCTTCACCACCTTGATCCCCAACCTGGGCGTTGTCGTCGCCGGTGAGCACGTCTTCACCGTGGCCGATGTGCCGGGGCTGATCGAGGGGGCCAGCGAGGGGCGCGGTCTCGGCCACGACTTCCTGCGTCACGTCGAGCGGTGTGCCGCATTGGTCCACGTGATCGACTGCGCGACGTACGAGCCGGGCCGTGACCCGCTGAGCGATCTGGACACGATCGAGGCGGAGCTGAAGGCCCATGGCGGGCTGGAGGACCGGCCCCGGCTGATCGCCCTGAACAAGATCGACGTACCGGACGCCAAGGAGATCGCCGAGATGGTGACGGCCGAGCTCGAGCAGCGCGGCCACAAGGTGTTCTCGATCTCGACCGCGAGCCACGAAGGCCTGGACGCGCTGAAGTTCGCGATGGCCGAGATCGTCGCCAAGCGTCGCGCCGAGGAGGAGAAGCCGGACACCACCCGGATCATCCTCCGGCCGCGCGCGTCCGGCGGCCCGGAGTTCAAGGTCAAGAAGACCCCGGACGGCCTGTGGCTGGTGCAGGGCGAGAAGCCCGAGCGCTGGATCCGGCAGACCGACTTCACCAACGCCGAGGCGACCGGCTACCTGGCCGACCGGCTGAACCGGCTCGGCGTCGAGCGCCAGCTGCTCGAGCTGGGTGCGCAGGCCGGCGACGGCGTACAGATCGGCGACGGCCCGAACGCTGTCGTCTTCGACTTCGCTCCCGAGATCCAGGCCGGCGCGGAGCTGCTGTCGCGGCGTGGTGAGGACCAGCGGCTGGACGAGGACCGCCCGGCGGCTCAGCGTCGCAAGGAGAAGGACGAGCAGTACCACGCCCTCAGGGCGGGCGAGATCGAGCGACCGGCGGATCTGTCGGAGTACGGCAAGGGCTGGGTCGAGGACGACGTCGACCTGACCCCGGCAGAGGCGAAGGCAGCCCAGAAGGCCGCCGAGAAGGCCGCGCGCAAACAAGCCCGCGAGCTGGCCGCCGCCGAGGAACTGGAAGCCGAACGCGCTTATGCTGCAGGCATCGACATCGACATCGATGCCGAAAGCAACAACCAGGACGCATGACCTGAGGCCGTCGACGACGCCGGCCTCGCCAGCTCGGACTGAGTCAGGAAAACTGATGCGGGACAGGAAGCAACGGGCCGAGGTCGTCAAGGCCGGGCGGATCGTGGTGAAGGTCGGTTCGTCGTCGCTCACCCAGCGCGGCCGGATCGACCTCGAACGGCTGCGGCTGCTGGTCGACGCGATCGCCGCGCGGCGCGTCGAGGGCAGCGAGGTCGTGCTGGTCTCCTCCGGCGCGATCGCGGCCGGACTGGCGCCGATGGGGCTGCGCTCGCGCCCCCGCGACCTCGCCACCCAGCAAGCGGCCGCGTCGGTCGGCCAGGGCCTCCTGATGGCCCGCTACAGCGACGCCTTCGCCGCGCACGGGCTCCGCGTCGGCCAGGTGCTGCTGACCGTCGACGACGTCACCCGGCGGAGCCACTACCGCAACGCCTACCGGACCTTCGCCCGGCTCCTCGAGCTCGGCGTCGTCCCGATCGTCAACGAGAACGACACCGTCGCGACGACCGAGATCCGTTTCGGCGACAACGACCGTCTCGCCGCGCTGACCAGCCACCTGGTCCACACCGACCTGCTGGTCCTGCTGTCGGACGTCGACGGCCTGTACGACGGAGACCCGCGCAAACCCGGTACGACGATGATCACCGACGTCCGCGGACCCGCCGACCTCGAGCCGCTGCAGATCGGCCGAACCGGCAGCTCCGGCGTCGGCACGGGCGGCATGCAGACTAAGGTCGAAGCAGCCGGAATCGCTACCGAGGCAGGGATTCCGGTCGTTCTCACCTCGGCCGCCCGCGTCGGCGAAGCACTGCGCGGCGACCCGGTCGGCACGCTCTTCCACCCGACCGGCCGCCGCCGCAAGACCCGCCTGCTCTGGCTCGCCCACGCCACCTCGGGCCAGGGCCGCCTCATCCTCGACGACGGCGCCGTCCGAGCCCTCACCGAACGCCGCTCCTCACTCCTCCCGGCCGGAATCACCGCCGTCGAAGGCAACTTCTCCGCCGGCGACCCGGTCGACCTGCTCTCACCCGCCGGCCTGGTGATCGCCCGAGGCCTGGTCAACTACGACGCCACCGAACTCCCCGGCCTCCTGGGCCGCTCCACCCGAGACCTCGCCCGCGACCTCGGCCCGACGTACGAGCGCGAAGTAGTCCACCGCGACGACCTGGTACTGCTGTGAGTTCACGCGTGCGGTGACTTGACTGCCAGGACTGGGCATTCGGCTTCCAGCAGGATGGTTTGGGCCTGGCTGCCGAGGATCAGTTTGCCGACCGGAGTACGGCGGCGGAGGCCGATGACGATGAGCTCGGCGTTCAGTTCATAGGCGAGGCGGAGGATCTGGTCGGCGGCGTCCTTGCTTGCCACCAGCTGGGTCAGTTCATGATCGACGCCGGACTCGGCTAGCCGTTGCTCGACCGACTCCCACTGCGGCCCGGACGCGAAACGCTTGTCCACCAGGGCCTCGCCGCGCGAGGAGTTCACCACGACCAGCCGCTGACCGCGCAGTCTGCCCTCTTCGATCGCGCCCTCCAGAGCGGCGACGCCTTCAGGGGTTGGCACATACCCGACGATGATCGCCATGTCAGTCTCCTGTTTTGACGGGCTCGGCGGGCTCGCGAGTCCGCAGCCGCGACACGATGGGTGGAACGACGAGGACCAGCAGGATCACGACGTACACGATCTTCGCGAACCAGGTGTCGACCAGCCCGCTGACGTGCCCGTCGCTGATCTGCAGTGCGCGCCGCAACTGCTCCTCCGCGGTCGGGCCGAGGATGATGCCGATGATCGCCGGTACGACGGGCAGCCCGAACCGCCGCATCCCGAAGCCGAGCGCACCCAGGATGAGCAGCAGCCACAGGTCGAAGGTGGACAGGTTGGCCGCGTACGCCCCGATGCTGGCGAAGAACAGGATCCCGGCGTACAGGTAGGGCCTGGGGATTCGCAGCAGCTTGGCCCAGAGCGGTGCCAGCGGCAGGTTCAGCGCGAGCAGGATCACGTTGCCGATGAAGAGGCTGGCCACCAGGCCCCAGACCAGCTCGGGCTGGGTCTGCAGCAGCCGGGGACCCGGCTGGATGCCGTACCCCTGGAAGGCGCCGAGCATCACCGCGGCGGTCGCGGTGGTCGGGATCCCCAACGTCAGCAGGGGAACCAGACCACCAGCGGCCGACGCGTTGTTCGTCGCCTCGGGACCGGCGACGCCCTCGATTGCACCCTGACCGAACTCCTCGGGGTGCTTGCTCAGCTTCTTCTCGGTGACGTAGGACAGGAAGGTCGGGATCTCGGCGCCACCGGCCGGGATCGCGCCGAACGGGAAGCCGATCGCCGTACCGCGTAGCCACGGTTTCCACGAGCGGCGCCAGTCCTCGCGGCTCATCCGGGCGGCCCCGACGGTGATGATGTCGGCCGGCGTACGACGCAGATGCGCCGCGATCCACAGAGCCTCGCCGACCGCGAACAACCCGACGGCGACCACCACGACATCGATGCCGTCGGCAAGTTCCGGCAGGCCGAGCGTGAGCCGCTGCTGGCCCGACGTCGGGTCGATCCCGATCGTGCCGACCAGCAGCCCGATCGCGAGCGCGGCCAGACCGCGGATCTTGGACGAGCCGAGCACGGTGGTGACCGCGACGAAGGCGAGCACCATCACGGCGAAGTAGTCGGGTGCACCCATCTTGATCGCCAGCTTGACCACGCCCGGTGCGACCAGCGCCAGGGCGAGAGTACCGATCGTGCCGGCGATGAACGATCCGATCGCCGCGGTGGCCAGAGCGGCGGCGGCTCTGCCTTTCCGGGCCATCTTGTTGCCTTCGATCGCGGTCACCACCGAGGCGCTCTCACCTGGCGTGTTGAGCAGGATCGACGTGGTCGAGCCGCCGTACATGCCGCCGTAGTAGATGCCGGCGAACATGATGAACGCCTGGGTCGGTTCGAGCGCGTAGGTGAGGGGCAGGAGCAGCGCGATCGTCATGGCCGGGCCGATCCCCGGCAGCACACCGATCGCAGTACCGAGCAGGACACCGACGAAGGCGTAGAGCAGGTTGGTCGGATGGGCCGCGGTGGCGAAGCCGTTCAGCAGTTCGTTGAGCGCGTCCATCAGAGGATTCCCTTGAGGATCCCGACCGGCAGGGCGATGCCGAGGCCGAGGTTGAACAGGTACCAGGTGCCGACCGACAACGCGATCGAGATGATCGCGTTGCGGATCAGGTGCCGGCTGCCGAGCGCGAACGTCGTACCGAAGAACAGCACGGCGCCGGACACCGGCCAGCCGAGCCGGTCGATCAGCAGGATGTTGGCGACGAAGGCGACGACCAGCAGACCGAGCGTCTTCCAGTCACTGCCGTGGCCGAGATCGACGTCCTCACCGGATTCCTGCTCGCCGCGACCGCCGCGGAGGATGTCGATCGCGAGCAGGACCGCGGTGACGATGAGCAGGATGCCGACCGCCATCGGCACCGTCTTCGGGCCGACCGGTCCGCGGCCGCCCTCCACCACGGACAGCTGCGACGTGTCGATCAGCGCCCAGGCGCCGAGGACCAGGAGGAGGAGGGCCACTCCGAGTTCGGAGCGGCCCTGCTTCACGGCGTTCATCAGGCGACGAGACCCAGCTCTCGCAGCACGCCGGCGACCCGGTCGTTCTCCGAGGTGAGGAAACTCTTGAACTCGTCACCGGTCTGGAACGCGTCCGTCCAGCCCTGCTTGGTCAGCGTGGTCTTCCACTGCTCGGACTCGTGCATCTTGGTGAGCAGCTCGACGAACTGCTTCTTCTTCTCGTCCGGCAGCCCGGGCGGCGCGACGATGCCCCGCCAGTTGGTGAAGACCAGGTCGACGTTCAGGCTCTTCAGCGTGGGCGCGTCGACGCCTTCCACCGGCTTCTCGCTGGTGACCGCGAGGATCTTCACGTCACCCGACTTGGCCTGCTCGGCGACCTCACCGATCCCGGTGGCCGCGAACGCGACCTTCTTGCCGAGGATCGCGGTCAGCAGCTCACCGCCACCGTCGTACGGCACGTAGGTGACTTCCTTCGGCTGGACGCCGACGGCCTTGGCCAGCAGCATCGGCGTCAGGTGGTCGGGGCCACCGCTGTTGGAGGCGCCGCCGACCGGTACCTTGCGCGGGTCCGCCTTCCAGGCCGCCACCAACTGGTCCAGGCTCGTGTACGGCGAATCCTTCGGTACGACGATCGCCTCGGCCTCCGCGATCAGCTTCGCGATCGGGACGGTGTCCTGCAGGGTCGCCTTGGACTTGTTGGTGAAGACGGCCCCGACGACACCGAGACCCATCTGCATCAGGATGTCTTCTTTGCCCTTCTCGTTGGCCAGCCGCTGCAGACCGACCGTGCCACCGGCGCCGGCCGTGTTGAAGACCTCGACCGTGTCGGTCAGCTTGGCGTCCTGCATCGCCTTGGCCGCGGCCCGGGCGGTGGTGTCGTACCCGCTGCCGGGGGAGTTGGGGACGAGGATGCGCAGGCCCTTCAGCGGGCCGGTGCTGGCACCGCCCGAGGCGTTGTCGTCGGCGCTCACGCCGCAGCCGCTCGCCACGACGGCGAACGCCGCGACGGCGCTGATTGTGGTGAACCACGTCCGTGCTCGCACGGCAGTCTCCTTGCTTTCGGTGGTGCGGTTGCTCGTCAGCGTGGCGCGGCTCGTCGAGGGTGTCACCGTTACTACCGCAAACTCAGTTGTGTTCATTGTGCTCACGCAGGCGTTGGCGTGATCGGGCCCTTCCGCGCACAATCAGGGCGTGAAGACCAGACGGCGAGTGGTACTACGGCCACGGCGGTGGACCCTGGCCGGCCGGATGCTGGCCGTTCAGCTGCTGATCGTGCTGGTCGTCCTGATCGGCGTCGCGGCGGTGTCGGTGGCGCAGTTGAGTGCGCGCTACCGCGAGACCGAGGGCAACCGGGCCCTCGCGGTGGCCGAACGCCTCGCGGTGACCGCCGGCGTACGGGATGCCGCCAGCCGGTGGCCCGATGATGTCGCCCAGGCGCAGTCCGTGGTCGAGTCCGGACGGACCTTCTCCGGTTCGACGTACGTGGTGGTGGCCCTGCGCAACCGTCAGATCATTGCCTCGACCGACCCGCTGCCGATGACCGGCAAGCCCTTGCTGCAGGAGACCGACGCGTTCCTCGGCCGGTCCTGGGTCGGGCGCGACGAAGCCACCGGCGCCGCGCTCGCGATGGCGCCGATCCTCAACGAGAAGTCCGGCGCGACCGAAGGCGTGGTCGCCGTCGGCCGGCAGTACCCCTCTGTGCTGGACAACCTGACCGCGGCGATGCCCAACCTGATGACCTACCTGGGCATCGCCAGCTTGCTGGGAGTGATCGGGTCGTTGCTATTGGCAAGAACAGTGAAACGGCAGACGCTCGGGCTGGAGCCGCGCGAGATCACCGGTCTGGTCGAGCAGCGCGAGGCGTTGCTGCACGGGATCAAGGAGGGTGTGCTCGCGGTCGACCTGGATCGGCGGATCACGATGGTCAACGACGAGGCGGCGATCCTGCTCGGCGTACCGCTGGCCTCTGCTGGTCTGGCGTTGTCCGAGGTGGACGACACCGGTCGGTTGGTGGAGATCTTCGACGGCACCGACACGGCGACCGACCGGATCCTGCCGCTGCACGGACGGGTGCTGACGCTGAACCGGATGCCGGTCCGCAGTCACGGCCGGCACATCGGCTGGGTCGCGACCTTCCGCGACCGGACCGAGCTGCTCGAACTGCAACGCGAGCTGGACCTGACCCGGAACACCACCGACACGCTGCGGGCGCAGGCGCACGAGTTCAGCAACCGGATGCACATCGTCAGCGGACTGATCGAGCTGGGGGAGTACGACGACGTCCGCCGCTACATCCAGCGCGTCGCGGCCGACCAGACCGAGTTGACGGCGGGAATCACCGCCCGGGTGGCCGATCCGGCGGTCGCTGCCTTGCTGATCGCCAAGTCCAGCCAAGCGGCCGAGCGCGGAGTCAGTTTTGTTGTCGACCAAGCCACTTGGTTGCCTCGGTTGGAGGAGCGGCTCGCGACAGATGTGTCGACGGTGCTCGGCAATCTGGTGGACAACGCGCTGGATGCCGCGACGGGCTCTCGGGACCCGTTCGTTGCCGTCGAGGTGCTGGAGGCGGGCGGCGCAGTACGGATCGAGGTGCGGGATTCCGGGCCGGGTGTGGATGGGGCGATGCAGCAGCGGGTGTTCACACGAGGGTTCAGCACGAAGGACGGTGCCGAGGACCGGGGGATCGGGCTGGCGCTGGTTCAGGTGATCTGCCGGAAGCGGGGCGGGGACGTGACGGTGCACAACGAGAACGGCGCGGTGTTCGTGGCGACACTGCCGATGCTCGCGGAGGCACGGGCATGATCCAGGTCCTCGTCGTGGACGACGACTTCATGGTGGCGCGGCTGCACTCGAGCGTGGTCGCATCCCAACCAGGCTTCGAGGTCATCGGCGCAGCGCGGACAGGAGCGGACGCGCTGGCCGCAGTACGGACCCTGCGTCCTGACCTGGTGCTGCTGGACATCTACTTGCCGGACATGAGCGGCCTGGAGGTCCTGCGCCGCTTCCGCGAATCGTCGTCCGACTACCCGGTCGACGTCATCGTCATCAGCGCCGCCCGCGACCTCGACACCCTCCGTACTGCGCTGCGCGGCGGCGTCTTCCAGTATTTGGTGAAGCCCTTCGAGATCGAGTCGCTCAGAGCCCGTCTCCGTGACTACGCCGGCCACCAAGCCGAACTCCACGACCTCACCGAAGCCCACCAGGAAGAGGTAGACCGAGTCTTCCGCACCACCAGCAGCCGAACAGCACCCCCGAAGGGCATCAGCCCAGAAACCACCGACCTAGTACTCCGCGCCTTAGGCGAAGCACCCCAACCCGACCTCTCAGCCACAGAATGCGCCGAGGTAACCGGCCTCTCCCGCAGCAGCACCCGCCGCTACCTGGAACACCTAGTAACCATAGGAAAAGCCGAAATGCGCCCCCGCTACGGCGTAGCCGGCCGCCCAGAACGCCGCTACCGCCTACTAACCAAATAACTACTCTGCTTTTAGGGCAGGCGGTCGGCGATTGTGTTCAGGGCTGTGGTTCGGGCTGCTTGGACGTGGGCTTCGGCTAAGGCGCGGGCTTGGGTGGGGTTGCCGGTTAGTAGGGCTTCGAGGATGGCTTCGTGTTCTTGGAGGGCTGCTGTTCGGCGGGATTGGGTTTGGTTGGTGAAGGCTCGGTAGCGGGCCATTTGGCCGTCGATTTGGTGGTGGAGGCGGGCGGCCCAGGTGTGGTCGGCGATTTCGGCGATTTTCAGGTGGAAGTCGTGGCCGGCGTTCATGGCGTCGTCGGCGAATTCGACCAGGCGTTGGTTGCGGGCGACCAGGAGTTTCAGGGCCTCGGCCGACTCGTCCGTGATGCGGGTGGCGGCTTCGGCTGCCAGCAAGCCTTCCAGCACCGCGCGGACGGAGTACAGCTCCTCGATCTCCTCCGCCGACAGCGAGCGCACCACCATGCCGCCCGTCGGGAGTTGCTCCAGCAGATCCTCCGCGAGCAGTAGGCGGAGCGCCTCGCGCAGCGGCGTGCGGCTCACCTGCAGCTGCTGGGAGAGCTCCGGCTCGAAGAGTCGGCGCCCGGGCGGGAGGTCGAGCGACAAGATGCGCTGTTTCAGCTCGGCGTACACGACCTGACCGCCGGAGGCGCGTCGCACTCTGTCCGTCATTCGACCTCTCCTTTGCGTACTTGTATACAAGTATGCTTCTCTGGTCACCAGTGTTCCATGAAGATCGGAGCAAGGATGGCTCATCGTTCCCGGCCCGGCGCGCTCCGTGCGTTTGCTTCCGCCGTACTCCGGTCCGAAGGCGTCCCCGGCCCCGATGCCGAGCTGCTGGCCGACACCCTCGTCATGGCCGAGCTGTGGGGTCACGCGTCGCACGGCATGCTCCGGTTGCCTTGGTATGTCGCCCGCCTTCGCAGCGGCGTGACCCAGCGAGTCACCCGGGTCACCACCGAGCGAGACACCGGCGCGCTCTTGCTCCTGGACGGCGGCAACGGCATCGGGCAGGTCGTCACCGACTACGCGGTCGCTCAAGGCGTCGAGCGAGCCAAGGCCCACGGCGTGAGCGCCGTCGGCATCCGCAACTCCGGTCACTTCGGCACCGCCGCGTACTTCACCCGCCAAGCCGCCGAGCAAGGCTGCGTCGCCATCCTCTGTACGAATGCCAGCCCCGCGATGGCACCGTGGGGCGGCAAACAAAAAAGCATCGGTACCAACCCCTGGTCCATCGCAGCACCCGGCGGCCGGCGCGGCGTAGTGGTGATGGACCTGGCCAACACAGCCGTTGCCCGAGGCAAGATCTACCTCGCCGCCGAACGCGGTACGCCGATCCCGCCCGACTGGGCAGCCGATGCCGAAGGCAACCCCACCACCGATCCGCGAGCCGCGATCGAGGGCCTGCTCCTCCCGATGGCGGGCCCCAAGGGGTACGTCATCTCCTTCATGTTCGACATCCTGGCCGGCGTGCTGACCGGCAGCGCGTTCGGCGACCAGGTCGCAGGCCCGTACGAGCCTGACCGCCGAAGCGGCGCAGGCCATCTCCTGCTCACGATCGACGTCGCCGCGATGACCGACCCGGCCGAGTACGACGCGCGCATCGAAGCGTTGATCGATGCAACAAAGTCAGGCCCTCAAGCCGCCTGGGCCGACGAGATCCTCGTCCCCGGCGAGCTCGAGGACCGCGCCGCCCAACTCAGTGCCGAAGGCATCGACCTGACCGAGACGACCTGGCAAAGCCTCAAAGCCCTCGCCGCCGAGACCCATGTCGTACTGGAGGAAGCATGATCACCCTCACCGTCTCGCTCCAAGTCCTCCCCGACCATCTGGGCCCGTTCATCGAAGCGATCCGGACCAACGCCGAGCGCTCGTTCACCGAGGAGCCCGGCTGCCTGTCCTTCGACGTGAGCCAGGACCTCACCGACGACCACCACTTCGTCCTCCACGAGACCTACACCGACGAAGCAGCGGTCGACGCCCACCGATCGGCACCGCACTTCAAGCAATGGCGCGCCGCCGTCGCGGAGCACGTAGTACCGGGCAGCCAAGAGAACATCCTGGCCCGCCGTCTCTTCCACCACCACAGCCCGGAGGCCGACCGATGAGCCTGCTGATCAACCCCGACCGCGTCACGCCCTTCGACCGCGGCAACGGCGTCGTCACGATCCCGTACGTCGGCCGCTGGAACGCCGACGACAACGTGATCACCACCGGCCAAACCATCTTCGCGCCCGGCACCGGGCTGCCCGTGCACAGCCACAACGTCGAGGAGTCGGTCCTGATCCTCGAAGGAGAAGCCATCGCCGAAATCGACGGCGAACGCTTCGACCTGCTGGTCGGCGAGGCGACCTGGGTGCCGGCCGGCACCCCACACCGCTTCCTCAATCGCGGCGAAGGCCAACTGCGCATCTACTGGGTGTACGGCGGCCGCGACGTGACCCGCACCATCACCGCAACCGGCGAGACCTTCGAGCACCTGTCCGACAACGACCGGGGCGGGCTGACCACATGATCACCACGACGAACCCAGCCACCGGGCAGCCGCTGGCGTCGTACGAGCCGATGACTCCCGCAGCAGTCGAGGAAGCGGTCCACCGCGGCTCCATCGTCGCTGCCAACTGGGGACGGACAGCCCTGGAAAGCAGGCTCGAAGCGTTGACCCGGCTGGCCGCGCTCCTGCGCCAGCGGTCGCCCAGCCTCGCCGGGCTCATCACCGCCGAGATGGGCAAGCCGATCGCCGAAGCCGAAGGCGAGATCGAGAAGTCCGCCGTCACCGCCGAGTACTACGCGGCGCAGGCGCCGGCCATCCTCGCCGACGAGCCGGTCGACGTCGGATCCGCCCGAGCCTGGATCAGCTACGAACCGATCGGCCTGGTGCTGGCCGTGATGCCCTGGAACTTCCCGGTCTGGCAGGTCCTTCGGTTCGCTGTACCGACGCTTGCCGCCGGCAACGGAGTACTGCTGAAGCATTCGCCGAACGTGACCGGGGCGGCGCTCGCCCTGCAACAGCTCTTCGTCGACGCGGGTTTTTCCGCCGGACTGGTCACGACGCTGGTGGTCGACGAGGCGGACGTGCCGTCGACGATCGAAGGGCTGATCGCCGACGAGCGGATCGCGGCAGTCACGCTCACCGGAAGCAACCGCGCAGGTGCCGCGGTGGGGGCGGCCGCCGGGCGCGCCGCGAAGCGGTCGGTACTGGAACTCGGCGGGTCGGATGCCTTCGTCGTTCTGGCGGATGCGGACGTCGAGGCCGCCGCGGCCGCTGCCGTCAGAGCCCGCTTCACGAACTCCGGTCAGAGTTGTGTCTGCGCCAAACGCTTCATCGTCGAAGCTGCTGTCGCCGACGAGTTCCTGGACCGCTTCATTGCCGGTGTGGAAGCACTGAAACTCGGCGATCCGGCAGATCGCGCGGTGACTCTCGGCCCGCTGGCCCGCGACGATCTCCGCACGGTCCTGCAGCGGCAGGTGGAGGAGTCGGTCGCCGCCGGCGCGAAGCTCGTCACCGGCGGAAGCGCCGTCGACGGACCCGGCTACTACTTCGAGCCGACGATTCTGACCGGCACCGGTCCGGGGATGCCCGCGTTCGACGAGGAAACCTTCGGCCCGGTCGCAGCGGTCGCCGTCGCGGCGGATGTGGAGGAAGCGGTCACTTTGGCCGGCGCCACGCAGTACGGGCTGGGGCTGAGCGTCTGGTCGCGGGAGCGCGGCGTCGAGGTGGCCCGCCGGATCACCTCGGGCGCCGCCTTCGTCAACGCCGTCGTCGCTTCCGATCCCCGGGTGCCGTTCGGCGGTACCAAGAACAGCGGCTACGGCCGGGAACTGTCCGTCGCCGGCATCCGCGAATTCACCAACACCAGGACCTACTGGGTCGCTTAGAGTTGGGCGGGTGCGAGGGATCACTTGGGGTCTGTTGGCAGCTTGGATCGTGCATGACCTGGAGGAGTTGCTGACGATGCCGTCCTGGTCGCAGGAGGCGCCGGAGCAAGTGCGGGCGGTGCTCCCGCAAGTCCCGGATGGTGTCCTCAACCAGTTGCCCATGTCCCGCGCGGAGGCCGCTACTGCGATCGGGTTGACCGGTCTGGCGATTGCGGCCGCGTCCGCTTCCGGTGCGCGGACCGGGGGAGCCAGCAAGTTCTTCCAGGCATCCCTGGCCGGCTTCGGACTCCACGCGGGCACGCATCTGGCCCAGTCCGCGGTACTGCGCCGCTACACCCCAGGTCTCGTCACCACTCCACTAGTGGTCATCCCGTACTCCGTCTGGGCCTGGCGTCGGCTCAAGCGCAGCGGAGTACCGATTCACCCGAGCGACGCTCGCCTGAACGTCCTGCTCGCGGCAGTGGTGCCCGCAGCGCACGCCGTCGCCCGGTTGAGACGGCTGCGCAGGGGGGCGAGCGGTCGTCCTACGATGGAGCTGTGAGCGAGATCATCGAGATTTGCCGGCGGGCCCGCGAGGCTTCCTACGCGTTGGCTGCGGCGTCCCGGGGGACCAAGGATGCGGCGCTGCACGCCATGGCGGCGGCGTTGCGAGATAACACCGAGCAGATCGTCGAGGCGAATGCGAATGATGTCGCGGCCGCGCGAGAAGCCGGTACGCCGGAGTCGACCGTCGATCGCCTGGCGCTGAACCCGTCGCGGGTGGATGCGATGGCCGCCGGGCTCGAGGAGCTCGCCGGCCTGGTCGATCCCGTCGGTGAAGTGGTTCGCGGCTACACGCTCCCGAACGGTCTCGAGCTTCGCCAGGTGCGGGTCCCGTTCGGTGTCGTCGGCATCATCTACGAGGCCCGCCCGAACGTGACCGCCGACGCGGCCGGCATCTGCCTGAAGTCCGGCAACGCGGTGCTCCTCCGGGGTTCCTCGTCGGCAGCTCAGTCCAACGCGGCGATCGTCGACGTACTGCGCTCCGCCGTGGTCGAGGCCGGTCTGCCCGCCGACGTGATCCAGGGTGTGCCGGGCGACCGGGCAGCCGTCAAGGAACTCATGCAGGCGCGCGGCCTGGTCGACGTACTGATCCCGCGGGGTGGCGCCGGCCTGATCCAGACCGTCGTGTCCGAGTCCACCGTGCCCGTGATCGAGACCGGCGTCGGCAACTGCCACGTGTACGTCGACGCGGAGGCCGACCTGGACCTTGCCCTCGAGATCCTGCTCAACTCCAAGACCCAGCGCCCCAGCGTCTGCAACGCGGCCGAGTCGCTGCTCGTGCATGCCGACGTGGCGGACGAGTTCCTCGCGAAAGCGCTGCCTGCGCTGGTGGAAGCCGGCGTTACCGTGCACGGCGATCCGGCAATCGTTGCTGCTGGCGCCGATGTTGTTGCTGAGGGCAAGAATATTGTTGCCGCGACCAACGAGGACTTTGGCGCGGAGTACAACTCGCTGGATCTGTCGGCCGCTGTCGTGCCCGATCTGGAGGGTGCGGTCGAGCACATCCGCAAGTACAGCTCGGCGCACACCGATGCGATCATCACCCGTTCGCAGGCCGCGGCCCGGCGTTTCGTGCAGGCGGTCGACTCCGCCGCGGTGGTGGTGAACGCGAGCACGCGGTTCACCGACGGTGGCGAGTACGGGTTCGGTGCGGAGATCGGGATCTCGACGCAGAAGCTGCACGCACGCGGCCCGATGGGGCTGCCGGAGATGACCTCGACGAAGTACGTCGTCATCGGCGAAGGCCAGATCAGGACCTGAGCAGCGGCGCCGCGTCGAAGGAGCGCACTTCGGGCAACTGACCCGAGAGGATCGCGAGCGCGGCGGCGTACTCGACTCCTGCCTGCAGATCCACAAGCCGCACCGGTCCGTCGTGCCCGGCCCACTCCCGCAGTACCGGCGGCCGGTCGGGCGCGCTGACGATGACCTTGCGCAGGTCCGCGCGGATCCCGTCGCCGGTCGCCTTCACCACAGCTTCCTTGCGAGTCCAGTACTGCGTGAACGCTCGCGCGCGAGCCGACAGTGCGAAGCCGGCGAGTTCGGCGGCCTCCACGTCGGACAGGCTCACCGAGGCGAGCGAGTCGGCGTCGATCGCGGGGTTGATCTGTTCGACATCGACGCCGACAGCCGCCGAGGGGTGGAAGGCGACCACGATGCGGTCGCCCGAATGCGACACCGACAGCTGCATCCCGTCGACGCTGACCTTCCCATGGTGGCGACCACAGTCGGGGCAGGTCCGGTCGAGGACGACGTCGGCCGGTGACACCTCCAGCTTCGTCGCGAGCACTCGCCGGACGATCGAGCACCCGACCAGGAAGCGGTTCTTGTCCTCGTCGCGCGCGTAGGCGGCCAACCGCTCGCGCTCGACCGCGTTCAGCTCACCGACCAGGCCCGGCCGCGCGTCCGTAGTACGGGCCCACCAGACTTCGACTGCTGTCACAGCTCACGAGCCGTCTGGTAGGCCCAGTCGATGGCTGCCGGGATGTCGATGATCGGGTAGAGGACGGCCTTGATCTCGCGGGTCGGCGCCACGATCAGGATCAGCCGCTTGAGCCGCTCGTACCCGCCCGCCCGGAACGTGGGCAGCCGGAGCGCGGCGGTCAGCGTCAGGTCGGTATCCGACAGCAGCACGTGGGGGATGCCCTCGAGTTCGGCGAACGCGCTCTGCTCATCCGGCCGTTGCGTGCTCACACCGTGGACGGCGATGCCGGCCGCCGTGAACTCCGCGGCCTTCTCGGCGAAGAGCTTGTTCTCCAAGGTGCAGCCCGCTGTGCCCGCGATGTCGGCCCATCCGTCCGGGAGCTTGCTCGGCCGCCCGGTCGCCGGGTACCCGAAGAGCACGGTCGCTTTGGCGCCGGCGTCGACCACGTCTCGCAGTACTGCGCCTGCAGGCAGGGCCAGCCCGTCGGGGATGCGGCGGCCGACGAGCTGATGGATGCGGTGGGCTGTGGGCTCCTCGGGGGCGTTGGTGCCCGTCAGGTCGCCGTCGCCGAGCAGCCAGCGGTCACCCCAGTCCTGCAAGGCGACCAGCACGGGGAGGAGCGCGCGGCCGCGAGGGGTGAGCTGGTAGGAGTAGCGGGTCGGGCGGTCCTGGTACGCCGTACGCTCCGCGATCCCGTTGTCGAGCAGGCCGTTCAGCCGCTCGGTCAGCACCTTGCGGGAGATGTGCAGCGACTCGGCCAGCAGCTCGAACCGGTCGAGCCCGCGCGCGAGGTCACGGATGATCAGGAACTCCCATCCGTCACCGACCACCCCGAGCGACTGGGCGATCGCACAGTCGGGCTCGGGGGAGAAGCTGCTACGCCGCACGACTGCCTCCTCTGCTTGCGTCCACGCTATCCGGCTCTGTAAGTTCCTCTTGGGAACTTACAGGATGACGGGGTGGACGATGTACTGGCGTCGGGTGGCGGAACTGCCAGGCTGGCTCAAAGCCGTGATGCTCGGCCAACTGGTCAGTGCGGCCGGTTCTCTCGCGTGGATCTACCTCACGCTCTACCTGGTCGAGGATCGCGGGATGTCGCCGCAGCAAGCCGGGTTCGCGGCAGCGGCCTACGGCGTGGGCCTACTGCTCGGGAACCTGGGTGGCGGCTGGATCGGTGACCGCTTCGGCCTGCGCCGGGCTGCAGTGGTCAGCCAGCTCACTTGGGCCGTTGCCTGTCTCGCCATGCCGGTCACACCGGCGTCGCCCGAGGCGCTGCACGGCGTACCGGCCGGCACTCTGCTGGCGTTGGTGGCTGCGATCGCGGGCCTTTGCGGGGGCGCAACTCGGCCTAACCTGAGCGCACTGGTCGCTACCGCCCTACCCGCCGACCGTCGCCGCGAAGGCATCGCCCTCTCCCGCTCAGCGAGCAACGCCGGCTTCACCATCGGCCCGCCGCTTGGCGGTCTCCTCGCCGCCTACAACTTCTCCCTGGTCTTCATCGTCGACGCAGTGACCAGCGTGGTGCTGGCACTGGTCGTCTGGCGCTGGGTCCCGCCTGCGACGCGAGTAGTCGCCGCACAGGCCACTGGTGTGTGGCGGGCGCTGCGGCGAGACAGGTCGATCCTGGTCCTGCTACTGGCGATCGTGGTCGTCGATACCGTCTACCGCCAACTCTTCGCGACCCTGCCGCTCCTGCTGCGCGATGCCGGCTCACCCGCGGTCGCATACGGCCTACTGATCGGCGCCAGCTCAGTAGTCATCGTCCTACTCGAAGCCCCGCTGGCCATCCGCCTCCGCAATCACCACTCGTCCCGCGTGATCGCCACCGGCTTCGCGTTGGTCGGGTGCGGTCTAGCGGTCCTGGGCGTCTGGCCGGCGCTGGCGGGAGCCGCTGTCGCGGTAGCAGTGATCACCGGCGGCGAGATGCTGTACAAACCGACTGCTACTGCGCATGTGGCCGACGCGGCTCCAGAAGGCATGACCGGCCGCTTCTCCAGCCTGTACGCCGCCGCCTCCATCTCCGGCATGTTCCTGGCGCCCGCCTTGGGTGGCGTCACCTACCAACACCACCCGCGCCTGCTCTACCCAGCCGCAGCCGCCCTGGCCCTAGTGGTCGCCACCGTCACGTACCTGACCCACCGCGCGTCGCTCACGCCCGAGCCAACGCCAGCCAGCGCCCCGTAGTACCGGCAGCTACTCCGGCAGCGGCGCCGGCCGCGCCTCCCAGCGGGTGGAGAGCACCACGGTGGTTCGGGTGCGCACCACGCCGTTGACCCTCCGCAGACTGCCGACCACTGCCTCTAGTTGGGTAACGTCCGCCACCCGCACCTTCACCACCAGCTCCTGGTCGCCCGCCACGAACCAGCAGTCCTCCACCGCCGGGATCTCCCGCACGCCGGCGACCACGTCATCCGTCTCGACGTCGTCGCGCTGGAACAACCCCACCAGCGCGCTCGTCCCCAACCCGACCTGGTCCGGCGCGACCACCGCCCGGTAGCCGAGCAGCACTCCACGCTCCTCCAGCCGCTTCACCCGCTCCTGGACGCTCGGACCCGACAGCCCCACCACCCGGCCGAGCTCGGCCCAGCTCGACCGCCCGTTGGCGCGCAGTGCTTCGACCAGCTGCCGATCGATCGCGTCCATGCCATCCTCCGTTTACCGCAGATTCGTAGGGAGATCCGCTGATCTGCCTTCAATTCGTTTGAGTCGTAGCAGATTTCCCGCTACAATTTCAACTATCGGAGCCACCCGCTCCACCATCCGCTACAACCTCGTAAAGGAATCATGATCACCCCCGACGTCGCCCGTGCCCACATCGACGAACTGCGCCGTGTCGCCGCGATCCACCATCGCGACCACAGCGGCCCGTCTGCCTGGCGCCGGCTGCTGACCCGCTACATCCGGCACAGCTGACCCCACCTCCCGCGCGACCGGCAGGGCTCCGGGCCCACCGGTCGCGCTCGCGCGGGCCGGCAAGAGATAGGCTTCAGGCATGGTTTCCCTCCTTCTGCCGCAGTTCGCGGTTGCCGAAGACGCCGCCGCCGAGGCTGCGCACATCTCGCCCTGGTGGTACGGCGGGTTCTCCCTGTTCGCCCTGGTCGCACTCCTGGTCATCACCATGGTCTTCGGCAAGGGCCGGCCGCACAGCTGAGCGGCGGATCGAGCTGACGTGGATTCCCCGGAGAGGGTGCGACCTGGCCGCCGCCTCGGTGTGATGGGCGGTACCTTCGACCCGATCCACCACGGCCACCTCGTCGCGGCCAGCGAAGTACAGTCGTACTTCGACCTCGACGAGGTGATCTTCGTGCCGACCGGGCAGCCCTGGCAGAAGATCGAACGGGCCGTGTCGCCGCCCGAGGACCGCTACCTGATGACGGTCATCGCGACCGCCTCGAACCCCCGGTTCTCGGTCAGCCGGGTCGACATCGACCGGCCCGGGCCGACGTACACGATCGACACCCTGCGCGACCTGGCCGGCCTCTACCCGGACGCGGAGCTGTTCTTCATCACCGGTGCGGACGCGCTGGCCCAGATCCTGACCTGGCGCGACGTCGACGAGATGTTCAAACTGGCCCAGTTCGTCGGCTGTACCCGGCCGGGGTACTCCTCCCAGGAGCTGCCCATCGACCGGCTCCCGATGGAACGGATCACGTTGCTCGAAGTACCGGCGCTGGCGATCTCGTCGACCGAGTGCCGCCAACGCGTCGCCAAAGGCAACCCGACCTGGTACCTGGTGCCCGACGGGATCGTCCAGTACATCGCCAAGCGCGACCTCTACACCAATCGTTAGAAGCCTGCACCACTAGCAAAGGACCGCAATGCCTGCCACCGAACGCGCCATCGAGCTGCTCACCGCGGCCGCCGAGGCGGCCCACGACAAGAAGGCCGAGAACGTTCTCGCGTTCGACGTCTCCGAGCAGCTGGCCATCACCGACGCGTTCCTGGTCGCCTCCGCCTCCAACGACCGCCAGGTCCGCGCGATCGTGGACGCGATCGAGGAGAAGCTCCGGGTCGACTTCGACGCCAAGCCGGTGCGCCGCGAAGGCGCGCGCGAGGGCCGCTGGGTGCTGCTCGACTACCTGGAGATCGTGGTCCACGTCCAGCACGACGAGGAGCGCAACTTCTACTCCCTCGAGCGGCTCTGGCGCGACTGCCCGATGATCCCGCTCCCGGGTGCGGACGGCACCATCGCAGTACAGGCCCCCGTCGCCGACCGGTCCGCCGACATTGACCCGACGCCCGCCGCCGGATCCTCCGCCTCGACGCCTGCTGCCGGGTCCGCCGCCTCCGAGTTGTCCTCCGCGGCCGAATGACCGCGGGCCGGCTGATCGTCTGGCGCCACGGCCGGACCGAGTGGAACTTGCAGGACAAGATCCAGGGCCAGGCCGACATCCCGCTCGACTCCGTCGGCGTCGCCCAGGCCCGCGCCGCCGCCCTCAGGCTGGCCTCGCTGGCCCCCACCCGCCTGTTCTCCAGCGACCTCCAGCGCGCCGCGGCGACAGCGGGTGAACTCGCCGCGGTCACCGGCCTCAAGGTCGAGTACGACGAAGCGCTGCGCGAGATCCACGTGGACGACTGGGCCGGCATGACGATGGACGAACTGGCCTCCATCCACCCAGAAGCGGCCGCCCGCATCCGCGCCGGCGAACCCCAACGCCGAGGCACCGCCGGCGAAACAGTCGAAGAGGTAGCCGAACGCTTCGCCCCGGCGCTGGCAAGAGCGGTGGAACACGGCGAACCCTCGGACACCGTCGTAGTAGCCACTCACGGCCTAGCCGCCCGAGTAGGCATCTGCCTCTTCCTAGGCATCCCCAAGCCCCACTGGCCCGCCTTCGGCGGCATCTCCAACTGCAACTGGGTCTCCCTCCTCCCAGGCCGCCAGGGCTGGCGCATAGAGGAATGGAACGCCGGCTCCCTCCCCGAACCGGTCATGAGCGACGACCCCCAACGCTGACCACCGGACGTACCCCACGCGATCTCCGCCCCTCGCTCCTACGTCGCGAGCAGCTCCGATCGCTCCCACCCACCCGTGTGGGCGCTCCTCCGTCGCGCTGGTTGCCAGGGTGCAGCTTGCTTCCTGCCGGGTGGTTGGTGGGGGCCGAGACGCCGTCCACCGGCCAGGCCTTCCACTCAACAGCGCCTTCCAAAGGCCGCCCGGATCACCTCCCCGGGCAGCCTTCGCGCCGCCGCGGACCTACCACCCGAAGCGGCCCCCACCAGCCTCCAACCCACCAATCTCAAGCGTGCTCTTCCTCACCTCCACCCCCACCCCACCCGATTTTTCTTTGCAGCCCTCCATCCGCTAAACTTCCGGAGTCCGCAAGACACCGCGGGGCTTTGGCGCAGTTGGTAGCGCGCTTCCATGGCATGGAAGAGGTCAGGGGTTCGAATCCCCTAAGCTCCACCGCAGGTCAGAGGCTCTTTCCCAGCTAGGGAAGGAGCCTCTTTTCATGACCTGAGTGTCTAACTGAGTGACTACCGATTCTGAGGCGACAGTCCGTCCATCGCTTCGGCTCCCTCAGTGAACACCGTGCGACGGGACGCCAAGGTGACTTCCTGACCACACGCAAGCGAGCTGGTTCAAGGACCTGAGAGCCCGCTCGCCCGGAATACCCACTCGTGACCTGTGCATGGGATGGCATCGGCCTGCTTGGGGGTCACAAAACCTCCCCCGACGTACACCTCGTCGCCCAACCGGGCGGCTGTCTGCCCCATGGCATCAATCAAGGCAACCTCGCCGTCACGGATCGCGATGCTCCAGCCTGTCGGCCAAGCGACGTCGACGAGCTGGTAGCTGGTCTCAAAGCGCACCCTGTGCTGGCCGTCGACGACTGGGGTGCTGACTTCCATGCGAACTACCAAGCAGTGGGTCGAGGCGTCGACCTCTAGTGTTCCGATCAACTGAGCCTGCAGGTCGATGGCCGGAGTCGGGTAATCGACCACCAGCATGCTGTCGCGGGTCCCACCGGTCGCTCGGGTAGGGCGGGGTCATGTAGGCACGATAGGCGCCCCGCGACTCGGGAGGTACGGAATCTGTGGACCGATGGGTCTACGTTGAGATGCGAGCCAGTGTTAGGTGATCGGCTGCTGCGGAAGCCGACAGGTGAGTGTCTAACTGAGTGACAACAGCCTCGCTCTGGCGTGCACGCCCGTGGACTCCCATGGACATCCCCGGGCCCGTCACACGAGAGCTTGGGGACCACCCGTGAAAGGCGGGAAGAGGTCAGGGGTTCGAATCCCTAAGCTCCACCAAAGTGTCGAGGCCGGTCTCCCCCGGAGTCCGGCCTTCCCGTCTTGAAGACGTAGAGAAACTTGAAGACGTAGAGAAACTTGTCAGATGACTCCTGGACGTTCTTCTTCAAGAGCACGGATTGCACTAGGGAGATGCCAACGGCGGCGAGGCGCCTTCGGCAGGCGGCGAGGCGGGCGTGGGCACCCAGCGCGACGAGGAGCGCCCGGAGGGGTGGGTGGGAGCGGCCGGAGCTGGGAGCGACGTAGGAGCGAGCGGCGGAGGCCGCGTGGGGTACGACGGATAGCCTGAAAGGGTTCGGGTGCAGGTTAGTCGCCGGAGTGGCCCCAGAAGGTGAGCTCGGTGGGGTTGCCGTGGTCGTCGTACAGGGCGGCGCAGCGACCTACCCAGCGGGCTCGAGGGAGTTTGTCATCGAGCTCGGCGGTGTCAGTTCGGGTTGGTCGATCCGTGCCGATTGCTGCTCGAACCTCGTCGGCGGTGGCCGGGACGATCGTGCCCTGGTCGTACCAGTCCCGTGGCCGGTCAGGGTCGACCACTCGGAAGACATCGAGGATGGAGTGCGTCCCCGCCTCGCGAACGTACTCGTCGTCGAACAGGTCCTCCAGTCGCGCCGGTCGGGGTAGGTG
Organism: Kribbella sp. NPDC023855; assembly: GCF_040639475.1. Classification (NCBI taxonomy): domain Bacteria; kingdom Bacillati; phylum Actinomycetota; class Actinomycetes; order Propionibacteriales; family Kribbellaceae; genus Kribbella; species Kribbella sp. NPDC023855. The sequence goes on from NZ_JBFAAA010000005.1 coordinate 225,783, forward strand.
GTTAGGCGAGAAATACTCGCTGTCCCCGTACCACCAGTACTTGCCGGCGGAGAACACCTGCTGCCGCAGGTCCTGCAGAGCTTGGTTGAGATCTTCTTGGTAAGGAACGAAGTATCTCCACTCTGACGCACCCATACACGACTCCCTGCTAATTCGACTGCGGCCTGGGCAACGGAGCTCGACACTACACGCGGACAAGGTGCGGCGACTGACCTCGCGTGGGTGGCTGAGGGCAAATTAGATGCCTCGGTGATGTTCAGTAACAAGCCGTGGGATACCAGTGCCGGCGTACTGATTGCTCGTGAGGCGGGAGTCGAGGTGCTTGATGTTGATGGGTCGCAGCACAACTTCAATTCAACCGGCACCGTGGCTGTGGCATCGCCTCTTGCGGCGGCTCTGATAGATCTCATTCGAGAAGCGCGGTAGATGAGGAGCTGGTGGTGGGATGACGACAGGGCGATCGGTGCCGACGCAGGACGAGGTGCTGGGGTACTTCGAGGTGCTTTCGAACTGGGGGCGGTGGGGTGGGGATGACGAGCTTGGGACGTTGAATTTTGTCAGTGATGAGGTGCGGTTGGCGGGGGCGCGGGCTGTGCGGCATGGGCGGAGTGTGTCGTGTGGGTGGGAGGTTGCCGTGCCGGGGGAGATGGAGCGGGCGACGACTGTGTGTCCGCGGGCTGTTGATATGCCGGGTGGGGAGAACATGCCGGCGCCGTTTCGTGCTGACCGGCGGTGGGGGTTTTCGCACGAGCGGCTCGGGATCATGTTTCACGGGAACACGATCACCCACCTCGATTCGCCCTGCCATGTTTTCTGGGACGGGAAGACGTACAACGGGCGGTCGCATTCGGTGGTTGATGCCACGACGGGATCAGCGTGGGCGGCTGTGACGGCGGCGGCTAATGGGATTGTCACGCGTGGGGTGCTGCTGGATATTGCGAAGGTTCGCGATGTGCCTTGGTTGGAGCCGGGGGAGGGGGTGTTTCCCGAGGATCTTAAGGAGGCCGAGCGTCGGCAGGGGGTCCGGGTGCAGTCGGGGGACGCGGTACTGCTGCGGACTGGTTATGGTCGCGCTCGGCATGAGGCGGGTGATGCCGGCGGGTTCACGCAGGCCGGCTGGCATGCGTCCTGTCTGCCGTGGCTGCATGAGCGGGAGGTCGCGCTGATTGGCGCTGACACGCCTCAGGACGTCCAGCCGTCGGGGTACGACGACATCTTGATGCCGGTCCACGCTGTCAGCCTTGTGGCGATGGGCCTGTGGATGCTCGACAACTGCGACCTTGAGTTGTGCGCGGCGACGGCTGATGAGCTTGGCCAGTGGGACTTTCAGCTTGCGGTCGCGCCGGTCCGGTTTGCCGGTACGTCGGGCAGCCCGGTCAACCCGATCGCGACCTTTTGATCGACGAGCCCATCACTCAGTGTCTTTGGCGGCCGCCGGGACTAGTTGCCGGCGACGGTATGCGTCCACTGGGCGGTGTTGTTCGACGTACCCGCCGTCGGGGAGGCGGAGTACCTGGCCGGTTTCGATGCCGTGTAGTGCGATCTCCGTGGCGCGCTCTTGCAGGCCGATGCAGATGCGGCGGGTCACGAACAGCGCGATCGGTGGACCGACGATCAGGACGACCTGGAAGACGTGGAGGAGCGCGTTGACCGAGAGGTTGAAGAGGATGGCCATGGTGTCGGCGCCGGCGGCGGCCCAGAGGGTGCCGTAGAAGGTGATGCCGGCTACTCCGATGCCGGTTCGGGTCGGGTTCTTGCGCGGGCGCTCGAGCAGGTGGTGGTCGCGCCGGTCGCGGGTCACCCGCTCCTCGAGGAACGGGTAGACGGCAACCAACCCGAGGAACAGCGTGCAGGCAGCGACCGGCAGCAGGATTGCGAGGCTGAACGTCCTGCCCCACAAGACGAACTCCCAGCCAGGCGCCAGGCGGAGCGCACCGTCGAGGAAGGCGAGGTACCACGCCGGGCCGACACCCGCCGAGGCGTTCGCCGGATCCGCGGGGCCGTACAGCCATACCGGGTTGATGGTTGCCGTCGCGGCCATGAGGATCGAGACCCCCGCGACGAAGCAGAACAGACCGACACTCTTGACCGCGGCAACAGTCGCCGACCGGCCAACCACGTTGCTTTCCGTGCGCCCGGGACCGGCGTACTGCGCGGGCTTTTGCCTGAGCGCCAGGACGGCGCCGACAGCGAAAAGGATGACCAGAACAAGAGGCAGGACGATGACGTGCAACGGGTAGAACCATGCGATCACGTTGCCGGGGAACTCCCCGCCGAAGAGTAGGGCCGAGATTTCCGGGCCGACGAGTGGGGTGGCCTGGAGGACACCGTCGAGTACGGCGAGGCTCGTACCGGATGCCATGTCGTCCGGAAGTGAGGTGCCGGTGAGAGCCGCGCCGAGCATGACGACGAGCAGTCCGAAGACGACGAGCCAGTTCAGGCGGCGCGGCCGACGGAATCCGGCGGTGAAGAACAGCCGCAACAAGTGCAGTGTGATCGCTGCCATCATGATCAGCGTGGACCAGTGGTGGAGCTGCCGCATCAGCAGGCCGCCGCGGACCTCGAACGAGATCGCCATCGTCGAATCGAGTGCCCGCGACATCTCCACCCCGCGCAGCGGTGTGTACGGTCCGTCGTACACGACGGCGTCGACCGACGGTTCGTAGTACGCGGTCAGTACTACGCCGCTGAGCACGATCATGATGAAGCTGTAGAAGGCGATCTGGCCGAACAGCAGGGACCAATGGTCGGGGAAGACCCTTGCTCGCAGGTTGCTCCATGGACGGTGCATGACGGCCCCTCCTCGGTCAGCTTCACGCGGCCGCACTTCGCGGTCATCCATACGACCCCGCAGCCGTCGCGCTTGTGACGTCTCGTGTCGCACATCACGCTCGCGCCGGGGCCTGGCCGGACGCCGTGCTGAAAGCCGGAATCGGCTAAGCTCCCGGCTCCGCCGACTGCAGCACGAACCAGCGTGGAGGTCCCGATGGATGACAACTGGCTGTTCCTGATACCGATCGCCGCTGTGGTGCTGTTCGTGTTCGGTGCGATTGGTGTGGTGAGGCTGCAGAAGAAGGTCTTGCGGGCGCAGGGGCAGATGGGCTCTGGGCCGGTACTACGTGCCGCGGTGTCGACCGGTTTCGAGCAGTCACCAGATGAGAGCCGCGAGGAGTTCGTGAGAAGGCACTGGCAACGGCCCGGCGTGGTTGCCGACGGGGTGACGCTGGTCGACCTGTACGACCGAATCCGAGCACTCGAGGAACGCGTCGAGCGAGCCGAGCGGAATCCCGCAGTACCGCCGACTGACTGACGACCGGGAGTTCGTGGCAGGCTGCGTCGGGTGATTGATGACTTCGCCAAGGAGTACCTGCACGATTCGCTGAGATGGGTTCGGGAGGGGCTGCTCTCGAAACTCGACGGGCTGTCGGAGTACGACGTCCGGCGGCCGCTGACCGCCACGGGGACGAACCTTCTCGGGCTGGTCAAGCACTTGTCGGTGACGGAGGCGCGGTATTTCAGTGAGGTTTTCGACCGGCCGTCGCCGTGGCCGCTACCTCGCTGGGACAGCGACGAAGCGTGGAGCGGGGCAGATATGTGGGCCGCGGAGTCCGAGACTCGGGTGGAGATCTTGGAGCGTTACGAGCTTGCGGGGCAGTTCACCGACGCGACGGTTGAGGCGCTCTCGATCGACGCGGCCGGCCATGTGCCGTGGTGGCCGCGGCCGAACGTGAAGTTGTTCAACGTCATGGTTCATCTGGTCGCTGAGACCAACAGGCACGCTGGGCACGCCGACATCCTGCGGGAGCAGCTCGATGGGGTTGTGGGGACCGGTACGGACGGCCAGGTGCTGCACGGGGAAGATGCGGGGTACTGGGCGGATCGGCGCACGGCGATCGAGCAAGCCGCTCAGGTTGCTGCAGAGGCTCGGCGTGGCTTGGTGGACTGATGGTCATGTAGACCTAGTGGATGGTTCTTCCTGTCGAGGTTGTGGCGCCGGTGATGGTCGAGGTTCGGGCTGGGCACCGGCTGGCGGTTCGGCGGCGTGGGGAAGGGGGCGTGCCGCTGCTGTTGCTTCATGGGTTTCCGTGCACGAGCCGCATCTGGTCGCACAACCTCGGTCCGCTGGCCGATCAGGGCTTCGACGTTGTCGCGCCGGATCTTCGTGGGTACGGCGATTCCGACTTCGCCCCGGATGACTTCTACGACCTCAATGCGTTCAACTCCGACCTGATCGGTCTGTTCGACCAGCTCGGGTGGCAGCGGGCGGTAGTCGCCGGGCACGACCTGGGCGCGATGATTTCTGTGGACCTGGCCAATCGCCACCCTGATCGGGTCGATCGACTGGTGATTCTGGACGACTCGATGCCTGATCTGTTGGAGGCTTTCGCAGCGGCCGGGATTCCGCCGACCCGGCCTAAGCCGGCGGTCTACGACTATCAGCGACTCCAGGGGCACCACGCCGATGCTCTGGTTGCCGAGCTGAGTACGCCGGAACAACGGAGGCGCTATGTCGGTGAGTTCTACGGGCATCGCATGTGGTGTCCGCCCGATGCCTTCGACGAGGCGGACCTTGCGTTCCTGACGGAGCCCTACGGCGACGCGGCCCGGTTGCGCGCCTCCTTTGCCGACTACGAGGTGGTCATGGGCACCCGGCCGTTGTCTGCTCCGGAGATGCTCGATCGGCCGGTCCAGCAGCGGGCGCTCGTACTGATCGGCGCCGACCAGGTGACCTTGGGGGATCACGTGGAGGAGCGGTGCGCGCTCGCATTTCCTGAAGCTGTCGGGCCGTTCTGGGTCAAAGGCGCCGGGCACTTCATGCCCTGGGAGCGGCCGGAGCTCGTCAACCGAGCCATCCGCTCATTCTGCGGCGACTTGCTGAGCTGACCCCATGCGACTGATCTCAGGGTGTCGTTCTTGAGCGTCCAGTAGCTCGTCCCAGTGGGTGGCGGCCCAGTCGCAGGCGGCGTTCAGCGGGTCTAGGAGGGTTCGGCCTAGCGGCGTGAGGGCGTACTCGACTACTCGCTGATCGTGTGTTGTCCGTACTACGAAGCCGTCTCGCTCGAGAGTGCGAAGGGTGTGGGTGAGCACCTTCGGGGTGACGCGGTGGAGGGGGACCCGGAGTTCGGAGAAGCGGCGAGGGCCGGTTTCGAGGCAGCGCAGTACGAGGGCTGCCCACTTGTCGCCGAAGCGGAACGGCAGCAGCGTGGACGGGCACAGTTCGTCGAACATGTCGGGAGGCAGCGGCTGCCGGTGCGTCATGGTGTCTCCTCGTCGCCCTGGGCGGGTCTTGGTATCCCGGTGGATACCGCCCTCGCGGATACCTTTCCGGCAACACCGGACGAGAGAAAGGCATTCCAGCGATGGGCAAGTACGTGATTTTCGGAGCCGGCGGCCGGGCCGGGCGGCAGGCGGTTGCGGAAGCGCGCCGACGTGGTCATGAGGTGACCGCGGTGGTGCGGGATCCGTCTCGCTACAGCGGTGCGACCGACGGAGTACAGGTTGTTGCGGGGGATGTCACCGATGCGGCAGACGTTGCGGCTTTGGCGGCCGGCCACGATGTTGCGATCAATGCGGCGGCGGTGATCACGCCGGACACGTTCTTCACCAGCGCGGCGCACGCACTCGTCAAAGGCCTGCAGCAGGCCGGGGTGAACCGGCTCGTCGCGGTCGGCCTCGCTTCGCTGCTGCCTGGCGCCGACGGGATCCGGCTGCTCGACGCGCCTGACTTCCCGGCCGAGTTCCGGCCGTTCTGTCTTGGGCATGCGGCAGGGTTGGAGGTACTGCGAACTGACGGCGGCGCGCTGGACTGGGTCTACATCAGCCCGGCCGGCGACTTCGACCACGACGGCGAGCGAACCGGCCGCTACGAGATCCGCGACCACGGCGACATGACGCTCCGCATCTCCTACTCCGACTTCGCCATCGCCCTCCTCGACGAATCCGAAACCCCCCAACACCACCACAACCACCTCGCGGTGACCTGACGGACTCCACCGGCGGATGCGGTGGTCGTGGCGCCGTTGACCTTCAACACCCTCAATGCGTGGGCACACGGGCTCGCCGGCACCTATCCGATCACCACGTTGTGTGCAGCCCTCGGAGCCCGTACGCCGTCTGTCGCCGTCCCATTCGCCAACCACGACCTCGCTGGCCATCCGGCCTGGCCCGGTTCACTTGCCGTACTGCGCGGCGCGGGGGTGAAGGTCGTCGATCCTCAGGACGGTTCGACCTCGACGCTCGAACCCGTTGCCTCGGGCACCGGTTATCGGGTGTCCGAGGCATTCGAGTGGGAGTGGGTGTTGCGGCAGTTCGTTTAAGGCTGGTATGGGGGTGGGGCTACTGATTCTCGGTGGACTACCTGGTTGAGGTTGTGGGTGGTGGTGGGTGGGGCGGGTTCGCCGCGGACGGCGGCGATCAGGTGGAGGATGGCGTCGCGGCCTTGGGCTTCGCGGTCGACGATGACGGTGGACAGCGACGGGGTGGCGAAGCGGGCGATCTCGTCGTCGTCCCAGCCGAAGACGCTGAGGTCGTCGGGCACGCGCCAGCCGCGCGAGAACGCGCCCCGGATGGCGCCCATCGCCAGGACGTCGTTGGCCGCGATCACCGCGGTCACGCCGCAATCGTCGGGCAGACCGACCACGGCGTCGTACCCGGACTGCGCGGACCAGTCCGTGTCGACCACGCCGTACGAGCGCAGCCCGAGTCGCGCGATCGCTTCCAGATAGACGATCTTGCGATTGCGGGCTGACGCGAACGTCTGCGGACCGGCCAGATGGAAGAAGGTCCGGTGACCCAGACCGGCCAGGTGCTCGATGATCTCGCTCACGGCCGACCCGTCGGCCAGTTCGCCGAGGCTGTGCATCTCCTCGTCGTAGGTGCCGCTGACCAGCACGGGCACGCGTCCACCAGCCGGTACGTCGGCCGGCGCCAGTGACAGGATGCCGTCCACCTGACCGGAGTCGGCCAGGTCGGCGATCCGTTGCGCCCGTTGCTCGGCACCGCCTTCCGCGCTGACGATGTCGAGCTGGTACCCGCGCTCGTGCGCGGTGGCCGACGCGGCCAGCACGAGCCGGTGCGGGAAGTACTGCGTCGAGGACAGGATGACGGCCAGCCGGTTGGTCCGCCGGGTTCGCATCGACCGGGCCATCAGGTTCGGCCGGTAGTCGAGCGCCTTGACCGCGGAGTCGATCTGCAGCCGGGTGGCCGGCTTCATCCCGCCGTCCTGCCGCAGATAGCGCGAGACGGTCTGGTGGGAGACGCCGGCCAGCCGCGCCACCTGGTGGATGGTCGCGCGCCGCGGCGCGTCCGCCTGGCTCACAGCCGCCTCCTCGAGAAAACAAGATCGTTCACCATCGGCACCTCAAAACTACCCGTTCACCCGCCATTGACACGAAAGTGATCGATCACTAATTTGACATGGCACCAGCGCTGGAAAGCGCATACCACTCTGCCCGGCCCAGCAGCCCAGCAGGTGCCACGAAAGGAAGCAGCAATGAACCGACCACGCTCGATCGGGCACCTGGCGGCAGTGGGCGCGGCGGCCCTCGCCCTCGTTCTGCCGCTGGCCGCCTGCGGCGCGAACGACTCCGGGGACAGCGCCGGCGGCCCGGTCACGCTGCGCTTCACCTGGTGGGGATCGGATGCCCGGCACGCGCTCACCCAGAAGGTGATCGACGCCTTCGAGGCGGAGAACCCGAACATCAAGATCAAGGGCGAGTTCGGCGAGTGGGGCGGCTACTGGGACAAGCTGGCCACCCAGACCGCGGCCAACGACTCACCCGACATCATCCAGATGGACGAGAAGTACATCGCGGAGTACGGCGGACGTGGCGCGCTGCTCGATCTCGGCAAGCAGGAGGTCAACACCGCCGACTTCGACCAGAAGCTGCTCGACACCGGCAAGGTCGAGGACAAGCTCGTCGGCCTGCCGGTCGGAGCTGCCGTCTTCGCCTTCGCCGCGAACCCGGTGCTGTTCAAGAAGTACGGCGAACCGCTGCCGAACGACGCGACCTGGAGCTGGGAAGAGTTCGCCGCGCTGGCCAAACGCCTTGCGGACAAGGGCCGCAAGGACGGTGTCAGCGGCACGATGCTGGCCACGGGTGATACCGAGGCGCATCTGTGGGCGCGGCAGCACGGCGACCAGTTGTTCAACGACAAGGGCGAGATCGTCATCAAGCCGGAGACCCTCGCGTCCTGGTGGCACCTCACCGCCGAGCTGACCAAGAACGGCGCGAGTCCGTCGGCGGCGGCTCAGCAGGAGTTCGCGACGGTCGGTCTCGAAGAGACCCCGCTGGCCACCAACAAGCTCGCCATCGGGTCGATGTTCAACACCCAGCTGACGGCGTTGGAGAAGGCCAGCAAGAGCGGCCTCAAGCTGTTGCGGGTGCCCGGGCAGAAGCAGAGCAACTACGCGGGTTCCTACCTGAAGCCGTCGATGTACTGGTCGGTGTCGTCGCGGACCAAGCACCCGAAGGAAGCCGCCAAGTTCCTGGACTACCTGGCGAACTCGCCGAAGGCCGCCGACCTGCTGCTGACCGAGCGCGGCGTCCCGGCGAACAACAAGTTGCGCACGGCAATCACCGGCAAGCTGACCAGTACCGACAAGCAGGCGGTGGAGTTCCTCGACCTGGTCGCGAAGACCGCGGCCCCGCCACCACCCGTCACTCCGGTCGGCGGCAGCGCGATCTCCAAGATCCTGCCCCGGCAAGCCAGTGAGGTGCTGTTCGGTCGCGCGACGCCTGAACAAGCGGCCGAGGCCGCGATCAAGGAAATGAAGACCTCCGTCACCAAGTAGCCGACACTTCTGAGAAGAGAGCGTGCATGCACTCCACAGCAAACGCCGGCGCGTCCGCGGCGGTCACCCCGGCTCCGGTGTACGGCGTCGCGATCGTCGGCACCGGCGGGATCGCGAACGCCCACGCCGAGGCGCTGTCGGCCTTTCCGGACCAGGTTCGCTTGGTCGCGGGGGTCGACCTCGACGCCGATCGGGCCAAGGAGTTCGCCGAGCGGTGGGCGGTGGGCCGGACCGCTTCGTCGCTGCAGGACGCGCTGGCGGGCGGCGACGTCGACACCGTCGTCATCTGTACGCCGCCGGCCAGCCACGGGCCACTCGCGATCGAGGCGCTCGAGGCCGGCGTGAACGTGGTGATCGAGAAGCCGCCGACGCTGTCGCTGAAGCAGATGCGTGAGCTCGCTGAGGCGGAAGAGCGCTCGACGGGCACGGTCAGCTGCATCTTCCAGCACAGGTTCGGTCCGGGGGCCGAGCAGTTGCGGCGGCTGCACGGTGACGGGTCGCTCGGGCGGCCGCTGGTGGGGGTCTGCAACACGTTGTGGTTCCGCGACCAGCCGTACTTCGACGTACCGTGGCGCGGCAAGTGGGACGTCGAGGGTGGTGGGCCGACGATGGGTCACGGCATTCACCAGTTCGACCTGCTGCTCGACCTGTGGGGGCGGTGGACCGACGTCACCGCGTACGCCGGCAAGCTGGCGCGACGGACTGCCACCGAAGACGTCTCGTGCGCGATCGTGCGGTTCGAGTCCGGCGCGGTCGCGACCATCACCAACTCACTGGTGTCACCGCGGGAGTCCTCCTATCTCCGGCTCGACTACGAGCGGGCGACCGTCGAGCTCGAACACCTCTACGGGTACACAGGCGACGACTGGCGCTTCACGCCGGCGCCGGGCGCGGACGATCTGGAGTGGTCGTCGGTCGAGGGCGAGCGCAGCAGCCACCGGTCGCAGTACGAGGCCTGGGTGCGAGCGCGCACCGAAGGTACGCCGCCGCCTGTCGGGCTGGCGGACGCGCTGGTGACGATGGAACTGGTTGCCGCGATCTATCAATCCGCGATCACCAAGCAGTCGGTCAGTCGCGAGGAAATCCAGCAGGGCGGGGCGTTCGAGGAGCGCATGGACGGCTTCGCCGAACCGTGGAACGAGGAGACCGGCGCATGAGCGACCTGACCTACCGCGACGACGAGACCGCCAGCGTGTCGGTGGCCGTTGCCGATACCGAGCTGTTCACGTACGTCTACCAGTCGGCCGCGGCGCAGTACGAGTCGCCGCGGCCGTACGTTCATCCGCTGCGGACTCTCGGCGGCCGGGTCGTCAGCATCTATCGGCCACACGACCATCTGTGGCACGTCGGGCTCGCCTGGTCGTTGCCACACTTCGGCGCCGACAACTTCTGGGGCGGGCCGAGCTTCCGGGCCGATCGTGGCTACGTGTCGCTCGACAACAACGGCGCGACGCGACACCGGCGTACCGGGGTGGTCGAGGTCACCGATGACGTCTTCACCTTCGTTCACGACCTCGACTGGTACCGCTTCGACGGGACTCACGTCGTCACCGAGACCCGGCGCCTGACCGCGCGGGTCGAGGCCGAGCGCGACGCCTGGGTGCTGACCTTCGAGACGTCGATGGAGAACGTCAGTGGCGCGGACATCATGATCGGCTCGCCCACCACGGAGGGGCGGCCGGACGCGGGGTACGGCGGTCTGTTCTGGCGCGGCCCGCGGTCGTTCACCGGTGGCACCGTGCTCGGCCCGGACGGCGCGACCGGCGAGGCGTTGCGCGGACGCCACGCATCGTGGATGGCGTTCACCGGTCAGCACGACGAGGTCGAAGGCGCCTCCTCGATCGTCATGGTCGACGCCCCGACCAACGCGCAGCACCCGCCGCAGTGGTTCGCCCGCTCCGAACCCTTCGGCTGCCTCGGCCCGGCCCCGTTCTTCAGCGCCGAGGTCCGCTTCGCCGACGGCACCCGGATGACCAACCGGTACGCCGTAGTCATCGCGGACGGCGAGGTCGACCTCAACCGTGCGACCAGCTTGGCAGCCCTCGGCACCGCCACGCTCAACTCCTGACACTCCTCACACAACAAGCAACCAATGGTTGCGTAATCCTGTCCCGGTCCGTTACAGTCATGTGCAACGAAAGGTTGCATGTGGAGGCGTGATGGGTGATCCGAGGGATCCCGCCGGGGAGGCGGCCTGGGAGGGCCGGCTGCGGCGGATCAAGCGGATCGCCGAGACGATCCGGCGCGCCCGGCAACGGAAGAACCAGGACAGGAAAGAAGAATCGCCATGAATGACATCCTGCACAGAGTCGGCGCCAAGGGATCGGTCGCGCAGGTCTACCAGGCCTTGACCACGGTCGAAGGGCTGGCGGCCTGGTGGACCACCGACACGGTTGGCAAGGGCAACGACATCGGCGGCGTCCTGGAGTTCAGGTTCCCGCCGGGCGGTTTCGACATGTCGGTGGTCGAGCTCGAGCCGGACCAGCGGGTGCTCTGGGAGGTCGTCAGCGGGCCCGACGAATGGATCGGCACACACGTCCGGTGGGAGCTGTCCCAGGTCGACGAGTGGGCCATCGTGAACTTCAGCCACGAAGGCTGGAAGGAGCCGGTCGAGTTCATGCACCACTGCAGCACCAAGTGGGCGACCTTCCTGCTGAGCCTCAAGGCCCTGATCGAGACCGGCAAGGGCCAGCCGTCCCCGGACGACGTTTCCATCAGCAACTGGCATTGAGCGCCACGAGGCAGCTGGCAGCGGGCTCCGCGAGGCCCTCGCGGCGGCTGCAGCGCGGCGGTTCTGCACTGGTGACGTAGGCTCCGAACATCTGGAGTCTGGCTGGTGAGGTGAGTGCTGTGCGGTTCGTCCGGGGGCAGCTGCCCGAGCAGGATCTGACCTTCAACGACGTGTTCCTGGTGCCGAACAGGTCCGCGGTCCAGTCGCGGCTGGACGTGGACCTCACCACCCGGGACGGGAGCGGTGCCTCGATCCCGATCGTCGCCGCGAACATGACCGCCGTCTCCGGGCGGCGGATGGCCGAGACGATCGCGCGCTGCGGTGGGCTGGCGGTGATCCCGCAGGACATCCCGGTCGAGGTGGTGACCGAGGTGGTCGCGTGGATCAAGCAGCGGCACACCATCTATGACACGCCGCTCGTGATGGCGCCCAGCGGCACCGTCGGGGAAGCCCTCAACCTGCTCCCCAAGCGCGGGCACGGCGCGGTGATCGTGGTCGAGAACGGTCGTGCGGTCGGCGTGGTGACCGATGCCGACTGTGAGGGCGTCGACCGTTACACCCAGCTGCGCGGCATCATGTCGCGCGAGCCGCTGACCCTGCCGGCCGGGATCGCGGCGGAGGAAGCCTTCAACCAGTTGCACGACGGTCACCACCGACTCGCTCCGGTGGTCGATGCCGAGGACCGGATCGTCGGCATCCTCACCCGCAACCGCGCACTGCGCGCCACGCTTTACGACCCGGCTCTCGATGCCCAAGGCAAGTTGCGGGTCGCGGCCGCGATCGGCATCAACGGCGATGCGGAGCAGAAGGCGAAGGCCCTGCTCGATGCCGGCATCGACCTGCTGGTGATCGACACGGCGCACGGGCACCAGGAGCGCATGCTCGAAGTACTGCGAACCGTCCGTGCCCTCGAGCCCGCAGTACCGGTTGTCGCGGGCAACGTCGTCACCGCGGCTGGTGTCGAGGATCTGGTCGAGGCTGGTGCCGACATCATCAAGGTCGGAGTCGGTCCGGGCGCGATGTGCACGACCCGGATGCAGACGGCTGTCGGCCGGCCGCAGTTCTCCGCAGTACTGGAGTGTGCGACCAGGGCCCGTGAGCTCGGCAAGCATGTGTGGGCGGACGGCGGCGTACGGCATCCGCGGGATGTCGCGCTCGCGCTGGCCGCGGGAGCATCCAGCGTGATGATCGGCTCGTGGTTCGCCGGCACCTACGAGTCCCCGGGTGACCCGCATCGCGACAGCGACGGCCGGATCTACAAGGAGAGTTTCGGGATGGCGTCGGCCCGCGCGGTGCGGCTCCGTACGGCGGACGACACCCCCTTCCAGCGCGCCCGCAAGAGCTTCTTCGGCGAAGGCATCTCGACCGCGCGGATGTACCTCGACCCCGAACGCCCCAGTGTGGAAGACGTTCTGGACTCGATCGTCTCCGGTATCCGCAGCTCCTGCACGTACGTCGGCGCGACCGACCTGGAGGAGTTCCACGAGCGGGCGGTCGTCGGCATCCAGAGCGCCGCCGGCTACTCCGAGGGCAAACCTCTCAACACCAGTTGGTGAGTCAGCGGACGGTCTGGGCGAGGCGGAAGCCCAGATCGTCGATCGCGAACGTGGGGTGGCTCTTGCGACGGCTGGAGGCCCGGCAAGCGTTCGGCGGATCGTAGGCGCCACCGCCACGGAACACCCGATAGGGGCCGTAAGCAACTGAGTGGAGATCCCAGGTCCACTCCCACACGTTGCCGAGCAGATCGTGGAAACCCCAGCGGTTCGGGGCCTTCCCGCCGACCTCGTGCACCCGGCCGTCCGAGTTGTCGCGATACCAGGCGATCTCGTCCAACTCGCCGTACCGGGCCTCGCGGCTGCCCGCACGGCACGCATACTCCCACTCGGCCTCCGACGGCAGCCGATATCCGTCCACCGTCCAGTCGCAGGTGACGCGCTCCGCATCCCGGTCCCCGTCGACCAGCCCGTACGCCGGTACGAGCCCCTCCGCTCGCGACAACGCGTTGCAATACCGGATCGCGTCGAGCCACGAGACATCAGTAGCCGGCAAGGCGCCCCCTGAACCGGAGTACTGCTCCCGCGTCACCGCACAAGCCGCCAACCGAAACGGCCGCACCTCGGCAACCCAAGAGGCGCCTGTCCCCTCGTCGCGCAACGCAACCTTGCCACCCGGAAGATCGATCATCAGATCCCGGACGCTATCAGCGCCCTTGATCTCAACCGAAGTTTTTAGGGGAACTTCAGGCGCACGATGTCGTTGTCGAGGACGGTGGGGGTGCCGCCGTTCTTGTCGTTGTTGGTGGAGGTGAGCCAGAGGGCACCGTCGGGGGTCTTGGTGATGCTGCGGAGGCGGCCCCAGCGGCCGGAGAAGACGGCTTGCGGGGTGCCTACGCCGGTGCCGGTGGAGTTGATCTGGGTGACCCAGAGCTGGCTGCCGGTGACGCCGGCGATGTAGATCCAGTCGTTGACGATCTCGACGCCGCTCGGGCCTGCCTGCGCCGTCGACCAGGTGCGCTTCGGGGCGATGTAGCCGCCGCAGTCGCCGATGGTGCCTTCGCAGGCGGGCCAGCCGTAGTTGCCGCCCTTCTGCACCAGGTTGAGTTCGTCCTGGCTGTTGTCACCGAACTCACTGGCCCACAGCTGTCCACGCGAGTCCCACGCCAGGCCCTGCGGGTTGCGGAATCCCAGCCCCCACACATACCGCGCATTGCCGCCGGTGCTGAAGAACGGGTTGTCGCTGGGCGGCGTACCGTCCGGATTGATCCGCAGGATCTTGCCGTTCAGCGAGTTCCGGTTCTGCGAGTTGCTACTGTTCTTGGCGTCGCCGACGGTCGCGTAGAGCTTGCCGTCCGGACCGAACCGCAGCCGCCCGCCGTTGTGGTACCGGTTCTTCGCCAGCCCGGTCAGCACCGGCTCCGCCGTCGTGCCGAGGGCGCCGTTCTCGTACTTCATCCGCACGATCCGGTTGTCGTTCGCGGCCGTTTGGTAGAAGTACACCCAGCGGTCGGTGCTGAAGTTCGGCGACAGCGCCAAGCCCAGCAGGCCGCCCTCACCAGTCGTGGTGACAGTGCCAGGGACCTTGCCCAGCGTGGTCTTCTGCCCGGTCGCCGTCACCAGCAGTACTTCGAACCGGTCCCGCTCGGTGACCAGCGCCGACCCCGAGCTGTCCGGCAGGAACGCGACGCTCCAGCCCAGGTCGACCTTCGCGATGTCCCGGTCGTACGCCGGAATGCCCCCGGCGCCGGTTCCGGCCGTCCGCACCGTCACCGCGTTGCTGGCCGCCGACGCGTTGCCGTCGGGATCGCGCGCCTTGACGGTGAACGTGTACTGCGTACTCGGCGCGAGGTTCGTGATCGTCGCGGTCAGGGAGTTCGTCGTCGACACCTTGGTCGCGCCCTGGTAGACGTCGTACCCGGCGATGCTGCCGCTGTTGTCGGTCGATGCGTTCCAGGCAAGCGAGACGCTGTTCGAACTGGTCGCCGTACTACGCAGGTTGCCCGGCGGCGTCGGTGGTTGGGTGTCACCACTCGGCGGGGTGGTGAAGGCGACCACGTTGCTCTGTTGCGAAGCGTTGCCCGCGGCATCGAAGGCACCGACCGACACGTCGTACGCCGTATTGGCGGTCAGCGTGTCGACCGTGGCGGACAAGGTGCTCCCGTCAACGACCTTCAGCACGTTGCCACCGCGGTTGATCTCGTACCGGACCACACCGACGTTGTCGGTGGCAGCCGTCCAGGTGAAGGTCGCGGCGTTCGACTTGATGTTGCTCACGGCAAGGTTCCCTGGAGCGGACGGCGGCTGGGTGTCGTCGCTGGTCGGATTGACGGTCAGTACGTCGGCGTTCGGGCCGCCGTCGGCGGTCGCGGCGCGGGCGCGGATCTTGTTCGTCCCCGCGGCGAGTGTCAGCCGGACCGTTTTGGTCGCCCAGGTGCTCCAGGCGCCGGTGCCGGGGAAGGTGATGCCGACCGCGCCGGCGACACCGTTCACGGTGAAGTCCAGTGGCCGGGCGGCCGTCGTTCCGTTGGCGTAGCGAAGAGTCACGTCGGCCGGTCCGGCGGGTGCCGTCACCGTCCATTCGACAGAGCTGCCGACGACGTTGTCGTAGTTGACGAAACCGCGACCGGTGAAGCCCGCATGGTTCGACTCGACCGCACCTTGCGAGATGGTCGCGTCCTCGGCCTGGTAGTCGGTGGGTGCCGCGGTGGCGGACGGGGTCAGGGGTGCGAGGGTCAGCGTGACGGCGACGGCCGTCAGAGCGCTCAGCAGCGCACGCCGAAGGGATCGACGAGTCATCGAGGTCTCCTGATGTTCCGGGGCGGAAGGAGCTGCAGGGGAGCCAATCGGATAATTAGGAAAGTTTCCTATCCTTACTGTCCGATCGGATCACACCACCCTGCGTCGAAGACTGTCAACCCCTTCGGGATGCGCTTACCGGGGTCAGAGCTTCGCGACGTCGATCAGGACCTTGCCGGTGGCGCCGGCCTCGACAGCCTGGTGGGCGTCGGAGGTCTCGGTGAGAGGGAAGTGGTGCAGCGGCAGACCCGCCTCTTCGCCGACCGGGACAGCGCCGTCGGCGATGGCTGCGTTGAGGTCCTCGGCCGCGGCGGTGATGAATTCCCAGCCCACGCTGTAGAGCAGCACGAACTGGTAGCGCGAGTTCAGGCCCATGTTGGAGCGGATGTCGATCGCGAACGGCTTGTCGCCGTCGTTGGCGTAGATCGCGATGGTGCCGCGCGGACGTAGTACCGCGAGATCGAGTTCGTTGTTGGCGCCCGCGGCGACCTCGACGATCACGTCCACACCGTCAGGCGCGAACTTGCGGATCTGAGCCGCAGCGTCGTCATCGCGGTAGTTCACGACGTGATGAGCGCCCGCGGCCACGGCGTACTCCGTCTTCGTGGGGCTGGTCGTTGCGATGACGGTCGCACCCGCCCAGCGGGCCAGCTGGATTGCTGCGTGACCCACTGCGCCGGCACCACCCGCAACGAGAATCACCTTGCCCTCAAGGGCTCCGGGCGACAGCCGCGTCGGTCCACCCTCGGCGACCGTCAATGCGCGGTGTGCAGTAATTCCGGGAATGCCGATACTCGCGCCGAGCTCGAACGAAGCGTCGTCCGCAAGCGGAAACACGCGCTCGGCCGGGACGACCGTGTACTCCTGCGCGGTCCCACTCAAAGGCCGCTGGTACGCCGCCAGCGAGACCCAGACCCGATCGCCGACCGCGATTCCCTCGACTCCCGTGCCGACAGCGTCGACAACGCCCGAGCCGTCCTGGTTCGGGACGGACTCGACCGCCTCGCCGCCGTACAGGCCGGTGCGGGACTTCCAGTCGGTCGGGTTGACGCCTGAAACGGCCACACGGATCCGTACTTCGCCTTGCCCCGGCTGGGGGATCTCGCGATCGGCAAGGCGGAGTACGGAGTCGGCGGGGCCGAGCTGGTCGTGCACGATTGACTTCATACTGCGTATAGCCGCGGCCCCGGCCGCCTTATTCCACTCGCTCCGAAGTCAGATCCGCGGGTCGCGGTAGGTGGGGTCGTCCTCGACGACGGTGGTGCGGGAAGCGCGGGTTTCGCGGGTGCGCTGGCCGTTGAGGAGGAGCACCAGGACAAGTCCGAGTGCGCCGGCTCCCATCAGGATGTAGCCGACCATGGTCAGGTCGACGCCGCTGATCCGGTCCGAGACGGCGAAAGCCAACACACCGCCGAGGGCCAGCAGAAAGATTCCTGCGCCGATACCCATCAGACACCTCCAGTTTCGTACGCCGTACTGCCCGGACGGCGAGCGGCGCCTCCTTCGCGTACCCGACGGCTCCCGCGAGCAAACGGTCGCCGGTTAGCTGGTGGCCTCCGCTTGCGCTTCTGTAGCCCGGTACTGCGCGGTGTGTGTCCGGCCGCAGTCGCAGGTAGAGGAGTGGGATCGAAGACAGGATCAGCCCGGACGCCGTCAGCGCAGTACGGAGGTTGCGGTTGAGCCAGGCGGAAGGCGAGCAAGCCGCTCGGATGCAGCGAGTTGACGCGGTCCGGCGAGACCCTGTTGACCACGAGTGAGGCACCCAGCGCCAGGAGTGTGCCGACGAGTGAGAAGACGGCGAACCAGACAGCTGGATCGGTCGTTCCGAGAGATCGGGGAAGCTGAAGTCCGACAGCACCCGTACCGACCAGAGCCGGTCGAAGGCCTCGCTGGACAGCCCCGAGACCAGGCTGATCAGCAGCAGCATGCGAACTACCGGACGACGCCGGGCGACCGCCAGGGCCGTGTTTGAAGGTATCGCCCATTTGGCGGAAGGTCTGGCGTTCGGACTTCGGCGTGCGGTGGAAGTTCTGCTCCCGCATGAAGACGAACAGCGCCAACGCGGTCAGCATCATCCCGGCACCGGACAGCAGCATCGGCAGGCTCAGACTCAGCAGGCCGAGCGCGCCGGCGGAGACGATGCCGACGATCCGGCAGGCGAGCTCGACCTGCTGGGTCCGGACGAAGACCGGCGCGACCTTCTCCTCGCCGACCTCGTCGGTGATTCAGGCCTGGTCGGCGCCGGAGGTGAAGGTGAAGCCGAGACCCCACAGCACCTGCGCGGCGAGAATCGCGAGGAACGTCGGCACCAGCCCCTGCAGCAGGAAACCCGCGCCGATGAAGGTGAAGCCGATGATGACGGACAACCGCCGGCTGTAGAGGTCGGCGACGATGCCGGTCGGGATCTCGAACAGGAAGCAGGCGACTTCGAGCGTCGTTCCGACCAGGACGAGTTGCAGTGGGCTGAGGCCGACTCACTCCTGAAAGCAGCGCGTGTGCGGGCATGACGGGGCGCGACCGGTCGTAGACGACGGTCAGCGCGCCGGGCGTGACGCACGACGGCACAGGTCAGCGGCCCAGGGGGCTCACTGACGGCGGTGGTGCGCTTTCAGGAAGGGGTTTGCATGTCGGCGATGGTAGAGCACCGCCTGCTCACGCGCCTGTTCTTTTTGTTACCTTCCGCGGCCCTCCCAGACCGATTGACAACCCTTCACCTGGGTACCATCGAACTAGCCCGGCCCGGCCGTTCCCCCGTGATGGTCGGGTCGGGTCCACCATGTCAGGTCAAGCGGGCTGCAAGGCCTTGCGATACCGCGGCTGCCGCTCGACCACCCGATACCCCAGGCGCTCGTACAGCGCGACGCTGCCGGTCGGATTCTCCGCGAGAGTCCACAACGACGCGGTCCGTACGCCGTGCTCCCACAACTGCCGATGATTCGCGCGCAACAAGGCCGACGCCAGCCCTCGCCGTCGCCACGCGGCCCGTACTCCGACCCACGGGGTGTCCGCGGCGCCGCTGATCACCCACCCGGCGAGCCTGTCGCCCGCCCAGCCCAGCGTCCACAGCGAATGATCGGGGAATTCCTCAGCGGCGTCTCGCTCGAACTCCTCGAACGTGTCCTGCACATATCCCAGCCGGCTTCCCCCGAAGACCACCGCGATGTCGTCGTACACCACCCGATGATCCGCCGCACTCGCCGGCCGAATCTCGATCCCCTCCGGCAGTTCCAGCGGGCCCGGCTCGTGCAGTTCCTTGGTCATCCGCACCCTCGTGAACGCCACCGCATACCCAGCCGCAACCACGGCCGCCTGAGTCTCCGCATCATCAGCGTTCACCCCGAACATCGCAGTTCCGGCGGGTGGATTGGCTGCCGCGTGCTCGCGCGCTCGTTCCTCCTGAAGCTCGAGCTCAGCCCCAGCCGTCAACAAGTACAACCGAGTGCCATCAGCCTCGTCCCACCACACCAGCTCCATGCGCCCCGATTATCACCGCGCGACCTGTACCCCGCACCCGGATAATGAGGGGCATGCCTCTGCTTGTTGAGCCGGCCTTGTCCGTGGGGACTTTGCGGGGGCTTTCACAGCCGTCGCTGGGGGTTGACGAGGAGCTGCGGCTTCGGCCGTGGTGTGGGGGCGATGCGGCGATGGTGCAGGCCGCCTTCGGGTGCGAGCACATTCAGCGCTGGCACGTACGGCGTCTCGATGCTCTCGACGAGGCGGTTGAGTGGACCGCGCAGTGGGAGGCGCGGTGGGCCGCTGAAGAGGCGGTGAGCTGGGCCGTGGTGGATGGCGATGACAACCCGTTGGGGCAGGTCGGGCTGCGCAGCATCTCGCTGACGGAAGGCTCTGCCGGTCTTTCTTACTGGGTCCTGCCTGCCGCGCGTGGTCGACGGATCGCCGCGCGGTCGGTTGAGGCCGTCTGTCGCTGGGCCTTTGACGAGATCGGCTTCCATCGGCTGGACATCCAGCACTCGGTCGGCAACCGCGCTTCCTGCAAAGTGGCTGGTCAGAGCGGGTTCGCGTTGGAGGGGACCCTGCGGCAGGCGATCCGGCATGCCGATGGGTGGCATGACTGGCATGTTCACGGGCGGATCCGCACCGACCGTCAGATCTCGCAGAGGGTTTCGTCATCGCCGGTGCCGGGTGAGTTCACGTCTTGACATAAGCCCCGACGCCCAGTTGACTGGGATATAGTTCACGTAGGAAATAAATTCGTGCCAGCGGTTCGGGGTCTCGGCTCAGGGTGACTCCGGGCCGCCGTTGGCGACCGTCCAGGTCTCGTGGGGAGCCACGGGGCCTGGCGGTGTTATTTGCTGTTGGCAACATTTTCGCCGACTGGTGACGGTGACCGGAAAGCCCTTGCAGCAAAGGGCAAACGCGATCTGGTCAAGGTCCGGTATCGAGAGTCCCGGTGGCTCTTCCGCTGTCCCGGGTTCTGTGTCATCCTCCCGGTTGAGACACAAAAATCCTATCGGATATCGGGTTGTCTCCCAGTCACGACTTGTCATCGGCATGGCCAGAACACCGAAGGGACGCGGGTGTGAGCGGAACGATCGAGATGAAACCGGCGCCACCCGCGCCGTTGCGGAAGCAGGCGGTGACGACCGCCCGGATCAAGCGGCCGGGCCGCTGGACGGAGGCCCGGCGCAGCTTCCGCCGGCACTGGCAGCTCTACCTGCTGATCCTCGCGCCGCTCGCGTACTTCGTCATCTTCAAGTACATCCCGATCTCCAACGCGGTGATCGCGTTCAAGGACTACAGCCCGATCAAGGGCCCGTGGGGCAGTGACTGGGTCGGCTTCCGGAACTTCGAGCTGTTCTTCCACAACCCGGTGTTCTGGACCCTGGTCAAGAACACCTTCCTGCTGGCCGCCTACACCGTGCTGGCCAGCTTCCCGATCCCGATCATCCTGGCGATCGCGCTGAACGAGATCCGGGCCGGCTTCTTCAAGAAGACCGTGCAGCTGGTCACCTACGCGCCGTACTTCATCTCGACCGTCGTGGTGGTCTCGATGACGATCCTGGTGCTCTCGCCGCGGATCGGCTTCGTCGACGACGCGATCGGCCTCTTCGGCGTACCGGCGATCGACTTCCTCGGTGATCCCAACTACTTCCGCCACATCTACGTCTGGTCCGACGTCTGGCAGACCACCGGGTACTCCGCGGTCATCTACCTGGCCGCGCTGTCCGGAATCGACCCGGCGCTGCACGAGTCGGCCAAGATCGACGGCGCGAGCCGGATCAAGCGGATCCTGCACGTCGACCTGCCCGGCATCATGCCGACCGCGGTGATCATCCTGGTGCTCGGCGTCGGCAACATCATGTCGATCGGGTTCGAGAAGGCGTTCCTGTTCCAGAACCCGCTGAACCTGGCGCAGTCGGAGATCATCGCCACCTACGTCTACAAGACCGGCCTGCTCAACGCCGACTTCAGCATGGCGACCGCGGTCGGCCTGTTCAACTCGGTGATCAACCTGCTCCTGCTGGTCGGTGTGAACTTCGCCGCCAAGCGGATCACGGGGAACGGACTGTGGTCATGAGCGAGAACAAGTCCACCATCGCCGAGACCCGGTCCGACCGGATCTTCCTGATCGGCGTCAAGGTGATGCTGACCGTCGCGCTGGTCGCAGTACTGGTGCCGCTGATCTACGTCGTCGCCAACTCGTTCAGCAGCGCGGGGGCGGTCAGCTCCGGGCAGGTGTTCCTCTGGCCGGTCGAGCCGAGCCTGCGCGCGTACCAGGAGGCGCTCAGCGATCCGCAGATCCTCAAGGGCTACTACAACTCCCTGGTCTACGCGGTCGGCGGCACCTTCATCAGCGTCACGCTGACCATCGCCATCGCGTACCCGTTGTCCCGCAAGACGTTCTTCGGCCGCAACGTGATCATGAGCCTGCTGCTGTTCACGATGCTGTTCTCCGGCGGACTGATCCCGACGTACCTGGTGGTCCAGGACCTCGGCATGCTCAACACCCGCTGGGCGATGGTGATCCCGAGCGCGATCGGGGTCTGGCAGGTCATCATTGCGCGGACGTTCTTCCGCAGTACGATCCCCGACGACCTGTACGAGGCCGCGGTCCTCGACGGCGCCAGCGACCTGCGCTTCCTCTGGTCGGTGGTCCTGCCGCTGTCCAAGCCGGTGATCGCGGTGATCGCCCTGATGTACGCGATCTTCCAGTGGAACACGTACTTCGATGCGTTGGTCTACCTCAAGGACCCCGGTCTCTACCCGTTGCAGATCGTGCTGCGCAACATCCTGATCCTCAACTCCACCACGGGCGCCGCCGCCGACATCTCGGCCACGCTCGAACGCCAGCAACTCGCGAACGTCCTCAAGTACGCGCTGATCGTCATCTCGAGCCTGCCCGTACTGCTCATCTACCCGTTCATCGCCCGCCACTTCACCAAGGGCGTGATGGTCGGCGCCGTCAAGGGCTAGTAGTCGTTCTGTTCCAGAAGGGAAACAAAGGAAAATGCGCTCAAACAAGAGCAAGGTGGTGGCCGGCCTGGTGGCTGCCATCGCGCTGGCCGTCGGCGGCTGCAGCTCCGACAAGTCCGGCGACGCGGCCAAGAACGAGGTGAGTGCCGACGGCAAGGTCGTCATCGACACCTTCGCGCCGCAGGGACCCGACGACAACCTCGAGACCAACCTGGTCACCAAGCTGATCAGCGACAAGTTCAAGATCCAGTTCCGCTGGCAGACCACCACCCTCGACGCGGGAGCTGCCAAAGAGAAGCGCCAGATCGCGCTGGCCAGCGGCGACTACCCGGACCTGTTCATGCTCATCCCGTGGGTCGACGGCATCACGCAGGCCGAAGTACAGAAGCTCGGTACGCAGGGCGTCGCAGTACCGATCGAGGACCTGATCAAGGAGCACGCGCCGAATATCCAGAAGCAGCTGGACTCCAACAAGACGCTGAAGGAAATGTCCACCGCGCCGGACGGGCACATCTACGCGCTGCCGCAGTGGTCGGACTGTTTCCACTGCACCTACCCGGACAAGCTGTGGATCAACTCCGCCTGGCTGAAGAAGCTCGGCCTGCAGATGCCGAAGACGACCGAGGACCTGCGGACCGTACTGCGCGCCTTCAAGACCCAGGATCCCAACGGCAACGGCAAGGCCGACGAGATCCCGATGACCACGGACGTCCAGGACAGCAGCCTGATGGGCTTCCTGATGAACCCGTTCGCGTACAACCCGGTCGGCGGCAACAGCAACCGTTCGCTGCTCGCGCTGGACGGCGACAAGGTGGTCACGCCGGTCAACTCCGATGCCTGGAAGGAGGGCCTGAAGTACATCAACTCCCTCTACAAGGAGGGCCTGATCGACAAGGCCTCCTTCACCCAGAACGCGGAGGCGCTCAAGGCCACCGGCAACAACCCGAAGGCGGTTGTCGTCGGGTCCGTACCGGTGCTGTGGCCGGGCATCTTCGTCCAGCTCGGCTCGAAGGACGGCCGCGACAAGCAGTACGACGCCGTACCGCCGCTGACCGGTCCCGCGGGCAAGAGCTACACCGGCTACAACTACCCGAGCTCGACCGGCTACACCTTCATGCTGACCAACAAGGCCAGCAAGGAGGCTCAGGTCGCCGCGATCAAGATGCTCGACTACATCTACAGCGACGAGGGCCGCAAGGTCAGCGTGATGGGTCCGGAGGGCGTCGGCTGGTCCAAGCCGCGGCCGGGTGACATCGCCCTCGACGACAAGACGAAGGTCGGCTACTACCGGTTCGGTGAGGCCGAAAAGAAGAAGAACATCTCCTGGGACTCGATGGCGCAGTACAACATCACTCTTGCCTACCGCAACGAGCAGGCGGTACCGGCCGACATCTACTCGGACGCCGGTCTCGAGCGCCGGCTCTTCCAGGCGACCAAGCTGTACGAGGGACACGAGGACAAGGCGCAGTGGTTCCCGCTGGCCTCCGTCTGGGTGGACCCGAGCCTCAGCGGTGAGCTGGCGACCTTGCAGACCAACCTCAACAGCTACGTGACGCAGAACCAGCTGGCCTTCATCACCGGGACGAAGGACATCGACTCCGGCTGGGACGCCTACGTGAAGGGGCTCGACAGCACGGGGATGAAGCGGTACCTCGAGCTGGAGCAGCAGGCCTACGACAAGTACAAGTCCGGCAACAAGTAGTTCGTCCACCGGCCGTGCCGGGAGCTACCGTCCTAGCTCCCGGCGCGGCCGGCCCTCTGTGTGAAAGGAAACTCTCTGTATGTCGCAGGAACTGTGGTTTCGTACGCCGGCGCCGGACTGGTTCGAGGCACTGCCGGTCGGCAACGGCCATCTCGGTGCGAAGGTGTTCGGCCGGGTCGAGGACGAGCGGATCGCGCTGAACCTCGACGACGTGTGGTCAGGCGCGGGTCCGCGCAAGCTCGCGGTGACCGACGGTCCGGAGGTGCTGGCCGACATCCGCCGGCTCCTGCTCGAAGAGGGCGACCAGTACGCCGCGTCGGAACGCGCGCGGGCTCTCCAGGGTCCACTGGTCGAGTCGTACCAGCCACTGGGCGATTTGTTTCTTGGGTTTCCCGGCGATGGGGCAACGGAGTACAGGCGGGCGCTTGATCTTCGGACCGGAATTGTGTCCGTCGACTACACGCGTAGGGGAGTGCGCTTTCATCGCGAGACCTATGTCTCGGCGCCGGACCAGGTGATGGTGTGGACTGTCGAGGCGAGCTCGGCGGGTGCGATCGATCTCGACCTGGCGCTGACCAGTCCTCACCCAGTTAGTGGTGACGTGGACGGCGAGCTGGTGACGATGGTCGGGCACGCGCCATCGGACCTCACTATCGAGTACCGGAGGAGCCCGGATCCGATCCGGTACCGCGAGGGGCAGGGGATCGGCTTCGGTGTCGCTCTGCGGGTTGTTGCGGCGGGCGGGACGGTGCGGGCCGGCGATGCTGGTCTGCTTGTTCGTGGTGCGGACAGTGTGACCGTGTTGTTGTCAGCGGCAAGCACCTTCGCGGGCTGGTCTGTTGCTCCCGGCTCCGATCCTGCTGTCGCGTTGCGGGAGGCAACCACTTTGCTCGATTCCGTTGATCTCGGCAAGCTCAAGCAGCGGCATCTCGACGACCATATTGCTTTGTACGACCGGGCTGAGCTGACTCTCGGGGAGCCGGTGGACCTGCCGACCGACGAACGGATTCGCGCGGTCGTTTTGGGTGGTACGGATCCTGGGTTGAGCGCGTTGATCTTCGCTTTTGGTCGGTACTTGCTGATGGCATCTTCCCGGCCGGGCACGCAGGCTGCGAACCTGCAGGGCATCTGGAACCAGGACCGCCGCCCGATGTGGGCGAGCGACTGGACCAACAACATCAACACCCAGATGAACTACTGGCCCGCCGACGTGACCGGCCTCCGCGAATGCTTCGACCCGCTGGCGGACCTGCTGACACAGCTGGCGGAGTCGGGCGCCGAGACGGCCCGCATCCTGTACGACGCACCCGGCTGGGTCTCGCACCACAACTCCGACATCTGGATGGCCAGCTGGCCGGTGGGTGACGGCGGCGACGATCCAGTGTGGTCGATGGCGCCGACTTGTGGAGTGTGGCTGTCCGCGCATCTGATGGAGCACCACCGGTTCCATCCGGACCTGGACTTCCTGCGGGAGAAGGCGTATCCGGTGCTGCTCGGCGCGACGGAGTTCGTGCTGTCGATGCTGGTGGAGGATCGCTCCGGGCAGTTGCAGTTCATTCCGTCGACGGCGCCGGAGCATCACTTCATCGTGCCTTCCGGCCAGAAGGCCTCGGTCGACCTGACCACCGCATACGACATCTGGTTGCTGCGGGAACTGTTCGGCAACCTGGCCGAGGCGGAGGCTGAGCTCGGGTTGTCGAGTGAGGTCTCGGTGCGCGCTCAGGCGGCGCTGCCGAGGCTGCCGGAGATCCCGGTCGCGGACGACGGTCGGATGATGGAGTGGCAGACGGACTGGCCGCCGTCGGAGTTCGACCATCGGCATCAGTCGCATCTGTACGGGCTGTTTCCTGGCGCGCAGATCGATCCGGAGACTATGCCGGAGCTGGCCGATGCGGTGCGGGCGTCGCTCGCAGTACGGACGTCTGGCCGGCCATCGGGTGGGTGGACGAGCGCTTGGCTGATCGCTTTGTGGGCGCGGCTTTTCGAGCCGGAGAAGGCGGAGGCCGTACTGCGGGACTACACGAGCCGGCTCGTCTCGGACAACCTCCTGCACCGCGACGGCGACATCTTCCAGATCGACGCCAACTTCGGCCTCACCGCCGCCATCGCCGAACTCCTCATCCAAAGCCACACAGACACCATCCACCTCCTCCCAGCCCTTCCGTCTGACTGGCCCAGTGGCTCCTACCGAGGTTTACGAGCCCGAGGCGGGCTGGCTTTCGACGTCGAGTGGTCGGAGGGTCGGCCGGTGAAGGTGGTCATTCGAGCGGACGTGACGGGGACCTACAAGGTCCGGATTGCTGGCGGCGAGCCGATCACCGTCACGCTCACGGCCGGGCAGCAGGAGGACATACTGCGGTGACTGCGGTTTCCCCACGCCTGCGCCACGCTCGCTCCTTCGTCGCTCACACGGCGCCAGCTCCCACCCACCCGGGGCGCGGGCTCCTGCGTCGCCCGCTTGGTGAAACCGGTTGTGTGTCGCCGGCTGTCGCGAGGTGACTGTGGTTTGGGAGCACACCTGCGCTGGGGAGTGCTCGCATGTGTGGACCCCACGCCTGCGCCACGCTCGCTCCTGCGTCGCTCACACGGCGCCAGCTCCCACCCACCCGGGGCGCGGGCTCCTGCGTCGCCCGCTTGGTGACACCGGTTGTGTGTCGCCGGGCGTCGCGAGGTGACTGTGGTTTGGGAGGGCCAATGCGCTGGGTTGCTCCTGTGCGTGTGGACCCCACGCCTGCGCCACGCTCGCTCCTGCGTCGCTCACACGGCGCCAGCTCCCACCCACCCAGGGCGCGGGCTCCTGCGTCGCCCGCTTGGCGACGGCCAGTTGCTCGCCAGTGTGCCGAGCGACAGGAGGTAGTCCCCAGATAACGGCGCTGGGCCTCATCGCTGAGCGTGCGGACGGCTCCTGCTGCGGACTACCTCCTGTTCTTAGGGACACTCAAACCGCGCACAGCCGTTGCGAGCTACGCGCCCGCTCCGGCGCAGCCCACTGGGCACTGCTCACCGGCGGGCGTGCCGCATTTTGCGCGGCTGCAACGAAGGAGCCGCCCAGCGGGTGGGGCCGCGACGTGGGAGCCGCAAAGGGAGTACCCAACAGCTCACCTGGACCACCGCTCGGTTTCGTTTGGCGACGTAGGAGCCGCGTGTCGGGTGGGTGGGAGCCAGCGCCGTGTGAGCGACGGAGGAGCGAGCGTGGCGCCGGCGTGGGGTTCGTTCTGGCGTGGGGCTAGTCGAAGGGGATGGGGCAGTTCGGGTAGTCGGCGCAGTGGGTTAGGTCGTTGCAGCCGTAGGTGATTGCTTCTCGGAGGGTGTTCGCGATTTCGGTCAGGTCCGCGATGCGGGCTTCGATGGCGGCGAGCTTCGTGGCTGCCTGCGCTTGGAGGCCGGCATGGGAGTGCATGCCGCGGTGACTGCTGACGGCCAATAGGTCCGCTATTTCGGTGAGGGTGAAGCCGAGGCGTTGGGCGACCTTGATGACGCGGAGGCGGGTGACGGCGTCTTCGGGGTAGGTGCGATGGCCGCCCAGGGTGCGGGCCGGCTCGGGGAGCAGGCCGCGGCGTTCGTAGTACCGGAGGGTTTGCAGGTTGACGCCTGCCGCGGCGGCAAGTTGTCCGCTTCTCATGGTTCCCACGGTAAACCCGTACCCCAGTACCGGATTCCAGCCTGCTTAGGACTGCCTAACCAAAGTTGTTGTAGCCTCAACCTTCGAATCGGACTGATGACTGATGACTGATGGACAGATGGGACTGCTGGTGATGGGAACGGCTCGGCGGTTGGTGGCCGGTGTGGTGATGATGGCCGTTGTGCTGACGGGTTGTGGAAGCAACGACGACAAGAAGGCGGACACCGGGGTCGGAGACTCCGAGGTCGCCACCGGGGGCCGGCTGTTCTCGACGGCTGACGAGGCGACCGCGAAGCTCGGGTCGGACGCGGCGGCTGGGGTGTTTCCGCGGACGGTGAAGCACGCGCTGGGTGAGACCAAGCTGGAGAAGAAGCCGGAGCGGGTGGTGGTGCTCGACAGCGGTGAGCTGGACGGCGTACTGGCGCTCGGCATCACCCCGGTCGGGATGGCGACCAACGCGGGGCAGTCCGGCGTACCGAGTTATCTCGCGGACAAGGCGCAGGGCATCAAGACGGTCGGCGGCGTCAGCGAGCTGAACCTCGAGGCGATCGCCGCGCTCAAGCCGGACCTGATCATCGGCAGCAAGCTGCGCGCCAACGACCTGTACCCGAAGCTGAGCGCGATCGCGCCGACCGTGTTCAGCATCCGGCCGGGCTTTCCGTGGAAGGAAGACTTCCTGCTGCTGGCCGACTCGCTCGGCGAGGAGACGAAGGCGACCCAGCTGCTGAACGACTACCAGAAGCGCGCGACCGAGGTGAAGGGCAAGGTCACCGGGTCGCCGACGATCTCGCTGGTCCGGTTCCGGCCGGGCGACATCCGGCTGTACGGCAACCTGTCGTTCATCGGCGTGATCCTGAAGGACGTCGGGCTGCCCCGGCCGAAGGTGCAGGACATCAAGGAGCTGGCGCTCGAGGTCTCCGAGGAGAACATCGGCCAGGCGAACGGTGACTGGATCTTCTACTCCAGCTACGGCAAGCCCGATGCCACTGCGGAGAACACGGTCGTCAACGGCAAGATCTGGAAGGCGCTGCCCGCGGTCAAGGCCGGCAAGGTGGCCCGGGTCGACGACGAGGTGTGGTTCCTCGGGCTCGGGCCGATCGGCGCGATGGCCACGCTCGACGACCTGGAGAAACTCCTCGCGGGCAAAAGCTGATTGATCAGTCCGCGACCGGGAGCAGGCCGCGCTCGGCGAAGACGCGCTTGGCGGTGAAGATCGCGTTCAGGGCCTTCGGGAAGCCGCAGTAGCCGGCGGCGTGCGTGAGCGCCTCGACGATCTCGGTCGGGGTCAGCCCGACGTTGAGCGAGGTCCGGATGTGGACCTCCAGCTGCGGCTCGCAGCCGCCGAGCGCGGTCAGGATGCCCAGCGTCACGAGTTGCCGCTGCTGCGGATCGAGGCCGGGCCGGGAGTAGATGTCGCCGAACCCGAAGGCGACGATGTGGTGCGCGAGTGCCGGCGCGATGTCGCTGAGCGCCTCCATGACGGCCGGCGCCGATCCGCCGTCGACGGCGTTCAGTACTGCGGCGCCGCGCTCGTACCGGGCCCGTTCCTCGGGGCTGTCGATGCTGCGCGGCGGCTCGAAGGTGGGAGGTTGAGTCATGTCCGGCACGCTATGCGGCCGACGGTTCAACCAGCATGGCGTCTTTGTGAATACTGGCCGGGTGAGTACTGGCGGACGGTGTGCGCAGTGCGGGTCGCGGATCGAATCGTCGAGTTCGGGCCGGCTGCGCGATGCCGGAGGCCGGTCGGGGCCGGGCGGGTTCTGTTGCTTGCGGCAACTGATTGGCGAGGCCGCGGGCCCCTACGTTCGGACGGCTGGGTGGTACCAACGGATGATTTCGGATCGTCGTCGGGATGATCGGACGGTCCCAGACTTTGGTCCGGCCCCCGGGTGGGCAAGAATCACTGCATGTCCGACCGCCAGACTGCTGTCAGCCGCCGGGACCCCGGCCGCCGTAAACCCAGTACCGGCCGTGCTGCCGCGCGCCGGGATCGCAAGGGCGGCAAGTGGCGCCGTGGGTGGTTCATCGCGGTGCTGGCGATCCTGGTCGCCGTGCCGCTGCTGTTCCACCGGCACGTCCCGAACTCGATCGGCAACCTCGGCAGTCTGCTCGACACCTTCCTGCCCTGGGTCGGCGTCGCCATCCCGGTGCTGGCCCTCGCGGCGATCCTCCGCCGGTCCGCCACCGCCGGCGTCGCGCTGCTGGTCCCGATCCTGGTCTGGGGATTCATGTACGGGAACCTGCTGGTCCCGGGCAAGGGCGGCGGCTCCCACGACCTCCGGGTGCTGTCGCACAACGTGGACGCGGCGAACAAGGATCCGGAGCGGACCGCGCGGGACCTGATCGCCGCCGACGCGGACATCGTCGCGCTGGAGGAGATCACGCCGGCGGACCTGAAGGTCTACAAGGCCCAGTTCGCCAAGGTGTACCCGCACGTCGTCGCGCGCGGCACCGTCGCGCTGTGGTCGAAGTTCCCGGTCGAGGAGAGCAGATCGGTCGACGTCGGCTTCACCTGGACGCGGGCGCTGCGGGCCGAGGTGGCCACGCCGGAGGGCAAGGTCGCCGTGTACGTCGCGCACCTGGCGTCGGTCCGGATCGGCACCAGTGGGTTCACCTCGAACCAGCGCAACGACACGATCAAGCAGCTCGGCCAGCAGATCGCCGGCGAGAAGCTGGCCGGCGTGATCGTGATGGGTGACTTCAACGGGACGGCCAACGACCGCAGCCTGGCTCCGTTGACCGTCGGCCTCCGGTCGGCCCAGGGCGTCGCGGGCTACGGCTTCGGTTTCACCTGGCCGTCCGACTTCCCGATGGCGCGGATCGACCACATCCTGGTCCGCGGCGTCACCCCGACCAAGGCCTGGGTGATGAAGTCCACCGGCAGCGACCACCGCCCCGTCGTCGCCGAACTCCGCATCTGAAGCTGAACGCCGGGTACGAGCGCGAGTTCGAGGCCGAGTGCGCTCGCTTGCGCGCTGCGGTGCCGACTGGTCTGGCCGCCGCCGAGCGTGCGCTTTCGTGGGCTACCGATGCAGGCCTCGCGGCGCCGTGCCCAGCGTCAGAGCCGGCTGCGCGCTTCGACCACGAGGGGCTGTTCGTCGAGGATTCGTTCTTCGAACTGCTCGCGTGCTTGGGGCTGCGGCACGGAAGCTCCTAGACTCCGGCAGTGACCGCCCAGGAACAGTACCGACGCATGCTCAAGGAATGCATGACGCCAGCTTTGCGCGAACGAGGCTGGCGCGGTGGATCCGGACAGTATTACTTGCACGGAACGGCCGGCCATGTGGGAAGCCTCATTCTGTCTGGACACCATGCGCGGTCGACAGCGCAGGTGCGCACCTTCCATGTGCACATTGGCGTGGTCTCACGGTATCTGCAGGAATTTCGGGAAGGCACCGGGCGAAAGCCGATGACGAAGCGCCCCTCGTATGCGCTGGACCACGACTGGTTCGACGAGGTCGCGAGCTTTACGATCACCAGCGAGGATGATCCGCTGGACGTCGGCAGGTTCGTCTGGACGATCGTGGAAACGCAGGCCATCCCAAGGGTCGCTGCCAGCCTCGACGACGATGGGCTGCGCCGTGCCGTCGATGCCTGCCCTGTTGGTATCGGCAGAGGTTGGGTGCGCACCCTGATGGACATCGCCGAAGGAAACCTCGAGGAGGCCCGGAGGCGCATCGAGTTCTTCGAGAACAGGGTCGGTGGTGACGACCCAGACGTGACCTTCGTGCGAAGCCGACTGCACGAGGCCGCGAACAACAATGACTGAACCGCAGCTGACCGCCGCCACCGCGACAAAGAGCTGCACCGAGTCGGCCGGACTCCACCGAGCTGTCAGGCTTCGGCGAGGCCGTGGCGGTAGGCGTAGCGGACGGCTTCGGCGCGGTGGCGGGCGCCGATCTTGGCGAAGGTGTTGTTGATGTGGGTCTTCACCGTCGCCTCGCCGATGAACAGCAGCTCGGCGATCTCGGCGTTGCTCAACCCACGAGCGATCAGCTTCAGTACTTCGCTCTCCCGCGCCGTCAACCCGTCGTTGCGCGGCACTGGAGTCGACGCCAGTCCCGCGATCAGCTTCCGCGACACCTCGGCATCGAACGTGGACTGCCCAGCAGCCGTCGCCCGCAACGCCGCGCCGATCTCCACCCGCCCGGCGTCCTTGGTCAGATACCCGCGAGCGCCGGCCCGCAGCGCCAACGCGATCGACTCGTCGTCGGCGTACGTCGTCAGCACCAGTACTGCGACCTCCGGGTACTGCGCCGCGATCCGGGCCGTCGCCTGGACCCCGTCCATCACCGGCATCCGAAGATCCATCAGCACGACATCCACCGCGCCGGCCGCGACGAGTTCGAGCGCCTCGGCACCATCGCCGGCCGAGCCGACCACCTCGATGCCATCGATCAGGCCGAGCAGCGCGACCAGTCCTTCGCGCACGACCTGCTGATCGTCCGCGACCACCACGCGCACAGGCGCTTCAGGCATCCTTCACCTCCGCGACGACCAGCCAGCCGTCCCCATCCGGTCCGGCCTCCAGCTTCCCACCGACGAGGGCGAGCCGCTCCCGCATCCCCGGAAGACCGAACCCCTCACCAACAGGCGCCGCCGCACAAGCGTTGCGGACCGCCAGCCGCAATCCATCGCAATAGTCGAGTTGCACCTCGACCGGTCGGCCAGGCGCATGCCGGCCCGCATTGGTCAACGCCTCGCGTGCAGCACCGAGCAACGCCACAGTGATTCCAGAGGCGAGAGGCCGCGGCGTACCAGAGTTCGTCACGGTCACCTTCGTCTCGTGGTCCTTCTCATGCTGCTCGGCCAACGCGGCAAGCGCTGAAGGAAGCGCCGGTGCTTCGTCGGAACGCAACGCGGCAACAGCATTGCGGGCCTCGACCAATCCCTGGCCGGCCAGCCGTCGCGACCGGCGTACCCGGTCGAGAGCGCCGGCCGTGTCGTTGCGCTCGGCAAGCAATGCCTCGGCGACCTCGAGTTGCACGGTCAGTGCGCCGAGCGAGTGGGCCAGCACGTCATGCAGCTCACGCGCGATCCGCCCGCGTTCGTCGAGCGCCGCAGCCCGAGCGTGCTCCTGCTGAGCCAGTTGTGTCTGCTCGAGCAACTGCGCGGTCTGCCGAGCCTGTACTTCGTACTGACGCCGGTTCAGCCCGAAGGCGATCAGGATGGCCGTCCACATCAGCTGACTCAGGTACCAGGTGTCGCTTCGGTCCCACCACCAAGCGGAGATGCCATAGGCAACGGCACAGCTGATGCCGACGGCAATGATCGGCCGGTTCCGCCAGGGCTGCGCCATCACGGCGATGTCGGTGATCGACACGAGCACCAGGACGAGGGCGTTCGAGTCGGAGACTCCGGTGACCAGCGCGGAGCTGACCGCGGCGTACGCGAGTAGCCCAAGGGCCCAGTACGGGCGCAGTGTCATCAGGAAGGTTCCGGCCAGGAAGGCCAGCAACCCGGCTCCAAGCACAGCCCACACCCACGGCTCAGTCGGCCGAGCCGTGGCCAGTACGCCGATCGCGACGGCCGAGGTCATCGCCCGGCCGAGCCATCCGGTCTCGCCGAAGATCGCCTTCGTGTTCACCTGCCCGAGGGTAGGAGAACGCCGCCACGTTTCGGACCATCCCCGGGTGGAGATCGGGATGGAGAATTCCGGCGGTCGGGCGCGGCCCACTGCCGCCGGAGTGGTGGGGGAGGGTAACGTTTCTCACCGGTAGCGTCACCTTGCGTCATGACAACGACGATGCGGAGGACCGGCTTGTGCTAACGCAAGAATCGATTCTGCGGCTGGACGCCACAGCGATCGACTACATCATCATCGCGTTGTACTTCACCTTCGTCCTCGGCATCGGTTACCTCGCCAAACGCGCGGTCTCGAACAGCCTGGACTTTTTCTTGTCCGGCCGGTCGCTACCGGCCTGGGTGACCGGGCTCGCGTTCATCTCGGCCAACCTGGGCGCGATCGAGATCATGGGCATGTCGGCCAACGGCGCGCAGTACGGGATGCCGACCGTGCACTACTTCTGGATCGGCGCGATCCCGGCGATGCTGTTCCTCGGCGTCGTGATGATGCCGTTCTACTACGGTTCCAAGGTCCGCAGCGTGCCCGAGTTCATGCTGCGCCGGTTCGGCAAGACCGCGCACCTGGTGAACGCGATCAGCTTCGCCGTCGCCCAGGTGCTGATCGCCGGGGTGAACCTGTTCCTGCTGGCCACGATCGTGAACGTGCTGCTCGGCTGGCCGATCTGGGTCTCGGTGGTGGTCGCCGCGGTGATCGTGCTGAGCTACATCACCCTCGGTGGCCTGTCGGCGGCGATCTACAACGAGGTGCTGCAGTTCTTCGTGATCGTGGCCGCGCTGCTGCCGTTGACGCTGGTCGGCCTGCACAAGGTCGGTGGCTGGCAGGGCCTGGTCGACAAGATCACTGCCGCGCCGAACGGCGGCTCCGAACAGCTGAGCGCCTGGCCGGGTAACCAGCTGAGCGGCTTCGACAGCAGCTTCCTGTCGGTGATCGGCCTGGTCTTCGGCCTCGGTTTCGTGCTGTCGTTCGGCTACTGGACGACGAACTTCGTCGAGGTCCAGCGGGCGATGGCCAGCAAGAACATGTCGGCCGCCCGGCGCACCCCGATCATCGGCTCGTTCCCGAAGATGTTCGTCCCGTTCATCGTGATCATCCCCGGCATGATCGCCGCGGTCGCCGTCCCGGAGCTGCAGAAGTTCAAGGCCGACGGCAGCGGCTCGGTGACCTACAACGACGCGTTGCTGCTGCTGATGCGGGACCTGCTGCCGAACGGCATGCTCGGGCTGGCGATCACCGGTCTGCTGGCCTCCTTCATGGCCGGTATGGCGGCGAACCTGAGCTCGTTCAACACGGTGATGACGTACGACCTGATCGAGCGGTACCTGATCAAGGACCGCGACGACGACTTCTACCTGCGGACCGGCCGCTGGGTGACGGTCGGCGGCACGGTGGTCGCGATCGGCACCGCCGCGATCGCCTCCGGCTACAGCAACCTGATGGACTATCTGCAGCAGCTGTTCTCGTTC
The DNA here is from genome assembly GCF_040639475.1 of Kribbella sp. NPDC023855. Taxonomy (NCBI): domain Bacteria; kingdom Bacillati; phylum Actinomycetota; class Actinomycetes; order Propionibacteriales; family Kribbellaceae; genus Kribbella; species Kribbella sp. NPDC023855. Next base: position 260,409 of record NZ_JBFAAA010000005.1, read on the forward strand.
TTCAACGCGCCGCTGTTCGCCACCTTCATCCTGGGTATGTTCTGGAAGCGGATGACCGCGACGGCCGGCTGGGTCGGCCTGGTCAGCGGTACGGCGACTGCGATCGCGGTGTTCGTGCTCTCCGAGACCGGCGTGATCAACCTGCCCGGCCAGGGGGCGAGCTTCGTCGGCGCCGGCGCGGCGTTCGTCGTGGACATCCTGCTCAGCGTGCTGATCAGCCTGCGCACCACGCCGAAGTCGGACGAGGAGCTCAAGGGCCTGGTGTACTCGCTGACCCCGAAGGCCGACCGGACCGAGGAAGCCCAGGAAGGCGACCACGGCTGGTACCGCAAACCGACCCTGCTGGCGGGCATCTCCCTGGTGCTCGTGATCGGGCTCAACATCATCTTCGGCTGACCCACCCGGAAAGGAGCAACTCGAGATGGCAGAGAAGAAGAAGGCCGGCGCGTTCGACATCCGGGTGGTGATCGCGGCGCTGATCGGGATCTACGGCCTGGTGCTGACGATCCTCGGCCTGATCGCCGACCCGCAGGAGGTGGCCAAGGCCGACGGGATCAACATCAACCTGTGGGGAGGCCTCGCGATGCTCGCCTTCGCCGCCCTGTTCGTGCTCTGGGCGCGGCTGCGGCCGATCGTCGTACCGGTGGAACGCCCCCGCGACGAGTAGGCATGTCCGTTTGGCGAACATCGGCGTCCGGGCAGAACATGGCTGTCCGGACGTTGTTGTTCCTAGGCTCGGTGGTACCCGACCAGGAGGAATCCGAGATGACGATCATGCAGAGCCGGCCGGACCTGCCGGCACTGGCCACGCAGTACGCCGAGCAGGGGTTCGTACTGGTGAAAGGCCTGCTCAGCAAGGCAGAAGCAGCGGCGTACCGGGAGACCAGTCATGCCCTGCTGGCCCGGCTGAACCGCGACGACGACCCCACCTGGCAGTCCGCGATGGGGATGACGGACACCAAGACGCGGCTGCAGCACCTGCACGACGCGCAGTTCTACGATGCGGCGTTCAGCAAGCTGCTGGTGGACCCGAGGTTCACCGATGTGGCCGCCGCGGTGATGGGGGTGGAGAACGTCCAGCTGCACCACACCAAGCTGTTCGTGAAGCCGCCGGAGAACGGTTCGCCGTTCCCGCTGCACCAGGACTACCCGTTCTTCCCGCACAAGTACCACCGGGTCGGCGCCGCGATCTTCCACTTCGACGACGCGCCGGAGGAGAAGGGTTGCGTCCGGGTCATCCCGGGCAGCCACCTGTCCGGGCCGCGCGAGCACGACGCGGAAGGCTCCTTCCACTTGCCGGACGTGCCGTTCGAGGACGCGGTGCCGCAGCCCGCCGAAGCCGGCGACGTGCTGTTCTTCACCTACCTCACCGTCCACGGCTCAGGGGTGAACGTCAGCAGCGAACCCCGGACCACCTGGCTCGTCCAGTACCGCGACCCGTCCGACCCGCCCACCGTGAAGACCCACGAACACTCCCTCGGCCAGGGCATGATCCTCCGCGGCATCGACCCGACCGGCCGCGGCTCGGTGGGCGTTTGAGCCTGGCAGCCGTTGAGTCGGCCGGCCGGTTCGTCGACCTCGCGGGGCTACTGGAGTCCTGTGAGGTCGGCGGGTTCCGGGCTGACTTTGTGAGCTGGGGGCACTACCGGCCGGAGTACTGGCGGAACTACTGGCACAGCCACTCGTTCCACGAGATCTGCCTGGCGTACTCCGGCGAGGGGCGCTTCAACTCCGGTACGACGGAGTACGGGGTCAGTGAAGGGGATGTGTTCCTGGCCCGGCCGGGGGACATCCACGAGATCGAGTCGAGCCGGTCGTCGCCGCTGGGGATCGCCTTCTGGGGCTTCACCTTCCGTCCACTGGCCAGTGTCTCCGGCAGTGGCTGGTGGTCGGGGTTGACTCGAGCGGACGGTCCAGTGGTGTCGCGCCGGGTCGGTGGGCTGGCTGGGGTGATCACTGCGTTGGCAGGGGAGGCCGCGCAACCGCAATCCGGCTATGACGAGGCACTGGCCGCGCTAGGAGCTGCACTCGTGCTCGACACGGCACGGGCGTTTGCGCTCGACCAGGACTTGTCGGTTGCGCCCGTAGTACGCGACAGGGGCCCAGTAGTGGTCGAGGCGATGCAGAGGCACCTGCTGGACAACCTGGCTCGTCCGGTCACCGTACGGGAGGTGGCGGCCGCAGTACACCTGTCGGAACGCCATGCGGAGCGACTCTTCCGGCAGTACGTCGGTACTTCGATGATGGCGACCCTGCGCCGGATGCGACTCGAGTTGGCAGCCCAGCTACTGCTCGACTCGGCCGTCACAGTGACCGAGGTAGCACGTGCTTGCGGGTACTCCGACGTACGGCCGTTCAGCACAGCGTTCCGGAGCAGTTACGGCAAGTCGCCAACGCAGTACAGGGCCTCCGGCGGCACCCACCACCTGGGCTCCGAAGGTTGACCCTTGCATTAGGAGAACCTCTAGACGGTCCTCCTCCTTGGTGCTGCAATGCGGTTTACTGCACCACATTCCCCTGGAGATGACATGAGTCGACTTAGCCGCACTATTGGCGTTGCTCTGCTGGCACTCGTGGCGGCGTTGCTGCCGGCCCTGCCGGCCAGCGCGATCACCGGTGGTGAACCAGACGGCAACCGGCACCCCAACGTCGGGCTGATCGCTTTCTACACCCCGGACGGGCGGTTCCGCTGCAGCGCGACCCTGGTCTCGCCGACCGTCGTCCTGACCGCAGCACACTGCACCGACGGCACACTCGGCAAGACACTGGTCACCTTCAAGTCGGTGATCGCCCTGCAGCCGCCGTCACCGCTACCGGTCGCGGCCAACCCCGCTGCCGGCTACACCCAGGCCGAGCTCGAAGCGGCCGGGTACCTGTCCGGTACGGCGTACACGCACCCGGCGTACTCGGACTTCACCGACCTGAACAACTGGAACGACGTCGGCGTGATCGTGCTCGACCGGCCGCTGACGACGATCACCCCGGCCAGGATCGCGCCGACCAACTACCTGAACGCCTTCGGGCAGCCCACGCTGAACAAGACCATCTTCACGTCGGTCGGCTACGGCACCGAGGTCCGCAAGCCCGACTCGGGGCCGCAGAAGCCGACGCCGATGTCGTACCCGCTGCTGCGCCGGTTCGCCGAGCAGCCCGGCCAGAAGCTGACCGACCAGATCCTGCAGGTGAACGGCAACATCAACGACAACCGCGGTACCGGTGGCACCTGCTTCGGTGACTCCGGCGGGCCGACCTTCCACGGCGGCTACGTGGTGACGGTGACCAGCTACGGCTACACCGACAACTGCCGCTACCTCGGCGGACTGCAGCGGGTCGACATCCCGGTCGTCCAGCAGTGGCTCGCGACCTTCGGCGTGACCTTCGGCTGAGCCCTGCTCCAGGCTCCGGCGCCCGTCCTCTGTGGCGGGCGCCGGTCCGGAGTTACCCGGTCACGGATGGGCGGCGTGATGCGCTAATCTGGTGATATGCGAGTGACCCTGCTCCTTAGTTAGCCGTACTGGGCGCCTTCTGAGCGCCGGCCAGTACGGCGTCCCCTCCTGTGCGAGGGGTTTTTTCATTTCCAGGGTCCATGACATCTCGAGAACGCGGGAGTACGACGGTGAGCGAGCAGGTGGAGCACGAGGCGGACGACGCGATCGACCGCGGCGGCTACGACTTCAACACCATGCAGGCCAAGTGGCGGCCGGTGTGGGAGAAGCTCGACCCGTTCAAGGCGAAGGACGACGGCTCCGCGGAGCGCCGGTACGCGCTGACGATGTTCTCCTACCCGTCGGGTGACCTGCACATGGGTCACGGCGAGGTGTTCGCGCTGCACGACGTACTGGCCCGGTTCTGGTTCCAGCAGGGGTACGACGTACTGAACCCGATCGGCTGGGACTCCTTCGGGCTGCCCGCCGAGAACGCGGCGATCAAGCGCAACGAGCACCCGGCGACGTACACGTACGCCAACATCGAGACCCAGGCGGAGTCGATCCGGCGGTACGCGCTGAGCTTCGACTGGTCGCGCCGGCTGCACACCTCCGACCCGGAGTACTACCGCTGGACGCAGTGGCTGTTCCTGCGCTTCTACGAGCGTGGGCTGGCCTACCGCAAGGCGTCGTACGTGAACTGGTGCCCGAACGACCAGACCGTGCTGGCCAACGAGCAGGTCGTCCAGGGCCGCTGTGAGCGCTGCGGCTTCGAGGTGACCAAGCGCGAGCTGACCCAGTGGTACTTCAAGACCACTGCCTACGCCCAGCGGCTGCTGGACGACATGGACCAGCTGCAGTGGCCGGAAGAGATCCTGCTGCAGCAGCGGAACTGGATCGGCCGCTCCGAGGGTGCCTTCACCGGGTTCGTGGTCGAGGGCCGCGAGGAGCCGATCAAGGTCTTCACGACGCGGCCGGACACGCTGTTCGGTGCCACCTTCCTGGTTGTCGCGCCGGACTCCAAGCTGGCCGAGGAGCTGGTCACGCCCGAGCAGCGCGAGGCCTTCGACGCGTACCTGACCGCGGTCAAGGCGTCGACCGAGATCGAGCGGCTGAGCACCGACCGGGAGAAGACCGGCGTCTTCCTGGGCTCCTACGCGACCAACCCGGTGACCGGTGAGCGGATCCCGATCTGGGCCGCGGACTACGTGCTGTCCGACTACGGCACCGGTGCGATCATGGCCGTGCCCGGACAGGACTCGCGCGACTGGGAGTTCGCCGAGAAGTTCGGCCTGCCGATCGTGCGGACCGTGCAGCCGGAAGAGGGTTTCGACGGCAAGGCGTACACCGGTGAGGGTCCGGCGATCAACAGCGCCAACGACGAGATCAGCCTGGACGGGCTGGGCGTCGCCGAGGCCAAGTCGACGATCATCGACTGGCTGGAGGACAAGGGCCTGGGCGAGCGCACGATCAACTACCGGCTGCGCGACTGGCTGCTGAGCCGTCAGCGGTACTGGGGTGCGCCGATCCCGATGATCCACTGCCCCGCTTGCGGCGAAGTACCGGTTCCGGACGACCAGCTGCCGGTGGAGCTGCCTGACCTGCGGGGCGAGGCACTGGCCCCCAAGGGCGTCTCGCCGCTGGCCTCGGCTCGCGACTGGGTCGAGGTGGCCTGCCCGAAGTGTGGCGGCGACGCCGAGCGGGACACCGACACGATGGACACCTTCGTGGACTCGTCCTGGTACTTCCTGCGCTACCTGTCGCCGGACTACACCGAGGGTGCGTTCGACCCGGAGGCCGCGCGCCGCTGGATGCCGACGTTCCAGTACGTCGGTGGCAAGGAGCACGCCGTACTGCACCTGCTGTACGCCCGCTTCTTCGTCAAGGCGCTGAACGACATGGGCCTGCTGGAGGCGACCGAGCCCTTCACCCGGCTGCTGAACCAGGGCCAGGTGATCAACGAGGGCAAGGCGATGAGCAAGTCGCTGGGCAACGGGGTGAACCTGGGCGACCAGCTGGACGCCTTCGGGGTCGACGCGGTCCGGCTGACGATGGTCTTCGCCGGTCCGCCGGACGACGACATCGACTGGGCCGACATGTCGCCGGGCGGTTCGCTGAAGTTCCTGCAGCGGGCCTGGCGGCTGAGCGGGTCGGTCGAGTCCCCGGTCGGAGTGGACTTCAGCACCGGTGACCTGGCGCTGCGCAAGCTGACCCACCGCACGGTGGCCGACGCGACCGAGCTGATCGAGTCGTACCGGTTCAACGTGATGATCGCCCGGGTGATGGAGCTGGTGAACGCCACCCGCAAGGCGATCGACTCCGGCCCGGGTGCGGCCGACCCGGCCGTCCGTGAGGCGGTCGAGACGGTGGCGATCCTGCTGAGCCTGGTCGCGCCGTACACGGCCGAGGACATGTGGGAGAACCTGGGCCACGAGCCCACGGTCGCCAAGGCCGGCTGGCCGAAGGTCGACCCGGGCCTGCTGGTCCAGGACTCGGTCATCGCGATCGTCCAGATCGCCGGCAAGGTGAAGGACCGGCTGGAGGTGTCACCCGACATCTCCGACGCCGAGCTGGAGCAGCTGGCGCTGGCGTCCGAGGCAGTGCAGAAGGCGCTGGACGGCCGCGGCACCCGCAAGGTCATCGTCCGCGCGCCGAAGTTGGTCAACATCGTCCCCGCCTGAGACGCTGCACGGATGCGTTCAGAGCTGATCGATGTCGGAACGGGCGGCCGCGAGGTCGTCTTCGACCTGACGAGCAAGTGCGAGCAGTTCGTCGCCGCTGGGGCCCACCAGGCCCGGGGCGACGGACTGCTGCACGTGTTCGTCCCGCACGCGACCGCCGGGATCGCGATCCTGGAGACCGGAGCGGGCAGCGACACCGACCTGCTCGCGGTGCTCGAACAGTTGCTGCCCCGCGACTTCAGCTGGCAGCACCGGCACGGTACGCCGGGCCACGGGCGCGATCACGTGCTGCCCGCGCTGATCCCGCCGTACGCGTCGATTCCGGTGATCGGCGGCCGGATGATGCTCGGGACCTGGCAGTCGATCTGTCTGGTCGACACCAATGTGGACAACCCGCAACGCCAGGTGCGCCTTTCCTGGTTGCCGAGTTAACTGTTTTTTCAATTGTTTTGATTTTTGTCGGCGACTTATCGCGATGTTGCCGAGTGCGTTACGCATGTGAAACACGGTTGGGCTTGAATACACCCTATGGCGGCCCTGGAGAACCTGCGTGAGCGTTGGCTCGTGGTGGGAAGTGACCTGCTGGTCCGGGTCACCCAAGGTATTTGCGACGGCAGTCTGCTGAATGCGGATTCGGGCCGCGCGGACACCAGAGCACGGATCGAAGAATGGTCCGACGTGCTCTCTTTGTATGCCCCGGTCGATGAAACGGATTCAGTTCGCGTCAGCGCCTGACGGGCCGAACACTGGCCTTGCGGTTCCGCTGTCCCGCACTGTGGTCTACGGGTGCATAAAGCCCCGACACCCCTGTCACGCTATGTTGTGGGGGGACTGTGAGGCTCTGAAGGGGTGACGGGCTTTGTCGGACGCGGATGGCCGGGCTGAGGGACGGCGGGGTTTTGCCGATCTCTTGCTTGACTTGAGGGTCCAGGCAGGACTGTCCCAGGAGGAGCTGGCCGACCGCGCAAAGCTCAGCGTGCGGACGATTCGCGAGCTCGAAGCGGGCCGGGTGGCCCGGCCGCGCAAGGACTCCGTCCGGCTGCTTGCCGCGGGTCTCGGACTGCGCGACGGTGACGCCGGCCGGTTCCTGGCCGCCGCCGGTCACGCGACGGTGCGACCGGTGATCGCTGTTGCCGACCCCGCGCCGACGGGCCTGCGCTGGCGGGGGACCAGACCAATTCCGGACGGCCTCGTCGGTCGCGACACCGAATTGGCCGAGATCGAGAAGCTGCTCCGCCAGAACCGGCTGGTCACGCTGGTCGGGCCGGGTGGCGTCGGCAAGACCGAACTCGCGCTGGCCGCCGCCGACCGGGTCTCGTCGGTGGACACCACCGTGGTGGTCGTCGACCTCACGACGGTGCAGCGCGATGCCGCAGTACCGTCGGCGATCCTCGATGCTTTTGGGACAGCTCCCGGTACTTCGGATCTCGATGACGTGCTGTCCGGGCGCAAGCCGGGCGACCTGGTGATCGTGGAGGACAACGCCGAGCACGTTCTCGACGGGGTCGCCACCGTGGCCAACCGGATGGTGCGCAGCTTCCCGGGGATCGGCGTACTGGTGACGTCGCGGATTCCGCTTGGGTTGCCGGATGAGGTTGTACGGCGGGTGCAGGTGCTCGGCGTACCGCGCAATGACAAGGATTTCGACGAGATCGCGGCTTCGCCGGCGGTGGAGATGTTCTGCCGGCGGGCGGCGCGGGTCCGGCCCGACTTCTCGCTGACCCCCGAGAACGCGGCGATGGTGGCGCGGCTCTGTCAGCGACTCGACGGGCTGCCGCTGGCGTTGGAGCTCGCGGCGGCGCGGGCTGGGTCGCTGTCGGTGGAGACGATCCTGGCGGCGCTGGACGACCGGTTCCGGTTGTTGTCGGGGCCGCGACGGTTCGGTGCCCCGCATCAGCGGACGCTGGCCGACACGATCGCGTGGAGCGTCGACGCTTTGTCCGATCCTGCTCGCCAGCTTTTGTACCGCGCCTCGATGCTGGGGTCGCCGTTCACGCTGGACGCTGTGGTCGGGGTCTGCACGGGCGAGCCGATCGACCCGCTCGACGTCCCGATGCTGCTGGCCGAGCTGGTCGACAAGTCGCTGTTGCAGCCGGTGCTGGAGTTCGAGCAGCTGTACGGCGCGCGGTACAAGATGCTGGAGACGATCCGCGAGCACGCCTATGCGGGGCTGTCGTCGCAGGGCGATGACCTGGTCGAGTTCAAGGATCGCGCTGTCGCCTGGTGTGCGACGTACGTCGAAGGACTGGATGGCGCCTGGTCGAGTCCGGACCGGGAACGGCGCTACCGGGCCGCCAACGCCAACTCGGCGACCTTCGAGATCGCCTTGGAACGGGCGTCGGCGCTGGGGGACTGGGACACGGCTGCTGCAATCGTGCTCGGCTTCCGGATCGCGTGGCAGTACCAGGCGAGTGTGGCCGAGAGCGGGATCCAGTGGGCGAGCGTGTGCGCCGAGAACGTCCAGGACAAGGAGACCAGCGGCCGGCTGCTCGCCATCGCCGGCCGACTCTCCAACCTGACCGGCGACGTCCGAGCAGCCCGCCGGTACTACGGGGAGGCGCGGACTCTGATCTCGCCGGAGTCGGAGATGGGGCTGATGGCCCGCGGCGGGTGGGTGTCGTCCGGGTCGTTGCTGCTGGACACGTTGAGCTTGGCGGAGATCCCGGCGTTGGTGGCTGACGCGCGTAAGCACGGCGACGTACAGCGGTCGGCGACTGTCCAGGCGATCTGCGGGTTGGCGTTGGCGCGCTGGGGGCGGTTGCCTGAGGCCAAGGAGCTGCTGCTCGCTTGGGAGGCGGCACTGGTCAACCCTGGCGTCTACCCGGACGAGATCGCCTACATGGCGCTCAGTCGGGTCGAGTTGGAGCTGGGCAACCTGGAGGAGGCTCGCCGGTGGGCGGAGCTCGCTCGGGGCAGCCAGGCCTCTGACGACCCTGAGCGGACGAAGGTGGCCGGGTGCCTGGCGATGGTGGAGTTCCAGGCCGGGCGGTACGACCTGGCGCAGGCTCTGCTTGATGAGGCAGACGCGGACATTCGCGGGCATCGCGGGTACTTCGACTATTTGGTGATGCTCTACCGGAGTCGGTTGGCCCGGCGTACGGGTGACCTGGAGCAGGCGCGGGTGTCGATCCGCGACGCGGTCAGCCGTCTGTTGGTGGAGGGACGCGTCGTCTACCTACTCGACGTCATGCCGGAGGCGGTTGCTGTCCTGCATGCGCTCGGCCAGCACGACCAAGCCGACCACCTCTGCGGCCAACTCCTCTCCTGGCAACGCACCATGGACCCACCCATGCTCCCCACCGCCTGGGCAGTCCTCCAGGAATCCTGCGCCACCACCACCCCCGCCGAAGGCTGGCCCCACCCAGACCCAGCCACAGCCGCCCAACACCTAGCCGACACCCTCCTAACAGCCCTCTCCTAACCCCCCGCCCGCACCACGCCCACACCCAGGCACCAGCCCGCGTGCGCACTTCTGCCGCGCCCTCCCGCCACACATCGCGTCCCCGCCGCTCGCCGCGTGCTCCTGCCCCGCGCCGCGCCCTCTCGTCATGCGCCGCAACCTCGCGTCAGCGCGTGCCAGCGCCTGCACCTCGCGTCTGGGTCGGCAGACGAGTGGAGGGCTGGTTTGTGACGGGGGAAGGGGGAAGCTGCCGGGCAACTGCCGGTGGTTCTGCCTCGCCCGTGACTACTCAGCGGAACCAGAATGACTGCCGTAGGGCGGTTCGACGACACAGAGTTCCGAACCGGATTCGAGCCAGACGGGCAGGAATGGGGGCGGTGACCATGACGAGGCAAACATGGTGCGCCGTACTGCCGGGAGGTACTTCGAATCCGGAGCGGGCGACACGGAGAGCATCCGGCAGCCAGACGGTGGGGGCGCCGATCTACTGCCGCAATCTCCGGGGTGCTGCGTCGCGCGGAGCTGTCCTACCTCACACCGGGGGCCGTGCACCGTCAGGGCACGCGACCCGGGGCGGGGTCCCAGCAGAGACCAGGCACACGACACAGGGGACGAGTGCCGGTCCGGTCGATACGGGAAAGCCGGTGGGTTTGGTCACCCGCCGGTGGGTCGACCGCTGGGGCTCCCCGGGGGGACCGTCGAGAGCCGTAATGGGACGGTTCTCGGCACAGCCGGTACCAAGCCTAGTGAGCTGACACCGAGGGGGAGTCAGCTCAGCGGCGAGGTGGTGGGCCACACAGGGGATGGCCCCCACCTCGCCGAGGCGGATCGCAGTACCGGTGGCTGTGATCAGCTCCTGCCGAGCACAGCGCTCTTGTCGAAGGCATAGCCGACCATCCAGTGCGGCTGGAGCCGGCAGTAGACGATGTCGTCCGCCCAGGTCGACGGCGAGCTGCCGTAGTGCGCGACCAGGTGATCCTCGATCTCGGCGAAGTCCGGATGGTCAGTGCCCAGGAACTCGACCTGCCCGTGGCTGAACACGCCGATCCGCTCACCATCGACGTACGAGATGCTCGCCGCGGATCTAGCTCTCAGATGCCGCGCCTTGGCCGCCTGTCCCGAGGTCGTGAACACCCATCGCGCGTGCAGGAAGTGCCCGTCGACCGCGCTGATCCGCGGCTCGCCCTTCGCCGTGACAGTCGCCAGATTGAGCGTGCACATGCCCTGCAGCGCCTCGGCCAGCTCCGCCGCCGTCAGCTGCCGCTCGCCGGAGATGATGCTGCGCAGATGCTCCGTGGAGCGCTCGTAGGCCGCATCGAGCAGCCGTTGCAGTTCCTCGACTTCCTCGCTCGTCTCCCTCATTCACCGAGTCTGACACCAGGCGCCGACGAAAACTGTCCGGTAACCTCGCTGCATGTCAGCCCGCGTGCACGTCGTCACCGACTCCACCGCGGGTCTGTCGGCGCTCGAGGTACTCCGGTTCCCGCTGACCGTCGTACCGTTGCAGGTAGTGATCGGCGGGACGTCGTACGACGACGGCTCGACCAGCTCGGCCGCCGTCGCCGAGGCGCTCAAGACGTTCACTCCGGTGTCGACCAGCCGGCCCGCTCCGCAGTCGTTCGCCGACACGTACGCCGCGATCGCCGCCGCGGGAGCCGAGTCGATCGTGTCGATCCACCTGTCCGGGGATATGTCGGGGACGTTCGAGGCCGCCATGATCGGGGCGAAGGAGTCACCGATCCCGGTCCGCGTGGTCGACTCGCGCTCACTGGGTATGGGGCTGGGCTTCCCGGTACTGGCCGCGGCAGCCGCTGCGGCTGACGGCGCCGACCAGGCGGGCGTCGAGTCCGCCGCCCGAGCACGGATGGCGGCCGTCTCGTCGTACTTCTACGTGGACACCCTGGAGTACCTCCGCCGAGGGGGCCGAATCGGCGCGGCTCAAGCCCTCCTCGGTACTGCGCTGGCGGTCAAGCCGCTGCTCACCATCAGCGGCGGCCGGATCGTGCCGCTCGAGAAGGTCCGTACGTCGAGCCGCGCAATCGCCCGCCTAGCCGACATCGCCGTCCAACGCGCCGGCGACGGCCCGGTGCAGGTCGCCGTCCACCATCTCTCCAACCTCGACAAGGCCCACACCCTCGCGGACGGCCTCGCCGAGCGCCTCCCGCAAGCCGAAGAAATAGTCCTCCGCGAGGTTGGTGCCGTAATCGGAGCCCACGTAGGCCCCGGCATGCTCGCCGTAGTAATCGCCCCCCGCTAACCACCAAGCACCTCACCCGCCCACGCTGGCGCCTTCGCTCGCTCCTTCGTCGCTCACTACGGCGCTGGCTCCCACCCACCCCGGGCGCGGGCTCCTGCGTCGCCCGCTTGAGTGAAAGCGGGGTGGTCGGCAGGGTTCTCCCGATCGCGGGGTGCTCGCCCACGCTGGCGCCTCGCTCGGCACGTTGGACTTTCGTTCGTTCCTTGGTGACTGCCGAAGACCGGACCCGACCCCAGAAGCGCGATCCACCGGGTCGAACGTGAGCGCCCGCCGATTGTCCACAGGCTGCGAACTCGCCCGGGCCGTTGGCGGAAACGCTCGTACTTTTCCTGGTGTGAAGCTCTCCCGCCGACCCCCACCCCCGGACCCGGATGCCCGCCAGCAAGCCCTGTCCCGACTCCGTGCTGCCAGCCATCCTCCCGATCCCGACGAGGTCAGGGGCGGCTGGACACCGTCGCCGGTCTTGCCCGATCGCCTGAAAGGACCGCTATGGACACTGTCGCCACGCCACGTGGTCGTGCTCGCCCTCGTCCTGCTCGTAGGACTGGCATGGGCGGCCTACGCTCTGCTCCGCAGCAACCCCGAGCCGATCCCCAATCCACCAACCACCCTCACCTCAGGCTCACCAGTAGCCGTCCCCACCCCAGGTACGACACCGGCCGGCCCTGGCAGCGCTACTGGCGGCCCGGGCTCTCCTGGCGGCGCCGGTTCGCCCGGGAAGCCGGCGACCGTCGTGGTGCATGTCGCCGGCAAAGTCCGTCGCCCCGGGCTGGTCCGTGCGTCGACGGGATCGCGCGTCGCCGACGTACTGGCCGCCGCTGGCGGAGCCCTGCCCGGCGTAGACCTGACGACCCTCAACCTCGCCCGACCAGTCACCGACGGCGAGCAGATCGTCGTAGGCGTTCCAGGCGCCGCGCCGCCGAGCAGTCCCGCCGCGGGAAACCCGACAAGTACTCCGGGCGCGCCACCCGGCACCCCACTCGACCTCAACACCGCAACCCTCGCCCAACTGGACGCCCTGCCAGGCGTGGGCCCGGTCCTAGCCCAGCGAATCCTCGACTGGCGCACAGAGCACGGCCGTTTCACCAGCCCCGACGAACTCCAGGAGGTCCCCGGCGTAGGCCCCAAGAAATTCGAATCCCTGAAACCCCATGTCCGAGTCTGAAGCCCGCCACCCACAACCCAACCGTTCCGACGCCGACCTCACCGAAGCCGATGAGTCGGAGCGCGGTTGGCATGACGACAGCCCGGCTCAGCCCGGTGGACTTGCGGATGACTTGACGGAGCCCCGCCCTGCGGGTGATCCGATGGAGCACCGCCCTGCGGATTATCCGATGGAGCACCGCCCTGCGGATTATCCGAGGAAGGCCGGCCCCGCGGATGGTCCGAGGGAGTCCGGTCCTGCGGATGACTCGGTGGAGCGCGGAGGGCCTGCGGATACTGCTGAGGATCGCGGGGTTGATCTGCGGTTGCTGGTTCCGGCGGGTGCGGGATGGCTGACCGCAGTCCTGCTCCTGGGCACGAGTGCGGCGACCGCGGTGTGGGTCGCCGTGGTGACTGCGTTCGTCCTGGCGCTTCTGTTGCTGGCGCTCCACCTGCTCGGATGGTCGCGGCTTCGCGGAGGCCATTGGGTGAGCCGGCGACTCTCGCGGCTGCAGGCAGGACGGGTGGTGGTTACTGCGGTCGGGGTTGGGGCTGTTGTGGTGGGGATGGCATTAGCGGCCGGGTTGCAGGTGCAGAGGTTGCAGGCTGGGCCGGTGGGGGAGTTGGCGCAGGCGGGGGCGGGCGGTGAAGGTTCGGTTGAAGATTGCCGGCGAGAGGTGCAGGTCAGAGGCTGGTTTGCTGACCCCCTGCGAGGTGAACGTTGGTGCTCGTATTGGCCAGTCTTGACCCACCTGGCTTAACTTTGGTGGCGCTGCGGACCAGCGGGCAGCAAACCCGCAAGGTCCACCTCGCCGCCGAGCGCCAGATCTAGCGTTGCGTTCATCCCGGAGACCGATGACCGAACAGGCGGACCTGCATCTCGAGATCGCCGCTGTGATCGCCGAGGTGGCTGCTTCGCTGCAAGCGCCGATGGAGCTCGAGGAGACGCTCCGGGTGATCGCCCGGGCCCGGCCGAGACGGTCCAGCGCATTGTGGAGGCGAGAGTATCTCGTTCACCACCAGGGGACGGCCGGATCGAGACGCTGGCGCCGCCCGGACCGCGGGTGACCCTGGCGGGACGGTTTCACGAACGCGGGATTTTGCTCGGGTTGCAGGGCTACCGCGCAGTCCGTTACGCCACGTGAATCAGTCCACACCATAGGTAGGAACGCCGTCTGCCGGCACCGCTCCAGTTGGTGGTCCGCATCGTGGATGGGCTGGCGCTTCTATCGATGGAATTGTGTCTCGCGCACGATCGGGAAAATTCGGCGGAACGTTACAGGTTTGCAGGTTGTCCCATAACCGCGGAGTAGCACTTGCGCAGCGCTGCCGCCTCAGGGATTCTCCTCCGGCCCGGCCACAGCTGGGCGTAACCGCCTGGCATCCGGGGTTCGGTGACTCACCGTGAGGCACCCCGGGCAGACGAAGGAGTCCTCCGCCCATGACCCGAGTCCGCCGTGTGCTCGTCCCTGTCTCCGTCTCGATCGCCTTGCTCGCGTCCGGTCTGCAGACCCAGGCGTTCGCCGGTCCGGCTGGCCCCTCGGTGGCTGCTGCTGCCGATCTTCAGGGCTGGCGCAGTCAGGCGACCCAGCCGAATCCAGAGCTGAACGCCGTTCTGCCGGCCGGCGTGGCCAGCAACGAGCAGGTTCCGTCGCCGATCAAGCGCGACGGCCGGCGGGTTAAGGAGTTGCCCGGCCGCCGGACACCGACGAGCAAGGTGTTCCAGTTGGCGGACGGCCGGACCGAGGCCGAGCTGTCCAGCGAGCCGATTCACTACCAGAGCTCCGACGGCACGCTGCAACCGATCGACACCACGGTGAAGGCCAGCCGGGCGGCGGGATTCAGCCTCGGCAACGAGTCCAACAGCTTTCGCAGCTTCTTCGGCACGCGGGCCGACGAACTGGTGAAGTTCGACCTGGTCGGTCACGGGATGACCCTGGGCACGGCGGCCACGAAGGCGCTGACGCCGACGGCCGCCGGCGACACGGTCACCTATCCGGATGTGTTCGGTGATGCGGATCTGGTCTATCAGGTCGGGCCGGATCAGCTGAAGGAGAGCATCGTTCTGGAGTCGGCGCCGGCCGATCCGACGTACCGGTTCAGCCTGAAGCTGGCCGGCGTCAAGGCGGTGCAGCAGTCGGACGGCTCGATCGCGTTCCACCCGGCCAGTGGGGTCGGCCGGCCGTTGTTCACGATGCCGCGGCCGTTCATGACGGACGCCCGTGACGATGCGGCGTCGCCGTACGGGAAGGCCTTCAGCAACAAGGTGACGCAGACTGTCACGCAGCGCGGGGCGAACATCGAGATCACGGTGCGGGCGGACGCGGAGTGGCTGAAGAGCGCCGATCGGCAGTACCCGGTGGTGATCGACCCGACGATCGCCATCGAGCCCGCTCCGGACCAGGCGCAGGACGCGATGGTCGACTCCGGCGCGCCGACCACCAACTACGGTGGCATCACCGGCCTGTACGCCGGGACGACCGGCTCGGCCAAGCGTCGCAGCCTGCTCAAGTTCGACATCTCCAGCATCCCGGCGGGAGCCACGGTCGACTCCGCCCAGCTGAAGCTCTACTTCGACCAGTCGTTCGAGACCAACGCGAACGCGGTCCAGCTGGAAGCGCGTCAGGCGGCGTCCGCCTGGAGTGAATCGACGGTCAACTGGAACTCGTCGGTCAACACCACGCTGGGCAGCCTCGCCTTCAACAAGGCGTACGTCGACGACAGCGATACCGCGAACACGTCCATGCTCGGTGCGTGGCCGCAGGCTGCGTCGGCAGTGGCCGATGGCGGCGGCTACCGGTACCAGAACGACGCGGCGACAGGGTCGACGTTCACCTGGATGCCCGACATCACGGAGACCGGCAACTACGACGTCTCGGTCGGTTACATCCAGGGCGCCGACCGCGCCACTGCTACGCCGTACAGCGTGCTGCACGGTGGAGGCACCACCAACTACACGGTCAACCAGACGCTTGGTAGCGGCAATGTTCTGAAGGGCGTCGGGTCGCTGCCGTTCAACGCGGGTGGTGGTTACCGGATCACGATGGGCGACGTGGCGGGTAAGGCGACCACCGCGGACGCCGTGTGGCTCCTGAAGCGGGCGTACGACACGAAGGACGCCGGGGAGACCAGCGTGTGGCACACGTTCAGCGTCCGGTCGATGCTGCAGAGCTGGCTCGGCGGCGCGCCGAACAACGGCATGATCGTCAAGGCGACCGACGAGACGCTCGGTCGCGGGGGACCGGTCTACCAGGCCAGTGAGTACGCGTACAACGGCTCTGATGTGCACAGGCACGCCAACCGGCCCAAGCTGATCGTCACCTACGGCCGGCCTGGCGTCGTCGTCAGCACGCCGACGACGATCGCCGCGACCGGCGCGACGCTGAACTGGAGCGGGTACGTCGACCCGAGCACCAGCACCGCCGACGACATCGTCGAGTACCAGGTCCACCGCAGCATCTTCCAGAACTTCATGCCGACCGCCGACACTTTGGTGTCACCGGTGGCGACGGGGACGACGACCTATGTCGACACCAGTGCGGAGCCGACGCCGGCCGACGACACGTCGGACGAGGGGGACGGCTACTACTACATGGTCGCCGTCAAGACCAAGGACGGTGGCCTGACCCCGTCGGCGACCCAACTCGCTCGGCTGCCCAAGGCGGGTCAGGTGGTCAAGTACTTCCAGGCCGCTGCCGACTCGACGCTGTCGAGCGTGCTGTCCGGGACGAACCTCGACAAGGTCGAGGGCAAGGCATGGCTCGAGGTCGGCAACAACGCGACCTACGGCAAAACCCGCGCCGTGGTGAACTTCGGAACAGTCACCGGCGCCATCCCGGCGGGTTCGACCATCCTGGACGCGAAGCTCGGCCTGTGGAAGGCGCACTACGAGGGCGGCGCCGCGCAGGTCAATGCCCATGCGTTGAGCAAGACGTTCGTCGAGGCGGCGACCACCTGGCAGAAGGCCAACTCGACCACCTCGTGGACCACGGCGGGTGGCGACTTCGGGGCGGCTCTGGACTACGTGCCGGCCGGCAACATCGGCGTACCGGATCCGACTTGGCATTGGTGGCAGGCCAAGACCGCTGTTCAGGGTTGGGTGAACACTCCCGCGACCGAGCACGGCTTCTTGCTGAAGCAGTCGACAGAGACAGTGACCGGTCATGGGCTGTTCCTCAGTGCGGAGGCGGCTGAACCGCTGCTGCGTCCTCTGCTGAAGGTCACTTATCTCAGCAAGACACCGGAGTCGGCGTATCACGCGCCGAAGACGCCGCAGCGGCAGACGCCGGGGGCGCAGTACCCGGTCGACGTGACGATCACCAACACGCAGGCCTTCGCGCTGAAGTCCGCGGAGTACGCGCTGTCGTATCACTGGACGTTGCCGGACGGCACCGAGGTGACCTCGGACGCGAACCGCCTGGACACGGTGCTGCCCGCGGACCTGGCGCCGGGCGCAGCGGTCAAGGTGAGCGCACAGGTGAAGAGCCCGGTCGCCGCCGCTCCCAGCAACAAGCGGGAGGACTTCGTTCTCCAGTGGGACCTGCGCAACAAGACGACCGGAGCCTGGCTTTCCAAGACCTCCGGCGGAGTCGGAACCCTGAACCAGAACGCCGCGGTCGAGGATCCCACCTCGGACCAGCTCGGGCTGGAGAAGTTCTACCAGTACGCCGGGAAGAACACCGGGGCCGGGTCGTCGGCGATGGTCAACCTCGCGACCGGAAATGTTGCCTTCGGCTACAACGCGTTGACCAACCCAAGTCGTGGCGCGTCCACTTTCGTGCGGATGACGTACAACAGCCTGGACACGTCGGCCTCGTCGATGGGCTACGGCTGGTCGCTGTCGACCTCGACGCTGAACCGGCTGGGCTCGGCGCTGGACTTCCATCCGCGCGGCCAGAAGTGGCCGACCACGATCACCCTGACCGACGGGGACGGCACCAGCCACACCTTCGCGCTGAACAAGCACGGCACGACGGACGAGACCAAGTGGGACTACGACCATCCGAAGGGCGTTCATCTCTACCTGCAGAAGCTCGCTGATCCGCCGAACAACAAGACCTCGGTGAACCGGGCCTGGGTGCTGACCCGGCCGGACCGCACCCAGTTCTTCTTCGACGACCAGGGGTTCCAGTCGGTCATCCGGGACAAGAACGGCAACGAGACGCTTTACACGTACTCCGAGCGCAAGAGCGCCAACAAGCCGGTCAAGTTCCTCGACTACATCACCGACGCCGCCGGACGCCGGACGCTCTCGCTGGAGTACTTCGAGAAGGGCCAGGCGTACAGCTACATCAACGACGCCGGCGTGAAGACGGCCGCGACCAACCTGACCAATCCGAAGATCATCGACCAGGTCGAGTCCATCACCGACATCTCGGGCCGGAAGGTGACCTTCACCTACTCGGACAAGGGCTTGATGGCCGAGTTGGTGGACGGTGCCGGCTCCACCGCGGCGAAGACGTTCAAGTTCGTTTACGACGCCACCAACACCAACAAGAACACCAAGCTGGTCCGGGTCACCGACCCGCGTGGCAAGTCGACCAACCTGTCGTACTTCGCGGCGACGACCGATCCCAAGGACAAGTGGAAGCTCGAGAAGCTGACGGACCGGTTGGGCAAGACCACGACGTTCGGCTACGTGCCCGGTACGGGAACGGTGGAGACGACCGTCACGGATGCGACGCCGCGGGCCACGAAGTACGTGACCGACAATTTCGGACGGCCTATCCAGACGACCAACGCCAAGAATGAGATCACGAAGCTGAGCTGGGACACCGATCACAACGTCACCCAGCTGGAAGAGGCCAACGAAGCGCGCAGTACCTGGACCTATGACCCGAAGACCGGCTTCCCGCTGACCATCAAGGACGCCGAGGCCAACGCCAACGGAACCCCCGCCACGGTGCTGAGCTACAACGTGGGCGGTAACGGCTTCTACGGCGAACTCATCCGCAAGGTCAGCCCCGAGGGCCGGACTTGGACCTTTGGGTACGACCCGCTCGGCAACCTCACGTCGGTGACCGACCCCAAGGGCAACGCCACCGCGACCGCCGACGACTACACCACGAAGTACGCCTACGACCCACTCGGTCAGCTGAAGACCTCGACCGACGCCAACAACAACACGACCACCTACTCGCTCTACGACGCCACCGGCTACCCGAAGAAGATCACCGATGCGCTGACGAAGTCGACCGACTTCGGGTATGACAGCCGCGGCAACGTGCTGACCGTCACCGACGCCAAGCTCAAGACGAGCACCTACACCTATGACCTCTTCGGCCGGCCGCTGACGTCGAAGGTGCCGAAGGACCAGGCCGCCAATCTCTTCATCACCACGCCGGCGCCGGTCTATGACGCGAACGACAACGTGACGCAGGCGACCGCTCCGAACGGCGCGATCAGCACCAACGCCTACGACGACGCGGACCAGCTGATCTCGTCGAAGGCGCCGAAGGACTCGGCGACGGCCCCGGACCGGGAGACGAAGTACGAGTACGACGTGGTCGGCAATCTGCTCCGGCAGACCGAACCGAAGGGCGTGCTCACTCCGGACACGACGGACTTCGTGACGTCGTACCAGTACGACCCGGTGTACCAGCTGCTGTCGGTCACGAACGCGCAGACCGACAAGATCAGCTACGAGTACGACAACGTCGGCAATGTCGTGACCGTGGTGGACCCGCGCAAGTCCAAGTCGGCCGACCCGGCGGACTACACCTCGAAGTCGACCTACGACAAGGCCCACCGCCCGAAGACGGCCACCGATGCCGCGGGCAAGACCACGTCGACCGAGTACGACCGCGACGGCAACGTGATCAGCACGACCGATGCTGATGGCAACAAAACGGCGGTGACGCTGGACGAGCGTGGCAAGACCGTGCAGGTCAAGGCTCCGCACAGCAAGGATGCCGCCGGCAACATCACGTACCGGACCACCCAGGTGGAGTACGACCAGGTCGGCAACCAGACGAAGGTGATCACTCCGCGCGGCGTCGAGACCGGGGACGACCCGGACGACTTCGCCCAGGTCACCGTGTACGACGCGCTGAACCGGCCGAAGGAGAAGCTGTCGCCCTACGACAAGGACGACACGCGGTACAACACGCCGGACAAGACGGTGATGAGCTACGACGAGATCGGCAACGTGACCAAGGTCAGCGCGCCGGCCTCGGAGGGGCAGACCGTCCGCAACGACATGTCCTACAGCTACTTCGACAACGGCTGGGTGAAGTCCAGCACGGATCCGTGGGACATCGTCGCGGCGTACGGATACAACGAGCTGGGTCAGCAGACCGCGCGGACGCTGACCAGCGCGGGTGGTTCGTCGTCCCGCACGATGTCGTGGGACTTCTTCCCCGACGGCAAGCTCAAGTCGCGCAGCGACGACGGCGTACCGGTCGGTCTGCATGTCTCCCTGGTGGACAACTCCGACACCGGTGACGTCGAGGCCGCCGGGACCTGGCCGTTGGCGTCGACTGGCACCGGGTTCCAGGGCACGAACTACCGCACGCATGCGGCGGCGACCGGGAGCACGGACAAGCACACCTGGAAGCTGAATGTGCCGGCGGATGGCAAGTACACCGTTTACGTCCGCTATCCCGCGGTGGCGGGCGCGTCGACGGCAGCGCCGTACGCGGTCAGTACTGGTGCGGCCGGGTCCACGCCGGTGAGCAAGCCGGTCAACCAGACCGCCGGTGCCGGCACCTGGGTCAGCCTCGGAGAGTTCACCTTCGCCGAGGCGACCACTGGCTCGGTCTCCCTGGCTCCGGCTACCACCGGAACGGTTTCTGCTGACGCGGTGAAGGTGGTTCGCGACAACACCGGCGAGACCGACGCGGAGAAGAAGGACTTCACCTACACCTACGACACCAACGGCAACCTGCTGCAAATCACCGACACTCAGCCGGGCGCCAAGGTCAGCGACTACCTCGTCAGCTACAACGGGCTGAATCAGGTCGCAAAGGTCGAGGAGAAGAAGGGCACCGCGCTCCTCAAGACCACCACGTACACCTACAACGAGAACGGCGCTCCGGTCACCCGGACGTTCGACGACGCGGCGAACAAAGACGACCAGTTCTCGTCCTACACGTACGACGCCCGCGACATGGTCGAGCAGGTCAAGAACGGCACGACCGCCACGGACACCTCACCGAAGATCTCGGGCTACACCTACACGTCCCGCGGCGAAACCGACGTGCAGACCAAGGCCAACGGCAACACGGTCGACTTCGACTACTACCTCGACGGCCTGGTCGCTTCGCAGATCGAGAAGAAGTCCAACGGCACACTCGTTTCGCAGCACGCGATGGAGTACTCCGCCAACGGGCACCGGGTCAAGGACACCGCGAAGATCCAGAACGCCGACAACCACGCGGCGTACCTGGACAACGTCTTCGCCTACACCTTCGACCCCCTCGACCGAATCGCCAAGGTGGAGAAGAAAGACGCCGCCAGCTCGGCCGTCCTGTCGACGGAGTCCTACACCCACGACCCAGCCGGCAACGTCGTCGCCCAGACCGTCAAGGATGTCGCGACGACTTACTCCTATGACCGCAACCGGCTCCTGACCGCGACAACCGGCGGCGCCACAGCGTCGTACACGTATGACCCGTTCGGTCGCTTGTCGCAGGTGTCGTCCGCGGGCAAGGTGATTCAGCGCAACACCTACGACGGCTACGACCGCATCATCAAGCACCGCCAACTGCAGGAAGACGGTACGACCAAGACCACTACGACGGCCTTCGACGCCCTGGACCGCACCAGCTCCAAGGTCGAAGGCACCAAAACCACCAACTACTCCTACCTAGGTCTGTCCGGCGAGGTCCTCTCCGAAGAGGTAGCCGGTGAGATCACCGCGTCGTACCAGTACTCGCCATGGGGCTCCCGCCTCTCCCAGGTGAAGTTCAAGGCGGACGGGACCTCGGAAGACTCGTACTACGGCTACAACCCCCACACCGACGTCGAGACCTTGACTTCGGACGCCGGCGACACCCGCTCGACGTACGGCTACACCGCCTACGGAAAGAACGACGACGACCGCTTCACCGGCGCAGACAAACCCGAAGCCCAAAACCCAGGCAAAGAGCCCTACAACGTCTACCGCTTCAACGCCAAACGCTGGGACCAGTCCTCCCAGTCCTACGACATGGGCTTCCGCAACTACTCCCCGGGCCTAAACCGCTTCCTAACCCGAGACTCCTACAACGGCGCCCTCACCGACATGAGCCTCGGCACCGACCCCTGGAACGCCAACCGCTACGCCTTCGCCGGCGGCAACCCGATCAGCCGCGTAGAAGTCGACGGCCACTACAACATCGACGACGAAGGCAACCGGGTGGATTCCAACCCGGTACAGCAGACGACCGTGCAGGAACCGATGTCGGGGGACGGGCCGGGGGAGTCGCCAGCCGACTGGCTACGCGCGAACCCAGGGGCGGGCGTCGACGTCGAGATCAATCGTGAGGCGCTAGGCAACGTCTTGAAGGATATCGGGATCATGGGGCTTGGCGCCGTCGTGAGCGCTGCCGGTGGCTCCCTCACCGGCGGCGGCGCTCTCGTCTGCGGAACGGGTGTGCTGTGTCCTGTCGGCGCTGTCGCCGTCGTGGGCGGTGTAGCGATCAGCGCCACAGGTGCGGCGGTCAGCACAGTAGGCGGCCAGCGTTTCAGCAAAGACTTCGGCCGTCTCTTCAATGAGAGCGGGGGCACGGGTTCGGGCACCAGCTCGAGCAGCACTAAACTCTTTCCAAACCAGATGCCGGGTAGCTTGATGGGGGAAGTTGCCCAGGCAGAGCGGGCTGGTGTGAAGCCAATCAATCCCAGTTCTGGCAACTTTGACGAAGCGATCAACGCCGGCACAGTGAAGTGGGCTGTCCTCGAGGATGGAAGTCTTGTGGTGATGCCGAAGAATGCCGGCGGAGTCGAACTGAAGCACTCGGTGCTGAGCGGGGGCCGTCCGGTGCGTGCTGCTGGTGAGGCCGATATCGCTGGCGGTGGCGGCCGCTACATCGGCCTCGAGATCAACAACAACAGCGGCCATTTTAGGCCATCTCAGGAGAGTCTGCGGATCGGCATTGATGCTTTCAAATCGTTCGGGATCGGGTTCTGAGTATGGAGTGGAATGAGCTGCTAGCTCACCGGTCTGATCTTCGGCAGTGGCTCAGGGGTGCTCAGCCGGAAGGTGAGGACGCTGCCAATTGGTGGCTCGCGGTTGCGCTGATTGCGACAGAGAGCATCCAGTCGGTAGTCGTACGAGGAGACATGCCCGACGACACTGCTCTCGGGACTGCGGTGGAGGCAATCAACATCGCTACGGAAATCGGGACGGTCGGTCATGCAGACCGCGCGATTCGGCTGGCCAACCTAGCAGGACTGATCGCGGGCGCAGGGCAAAGTTTGACAGAGCCATCGGATCTGTGTCCGGATGTCGCTGCGCGTCGATGCCTGGAGGTTCTAGCAATTGAGGGTGTGCGCTACGAGCTTGTGGTCGGTCATGAGCAACCGCTGACCGTGGAGGAAATGCGCGAACTGCGTCGAGTGAAGAACCTTCTGACTCCGCTCACGCACCTTCTGCCCTACCTCAAAGAAGATCGTCTTGCCGATGAGGTTGGGAAGTGGCTCACGGTGTATCCACAGCTGCCCTAGGCGACAAAAGCGATCGCCGAAGTCAATGCCTCGCCAGGGCAGAGTGGCGCTCGTCCGGAAGCTGAGGGAGTCGAACGGCGGCAGCCCTTTGTCGCAGGTTCTCAATCCCTGCCGAGGATGGAGAGACAACGAGTCGTACTTGACGCGTGCAGATAACAGCGATCGGTACTGCGGCGGCGGGGTACATCCAGACCTACGCCGCGCCACAAGCGGCCAGATCGTCAGAGGACGAATATCGATCGAGACGAGGCTATGCAGCAACTGTTGCTGCCCTGCGGCGACGAACCACGCCGAAGATCTGATCAGTTACACCGCGGCAGGACCTTATACGATTTCAACGAACCAGCGCGCGGAATCAAGGTCCCGCACGCTGGCGATACCGCAACTGCGCCGCCGGATCACCCAGCCTGGCGCCACCAATCCAAAGAATTTGAGGCAGGACTCGGGCCAGCGTGGACCGAGGAGGCGGCTCCCATCGCGGGGGCGATGTGAAGGCTAGGGATGGCGTCACTAGGGTGATTCATCGTTGCCTGGCTCGAATCGGATGCGCTCCAGCGGATCGACCGCGTCGTCGTCTTGACTGGGGAATCCGGCGGTGTCAAGGCTGCCGCGGAGCCAGGCGAGCAGTGTGTCGACGAGAGTGTCCTGCAATGGCGGGCCCTGTTTGGCGTGGCGTGGGTAGACGATCAGTGGCCATTCATCGGGCGCTCCTTGGGTGAGCCAGCCCAGTACGTCGCCCTCGACCGCGTTGGCGAACGGCAGGAATCCACCGGGCTCCGGCCAGACCGCAAGTGGCTGGAATTCCGGATACTGCGCCTGCAGATCGGCGTAGCTGTCAAGTACTTCCTTGGCGTGGTAGACGAATCCGCGGCCGTTGGTGCGCAGCGGGGGGACGAAGTTGAGCCACTCCGACCAGCAACCGGCCCCGTAGGTGTCCATCAGTTCGATGTAGTCGGTGGGGAGCCGGGTGCCGAGCTCCTCGAAGAGCTGATCCCAGCTGCCGTCTCCCAGGTACGGCGTGGCCGGTGATGCGACGAGTAGCCGGAGCGTGGCCAGGCCAGTGCCTTGCTTGAGCGCGGTGAGCCGGGTCTTCTTCGGGGTGGCCGCACGCCGTGCCGGTGGCGGCGGGGTCCATGGACCGGCGTCGACCAGATACGAGGTGCGCTGCGCTGTGGGTGGCAGCGGACCGAGTTGCTGGTTGCTGGGCAGGGGGACGCCGGTGCTTACTGCGGCGGCGATCAGTTCTGAGACTGTCATGTGGTAGTTGTGCCAGGGGTTCAACCCGTTGTTGACGGCATCGCTGTCCATGACGACCACCGGCCATTGGTCGGGGTCGGCGGATGCTGCTGTGTCCCAGAACAGGTAGCTGGCTGAACGGGTCTCTCCCCAGGCGAGTAGTCCACCTCGCTTTGGGTGGAACGGCGGCGGTGTGTGTGGCGGAGCGTCCTTCGACCGTGCCCGGCACAGCTTGTGGGTTTCCTTCAGCCATTCTCCGTAGTCGAAGCGGCCAGGCTTGGCACATGGCGTGTGAAGCCAAAGCCATTCACCGATGAGCAGCGGCCCGTGGTCGGTAGCCAGCGCCTTGTAGTCGGCCGGCAGGTGCAGACCCAGCCAGGACTCCACCGCATCCCAGTCAATCGGTATCGTGTGGTCGCACCGTTCGACTGTATGAATGGTACGTCCATGACATCGCATGATTCCACGAAAGGCTCTATATCGCCTGGCGGCACGGTCTCAGCACAGGCCAGACGGGTAGTTGGCTGCCCGGAAGTCGTCGACGATGCGCTGATGGAGCGCTGCCAGCCGCCGCGGGTTCGACGCGCGAACAGGACCGAGGACGACCAGTTCTCGTCGTACAGTTGCGACGTCCGCGACCTGGTCGAGCAGGTGAAGAACGGCAAGACCGCCACGGACACCTCACCGAAGATCTCCCGCTTCACACATACGGCCCGCGGCGAAACGGACGTGGAGACTAAGGCCGACGGCAACACGGTGGACTTCGACTACTACCTCGACGGCCTGGTTGCTTCGCAGGTCGAGAAGAAGCCGAGGAGGAGATCGCCCAGACGATCGGCGCGGCCATATCGGGGTGGCGGTCGTCGTGGTCGCCGGTGCGGTTCTGGCCGCGCCGCACGTCAAGAATGGTGGCTGGACACTCTCCCGCCTCGGCGAGGCACCGACGAAGCCTGAATCCGGTTCGCGTCTGCTGGTCTCCAGCCACGATCGCAGGTCGGGTTCGGTGTACTTCCCGACCGCGCGGTATATGACGATCGAGTACGGCAAGGCCGCGAGATGCGTGGTCTCGAACTCGGCGGGGTCCATGGTCGGCAGGTACGGAAAAGGGCGTTCCGCCTGGTTCGGGTCGCTCTCGTCGTCGATGTCGTACAGGACCAGACCGTCCACCTCGATGTCGGCGAGCCGATCCATGGTGACGCCGGTTGTCCACAGCCTGACTACTCGTTGCGGTGGGCGGCGGAAAGGCTCGTACTTTCCCTGGTGTGAAGCTTTCCCACCGACCGCACCTCCGGATCCGGAAACCCGCCGGAAGTTCCTCTCCCGACTCCACTCTGCAAGCCATCGTCAACGCTCCGAAGGAGGAGATCCCGAAGAAGTCGGAGGCGATTGGACTCGCGACGAGCTGCCGGGGGGTGGACCCGTCCTCGCTCAGCGAATCGTCGACTGGCGTAACGAGCACGACCGATTCACCAGCACCGACGAACTCCAGGAGGTCCCCGGAGTGGACCCCGAAGAGTTCGCATCGCTGAGGCCGCATGTCCAGGCTTGATGCTGAGGAAGGTGAAAAGGGCCGCGCGGCTGACCTGCGTCTGCTCGTCCCGGCGGCCGCTGGTTGGCTGACCGCCGTCATGCTGCTGGGCGCGAGCGCATCGACTGCTGTGTGGGTGGCGGTGGTGGTGGGGCTTCTGATGGGCGTCGGCGTGCTGATGCTTCGGTTGCGCGGATGGATCGGACTGGGTCGTCCTGTGCGACAGGGACAACCGGTGGGGTTCGGGCGACGGGGCTTGGTGCGGGTGCCTGCGGTGGTGGTGACGGGGTTTGGGGTTGGCGTTGTTGTGGTCGGGATGGCGGTGGCTGCCGGGCTGCAGGTGGTGCGGTTGCAGGCCGGGCCGGTGGCCGGGTTGGCCGAGTCGGGGGCGGCGGTGACGGTTCGGCTGAAGGTGGTGGGCGATCCGGCTGTCCGGAGTGCTGCGGGGGGTCGGCGTCCGCCGTACGTGGTGGTGCGGGCGACGGTGGAGGAGGTGGTTGGTAGGGGTGTGGCGACGCGGGTTCGTACGCCGGTGGTGGTGGTCGGGTCTGTGGGCTGGAAGGAGGTGAGGTTTGGGCAGCGGGTGGAGGCGACGGGGCGACTTCAGTCGGTCGACAAGGGTGGCGACGTCGCGGCGATGTTGTCGTCGCGTGTCGAACCGCGTGTGCTCGATGACCCCGCTTGGTGGTTGCGGGCCGCCGAGCGAGTGCGTGCTGGGCTGAGGCAATCAGTTACTGGAGAGCGGGAGGCGGTGCGCGGTCTGGTGCCGGCCCTGGTGATGGGGGATGAGTCGGGGTTGCCACCAGAGTTGGTTGAGGACTTCAAGACGACTGGCCTCACACATTTGTCGGCGGTTTCGGGTACGAATCTCACGCTCCTGCTGGCATTCGTGCTCCCACTCGCCCGGCTCATCGGCGTCCGGGCGCGAGGTCTGACTGTTGTCGGGCTTGCCATGGTGGTGGTGTTCGTGGTGCTTGCTCGGCCGCAACCGAGTGTTCTTCGGGCAGCAGCGATGGGCCTGGTTGCATTGGCCGCGTTGACTGGTGGTGGCGGGTCGCGGCGTGCGGTGCGGAGCCTGTCGGTTGCGGTGATCGCGTTGCTCCTGCTGGACACGTCGCTCGCCAGATCGGCCGGATTTGCGTTGTCCGTACTGGCAACCGCAGGCATCGTCCTGCTCGGCCCGAGCTGGCGCGACGCCCTAGCCCGATGGTTGCCCATGCGCTTCGCCGAGGCCCTCGCCTGCCCACTAGCAGCCCAAATCGCCTGTACGCCGGTGGTCGCGTGGCTCTCCGGCCAGGTCTCGCTGGTGGCGGTCGCGGCGAACCTCCTCGCAGGGCCTGCAGTAGGTCCAGCCACGATCCTCGGCTTCGGTGCAGCCGGAATCGCCTTACTGAGTGCGGATCTGGCCCGACTCGTCGGCTGGCTGGCAGGCTGGCCCGCGCGATGGATCATCCTCATCGCGGAGAAAGGTGCCGACCTGCCAGGCGCCTCAAGTGCCTGGCCCGCGACAGTGGTCGGCGTCGCGGTACTAACGCTGCTCTGCCTCGGACTCGTGCTCGCCCTCCACCGCATACTCGCGCGCCCGCTGGTGATGCTGCTCGCGCTCGCGGTCTTGGCCATCGCAGTACTGCGTCCAGTCCGTTCGCTGGGCTGGCCGCCGGCGGACTGGCATCTGGTTGCTTGTGACGTGGGGCAGGGCGACGGTCTGGTTCTGCATGCCGGTCGCGGTACGGCGGTCGTCGTGGATACCGGTCCCGATCCGGCAGCCATCAATCGGTGCCTGCGGGAGCTCGACGTGAAGTACGTGCCTGTCGTGGTGCTCACCCACTTCCACGCCGACCATGCGGGCGGCTTGGCGGGTGTACTGCGAGACAGGACGGTCGGGGAGATCGAGGTGACGCCCTACCTCTCACCACCAGCGGAGTACAAGCGCGTCGTCGATCTGGCGGCGCAACACCGAATACCCATCCGGACGGTCACCTACCAGGAGAAGCGCACAGTAGGCCCGGTCAGTTGGACCTCGCTGTGGCCGGCCCGCGTGCCCGCGCTCGCTGCTGGAACCCCCTCAACCTCCACTGGCGAAGGCTCGCCCGAGAACAACGCCAGCATCGCGATGATGACCGAGGTCGCGGGCCTGCGTCTCCTGCTCACCGGTGACCTCGAGCCCCAGTCCCAGCGATCGATCCTCGCCACGGGGGTCGACCTCCGCGCCGATGTCCTGAAGGTTCCGCACCACGGCTCCGGCCGGCAGGACCCTGCCTTCATCGCGGCCACCCAGGCTCGCCTCGCCATCATCTCGGCCGGCATCGACAACGACTACGGCCACCCAGCCCCTCGAACCCTCGACCTCCTCACCCACCAAGGAATGAAGATCACCCGCACCGACACCGCCGGCTCAATAGCCCTCACCACCTCCGACGATCAACTATCCCTGTCCACCAACCCCACCCACCCGTGACCACGACCCCTTTGGCCGCCAATCCACGGCCGATCATCGACCACGGGACGCTGGACGGTCCCGGCAGGTTCAGACGTGTTTGCTCGAGCGACTCGACCGCCATCCACTCAGTTAGTTCCGGCGCGTTGGTCAGCGGGTGCCGGGGCGGACGAGGGCGAGCAGTTCCTGGACGGAGCCTCGGGGGTCGGTGATAGGGGCTTGCAGATGCTGTACGACGCCGTCGTGGTTGGTGAGGATGGTGACGCGCTTGAGCCATTCGCCGCCGCTGGCGCGGAACACCGGCAGCCTCAACGCGGTTGCGGCGCGGCCGTCTTGGTCCGAGGCGAGCTGGTAGGGCAGCACGGCGTGCGCCGCGAAGGCCGCCTGCTGGTCGGGGCGCTGGCTGCTCACGCCGACCACGCGAACGCCTGCGGCCACGAAGTCGTCGTGGGCCTTGGCGAACGACAGGCACTCCAACGTGCAGCCGCGGGCGCCCGGGATATCGCCCCATCCCGGCGGATAGCCGTTCGCGTGCGGCGGCCATGCCGCCGGGAAGAAGAACAACACCGTCGGCTGGTCCCCTGGCAGTGCCACGGATTCCCCGTCGTGACCAGCCAGTTCCAGTGACGGCAAGCGGGTGCCGACAAGTCGCTCCAGGCGCTGAACCTCGAGGCCCGCCGGCGCGGCGCTGGCCGAACCGTCGCCCATCACATGCCGCGTGCCGAAGTCCTGCAGCGCGAGCAGCACCGGCAGCAGTCCTTCACCCATCGAGGTCAAGACGTAGTCGTATCGCGGCGGCCGATCCGAGTACGCGCGCCGCTGCAGAATCCCCTGCTCGACAAGGCGGGCCAGCTTCTCTGCAAGCGCACGCCGGCTGATACCGAGTTCGCGTTGCAGGGCGTCGAACCGGGTCACCCCGGCGGCGGACTCCCGGACCACCAGCAAGGTTTGCCAATCGCCGACCACGCTCAGCGCCTGCGCGATACCGCAGTCGGTCTCGGCGAGGTCATCGTGGCGCACGGAGTCAGCTCCTGGGGAATCGGCGTGGCGGTGACCGCCATTCTCGCATAGGGTTCCAATTCGGAACTTACTTCGAAGGGGGCGGGATGAGGCGCGACGGCGGGGCTTTCTGGAACTACTGGGGCGCGAGCACGCTGAGCAGCACCGGTACGGCGGTGACCGCCGTCGCGTTGCCGCTGACCGCGGTCACGGTGCTCGACGCGACGCCGTTCCAGCTCGGCATGGTCGCGGCCGCGTCGTACCTCGCGTGGGCGCTGATCGGCCTGCCTGCCGGGGTCATCACCCAGCGGCTCCCCCTCCGTCGTACGCAGATCGCCTGCGACCTGGTGCGTGCCCTTGCGATCGCGTCGGTTCCGCTCGTGTGGTGGCTCGGCTATCTGTCCATCGGCCAGCTTGTTGCGACCGCCCTGGTGATCAACTTCGCCGAGGTGCTGTTCTTCGCCGCCAGTTCGACGTTCATGGTCTCGGTGGTTCCGAAGGACGAGCTCAACGCCCGCAACAGCCTGATGTCGGGTACACACGCGGTCACCCAACTGGGCGGGCCGTCGCTCGGCGGTTTGCTCGTGCAGCTGATGGGCGCGGTGCCGGCGTTGTTCGTCGACGCCGTGTCGTACGTCGCGTCCGCGGTGCTGCTTCGGCGGCTCCCTGAACGCAATCCGGTGGACTCCGGCGAAGCGCGGACGAGTATGCGGGTCATGATCGCCGACGGCTGGCGGTTCGTGGCCCACCACCCGGTGATGGCTCCCGCGACCTGGTGGGCCTGCGTCGTCAATTTCGTGTGCGGCGCGCAGATGGCGCTGTTCGCCGTCTACCTGGTGCGGAATCTCGAAGCTCCGCCGGGCGTGGTCGGGCTCTTGCTGGCAACCGAAGGCGTGGGCGCGCTGATTTTCGCCTCACTCACGCCCTGGCTGGTTCGGCGGTTCGGCTCTGCTCGCGTATTGCTCGCCGAGGGAGTTCTTGGCGCGGTAGCAGCCACGATCATCCCGTGGGGGCACGGTTCGACCGGCTGGATCTTCTTTGCCGTCGGCAACTGCTTGTTCGCCGGGTCGGTGGTGCCGGGCAGCGTGGTGACCCGCACCTACCGCCAGCTGGCCAGCCCGCCGGAACTACTGTCGCGGGTGATGGCAACCGTACGGTTCGTGTCCTGGGGATCGATCCCGGCCGGCGGGTTGGCCGCCGGCGCGCTGGCAGAGGTGGTCGGCGTACGGACGACGTTGCTGCTCGCCGCGCCCTTGATGTTGCTCGGGCCCGTGCTGGTTTGGGCCAGCCCGATTCGCAACCTGCGAAATCTCGAGGACTACGGGACTGAGCCGGCGCCTGCGACCGCAGCGAGCGCTTCGGCCGGACCGGAGGACACGCGGGTCTGAGCCTTGGAGCTTGAGGGCACCACGCCGGACGAGGCCGGGTGCCGTCACGTCCTGCAGGTCCTCTCGCGGATCGGCGACCGGCACCGTCTATCCAACGATCCCGCCTCAAGTCGAGTACGAGCTCACCGGGCTTGGCCTCACCCTGCTCGACCGGTACTCGCGGTCGTCGCCGGCTGCGAGGGTTACCCGTTGCTTCCTTCGGCGATCACGACGATCACGTCGGTGTCCTTGGCGAGGTAGGCGCGGCAGCTGTAGTTCGACTTGCCGGAGACGACGCGATCGAGGTCGGCTCCGGTCAGCCACGGGCCTGCTGGCAGGGCGCCCCGCAGATCCACGGCGACAGTCGGTGGGGCAGTAGCCTCCGCCAAAGCACCGGTGTTCCGCAGCTTGCGCGCGACCTCGGGCTGAAGAGTCACGACCGCATCGATCCAGTACGACGACGGTCCGGGCACGCGCTGATCGCCCAGAACGCCAGCCTGCCACGACAACCGCAACGGGTTGCCCAGAGCAACGAAACGTCGCTTGATCGGAGCAGGATCGGTACGAACCGCTTCGCTGGATCGAACGTGAGCGGACGTTTCACTGTGGCTCGGCGACGCGCCCCGCTGTTGGGATTCCGGCTCGCCCGCCGGACCGCACCCGGCCAGAGCGATCACCAGGCAGGCCCAGCCGAGAAAGGCTGTCAGCGGCGCATTCATGCTCTCCCCGGTTGGTCGCCCGTACTAGAAGTCCGCTGATCATCGCTGATCCGGGGGCCAGTCCAGCCACCTCCGCTGTCGACACGCAGGGAGGAGCTCCGCACGTGACACGCATGCTGGCTACTGTCGGCGCTTCGCGGATCTTCCGCGTTGACCGCTGCTCGAAGGAGTGACTCGTGTCCCGTGGACGGGTGATCGTGGTGTTGGCGGTGATCGTTGCGATCCTCGTGCCGGTGTGCGTGCTGACTTGGTGGGATCCGTTCAACCTTCGGTACCAAGGTTTCCTGGAGGCCGCGTCAACCGGCCTGGTGGCAGTGGCCGCCGCCGCCGCGGCAGTCCTTGCCTGGCGTCGCCGCTCCATCAGGATCACCGCTGTGGCGCTAGGGGCTGTCGGGGTCTTGTTCGCCGCGGGTACGGCGTGGCTGTCAGCCGAGTTGTCGCCGCGCCCGGATGGAGACCGAGTAGCGTCACCGGACGGCCGCTACGAACTCGTCAGCGTGAGAGGCGTCATGGGACCCGAGGTACGCCTGCGGCGCGACCGCGGCCTACTGTCGCAGGAAACCGTTGTCTGGTACGACGACTGGAGCAACCCCAACGGCCTCGACAGCGGAACCGTCGTCCCAACGTTCCGGTTCGTCGACGCGCACTCTGTCGAGGTCACCGCCGACGGCTGCAGCCACCGGTCAACCTTCAACACCAGGACGCTACTCCTGACCGACCGCGCACGTCCCTTCCGTACAAGCAACTGCTGACCTACCAGGACGTTCCCGCCTTGGAGCTCCGACCCTCCCGAAGCGCTCAGCCGAACAACCGCGCGCGGTGGCGGAACCATCCCGCCGCCGCGCGGGGATGGCTCAGTCGTTGGGGTTGAAGGGGATGCCGGACGGCTTGGCCCGGCTCAGCTCGGTCGGGAACCGGCTGCCCGGCCATCCTTGTGGTAGACCGCCCTCGCGTGAATTCCGCTCTTGTTGTGCTCGGACCGGAGGTCGCCAAACGAAGTGGGAGCGAAGCGGCATCTCTGTGGCGTCAACCAGACCTGGGCCGGTGACGAGGGGTGCGCCTTCTGCCGGAGGCTCGGGGGGTGCAGGCGGCGTCTTGGCTGGTGGGTGACGAGATTGTCGGACGGGCGTGGGATGCTGGCGGGGTTATGGCTGCTCGAAGGAATTCTGCGCCCAAGTTGGGTGACGTGCTGCTCGTCACCGGTCCGGAAGCGTTTCTTGCTGACCGGGCTGTTCGTTCCGCGATTGCTGCCGTGTCGAAGGGTGGTGTCGAGGTTGAGGTGACCGAGCTCGGTGGCGCCGACCTCGATGTCGGGGTGTTCGCCGAACTCACCGGGCCGTCGCTGTTCGCGGCGGAGCGGGTGATGGTGCTCCGGACCTTGGAGAACCTGCCGGCCGAGATGGTCCCGCACCTGCTCGAGTACGCCGCGGCGCCGTCGGAGGATGTGCTTGTCGTGCTGGTCCACTCCGGTGGGCAGAAGGGCAAGGCGGTTCTCGACAAGTTGCGCAAGGCGTCGGTCAACGAGGTGGTTGCGACTGCGCCGAAGACGTGGGAGCTGCCGCAGTTCGTGCTTGGCGAGATCAGGTTGCTCGGCGGGAGCATCGACGAGCGGGCGGCTACCGCGCTGGTGGATGCCGTTGGCCACGATCTACGGGCTTTGGCTGGAGCGTGTTCGCAGCTTGTTTCGGACTCGGGTGGTCAGCCGGTGGATCCGGAACTGATCGGCCAGTACTTCGGTGGTCGCGCCGAGGTGACGAGTTTCGCGGTCGCGGACGCGGCGATCAACGGGCGGACCGAGCCGGCGCTCGAGCAACTGCGCTGGGCGCTCGACTGTGGTGTCGCCGCAGTGCTCGTGACGAGCGCGATGGCGGGTGGCCTGCGAGGGCTGGCGAAGTACACGAGTGCTCCGAGTGGGTTGCGCGAGGCGGATCTGGCGCGCGAGGTCGGCGTACCGCCGTGGAAGTTGAAGACGCTCAAGCAGCAGGCGCGAGGCTGGACGCCCGGTGGGCTCGCCACCGCGATCAAGGCGGTCGCCCAGGCCGACGCCGACGTAAAAGGCGCCTCCGGCGACGCCGGCTACGCCCTCGAACGCATGGTCATAACCGTCAGCCGCTCCCACGGCCGCCGCTAACCACAGCCCTCGCTACCGAGCCCGCTCCCGCGGCCGCCGCTGTCCCCAGCCCTCCCCGAAGAGCCCGTACGCCGCTAACCATCGAGCCACAGCCTCGGTGCCACCAGCATCCGCGGAGCGGGCAGCCGGATCATGCGGGCCGGGGTGCAGAGGCGTGGGGCGCAGGGCCGGCTGGATCGTGCGGCGCAGGGCGATTGTGCGGGCGCAAGGGTGCGAGGTGCAGAGCACGGCTGGATCGCCCGAGCGCGAGTGGGGCGTGGGGGCGGTTGGGTTGCGCGAGTCGGATGCAGGGGCTCCGCCGGATCGTCCGGGCCGGGGCGACTGTGCGAGCGCGAGGGGTCGGGCGCAGGCCACGGCTGGAGCGTGCGACGCGATCCGGAAGCGTGGCGCGGGTGCGGCTGGGTCGCGTGGGGCGCAGCTCGCGGGGCGCGGACGGATCACTCCGGCGCTGGAGGCGGTTTTTAACCTTGACTTCGGGTGGGTGGTAGGAAAAATTCTTTCCAGCAGATTGCTTAGGTAAGAACTTGTCGGAGGGTGGGATTGATGACGACTCCCAATAGCCTGTCGCGGCGGTTGTTTTTGCAGCGGGCGGCGGTGGGGACCTTGCTGGCCAGTGGGGGGAGTGCGTTGCTGGCGGGGTGTGCCAGTGGTGGGGATGACGGGGACGGCGGTAGCGGCGGGGGTGGGGCGGAGAAGACGTCGTCCAACCCGTTCGGGGTTCAGGAGGGCGACGCGCTGGATGTCGTGATCTTCAAGGGCGGGTACGGCGACGACTACGCGAAGTTTCACGAGTCGCTCTACAAGAAGAAGTTCGCCAAGGCGGAGGTCAAGCACAAGGGCATCACCGACATCACGCCGCAGTTGCAGCCGCGGTTCAACGGCGGTACGCCGCCGGACGTGATCGACAACTCCGGTGCGTCGCTGCTGCCGATGTCGACGCTGGCCAGCACCGGCCAACTGGCCGACTTGACCGAGTTGTTCGACGCGCCCTCGGTCGACAACCCGGACGTCAAGGTGCGCGACACGCTCGAGCCGATCGCGCTGAAGGCGGCCGTGCTCGACGGCAAGCCGCTCGTGCTCGAGTACGTGCTCACCGTCTATGCAATCTGGTACAACAAGAAACTCTTCGACCAGCACGGCTGGAAGCCGGCCAAGACCTGGGCGGAGTTCATCGCGTTGTGCGGGGAAATCAAGAAGGCCGGGATCGCGCCGCTGGCGTACCAGGGCAAGCACGGCAACTACATCGGCCAGGTCGTGATGGACATGGCCGTGAAGCACGGCGGCCACGACGTCATCAAGAAGATCGACTCGCTCGAGCCGAACGCCTGGATGCATCCGTCGATCAAGCTCGCCGCCGAGGCGCTGCTCGAACTCCGGGGCAAGGGCTTCATCATGAACGGGACCGACGGCCTCGACCACGTCCAGTCGCAGACCGCCTGGAACAAGGGTCAGGCGGCCTTCATCCCCAGTGGTTCCTGGCTGGAGAACGAGCAGAAGCCGGTCGCGCCGCCGGACTTCCTCACCACCGCGACGTTCACGCCGCTCCTCGACGGCGCCAAGTTGCCGGTCGACTGCACCGGCATCAACGCGGGCGAGAACTTCATCGTCCCGGCGAAGGCGAAGAACAAGGCGGGCGGGATGGAGTACCTGCGGCTGATGCTGTCGAAGGAGGGCGCCGGCAAGTTCACCGAGCTGACCGGCTCACCGACAGTCGTGAAGGGTGCGGGCGAGGGGCTCAAGCTGAGCCCGGGCGCCGAGTCGTCGAGTGCCCTGCTGAAGTCGGGCGGGGAGAACAACTGGACGCAGTACTGGCCGGCTTGGTACGCGACGATGGACAAGCCGATGCGCGCCGTGTACGCCGAACTGGCGGCGGGCCGGTTGAGCGCCGACGAGTTCCAGAAGCGGGCGCAGAAGCTGGCCGACGACACGGCGAAGGACCCGAAGACGAAAAAGCAGGTCCGCAGCTAGTCGTTGACCTGACAGTGCCCGCGGCCACAACGGCTGCGGGCACTGTGCGCGTTCGAGAGCTGATTCCGTACGCCGATCGCGCGCGTGCGGGCACGCAAAAACGATCGGCCGCGTTCCGGGTTCCGGAGGGGCCGATCGTCAGCGCGCTGTCAGAGGGAAGCGGCCTTCTTGAAGATGGACGACTTCCGGTTCGCTGCCTGGTTGGCGTGGATGACGCCCTTGCTGGCGGCCTTGTCGAGCAGGCGGGCAGCAACGCGGGCCTGCTCCTGCGCCTTCGCGGTGTCGCCGTTGTCAGCAGCCTCGCGGAACCGGCGAACAGCCGTCTTGAGCGTCGACTTCACCGACTTGTTGCGAAGCCGCGCAGCCTCGTTCTGGCGGTTGCGCTTGATCTGGGACTTGATGTTCGCCACGGATGCAGAGCCTCGATCAGTGTTTGGGATCAGTACAGGAAAGGGTGGTGCGTGCACGGGTGAGTACCAACGCACACGCGCGAAGAGACAGATTAGCAAGAAGCCACCGCCACCACCAAACCGAGCCATCGCTCAGGCGGCTGGTTCCAGGCTGGCTTTCAGTCTGGTGAGGGTGGTGTGGATGCCGTGGCGGTTCCGTTCGGCCCGGTCGCCGAAGATCCAGCCGAACGCGGTCCGCAGCGCCGCCGGCCGCCGATCCGTCCAGGACTCGGTAACAGTGCAGCCTCCAGAGACCGCAGCGAACTCATAGGTCCACAGCGCGATCGGCACCGGTCCGAAGTCGATCCGGAAGGAGAAGCGCGACCCCGGCACCGCCTCGACCACCTCGCCCTGCGTGAACCACCGGATCGCCCCCGCCCGGTTGTGCCCGATGAACCGCGCGCCGACCCGGGGCCCGTCCGCCGTCCGCCAGCTCACCCGGCTGCACTCCGGACTCCACTCCGCCATCCGTGAGAGCGCACTCACCTGCTCGTAGACCTCTGCCGGTGACGCGGCGATCGTGATCGACTCGCTGAAATCCGGCATTCAGTGTCCTCCTCGGAACGACGGCGATTCTGGTGACACGGGCCAGAGGGAGCGTGACATCACTGCGAGTGAACGGCATACTCAGCCCCCTCAGTGACGCCAGTTGCCGCGGGGGTGGTGTCTGCGGCCGTCACCAGTGAATCAGTTCCACCCTGCCTGGAGGCCCGCCCGTGCCCGCACCCGCCCGTCGTCGTACCCGCCTGCTCTTGGTGGCCTCGGCTTCTGCCGCCGCTCTGGTGATCGCCACCGGCGCCCAAGCCACCGCAGTCCTCACCTCTCCGGACACCAGCCCGGCTGCCACCAGTGAGACGAGCAGCGTCCCGGTCAAGGAGTCCCCGACCGGCGCGTACATCGTCCAGCTCGACGACTCCCCGGTAGCCGAGTACGACGGCGACATCGCCGGCCTGCCCGCGACTCGGGCGCTTCCCGGCGGCAAGCTGCTGACCGGTGCCGCCCAGGTCACGTCGTACGTGCGGCATCTTGCCCGCGAGCGCAGCGAGATCCTCCGCCAGGTGCCGGCCGCGAAGAAGCTGTACGACTACAACTTCACGTACGCCGGTTTCTCCGCGCGCATGTCGCACGACGAGGCCGTCAAGCTGGCCAAGACCTCCGGCGTGAAGAGCGTGGAGGCGAGCGAGCTGCAGCACCAGGACACGGTCGACACGCCCCGGTACCTCGGCCTGTCGGGCCGAGGCGGCGCCTGGCAGCAGGCCGGCGGAATCGACAAGGCCGGCGACGGCGTGATCGTCGGCGTCATCGACACCGGCTTCGTCCCCGAGCGCCCGAGCTTCGCGCCGATCAAGACGACCAAGCAGTCGGACGCCCTGGTCGCCAAGAAGTGGAAGGGCACCTGCCAGGCCGGCACGGAGGCCCCGGTCACCTGCAACAACAAGGTCATCGGAGCCCGGTACTTCGACGCAGGCATCGGCGACCGCCCGATCCCGGCCGAGTTCCGGTCGCCTCGTGACTACGGCGGCCACGGCACCCACACGGCCAGTACTGCGGCCGGCAACTACGGCGTCGACATGAGCGTCCTCGGCCGGGACTACGGCAAGGGCTCGGGCATCGCCCCGCACGCCCGGCTGGCCATCTACAAGGTGCTCTGGACCGTCGACGCGGCCGGCGGCGGCAGCGGTACGGACGCGGACATCGTCGCGGGCATCGACGCCGCGGTCGCTGACGGCGTCGACGTGATCAACTACTCGATCTCCGGTTCCGGTTCGACCTACGTGAACGCCACCGGGCTCGCCTTCCTCCGTGCGGCCAAGGCCGGCGTCTTCGTCGCGACCAGCGCAGGCAACACGGGTCCGGGCGTCGGCACCGTCGGCAAGACCTACCCGTGGGTGACGACGGTTGCCAACGGCACCCATGACCGCGATGTGCAGACCACTGTCACCCTGGGCAACGGCAAGTCGTACACGGGTGCGGGCATCGGCGCCGGTACGCCGAGCGCGCCGGTGATCCTGGCCAAGGACGCCGGTCTGGCGGGCGCCAACCCCACCAACCTGGTGCTCTGCATGCCCGGCACGCTCGACCCGGCCAAGGTGACCGGCAAGATCGTCGTCTGTGACCGCGGCGTGAGCGCCCGGGTGGACAAGAGCCTGCAGGTGAAGAACGCCGGCGGTATCGGCATGATCCTGGTCAACCCGACCGCGAGCACGCTCGACTCCGACCTGCACTCCGTCCCCTCGGTGCACCTCGACCACGTGGCCAACCCGGAGATCAAGGCCTACGTCTCCGGCACCGCCAACCCGACCGCCCAGATCGCCGCTGCCAAGACCGTCCGGGTGAACGCGCCGAAGGTCGCCAGTACGTCGAGCCGCGGCCCGTCCCCGGCCGGCAACGGTGACCTGCTCAAGCCCGACATCATGGCGCCGGGCACCAACGTGCTGGCCGCCACCAGCGCCTTCAGCGCCGCGGGTGGTGAGTACGCCTTCCTCAGCGGTACGTCGATGGCGTCGCCGCACATCGCCGGCGCGGCCGCGGTGCTCAAGAGTCGGTACCCGAGCTGGTCGCCGATGGCGATCAAGTCGGCGCTGCTGACCACCGGCAACTCGCTCGACACCAACGGCGACCCGATCAAGAACGACTCCGGCTCGGCCGGCAACCCGTTCGGGTACGGCGCCGGCATGATGCAGCCGAAGAAGGCGATGGACCCCGGACTGGTCTACGACTCGTCGTACGACGACTGGGCGAAGTTCGTGTGTGGAACGGGTCAGGTCGGGCAGACGCACGAGCTGTGCGCCAAGGGCAAGATCGACCCGAGCGACCTGAACTACCCGACCATCGCGATCGGCGACCTGGCCGGCCAGCAGACGGTCAAGCGGACCGTGCGCAACGTTGGTCTGCTCCCCGAGATCTACCGCCCGACGGTCGAGGGCATGACCGGGTTTCAGGTCACGGTCTCGCCGAAGCTCCTGGTGGTCCTGCCCGGGCGCACCGCGTCGTACACGGTGAGCTTCAAGCACAACGGGGCTCCGCTGGAGCAGTACTCGTTCGGCAAGCTCAACTGGACCTCCAGCCGGCACGTGGTCAGCAGCACGCTGGCCGTCCGGCCGCTGACGCTCAAGGCGCCGGTCCAGGTCACTGGCACGGGCACCAGCGGTTCGGTCGAGGTCCCGTTCACTGCTGGCTACACCGGCACGCTGCAGACCTCTGTGAGCGGGCTGACCGCTGCCACCGTCGCCGAGGCGACTCTGACGAACCCGGGTGGCGTCTCCTTCCCGACCACCAACCCGGCGGCCAACAGCCACGTGGCGAAGTACACGGTGACGGTCCCGGCCGGTACCAAGCATGCGAGGTTCTCCACCTTCGACGCTGACTACCCGGCGGGCACCGACCTCGACGTCTTCGTCTACAAGGCCGGTACGTCGACTGTGCTCGGCAGCAGCACGGGCGGGACAGCCGAAGAAGAGGTCAACCTCCCTGCACCCGCAGGCGGCTCGTACGACGTGTACGTCGACCTGTTCGCCGGCGCGGACGAGCAGCTCGTGAAGCTCAACCACTGGGAGCTCAACGAGCCCGCAGGGAACCTGACGGCTACCCCGGCCTCCCAGCCGGTCACCACGGCCGCCCAGGCATCAGTGACAGCCAGCTGGACCGGCCTGACCGCAGGCAGCCGCTACCTGGGCCGCCTCGCCTTCACGGACGGTGCCGACGGCTCCGGCTCGACCATCATCCGCATCAACAGCTGAGCCGTATCAACAGATCGCCGTATCAACAGCTGAGTCGCGCACGCAGCAAGTCAAGGTACTGAAGAGCCGACTCACGCTGCCAAGCCCGAATGGTGGGCAGCCCCGCAGGCGACTGCTGGTGGCTGCCCCACCACAGGCCTCCCGCGATACCTGCGATGAAGCCGGTGATGCCGACATCGTCAGGTAGCGCCGGGAGGTCCACCGAGCCCTGCATGTCGCCGTACAGGATGACTGTGTCGGCCCAGGACGCTGCAGTGGACGCGTGAGCCCAGTCGACGAAGACAACCCGTTCCTCGGTCATCAGGATGTTGTCCGCCCGCAGATCCCAGTGCGCCAACCCGTTGCCGTCGGCCAAGGCATCCAGCCCAGTCCTGGCGAGTACTGCGAACTCCTGCTCGCGCCCAGCCATCCACTCCGGTACGTCGAGCCCGTCGGCGATCACCAGGTCCCACCGGCTCAGGAACGCCTCGCTGCGTACCGCGGAAACCGGCGCCTCCAGCCACGGGGATGGCTGCAACGCAGCGGTCAGCTCCTCGAGTGCGTCGAGCACCCGGTTCGCGTCCTGCGGGCGCCAGGGGTGGGGTGGGAGGTAGCCGTCGATGTCCTCCATCAGCAGGCCGACCCAGTCGCCGTCGTCGTACACGTCGTACAGGAAAGGTGTGTGCGGCAACGAGTGGGCTGCAAGCCCTTGCATGGCAGCGATCTCGTTGCGGAACAGGGTGGGCGTGTCGAGGTTCAGCGACGGGCCGACGGCTTTGAGGAAGGCTCGGCGGCCTGTGGTGGTCACCAGTCGGGCAGCGACGCCGGGGGAGAAGCCGCCCTGCTGGGTCGCCGCGGAGACGACCGACGAGCCCAGCGCGCGGTCCACCCAGGCCCGGACGGCCGCCGGGGATTCCTCGTACGGCAGGCGGACTCCGCTTGCGTGTGCCATGCCTACCGAGGGTAAGACCCGGGCGGCCGTAAAGCCTCCGATTTAGGGATGGCCGAGATCGGGGCCGACGACGGCGGCCGATTCCGGGCCGTCCTGGATTCGCTCGCAGGCGCCGGTCAGGACGTTGCAGCGGGTGGTGAACACGCGGTCGGAGGAGCCCAGGGAGGCGGCGCTGAGAACGTGCTCCGGATCCTCCCAGATCGCGTCGTAGTCGGGCGTGACGATCGTGGCCAGGACGTTGAGGCTGGTCTTGGCCCCCGTGTCGACCAGATAGCCCTGGGCGGTGGTGCCTGCCTCGGCGACCAGCAGGCGACCGTCAGGTGACAAGGTGGCGCCCGCGCCGCCGCATTTCTTCACCACGGTCTGCAGCTTGTTCGCGGTGTCGAGCGTGACGACCAGCACGCACGAGTCGGTGCCATCTTTGGTGAAGACCGGCTCCGGGTCGGTCAGCAGCATCCGGTCCGTTCCCCGGTACGCCGTCAGCCGGTGCTTGCCGGCATCCACGGTCACCGGCGCCGAGCCCGGCTCCCACACCTTGGTTACGGACTTCGCCCCGTCCGACACGAACCACACGCCATGGCTGTTCCAGCCCGCCACCTCGGTGCTCGTGGACGCCGGAGTCGCCGCCAATCGCTTGCCGGAGGCAACGGAAACGGTGACGACCGAGGCTTTGCCGCCCGCCACCGGGGCGACGTACGCCAGCCGGCTGCCATCCGGCGACAACGAGGCGCCCTCGTCGGTCATCCGCCCGAACGAGCGGAACTTTCCGTCCCTCTCCAGGACGCCGATCTCCGGCAGCTCGCCTTCGATGCCGGTACTCCGGGACACCACCCAGCCACAGCCGACCCGGCCGATGCTGGTGATCAGCCGCCGGTCCGGCAGCGCG
The DNA here is from genome assembly GCF_040639475.1 of Kribbella sp. NPDC023855. Lineage (NCBI taxonomy): Bacteria > Bacillati > Actinomycetota > Actinomycetes > Propionibacteriales > Kribbellaceae > Kribbella > Kribbella sp. NPDC023855. The sequence goes on from NZ_JBFAAA010000005.1 coordinate 302,350, forward strand.
ACCCGGACGCCGAGGTCCTCCAGATAGCTGACGGTCACCGGCCCGTTCTTCGCCATCACGAACGGCACCTTCGGCGGCGGGCCGAACGGCAACTTGTTCAGCTCGCCGTACTGCGAACCTGCGGAGTTCCGCTGCTCGTAGTTCAGCGCCTCGACGGCCGGCGGCTCCGGGCAAACGCTCGCGGCCGGTGGTGGCGCCGACCGGTTCCGGGAGATCGCGATCGGGATGGCCACGGCGACCACCACCGCTCCCATCGCGAGTCCGATCGCCAGGACCGGCGTCCACCGCCGCTGGGTGGCCGGCTTCGCGGGGAACAGGTCCGGTGGGACCGCGTTGTCCGGCACGGTCCCGGCAGCGGCGTCGAGGGCCTCTGACAACCGCTCTTCGAGATGCTTCGTCATCGGTCCTCCTTCAGCTTGTGGCCCAGACTCTTCAACGCACGGGACGCGGTCGACCGGACGGAGACCTCGCTGATGCCGAGTGTCTGCGCGATGTCCGCATCGGACAGATGCAGATAGAACCGCATCACCAGTACTTCGCGCCGCCGGGCCGGCAGCGTCGCGAGTGCCGCGAGCACCTCCCGGCGGTCCTCGCCGATCATGGCCGCGCTCTCCGCGGACCAGACCGCCGGCTCGGGCTGGCTCCGGTGCAGCAGAGCGAGCTTGCGGCGCCGGAGGACGGACCGGCTGGTGTTCAGCACCGCGGAGCGCAGGTAGGCCTCGACCCGGGTGCCGTCCTTGATCTTGTCCCAGCGCCGGTACATCGCGGCGAAGGCCTCCTGGACGGCGTCCTCGGCCGACGGCCGGTCGCCGAGCATCAGCAAGGACAGCCGGACCATGCCGGCCCACTTCTCCCGGTACAACCGGGTGATCGCCGCCTCCCGGTCCAGCTCCGGCGCGGGCGGCACCCCGGTCCGGCCGCCCCCGCTCAGCATCATGTCGCTCACAGTAGAGAGACACCGGCTCAGGGCATTTGTTGCACGCCGAGCTGACGAGCGGGCCGCCGGTCACGGATCGAGATCAAAGGTTACCCACGGTGACGAAGTGCCGGTCGAAAACCGGTGGGGCGGCATGGGATGATTGGTGGACTGCCGCGGACCCTGCCGCGCGCTTGGATCGACCACCCGAGACGAACTGGAATCTTCCGTGCCCGCTGGCCCCACGTCCGTTCCGCAGCCCGGTCGTACCGACCCGTCGCTGATCCGGAACTTCTGCATCATCGCCCACATCGACCACGGCAAGTCGACGCTGGCCGACCGGATGCTGCAGATCACCGGAGTGGTCGACGGCCGCGCGATGCGGGCGCAGTACCTGGACCGGATGGACATCGAGCGCGAGCGCGGGATCACGATCAAGTCGCAGGCCGTCCGGCTGCCGTTCGCGCCGAAGCCGGACACCCCCGGTGGACTGCTCGCCCCGGACGGTACGACGTACATCCTGAACATGATCGACACCCCCGGCCACGTGGACTTCACCTACGAGGTGTCCCGGTCGCTGGAGGCGTGTGAGGGCGCGGTGCTGCTGGTCGACGCGGCGCAGGGCATCGAGGCGCAGACGCTGGCCAACCTGTACCTCGCGCTGAACGCGGACCTGCACATCATCCCGGTGCTGAACAAGATCGACCTGCCCGGCGCGATGCCGGAGAAGTACGCCGCCGAGCTGGCGCACATCATCGGCTGCAAGGAGTCCGACGTACTGCGGGTCTCGGCGAAGACCGGCGAAGGCGTCGAGGAGCTGCTCAGCGAGATCGTCGCCCAGGTCGAGCCGCCCAAGGGGGTCAAGGACGCTCCGCCGCGGGCGCTGATCTTCGACTCGGTCTACGACACCTACCGCGGCGTGGTCACCTACGTACGGGTGGTCGACGGTGAACTGACCCACCGGGACAAGATCAAGATGATGTCGACCGGCGCGGTGCACGAGATGCTCGAGGTCGGGGTCATCTCACCGGAGCCGATGAAGTCGCCGAGTATCGGTGTCGGCGAGGTCGGCTACCTGATCACCGGGGTGAAGGACGTCCGCCAGTCCCGGGTCGGTGACACCGTCACCTCGGCGATCCGCGGCGCGACCGAAGCACTCGGCGGCTACAAGCATCCGCAGCCGATGGTGTACTCCGGGCTGTTCCCCATCGACGGCGACGACTACCCGACGCTGCGCGACGCGCTGGAGCGGCTGCAGCTCAACGACGCCGCCCTGCAGTACGAGCCGGAGAGCTCGGGCGCGCTCGGCTTCGGGTTCCGCTGCGGCTTCCTGGGCCTGCTGCACATGGAGATCGTCCGTGAGCGGCTCGAGCGGGAGTTCGACCTCGACCTGATCTCGACCGCGCCGAACGTGGTCTACCGGGTCCAGATGGAGGACGGCAAGGAGCATGTCGTCACCAACCCGAGCGAGTTCCCCGAGGGCAAGATCGACGAGATCTTCGAGCCGGTGGTGCGGGCGACGATCCTCAGCCCGAAGGACTTCATCGGCGTCATCATGGACCTGTGCCAGACCAAGCGGGGCAACCTGCAGGGGATGGAGTACCTGTCCGAGGACCGGGTCGAGCTGCGCTACACGCTGCCGCTGGCCGAGATCGTCTTCGACTTCTTCGACCAGCTGAAGTCGAAGACCAAGGGCTACGCGTCACTGGACTACGAACCGACCGGCGAGCAGGCCGCCGCGCTGGTCAAGGTCGACATCCTGCTGCAGGGCGAGACGGTGGACGCGTTCTCGGCGATCGTGCACCGCGACAACGCCTACTCGTACGGCGTCGCGCTGGCCGGCAAGCTCAAGGAGCTCATCCCGCGGCAGCAGTTCGAGGTACCGATCCAGGCCGCGATCGGGTCCCGGATCATCGCCCGCGAGTCGATCCGGGCGATCCGCAAGGACGTGCTGGCCAAGTGCTACGGCGGTGACATCACCCGGAAGCGCAAGCTGCTGGAGAAGCAGAAGGAGGGCAAGAAGCGGATGAAGATGGTGGGCCGGGTCGAGGTCCCCCAGGAAGCCTTCATCGCTGCCCTGAAGACCAGTGAGTCCCCGGGCGACAAGACCAAGAAGTAGTAGTAGTGCCGGTCGAGATCCCTGCGAAGTTCCTCGACGTCGGGTCACGCGGTCCTGAGTGGGTCGCGTGGCTGGACCGGCTGCCTCGGCTGACGGCTGAGTTGCTGGCCGAGTGGGAGTTGCGCGAGGACGGCGTACCGGCGTACGGGAACTGTGCGTTGGTGGTGCCCGTGCTGGCCAAGGACGGTACGCCGGGTGTGCTGAAGGTGCAGTTCCCGCACTGGGAGGCTGAGACCGAGCATCTCGCGTTGCGGGCCTGGGACGGCAACGGCGCGGTCAAGTTGCTGCGGGCCGATCCGCGCCGGTTCGCCTTGCTGCTGGAGCGTTTGCAGCCGCGGGATCTGACCACGGTCGACGACCTCGAGGCCTGCGAGATTGTTGCCGCCAGCTACAAACGGCTGCATGTCGCCGCGGGGCCGCAGTACCGGACGCTGTCCGGCGAGCTGAAGCGCTGGATCGAGGGCTTCCGGCAACTACCTGCCTCGGCCCCGGTGCCTCACCGGTACGTCGAACAGGCGATCTCGCTGGCCTCCGACTTCATCGCGGACCCGGATTGCGACGGCAAGCTGATCCACACCGACCTGCACTACTTCAACATGCTGGCGGGGGAGCGGGAGCCGTGGCTGGTCATCGACCCGAAGCCACTGTCCGGCGATCCGGCCTACGAGGTGGCCCCATTGCTGTGGAACCGCTGGGACGAGGTGGTGGCGTCCGGCGACCTCCGCTTCCGAGTCCGGCAACGCTTCTACACCGCCGTCGACACCGCCAACCTCGACGAGGACCGCACCCGCGACTGGGTCATCGTCCGCCAGATGCTCAACGTCCTCTGGACCCTCCAGACCACCGATACCGACAACACCCTCCCCCAAGACTGGCTGACCCGAAACATAGCCATCGTCAAAGCCATCCAGGACTGACCGCCGCTCGATCGGCAGCTTCCGCCGGTGTTCCGGCAGATCGGGGCTCGCGGCAACCGTTTGGTGCGGCTGGGTTCTAGCGTCGCTGCCGGGCCTGCCACTGGCTCGGTGCCATTCCGAGGTACCGGCGGAATCCGGCCCGGAAATGTGAGGGCGAATGTATTCCCACCTGGGCCGCCGCGGCCTGCAGGTCGGCGCCGGCGTCGATCAGCTCCGCGGCCCGGCGCATCCGCGCCCGGAGCAGGTAGTCCCGCGGCGACAACCCGTACTGCGCCCGGAACAGTCGGGCGAAATGACCTGGACTCAGATGGGCGTGACCGGCCAGTACGGCGAGGTCGATGTCGTCGGCCAGATGCGTCTCGAGGTAGTCGCGCGCTTCCCGGAGCCGGCCGCCGTGGATCGGAACATCGGCGCGCTTGGCCCTGATCGCCTCGACCGCGAGTGCGGACACGTAGCTGTCGATGGCGAGGTCCCGCCCGGGCCGGTCGTGGGCGAGCTCGTCCAGCAACAGCCGGCGAGTGGAGTCGATCCGCGCGTTCATCCCACAGTGGGACAGGTCGAACAGCCTGCCGTCGCGCTGATGGAACTCGGTCAGAGCGCCGACCATCGTCGGTCGCAGCGTGATCATTACCTGGGCGTCGCGCGGCTCGGCGTCCTCGTGCCTGATCTGGAGCTCCTGCTCGCCGTCGAGTGCGACCAGGCAGTCGACAGTCACGCCTCCGCTCGAAGCGGACGTCCCGATCTGCCACTCGCCGCGGGTGGTGAGGATCAGCTCCGGCGCGCCGGTCTGCTCCACCGCGGGGTCGCGATGCACCCGACCGTGGTGGTGCTGAAACGCAGTGACCTCGCACATCCGGGTCCGGGCCAGCGGCCTGAGCATCCCGATCGGCGTCGACTCCACTTGTCGAGAATAGCTCTCGAGGACCGCCGGTGACCGGGGGATACCTCGCGGCGCTGAGGCACCGCGAGTACCGCCTGCTCTGGGTCGGTTCGACGGTGTCGACGCTCGGCGACTCGATGACGCTGGTCGCGCTGACCTGGCTGGTCCTCACCCGGTCCGGGCCGTCCGGTGTCGGCTGGCTGGTGTTCGCCTTCGGTGCGCCCGTCGTCATCGGCGGACTGCTGACCGGCCGGATCCTCGCCCGGTACGGCGTGGTCCGGACGCTGCTCGTGGACAGCGTGGTCCGGGCCGCCGTGGTCGCGTCCGTGCCGATCGCCGAGCTGACCGGCGGGGTACCGCACTGGCTGCCGTACGCCGTCGCGGCGACGTACGGGCTGGCGAAGATGATCCCGCTGGCCGGCGTCCCCACGCTGATCCCGGAACTTGTCGGCAGCGAGCAGCTCAACGCGGCCAACGCGTTGGAAATGCTGTCGTACGGCGTCGGCTCGGTGGCCGGCCCTGCGCTCGCCGGAGCCGCGCTGGCGGTCGTCGCGCCGGGCGACGTGTTGGCGGTTGACGCGGCCAGCTTCCTGATCTTCGCGGTCTGCCTCAAGCTGATGAAGCGGCGGACCGCGGGGCCGGCCGACACTGCTGGGATCAGCGTGGCCGGAGCAGTCCGCTTCATCCTGCGCTGCGGCCCGATCCGGACCACGACCCTGATGTTTGCCGCCTGCAACATCGGCCTCGGAGTACTAACGGTTCTTATCCCCGTCTACGCGGTCACCGTGCTGGATTCAGGGGCAGCCGCGTACGGCGCGATGAGTGCGGCGCTCGCAGCAGGCGAACTCGCCGGCGCTGCCCTGGCAGGCATCCTGCCCGTACGGCGTAGCCTCGGCCGGTTCATCGCCGCCACCCAGCTCGCCACCGGCTTGGCTGCCTGCGGGCTCCTGTTCCGGCCTTCACTCGTCGGCGCTTGCGTCTGCCTCGCCTTGGTCGGAGTCTTCAGTGCGCCGATGACAATCTGGGCCCAAACACTCCGCATGAGGCTTGTCCCACCAGCCCTCCGCGGCCACGTCTTTGCCATGCTGCGGACGTCGATGCAGGCCGGTGCTCCGGTCGGTGGCGCGGTGGGTGGTGCCGCTGTTGCTGGTGGCGTCGGGTTGGCTACGGCGTTGGCGGGGTTCTGGCTCGGGGCGCCGGGAGCTGCCGGTCTGACCGCTCCTTCGCTGTCCGCGGCCGCGCTTCCCAACGATGGAAACTCGGTGGCCGCCGGTCATCGCCCGGGAGAGGATGGGCGGTATGCGGCTGCTGACGGTGAATGTGGTGGAGGAACTGATCCCGGGGCCTAAGGACACCGGGCTGACGGCGATCGACAAGCGGCCGCAGAGTGGGCGGGTCGCGGTGGGGGAGCTTGGGCTTGTTGGGGATCGGGTCTGTGACACCAAGAACCATGGCGGGCCGGATCAGGCGGTCTACGCGTACGCCGAGGAGGACGCCCATTGGTGGAGTGAGCAACTCGACCTCGCCATCCCGAGTGGGCTCTTCGGTGAGAATCTCCGGACCGAGGGGCTCGACGTCAACAACGCCTTGATCGGTGAGGTGTGGCGGATCGGTGGCGAGGTCGAGGTGATGGTTCGGGCGCCGCGGATTCCGTGCGTCACGTTCCAGGACCGGATGCAGCTCAAGGGGTGGGTCAAGCAGTTCCACCAGGGCGGCCGGCCGGGCGCCTATCTCAAGGTGCTGAAGACGGGCACGATCGGCGCCGGCGATCCGATCGAGATTCTCAGCCGGCCGGACCACGAGGTCACCGTCGCCGAGATGTTCGCCGGCCAGGACTCCGCCAAGATGCGCGGGATGCTCGAGTCCGGCGTCGACCTGGTGGACGAACTCCGCGAAGCAGCCCAGCGCATCGCAGCAAGAGCCTGAACAGCAAGAGCCTGAACCGCAAGAGCCTGAACAGCAAGGGCTACTGCGAGGGCTCCAGATAGCCGAGGGCGGCGGAGATTTTGCGGGCTGCTTCGATGGCGGCGGGGGCCATCAGGGCGACCTGGGCGATGGACTGCTCCAGGGACAAGGTCGAGATGCTGACCGCTCCGATCGCGCTGCCGGTGTGGTCGTGGATGACGGCGGCGACGCAGCGGATACCGGGTTCGTTCTCCTCGTCGTCCAGCGCGTACCCGCGGGCGCGGACCTGGGCGAGGTCGGCCTTCAAAGCCGCTGCGGTCGTGTGGGTCAGGGGAGTGCGGGCCGGCAGGCCGGTGCGAGTAACGAGCGCGTCAAGCTCTTCATCGTCCTTCTCGGCCAGCAACGCTTTGCCGATCCCCGTGCAGTGCAGCCAGAAGGCCTTGCCCACGCGCGAAGGCATCCGGTACGGCTTCGGTCCGTCGAGACGCGCGACGTAGATCGCCTCGTCGCCGTTGAGCAGGCCGACATGGACCGTGCAGCGAGTCTGGGCGACCAGGTCAGCCAGAACCGGCCGGGCCACCGTCGCCAGATCCACGTTGGTGAGGGCGTGACCTGCGAGCCGCAGCGCCTTCGGGCCCGGGTGGTACGAACCGTCCTCGGCCTGCGCGACGAACTCGTGCTCGACCAGGGACGCCATGATCCGGTGCACGGTCGATTTGGCCAGGCCGGTGGCCGTCACCACGTCGGTGAAACGGGAGTGCTCGAGGACGGCGTCGAGCACCATCAGCGTCTTGTCGATGGCCGAGGGCGAACTCATGTCGCTCATCCTGTCACCTCTCATCTCGCCAGCCAGCCACCGTCGACGGCGAGCACGTGCCCGTTGACGTAGTCGGACGCGGGGGAGGCGAGGAAGACCGCGGCTCCGACCAGGTCTTCGGGCTGCCCCCATCGGCCCGCCGGAATCCGGTCGCGGATGGCCGCTTCGCGGTCGGTGTCGGCGCGCAGGTCGGTGGTGTTGTCGGTACTGATGTACCCAGGCGCTATCGCGTTCACCTGTACTCCGGCCGGCCCCCACTCGTTGGCGAGAGCCTTCGTGAGCCCGGCGACCGCGTGCTTGCTCGCCGTGTACGCCGGTACGGTGATGCCGCCCTGGAAGCTCAGCAGGGAAGCGATCGTGATGATCTTGCCACCGCCCCGCCGAACCATCGCGGCGCCGACCGGCCGGGTCACCGCCCAGGTCGAGTTGAGGTTCACGTCGATCACGTACTGCCAGTCGGCCGCCGTCGTGTCAGCAGCCGGAGCCCGGCGAATGGTGCCGGCGTTGTTGACCAGGATGTCGATCGGGCGACCCGCTGCGTCTGCTGCCGCGACTGCTTCGCCAGCGGCAGCCTCGACCGCTGCCGGGTCGGCGAAGTCGGCCGTGACGACAGTGGCCTGGCCGCCACCGTTCTGCTTGATCGCCTCCAGCGTGTCTTCGAGCGCGGCGTCACGCGCCATCAGGATGAGGTCCGCGCCGGCCGCGGCGAGCCCAGCAGCGATTGCGGCACCGATCCCTCGACGCGCGCCGGTGACCAGCGCAGTACGGCCCTTCAGGCTGAAAGCGTCCAGTGCTGGCCGGCCTTGGGTGACAGCTGTCACCGCAGATCCTTCACGTCGACGCCGTCCATGTCGGTGAAGGCCTGGTTCTCGCCGGCCATCGCCCAGACGAAGCTGTACGACGAGGTGCCGACTCCCGAGTGGATCGACCAGCTCGGGGAGATCACGGCCTGGCGATCGGCAACGAGCAGATGCCGGGTCTCGTCGGGTTCGCCCAGCAGGTGGACGATTCGGTCCGACTCCGGCAGGCCGAAGTACAGGTAGCACTCGGTACGCCGGTCGTGGGTGTGGGCGGGCATCGTGTTCCAGGTGCTGCCGGCGTGCAGGGTCGTCACGCCGAGCACGATCTGGCAGCTCTGTACGCCGCCGGCGTGGATGTACTGGTCGATCGTGCGGCGGTTCGCGGTCTGCTGGTCGCCTAGCTCGAGCCGGTTGCCCTCGCCCGGCTGCACCAGAGTCGTGGGGAAGTCGGTGTGCGCGGCCGCCGAGAACAGGTAGAACGCGGCGTCGGTGCCTTCGAAGACGACGTCGCGCGCGCCGCGGCCGGCGTACAGGCAGGCGCCGGTGGTGAGTTCGAACTTGGTGCCGTCGACCGTCACCGTGCCCGGGCCGCCGACGTTCACGATGCCGGCCTCGCGGCGCTCGAGGAAGAACTCGCTGCGCAGCTGCGGCCAGGTGCCCAGCGTGAGCGGGCCGCTGACCGGGCGGGCACCGGCCAGCACGATCCGGTCGTGGTGGGTGAGCACGGCGGTGACCGTATCGGCGGTGAAGAGGTCATCGACCAGGTACGTCCGGCGCAGAGCGGCGGTGTCGAACCCCGGCACCTGGTCGGGGTGGGTGGCATGGCGGACCTGGAGAGGCGAAATCATGGAACTAAGTTCTACTAGACAGAACTACAAGTCAAGAGTACAAATGCTGTCCTGACAGAAGTTCCGTCTCGTGATACCAAGTTCCGCCCCTTGGAGGCTTCACATGACAGCGCTCGACTGGACGGTGTTGGCCGGCTATTTCGTGCTGATGGTGCTGATCGGACTGTGGTCGCGCACCAAGATCAAAACCGTGGTGGACTACTTCACCACCGGTGGCCGGATTCCCTGGTGGCTGTCCGGCATCTCGCATCACATGTCCGGCTACAGCGCGGTCATGTTCGTCGCCTTCGCGGCGGTTGCCTACAACTACGGCATCACCGTGTACGTGTGGTGGGCCGTGTCGATCGGCGTGGGCGTCGGCATCGGCGCGTTCCTCTTCGCCGCACGCTGGAACCGGCTGCGCGCGAAACACGGTGTGGTCTCACCGCTGGAGTACCTGGCCAGGCGTTACAACCTGCCGACCCAGCAGGTGCTCGCGTACTCCGGTGCCGCGCTCAAGGTGGTCGACATCGCGGCGAAGTGGGTCGCGATCGCCGTCCTGCTGAACGGCTTCACCGGCGTACCGATGCGCTGGGGCATCCTGCTCACCGGTGTGGTGACGATGCTCTACGCGACGCTGGGCGGACTCTGGGCCGACGTACTCACCGACTTCGGTCAGTTCATCATCCAGGCCGCGGCCGGGATCGCGATGTTCGTCGGCGTACTGACCCATCTGGACGGCATCCCCACGCTGTGGAAGATGTGGGACCAGCTGCCCGAGGGGCACGGTGACGCGCTGACCGGCCCGTACACACCGATCTTCCTGATCGCGTTCCTGTTCATCAAAACCTTCGAGTACAACGGCGGCATGTGGAACCTGGCGCAGCGCTACATGGCCGCGCCGTCGGGTTCGGCGGCCAAGAAGTCGGCGTTGCTGTCGTCGGTGTTGTGGCTGGTCTGGCCGCTGGTGCTTTTCATCCCGATGTGCGCCGCCCCGCTGCTGGTCCCGAACCTCGGCAAGGCCGAGCAGTCGTACGTCGAACTGGCGCAACTGCTGCTCCCGAGCGGCCTGATCGGGCTCGTGCTGGCCGGGTTCTTCTCGCACACGATGGCGATGGTCGCCTCCGACGCGAACGTGATCTCCTCGGTGATCACCCGCGACATCGGCCCGGTCCTGGTGCCCAAGCTGCGCAGGCTGTCGGACGTGGCCACCCTGAAGTTCGCCCGGATCACCACCTTCACCTTCGTCACGGTGAGCATGCTGATCGCGATCATCACCAACGGCCAGGGGGTCGTCCTGAAGATCGTCGTGGACCTGGTGGCCGCGACGATGGGGCCGATCTCGATCCCGCTGATGCTCGGGTTGCTGCCGTGGTTCCGGCGGTCGGGGTCGCGGGCGGCGATCGCGTCCTGGGCGGCCGGCCTGATCGTCTGGTCGATCGTAAAGTGGGGCGTCGGTTCGACCGACACGACCATGGTCGTCGCGTTGCCATTGGCAACATCCCTGGTCGTGTACGTCGGTCTCGGCTTGCTGCTGCCGGAGCGGCGGGAGTCGGTCGACGAGCTGCTCGACTCACTCAACGCCGATCCCGACGAGACCGACGAGGTGCTCGCCAGGCGGGCGGCAGCAGTCGGCTAGGTTGCAATCTGGAACAATGTTCCACAAGGTAGAACACGTCATCCGACTCTCTGAGGGGCTCTTCTTATGCCGAACATCACCGTCGAACTGCTCTCCGGCCGCACCCTGGACCAGCGTCGCGAGTTCGTCGCCGCCGTCACCGACTCCGCGATCGCCATCCTGGGCGCCAAGCGCGAGGCGGTCCGGATCGTCTTCACCGAGATCGAGAAGTCCGACGTCGCCAACGGCGGAGTCCTCGTCTCCGACAGCTGACCCCTGCCGCCCGCGCCCCGCTGGTCTCGCACTGTAGAAACCCGGGGTGCGGGCGCGCTGTCTCACCTAGGCTGTGCTCCATGCGAGTAGGAGTGTTCGGAGCAACCGGTCAGGTCGGCGGCGTGATGCGGCAACTGCTGGTGGAGCGAAAGTTTCCGGTCGACGAGATCCGGTACTTCGCCTCCGCCCGCTCGGCCGGCAGTCAGCTGTTGTTCGGCGACGAGAAGATCACCGTCGAGGACTCGGCGACGGCCGACTTCACGGGCCTTGAGCTGGCCCTGTTCTCCAACGGGAAGACGGCGTCGAAGGAGCTCGCCCCGAAGGTGGCGGCCGCCGGCGCCGTTGTGGTCGACAACTCGTCCGGCTGGCGGATGGACCCCGAGGTCCCGCTGGTCGTTGCCGAGGTCAACCCCGGCGATCTCGACCACCTGCCCAAGGGCATCGTCGCCAACCCGAACTGCACCACGATGGCCGCGATGCCGGTGCTGGCACCCTTGCACCGTGAAGCCCGCCTCACCCGGCTGGTCGTCTCGACGTACCAGGCGGTCTCGGGCTCCGGCGGCGTCGGCGTCCGGGAGCTCGAGGAGCAGACCCAGGCGCTGGTCGACGGCGCCGGCCGGCTTGCCACCGGCACGGAGGGCGTGACGCTCCCGCAACCGCAGGTGTACGCCGGGCCGATCGCGTTCAACGTGCTCCCGCTGGCCGGCTCGATCGTTGCCGACGGCACCGGTGAGACCGACGAGGAGCAGAAGCTCCGCAACGAGAGCCGCAAGATCCTGCACATCCCGGACCTGCTGGTCGCGGGTACCTGCGTCCGCGTTCCGGTCTTCACGGGTCACTCGCTCAGCATCCACGCCGAGTTCGCCGACCCGATCACGCCCGGCCGCGCCACCGAGCTGCTGGCCGATGCGCCGGGTGTCGAGCTCACCGACCTGCCCACCCCCTTGCATGCCGCGGGCAACGATCCGTCGTACGTCGGCCGGATCCGCCAGGACCAGTCGGTGCCGGACAACCGGGGCCTGGTCCTGTTCATCTCCAACGACAACCTCCGCAAGGGCGCGGCGCTCAACGCAGTGCAGATCGCGGAGCTCCTTCAGCAGCGACGGTAGGCCCCTGGGCGGAAACTCTGAGTGTTGAGCCGCCCCACTATCCAGCCTGCCGAGCTGCGGTTTCGCGTCCTCGGGCCGGTCGAGGCCGGCCCCGGCACGTCCGCACGCCTGCTGCGGCCGGTCAGCAGCCGTAGGCATCCTCCGTGTAGATGCCGTTGACCGCTGTAAGAGTGTGGTCGTAGCAGCCGCCGGTGCCGGTTGCGCGGTAGCGGACTGTCTGGGTGCCGGTCGCGTGGCGCTGGTCGCGGGGAACGTTGTAGATCCACGCGGCGCGCCCGTCGTACGAGTCCTCCGTACGCCGGTCCGCCAGGGTCAGCGGACCGAGTCGGCTGGTGGTGTGGCTGCGGTCGGCCAGGTCGAGGTCGGTGATCACGTCGTACGCGTCCGGGATCGTTGCATGGGGCAAGAAGCTGATGTAGCCGTTCTTGCTGTAGGTCAGCTCGGTGCGATCCACTCGCGGCCCGGTGGTCACGACGGAGAGGTCGCGCCAGGTCGCGTCGAGAGCGTCACGCGATTCGCCCGCCTCCCAGACATGGGTGCTGTCGTTGGTCAACGAGCGCTCGACCGTCGTGCTGACCCGCCCGGCCGAGGTGTCGACGTAGCCGCTGATCTTCAGGGATCGGGATGCCTTGGTCCGGACGGAGCCCGCCGTGCCGGCGGAGCCGGTAACGTCGTCGGACTTCGTCAGCTCGGCAACGGAGTACGAGGTGAGTTTGCCGCTGGTCTGCTTGAGGATCGGGTCGGTCCAGACGTGCAGGTTGGGGACGGTGAACCAGCCAGTCTGACCCGCCGGTACGCCGACGACGTGGACCCGGAACTCGTGCGGTTTGCCGTCCGCGACCAGGCCGGCGAACGGCGTCAGGTCATACAGCAGAGGCTTGATGTCGAACGCGCGCGGCGCGGGGGAGGGCCGCCAGGCGTACGGGTTCGACCAGCCGCCGGTGTAGATGTGCGGATACGGAAGCGCGATTCCGGCGACCTTGCCGTCGACCAGTACTTCGACCTCGCGGTACGGCGAACCGTCCGGGCAGGAGTAGCCGGTCGAGGCCGGGGCCGACGTGTCCCAGAACTCCTCACACCCACCGCCGGAGCCGGTGACATAGACCTCGCCGAGCAGGCGGGACGTGTTCCGCGGCAGCGTCGCAGTACCGACCAGGTCGGAGTCCTCGCGGCGCTGGTCCTGCAAGGGGAGGACGGCGGACGCAGTACGGGCGGGTGGGGCGCCGTGGCCGACAGTGTAGAAGTCGAGCGAGACAACGATGTCGAGGACGCCGGTGTAGGTCTCGTTGACGACGTTGCCGAGCTCCATCACCACCGGCTGCGGGGTGCGCAGCAGCGGGCTGTAGGAGGTGACGTCCTTCTCGACCTGCCAACTGATGCCGTCGGTGCTCGGCTCCGGGGTCGAGGTCCGGAAGACGCCGACACCGCCGATGGTGATGTGGCCCAGGCGGTCGTACTGAACGCCCTTGACCGAGCCCTTCAGCCGCAGCACCACCTTCGACCAGGGACCGCGGCAGGCGGCCGGTGGTGTGTAGGTGGAGGTATAGGGATCGAAGTTGCGGAATCCGTGCCGGACGATCTCCACCGAGCAGTGCCGGGTGTTCGGCACTGCGACGGGTGGGGCCGGCGTGCGAGGATCGGAGTAGTCACTGCCGAACTCCGGCGGCGGAGTGACCGCAGTCGCCGGCGAGAGGTTGCCGAGGAAAAAGACGGACAGTGAGATCAGTGCCACAGACCGTGCGCGCATGTTGCGGAAACGTAATCGAGATGGTGCCCACGGGCAAGCGATCACCATGGTCAGCGGTGGCTGCGGCTATTACTGTTCGGTTACTTGACTCCCGTGGAGGCCAGACATGAAGCCCGTTGCCGACGGTCCCCAGCTCGCGTTGCTCAGCAACCGCAAGGAACACATGGCGCAGATGTTCCTTGACCGCGTCGCCGCGACGCCGGATCGCGAGGCGTTCCGTGCTCCAGCCGCGGACGGCTGGCGTTCCGTGACCTGGGCAGAGACCGACGCCCTGGTACGCCGCCGCGCGGCGGGGCTGGTCGCCTTGGGTGTCCAGCCCGAGCAGCGGGTCGGCATCGCCGCCAGCACCCGGCTCGAATGGGTGCAGTGCTATCTGTCCGCGGTGCTCGCGGCGGCCGCCACCACCACGATCTACCCGACGACGATGGCCGCCGATGTCGCGTACATCGCCGCCGACGCCGAAGTGCAGGTCATCTTCGCCGAGGACGCCAGCCAGGTCGACAAGCTGCGCGAGCACAAGGCGGAGCTGCCGTCGGTGCACAAGGTGGTGCTGATCGACGGTGAACCCGAGGAGCGTGACGGCGACTGGGTGATCAGCCTCGCCACCCTCGACGACCTCGGCGCCAAGCAGCTCGACGACCAGCCGGACTCGGTCGATTCGCGGGTCGCGCAGGTCAAGCCGGAGCACCTCTGCACGCTCGTCTACACCTCGGGGACGACCGGCCGGCCGAAGGGTGTCCGGCTGCCGCACTCGGTCTGGACGTACGAGGGCGCCGCGGTCGAGGGCATCAGGGTGCTCAGCCCGGACGACCTGCAACTGCTGTGGCTGCCGCTGTCGCACGTGTTCGGGCAGGTGCTGCTGGCCGTGCAGTTCCAGATCGGGTTCGCGACCGCGATCGACGGCCGGGTGGACAAGATCGTCGAGAACGCCGCCGTGGTCCAGCCGACGTTCATGGCGGCCGCGCCGCGCGTCTTCGAGAAGGCCCACGGCCGGATCGTCACGATGATGGAGGCCGAGGGCGGGGTCAAGGCGAAGCTCTTCCACTGGGCCTTCGGCGTCGGCGCGCGGGTGTCGGAGCTCCGGCAGCAGGGGAAGGAGCCGGGCGGCGTCCTGGCCGCGCAGTACTCGCTGGCCGACAAGCTCGTGCTCTCCAAGATCCGGGCTCGCTTCGGTGGGCGGATCCGCTTCTTCGTGTCGGGGTCCGCGGCGCTGGACAAGAAGCTGTCGGAGTGGTTCCACGCGGCCGGCCTGCTGATTCTCGAGGGCTACGGGTTGTCCGAGACCGCCGCCGGCTCGACGCTGAACCGGCCGGATCAGTACCGGCTCGGCAGCGTGGGCCCGGCGTTCCCGGCGGCGCAGTTCAAGATCGCCGAGGACGGCGAGATCCTGATCAAGGGTCCCGGCGTGATGAGCGGGTACCACAACCTGCCGGAGCAGACTGCTGAGGTGATCGACGCCGACGGCTGGTTCCACACCGGGGACATCGGGCACTTCGAGGACGAGTTCCTCTTCATCACCGACCGGAAGAAGGACCTCTTCAAGACCTCCGGTGGCAAGTACGTCGCACCGCAGGTGATCGAGGGCCGGTTCAAGATGATCTGCCCGTACGCCAGCCAGTTCCTTGTCCACGGCAACCAGCGCAACTTCGTCAGCGCGCTGGTGACGCTCGACCCGGACGCGATCGTGCCGTGGGCCGAGCAGAACGGCCTGGCGGGCAAGTCGTACGCCGAGATCGTCACCTCGGACGCCGCCCAGAAGATGGTCCAGGGCTACGTCGACGAACTGAACGCCGGCCTCAACCGCTGGGAAACCATCAAGAAGTTCACCATCCTCGACCGCGACCTGACCGTCGAGGGCGGCGAGATGACCCCGAGCCTGAAGCTGAAGCGCAAGCACGTCGAGACGACATACGGCGACCTGCTGGACAAGATGTACGACTGAAGTTCCCGGCACCCGCTGGGTGACGGCGTGGGGTGGCGAGCGGCTCTGGCGTGGCTGGTGCAAGCCCCACGCCGGCTCCGCCGTCCGCTCCTACGTCGCGTCCGCGTTCGCTAGCTCCCACCCGCCCGGGGCGCGGGCTCCTGCGTCGCCCGCTTGTGAAGACTGGCGGCCTCAGCCGGTGTCGCGGTGCCGGTGTTGTTGGGTCGTGCGCCGGCCCCTGCGTCACTGCAGTTCCGCCGTGTGACTGGTTGCAGCAAGTTGCAGGTGGTTGTCCGTTGGCGTGCCTACCGGGAGTGACCGGGGTGGCATAGGGTGCTGGCTCATGGGCTTGGTGCGGAAGTTCGGGACGCCGGGGTCGATCCGGGACGTGCCGGCCGGCTCTGAGCTGTTCGATCGGTGGCACACTCTGATCAACCGCCTGATCGCGCCGTCGACGGCGCTCAGTGGGTCCGGTGCCTATGTGGATCCCAGCCAGCGCAAACTCGAGGTGACCGCGACCCGTGCCTACACCTGGACCGGATTCTCCCGACCGTTGTTGATGGAGCATCGCGACGATCGCGTCGCCGCGTTCGCCGCGGGGGAGCAGCGATCGACCCAGATCGAGTACCTCGAGTGGCACGTGGACCGTGATCCCGACGGCGTCATCGTGCGCGTCACGTTCACGACGGAGACACCGGAGTACTGGAAGTTGCTGGCCGCGGTCGACCCTGACCGGGTCCTGGCGCTGTACCGGGAGCTGGTGGATCCCGCGGTCCGGCGTGCTCACCTGTTCGATGCCAAGGGCAACTACAAGCCGATGAACCGGTGGAACACGAAGGACGGCATCGTGCACTACGTGATGCCGATCAACTCGATGAAGGACCTGCTCGGCGTCTCCCAGGAGGTCGAGCAGACCGGCACGGCACTCGACGGGTACGACGCGCTGCCGTACGGCCGGCAGACCGGCGCCGATGCCCGGATCAACCTCGACCTGTGGTCGATCAGCCGGAAGGGGTACGCCGTGGCCACCCAGAACCCACCCGGCCCGGTGATGATCGACTGGGACGATTCAGGGTGGACCGATCCAGACGGTGAGCCGGTGGCGGACCACTGGACCGTTGTCCGCGGCCGGCGGGGTGCGGCGCTACGGGTCGTCTACGAGGTGCCGGCGGCAGCCGGTTACCGGGTGGGCGACATCCGCATCGGCGGCCGCCCCGTGGAGTTTGGCGGCCAGCTCGCCGAACACGTGATCATGGCGGCGCACGGCATCATCGACCAGGACCCGCGGTGAGAGCCGACGCGGCCGCCGCACTGGCCGCCCTCGCGGAAACCCGGACCGCCCTGCTGTCCGGCATCGAGCTGCCGTCACCGGTCGACGGTTCCGTCCTCGAGGCCTCCGGGACCGGTCAACCGGACTTGATCCGGGAGGCGACCAGTGCGCGTCGCGCCCCGGTTCCGCAGGCGCTGCCCGATGAGCCTGTGTACGACGCCGAGGCTGCCGCCGACATCCAGGGCAACATCGTCCCTGGGTTCAACAAAGACCATCAGGAGTTCCTGTTCCTGCGCTTCGGGGACCTCGACGATGCCCGCGAGTGGGTCGGCTGGATGGCGCCCCGGATCACCGCCATGGACGAGGTACTGGACTTCCGGCGTGAGTTCCGCGCGCTGCGCCTGTGGTTTGGAGTCCGCGAACCAGGGCTCACCGCCACCTGGACCGCGGTCGCGTTCTCTTTCCCAGGCATCGCGGCGCTGGCCGGCGACGCTGACGCGCAGGCCTTCGGTGACCAGAGCTTCCGGCAGGGCCTGGCCGAACGGTCCACCTACCTGGGCGACCCGACCGACCCCGCTCAGCGTGGGCATCGGGCGAACTGGCTGGTGGGCGGCCCGGACAACGAAGCCGACGCGTTGGTGATCGTTGCCGCCGATGACCCGAAGGGCCTGGCTGCCGCGGTCGAGGAGATCCTCGACGAGGCCGTTGCCCAGGGCATCACTCTGCTGCACGGTCAGCGCGGCGACACACTGCCGGGAAACCTCCAGGGGCACGAGCACTTCGGGTTCAAGGACGGCATCTCCCAGCCCGGCGTCCGCGGCCGGCGGTCAACCTCGCCGAGCGATCACCTCACTCCCCGCTTCCTCGATGCCGGCGACCCGCACGCCGAGCTCTTCGCCAAGCCCGGCCAGCCGTTGGTGTGGCCTGGGCAGTTCCTCCTCGGCGAGCCCCGCCAGCACCATCAGGACCCGAAGACGCCGGCGCCGGCGTCCACGGCCTTCCCCGACTGGGCCCGGCGCGGTTCCTACCTGGTGTGCCGGCGTCTCGACCAGGATGTGGCCGGCTTCTGGGAGCTGGCGACGACGGCCGCCGCGGCGGTGGGGACGACCCCGGTCAGACTCGCGTCGATGCTCGTCGGTCGCTGGCCGAGTGGGGCTCCGCTGCTGCGGTCGCCGGCGGCTGATGACGCCGCGCTGGCCGGTGACGAGTTCGCCAACAACCACTTCCTGTTCGATGACGACACTCGCTCGTCCGTGCTGGTTGATCTCCCCGGGTACCCCGGCGACACGCACCGGCCCGCGACCGAGGACCTGCTCGGCCAGGTGTGCCCGTTCGCCGGGCACATCCGCAAGGTCAACCCGCGCGACAGCGGCACCGACTTCGGCGCGCCCGCGGACACGTTCCTGCGGCTGATGCTGCGCCGTGGCATCCCGTACGGCGAACCGCTCGCCGGCGTCGCCGATCCGCCGCCCGAACTCGAGTCGGCCGAACGCGGTCTGCTGTTCGCGGCGTACATGGCCTCCATCGAGGACCAGTTCGAGTTCGTCACCCGCCGGTGGGCCAACTCGCCCGTGCAACCTCATGTCGGCGGCGTCGATCCGATCATCGGCCAGCGCGACCTGCGCGGCGACCGCCGCCGGACCGTCGACCTCCCGGCCGCCGACGGGTCGACCACCACGATCGAGCTCCCCGAGGACCTGGTCACTCCCACCGGCGGCGGCTACTTCTTCGCCCCACCGATCTCAGCCCTCCGCGGCCCGCTCTCCGGCGCATGAAACGCGCCCCCGGCCAGGTGAAACCGGGGGCGCGCGTCAGTGCTTGACGGAGTTAGCCGAACAGCTCCGCGTGGAGGGAGAACGCCGTGGCGATCTCTGCTTGGGCCCAGAAGCGGTGGTAGGTGAAGGTTGGGGCCGGCCCGCCGTCGAGGTGGGCTTGGACCTTGGGCCAGTCGGGGTCATTGCGGTAGAAGGACCTGATCGACAGGAAGGTGGAGTCCTGGCCGATCGCGTCTCCGTTGGGCATCTTGCCGGTCCAGCCCGGCGGCACGTAGGTGCCTTCGCCGGTTGTTGCGTTGTACTTGTCGTCGAAGCGGCCGTAGTCGGTCCGGGTCTCCGGCACCGCGATGCCCTTGGCGGTCTGGTTCGACAGCAGTGCTGTCAGCAGGCCCTCGCCTGCGGTCTTTGCCGGGGCGGTGCCCGACTTGGCTGCGTAGTTCAGCAAGGTCTTGGCGAGCGACGCCGCCACGCCGACATCCTTGCTGTGGTTGAGCACGCTGACCCGAAGGCTCGCGTTCGCGCCCGGCGTGACGGGGTTCCACGTGTCAGGTGCGCCGGTCCACTGCAGGTCCGACGGGATCTGGAAGTTGCCGCCGGTACCGATGGTGGTGTTGGCGATTGCCCAGGGCACCCACTTGTCCAGGATCTTCTTCGCCCGGGCGTCACCGGTCATCCGGTACAGCGCGGCCGTCCGCTCCATCTGCCAGACCTGGAAGCCGAACCACCGGTTCGACGGCGGGTCGCGCCAGACCGGGTGCGCGTCGTAGAACATGCCGTAGAACGTCGGCGTACCCGCGGGAGGTGTGCCGTAGTTGCCTTCCCAGCTGTTCGTGACACCGCCGGCAATGCCGCCGTCGGCCGACTGCAGCCACTGCAGGACCTCCAGTTGCCGGTCCATGCTCTTGGCCCAGTCCTGCTGACCTGTGGCCGACTTCGGCTTCAGCGAGGGAACCTGTGCGAGCGCGTACGCCGCCAGCGGGTTTTGGTACCCCTGGTGCGAGGCACCGTCACCGATGCGCCAGGCCCAGCCTGCCGAAGTGTCCGTCGCGCCACCCCAGGCGTAGTACCAGGACATCAGGTAGTGCGAGCTGTCCTTGCCGGTACCAGCCGCGCAGGCCGCGGGTCCTACGCAGTTGCCGATCTTCTTGAAGTACTTGTCGAACATCGCGTACCGCAGGTAGTCGCCCATCTTCGCGGCCTTGGCCAGCTCCGGCGCGATCTCGCCCTGCTTGCCCTGCGCGGTCGCCCACTGCTCGGCGAACAGCGCCACCTGGACCGCACGCGCATCCGCGTCCGGCGCGTTGGTGTACTTCCACTGCTTGGCGTACGACGCGTCCTTGGTGAACAGGTCCAGGTAGCCGTTGGGGCCACCGTGCTTGAACGTGTCGCAGGACGGCTGCGGGATGGTCTCCCAGACCGACTCCGACGAGCCGCGCTGATAGGTGTTGATGTACGACGGCGCCGTCGTACCGTCACCGCACCGGCCGAAGCCGAGGGTGTTGTCGACGTCCAGCAGCCAGTGCATGCCGTAGATGTCGTCGGTGCCGTACGCCGACTTCAGCTCGGCGGCGATCGGGTCCTGGCCCACCGAGACGCTCGAGTCCAGCACGGAGGGGTACTTGTCCATCCTGTTGTGCTCGGGCGCGTAGGTGGCGGGCTTGCTGGGGTTGTACTTGTCGTTGGTCGGCTGATCGGCCTTGGCCGGAATGATGTACTTCTCCATCGAGGCCCACGCCGCCTTGAACGGAGCCCAGTCACCGCTGATCTTGCCGTAGCTCGCCTCCAGCCACAGGTAGTAGCTGAACGCCTCCGACGTCGTCTGGTGCCCGTGGTCCGGCGCCTCGACCATCAGCGTCTCCACCGCGTGGTACGGCACCAGCAAGTCGCCGAACTTGCGGAAGTACCCGCTCGCCGGGTCCTTGATCTTGTTGTACTGCGCGAGGAACGCTTCCTGGAACGGAGGAATGGTCGCCGAGATCTCCTTGGCGGTCACCGAGGCCGCCGCGTAGCCCGTGGCGGTCGCGGAGAAGACGGCTGTCACCAGGGCGCCGCCGTTTGCCGCTGAGCTGACCGTCACGTTCTGCGGCGTGTTCCAGTTCGCCGTGGTGAACGTCAGCGAGGTTGGTGCCGCGGTGAGATCCGTACTGCCGGACGAGCGGGCTACTGCCACGGTCACCGAGGACGACGGCTGACTCGCCAGCGTCACGCCGAACTGTGCCGTGCCGCCCTGCTTGACGTTGAGCGTCGCCGGCGTGGCCACGATCGTCGCCCCGGCGATGACCTTGATCGGCACGGGTGCCGTCGTGGTGACCAGGCCGAGGTTGTCGGTCGCGCGGGCCGCGACGGCGTGGTCACCGACGGACGCGCCCGGCCACGAGCCCTGGTAGGGAGCGGTCGTGTCGGTGGCGACCACGACCCCGTCAGCCAGGAACTCGACCTTCGACACAGTGCCGTCGCTGTCGGCCGCGGTGGCCTCGAGCGGGATTGCCTGCCCGTTCTGGAACGACTGCCCAGCTGTCGGAGAGGTCACCGCCACCGTCGGGGCCTTGTTGCCGCCGGTGCACGAGACGCCGTTGACCGCGAAGTCGGTCGGTTTGCCGTTCGTTGCTCCCTTCGTGCCCTGGAAGCCGACGGTCGCGGTACCGCCGGTGGCGATGTTCCGGTTCCAGTCCACCGGTGTGACGGTGACCTTGGCGCCGGACTGCGTGTGGCTGCCGTTCCACAGGTTCGTCACCTGCTGGCCGTTCGGGAAGGTCCAGGTGAGGGTCCACCCGTTGATCGGATCGCCTTCGTTCTTGATCGTCACGTCGGCGACGAACCCGTTGGCCCACTCGTTCACCACGTTGTAGTTCACCGAGCAGGCCACCGCGGCGTGTGCCGGGGGCGCGACCAGCGGTATCAGCCCCGCAGCTGTCACTACTGCTATTGCCAGGGCGAGCGGTCTGGTACGTAACCATCGCCCTCTGGTGTGATGTGTCATCCATCCTCCTCGTCAGGGGTCAGCCGGTGACCCATGGGCTTGCGATCGATGCGGGACGCCCCGGTACGCGGAACCTCCCGCCACCGAGGCTGGTCAGGGCTCGACGCCCCAGGAGAGGACACCGCCGGAGTAGCCGGTGA
Source organism: Kribbella sp. NPDC023855 (assembly GCF_040639475.1). Classification (NCBI taxonomy): domain Bacteria; kingdom Bacillati; phylum Actinomycetota; class Actinomycetes; order Propionibacteriales; family Kribbellaceae; genus Kribbella; species Kribbella sp. NPDC023855. The sequence goes on from NZ_JBFAAA010000005.1 coordinate 324,364, forward strand.
CCCGATCGAAGTCGGTGAGCGAACTGCTCACCCGGTAGCTGTGGTCGTCGGCCTGGTTGAAGCCGGACCAGTCGGACTTCGCCACGCGCAGCTGGATCTCGCCGGTACTCGCGCCGGGCGCGAGACTGCCGGCGGTGAAGCTGACCTCCAGGTAGGCGTCCGCGCCGGGCCGGGCCGAAGCCGGCCTGACGACTCGTGCCCGGACGTTGGCGCAACCTGCCTGGGCCCAGTCGCACCACACCTGGTAGGTGGGGGAGGACGCATCGCCGGTGAACCAGTACCGCAGCGTCACCGTGGTCAGGCCGATGCTCGCCGTGCCGCGGTTGGATGCCTGGAGAGTGGCGCCGATCTGGTTCGTAGTCGCGGGCGAGGACCCCTTGTGCTGCACGGTCAGCGTGCTCGCTGGTGCGGTTGTGGTCCGCACGGTGATGAGAGCCGGGTCAGAAACGTTGCCTGCGGCATCCTTGGCTCGCACGGAAAGCGGGTAGGAAGTGTCCGGTGCCAGGCCGGTGATCTGCAGGCTGGTGGTGGCGGTGGAGCCGATCACTGTCGTGCCGTTGAGGACCTCGTAGCCGGTCACGCCAACGTTGTCGGTGGACGCGGCCCAGCTCAGGGTGACGCTGCTGCCGGTCACGGTCGAGGCCTTCAGCAGGGTGGGCGCGCCGGGTGGCTCGCGGTCGACCGTACCGTTCGGCTCGGCGCCCCAGACCAGCTTGCCGTCTTGGTGCAGAACGATCCGGTCGGTCTGAGTGACCGTGTTGCCGGTGCTCAGACCCGCGTAGGACCAGTCGTTGGCCGGGTCCCAGGTCCCGGAGCTGGCAATACGGAACTGGACTTCCTTGCGGTACGCCGACTGCCCGGCCGGGGCGACGCCGGTACAGCGGATCTCCACGTAGTACACCGAGCCGCTGTGCTGGACCGGGCCGCTTGCCGTGCCGCACTGGTTGTAGTTGGTGGTGACAGTGAGCTGGCCGGGCGTCGTGGCGCCATCGAGCGTGAAGTAGTAGCGCATGGTGCCGTTGAAGGTCCGCGCGGGCCAGGCGCTCTTGTTGAGCACGAAGGCCTTGATCTCGGTGAACTGGGTGCTTGCCTGGTTCACCGACGCCTGCACGGTCAGCTCGGGGCCGTCAGGGGTCTCCGCAACTGGGAAGTTCGCCAGCGGAGTACCGCCGTACTCCTTGTACAGCCGGGCGAGCGCACCGGTGAAGCCGGCGTTGTAGTCCAGCGCGACCTCGTTCATCACGTAGTCGCTGCGGCTGTCGGTGTACGCGTCGTCGTTGCTCTTGGGACCGCCGACCAGGGCTCCGGACAGGGTGTGCCTGCTGATCGCGGGTTCCTGAATGCTGTCGCTCCAGGAACCGTGCGCCGTCCGGTGGTGGGGGTTACGGGGCGGGTTGGCACCGAAGCCCACGACATAGCTGGAGTTGCGCGGGTTGTCGCCGAGCGCGTAGTTGATCTGCCGCGCACCGAAGTCGTGATAGGTCCTGGCCCGGGCACTGTCCCGAGTGGCCAGCCAGTCGGAGTACACCAGAGCGACGAACGCGGTATTGGCTGCGTAGCGCAGAGAGCCCCAGGTATCGAGTACTGCCTGGCCACCGGGGGAGTAGCGGATCCGGTTGCCGTTGTAGCCGGTGGTCCAGTAGTCCAGCCAACGGTTGGCGTCGGCGACGTACATCTGCTCGCCGGTCAGCTTGGCCAGCAACACGTAGGCGCCGTAGGACTTGTCGTCCCAGGCGATCGTCCACCGGTAGGACCGCTCGGAGCTTTGCGGCTCGGTCGAGAGCTTCAGGTACTCCGCCTTGGCCTTGGCCAGGTACGACGCGTCGCCCGTTGCGCGGTACAGCCAGATCGCGCCCCAGACGAGTTCGTCCTGGTAGCCGCTCCAGGAGTTGTAGAACTTGGCGGCGTCGGTGATGCAGTCGCTGTACTTGCCGCGGTACGTGTCGGCAAAGCTGTAGAGCTGTTTGGCATGCGTCAGCAACGTCGCCGCGTAGGCCGGGTCAGTCTCCTTGAACACCATCGCGGCCGAAGCGGTCGCCGCGGCGTACTCACCCGCGAGGTCCGAGCCGGGGCAGGATGCGTCGACCTTGTACGACGGACGGGCCATCGTCATCACCTCGGCCGAGCCCCACCAGGCGTGGTCGGGGTCGCCCGCGCCGACCTGGCCGTAGACCACGTTCGGGGCCGGGTGTGCCTTGATGATCCAGTCGGTGCCCCAGCGCAGGTTCGCCATCAGGTGCTCGAGCTGGCCGGAGCCGACGTACGCGTCCCGGTTCTCGACCGCGCCCCAGGCGAGCATCGACAGGCCGGCCGCGAAGGGCAGCCCGAACTTCACATGGTCGCCCGCGTCGTAGAAGCCACCGGACAGGTCGAGGCCGGCATCGCTGCCGTCGCGCAGTGCCGAGTCGCCGCGCCAGCTGACGCGGTTGTCCGCGGGCAGCTTGCCCGAGCGCTGCGCGTCGTAGAACCAGATGGACTTCTGCAGTGCCTCCCCGTAGTTGTACGCGGGTGCCGCCGACGCGGCGGGTGGCACGGGGCAGATCAGGACCGTGAGCAAGGTGACGACGGTGACTGTCAACGCTCTCGCCATGCAGCTTCGCACGAGTACCTCCGAAGGCAGTTCGGGACGCGTGCCAGGCCTGGGGGGACGTGCGTGGCAAGGTCCGGGGCGGTGGGGAGATGCCTTCTGGGAGCGCTCCCAGATTCGGCAGCGTAAGGCCCGGGCGGCGCGGTGGAAAGGGAATGTCGAGGGGTTAAACGTTTCGGATTCCGCCGGGCTGCCGAGTTGCGGCGGCAAGCAGCCGCGGGCCACGAAAGTTCCGGTGGACTCTTTACTCGCCGTTTCCCGCCGGTTACAGTTCGAGCCATTCTGGGAGCGCTCCCAAGTGCACGGCCGCCCACCGACACTGCGAGGACCCGCCATGCGATCGACAACTCTGACTTCCCGCGGACCGACCGCCGCCCTGACTTCTGCTGCCGCTGTGCTCGCGGTTGCGCTCGTCGCGAGTGCTGCCGCCCTCGCTACGGGGCGAACCGCGCACGCCGCCGGCTCGCCCTTCTACGTGGACCCCAGCACCAGCGCGGCCAAGTGGGTCGCGGCAAACCCCAACGACTCCCGCACGCCGATGATCCGGGACCGGATCGCGGCCACACCGCAGGGCAAGTGGTTCACCACCACGAACACCGGCACGGTCCGGGCCGAGGTCGACGCCTACGTCGGCGCCGCCGCGGCGGCCGGCAAGGTGCCGATCCTGGTCGTCTACAACATCCCCAACCGCGACTGCGGTGGTGCCAGCAGCGGCGGAGCGCCGTCACACGAGGCGTACCGGGCCTGGGTCGACCAGGTGGCGGCGGGTGTGGCCGGCCGGCCGGCGGCGATCGTCCTGGAACCGGACGTGCTGCCGATCATGACGAGCTGCCAGTCGTCGGACCAGCAGAACCAGACGAAGGCGTCGATGGCCTATGCGGGCAAGAAACTCAAGTCCGGGTCGGCGCAGACGAAGGTGTACTTCGATATCGGCCACTCCGCGTGGTTGTCGCCAGGGGAGGCCGCGGCACGACTGCGGGCCGCTGACATCTCGAACAGCGCCGACGGCATCTCCACCAACGTGTCGAACTACCGGACGACCGCCGACGAGAACGCCTTCGCCAAGGCGGTACTGAACTCGGTGGGCGACTCCCGGCTTCGTGCGGTGATCGACACCAGCCGCAACGGCAATGGGCCGTTGGGGAGTGAATGGTGCGACCCGGCCGGCCGAGCCGTCGGTACGCCGAGTACGGATCAGACCGGTGACGGGCAGATTGCCGCGTTCCTGTGGGTAAAACCGCCGGGTGAGGCGGACGGGTGCATTGCCAGCGCTGGTCAGTTTGTGCCGCAGCGCGCGTACGACCTGGCGGCTGCCGCCAACTGGACGCCGCCACCCACCACCACGCCTCCGCCAACCACGCCGACCCCGCAGCCTGGTCAGTGCAAGGTGACGCATCGAGTGGTCAACACCTGGGAGACCGGCTACACCGCCGAGATCGTGATCGAGAATCGCGGGGCTGCTGTCGACGGGTGGACGCTGACGTTCTCCGCGCCGGGGGCGACCGTGACCCAGGGCTGGAACGCGACCTGGACCGACACGGGGGACACCGTGCGGGTCGTGAACGCCTCCTGGAACGGCAGGCTCGCCACCGGTGGTACCGCCACGATCGGCTACAACGCGACCTTCGGCGGTGGCACGCCGCCGTTCTCCGCTCCAACCCTGAATGGCGCTTCGTGCGCCTGAGGCCGTCCCGGTTAAGTGAGATTGAGGAGTTCCATGTTCCCAAGAGGCAGAACGCGACGATTGCGGCATCGCGTCGGTGTCCTGGTGGCCGCCATCGCGACCTTGGTGGCCGGTGCCGGCCTGGTGGCGACTGACGATGCGGCCGCGGCAGCGAGCGGGTGCAGCGTTTCGTACAAGGTGGCGAGCCAGTGGCCTGGCGGGTTCACCGCCAACGTCACGGTGACCAACCTCGGCGAACCGATCGACGGCTGGCGTGTGGGCTGGACGTGGCCGTCCGGTCAGCAGGTCACCCAGGCCTGGAACGCGACGGTCACGACGTCCGGCAGCCGGGTCACGGCTGAGGACGCCGACCACAACGCCAAGATCGCGACGAACGCCTCGGTGTCGTTCGGCTTCAACGGCAGCTGGACGGGATCCAACACGGACCCGTCCTCGTTCGAGCTGAACGGTGTCTTGTGCGGTGGCGGTCCCGGTCCTGGTCCTGGTGGCGATGCGATGGCTGCGGTTGCGGCCATGCAGCCGGGGTGGAACGTCGGCAACACGCTCGACTCGACGGGCAGCGACGAGACGTCGTGGGGGAACCCGCGGATCACGGAAGCCTTGCTGGACAACGTGAAAGCGCAGGGCTTCAAGAGCATTCGCATCCCCGTCACGTGGAGCGCCCACCTCGGGCCGGCGCCCGGCCACGCGATCGAGGCGGCGTACCTGAACCGTGTCAAGGAGGTTGTCGGCTGGGCCCTGGCCCGCGACCTCTACGTGATGATCAACATCCACCACGATTCGTGGCAGTGGATCAACACCATGCCGGCCGATCGCACCGGCGTGCTCAGCCGCTACAACGCGATCTGGACCCAACTGGCGGAAGCCTTCAAGACGGCCGGCCTCAAGCTGACGTTCGAGAGCGTCAACGAGCCGCAGTTCGCCAACAGCTCGGGCCAGGCTCAGGAAATCGAGTTGCTCAACGAGTTGAACACCTCGTTCCGTGACATCGTGCGCCGGTCCGGCGGCAACAACGCCACCCGGCTGCTCGTCCTGCCGACCCTGCACACGTCGTCCGACCAGGTACTGCTCGACGCGCTGGCGACCTCGATCGGCAGCTACAACGATCCCAACCTGATCGCGACCGTGCACTACTACGGGTACTGGCCGTTCAGCGTGAACGTTGCCGGTGGCACCCATTTCGACGCGACCGCGCAGAAGGACCTGACCGACTCGTTCGACCGGGTCTACAACACCTTTGTCGCCCGCGGCATCCCGGTGATCCTCGGCGAGTACGGCCTGCTCGGTTTCGACCGGCACACCGGGACCATCGAGCAGGGTGAGAAGCTGAAGTTCTTCGAGGCCCTCGGCTACTACGCCCGCACCAAGAAGATCACCACGATGCTGTGGGACAACGGCCAGCACCTCGGCCGGACCTCGTTCCAGTGGAGCGATCCGGAGCTCTTCGCGCAGATCAAGTCGAGCTGGACGACCCGCTCGGGGACTGCCTCCACCGACCAGGTGTTCAACGCCCGGGCGAGTGCCATCACGGCCAAGACGATCACCCTGAACCTCAACGGAACGTCGTTCATCGGTTTGCGTCACGGCTCCACCGAGCTGGTCCGTGGTACCGACTACACCGTCCAAGGTGACCAGCTCACGTTGACAGCACCGCTTTTGACAAGGCTGAGCGGCTCACGGGAGTACGGCACGAACGCCGTACTGTCCGCCCGCTTCTCCAAGGGAGTGCCGTGGCGGATCACCCTCATCACGTACGACGCGCCGATCCTGAGCGAGGCCACCGGGACGACGAGTTCCTTCGCCATCCCGACGACCTTCCGCGGCGACCTGCTGGCCACGATGGAAGCCAAGTACGCCGACGGCTCCAACGCGGGTCCGCACGACTGGACCTCCTTCAAGGAGTTCGACCGCGCCTTCGCCCCCAACTACACCGCCGGACTGACCACCCTGACGCCGGACTTCTTCGCCGCCGTCAAGGACAACTCCCGGGTCACGCTGACCTTCCACTACTGGAGCGGCACCAAACTCACCTACTACGTGACCAAGACCGGTACCACGGTCACCGGCACGACGAGCTGACCTGAACGGCCTACCGCAGGTGGCGGGCGACGTGCCCGTACGGCGATCCGTCGGGCGGAGTGGCAGCGTATTCGGCAAGCGCGCCGATGCTGCCGTCGAAGCCGCCACCTGTGGAGGGGTCGGTCCAGGCCTGCTCGTCGTAGCGTTCTATCTCGGCTGTCAGCGCATCGACGACGCTGTGCAGCCGCTCGATCAACAGCTCGGACGGTAGGTGCCGACCCGCGTCGACGCCACCAGCATTCAGGCCGCGGCCCGCTCCGACCGTCTCCCACTGAGGGGCCAGGCTCCAATGGATCCGGCCGGCCGCAGCCTCCCGCAGTACGGCGAGGGTGATCTCGTCCCACATCAAGATGTGCGCGACAAGGTCATGGAGCGACTGGCAGAAGTGGCCGAGGGGGCCGTCGGCAACGGCATAGGGTGCGCGCGGGTCGGTGACCTTGCCCAAGGCATCGAACAGCAGTTGCCGATCGGCCCGGATGAGGCGTACCGCTTCAGCGGCGGACGTGGTCGGTGTGCGGGTTGATCGCGCGGTGGGGAACGTGTCGCGGAGGTCGGCGCCGATCAGGTCGACCGCGTGCCGACCGGCCGACAGCACCGCTGGGAAGTTGAGGAAGGCGTGCATGGTGTCGGCGTACTCGACGATGCGCGCGGGCACTCCGTCGGCAGCGAGTCGGTCGGCGTACATCCGGGCGTCGTCGCGGAGAGGATCGCGGCCAGCGGCGAGGATCAGCGCTGGTGGTAGACCGGCCAGGCTCTTCGCTCGCAGTGGCACAGCAGCGGCCGGAAGTTCTCCTGCCGGGAAGTACTGCTCGTCGGCCCAGCCGGGCGCGATGCTCAAGAAGACGCCATCGAAGAGCCGGGAGGACTCTGTTTCATGGCCGAGATCGAGGGTGGGATAGCAGAGCACTTGTCGATCTGGCAGCGGCGCTCCGTTGTCGCGGGCAACCAAGCAGGCGCCGGCAGCAAGGGCCGCACCCGCACTTTGCCCGCCGACCGCGATGCGGCCGTCGCCCTGTACTTCGGCGGTGTGCTCGCGCAGCCAACTCAGCGTGTCGAGGGTGTCCTGGAGGGCTGCCGGGTAGGGGTGCTCGGGTGCCAGCCGGTAGTTGAGCGATACGACCACGACGTCGCCTGCGACGGCGAGTCCGGACGCGGCGTACTCGATGTCGCGTAGGTCGCCCCCGATGAAGCCGCCACCGTGCAGCCACAGCAGGACGGGTCGAGGCTCGTCGCCGGCCGGCAGGTAGACGCGCGCCTCGAGAACACGGTCGCCGAGATCGATCTTGAGGTCCCGCGGCCGGGTTGCCGGGTCGCATTCGCCGGCCAGCGCGGGATCCGGTGGTTCGAGCCGGTCGCGGAGCAGCGCCTGGTACGGGTCCTCGTCCACTGGCCCGGCCGGTACGTCGAACCGGGCCAGCAGCGCGTCGGTCTCTGCTGTGAACGAGGGCAGGTCAACAACCTCGGAAGTCGGTGCGTTCATGGGTTCCAGTGCAGCAGTTCATGCTGCGAACTTTCCGTGGTTTGCCGATTTTGCGCAATCAGGCGGACTTGCGGCGGAACTGGTTGAGCAGTTGGTACGGGTAGACGGTGGGCAGCGGGCTGGCGGTGGTGAGGTTGTTCATCTGGTCGTCGGTGAGGTTCCAGCCGGTTGCGCCGAGGTTGTCGCTCAATTGTTCTATCGACCGGGCTCCGATGATGGGAGCGGTGACGCCGGGGCGTTGGAGTAGCCAGCGGAGGGCGACCTGTGCGGGGGAGTGCCCCGTTTGTTTGGCGATGTCGGTGACGGCGTCGATGACGTTCCAGGTGCGGTCGGTGTTGTAGGCGTTCCAGTTCTCGCTGGCGCCGTTGCGGTCGGATTGGTCGACTCGCGTGCCGGCGGGTGGGCCGTCCATGCCGCGCTGGTACTTGCCGGACAGCCATCCGCCACGGAGTGGGCTCCAGGCGATCAGTCCGAGTCCTTCGTTGAGGCAGATCGGTACGAGCTCGAACTCGGCGTCGCGGTCGAGCAGGTTGTACAAGGGCTGCAGGCAAACATAGGGCTCGAAGCCGTGCTGGCGGGCCAGGTCGACGCCTTTCTGCAGTTGCCAGCCGGTGTGGTTGCTGGCTCCGATGAACCGGACCTTCCCGCTGCGGACGAGAGTGTCGAGCGTCGAAAGCGTTTCCTCCATCGGCGTCGCGTCGTCGAAGACGTGCATCTGATAGAGATCGATGTAGTCGGTGCCCAGCCGCCGCAGACTCGCTTCCACGGCCGACAAGATGTGCTTGCGCCCGTTACCCCCGTCGTTGGGCCCAGGCCCCATGTCGCCATAAGCCTTGGTGGCAACGACCAACGAGTCCCGGTCCTTCGTCTTGAGCCAACTACCAACAATTTCTTCGGACCGCCCAGCCCCATAAACATCAGCGGTGTCAATGAAGTTGCCCCCGGCATCGACAAACGCATCCAACATCGCGTGACTGGCCGGCTCGTCCGCATCCCCACCAAACGTCATAGCCCCCAAACAAAGCTCACTGACCTTCAGCCCAGTCCGACCCACATACCGATACTCCATCGACCAACGACTCCCTCAGCATTGCCCAGCGGACGAATACCCCAGGATCGTAGGCACCCAGATTTTGGTACGTCCAATGCAAGAAGATGCTCAGTTGATGCATCCGCCGCATGAGTAGGTGTGGGGATCGGACAGACTGGGGTGGTGAGTAGTGAGCGGAGAGTTGGGCGGGTTGGTAAGGCTGGGCCTCTTAGTCGGGGGCGGATTCTTGCGGCTGCGTTGCGGCTCGTCGAGCGGGATGGGGTGGAGCGGCTGACCATGCGTGGTGTGGCGGAGGAGATCGGTACGTCGCCGATGTCGCTCTATCGGCATGTTGCGGACAAGCGCTCACTGCTCATCGGCCTGCTCGAGGATCTTGCGGCTCAGGTGTCTCGGCAGCCGTTGCCGGCCGGGCCCGATCCGGCCCAGCGGGTTGTCGACACGGCGGTTCAGGCGTACGACGTACTGGCGGCCAACCCGTGGAGTGTTCAGGCGGTCCTCTCGGTGGCCGAGCTTCCGCCAAGCGCCTTGCCGATCTCCGAGCACGTGTTCGCCGCCTTGCGCGAAGCCGGCCTGGATGACGAGGCCGCTGTCCTCGCCCACTCGGCGATGTGGCGCTTCGTCTGGGGCCAGTTGATGTTCGGCCACTTCGACGACCTGACGCTGGTGGCCTACCGACGCCAGGGCGCTGAGGCCGGCAGCGAATACACAGAGCTCGCGAAAGTGGCCGCCTCCGCGCCGGCCGTGACTCCTCGAGACGCCTTCCTTGCAGGCGTGGCCGCCCTGGTCCACGGCTTCCTCCGCCCTGCCTGACGCGCCACCTCCGCAGCACACCTAACCAACTGAACATGAATCCGGTTGTCAATAAGCTGCCCCTGTGTGTACGTTGTACGCATCCGTGAGACAGGGAGAGCTGAGCTGATGAGATCTGGTCGGGATGTCGACAGGAAGTCGCCGACGAAGGTGGACCTTCTCGGGCGGGACGGGTTGTTCCACGCAGTACGAGGGCGACTACTGGTCGGCGCCGGGCTGTCCTTGGTCAGCTCGATGCTCGGCCTCCTGCCGTACGTCGCAGTGGCGGAAATCGCCGCGGCCCTGCTGACCGAAGCGGAGCCAAGACGCGCGGTGCTGACCTGGCTCGTGGTCGGAGTGGCAGGCGCCGCATGCCGACTTGGCCTGCTGGTGGTCGGCAACCTGCTGACGCACTACGCCGACGCGGATCTTCAGCGCCACCTCCGGGCCGGGCTCACCCGCCATCTGGCGACGGTCCCGCTGGGATGGTTCAGCAAGAAGGGATCGGGCGAGCTGAAGAAGGTCCTCGACGACGACATCGACGACCTACATCACCTGGTCGCCCACGCAGGCCTCGATATGGCGAGCGCGATCGGCCTTCCCCTCGCCGCGATCGTCTACCTCGTCGCAGTCGACTGGCGGATGACGCTCGTCACCCTGGCGATCCTTCCGCTGTCCGCACTCACCATCCGGGCCGCACACCGAACAATGCCCATCCGGATGAAGCAACTCACCGCTGCGCAGCAGTCGATCAACAATGCCACAGTTGAGTACGTCGACGGCATCCAGGTGATCAAGGCCTATCGACTGACCGGTACGGCGTGGCGGCGCTTCTCCAGTTCGGTCGACGAGTTCTGCGATGCGTTGGCGGCGTGGACCGCGGAAAGTGGACGCGCGATGTTCGCCAGCATGGCCCTGCTGTCGCCCGCGGCGGTTCTGGTGATCATCGTCGGCGCGGGGACCGGCATGGTTTCGGCCGGTTGGCTTGAGCCGGTGGAGTTGTTGCCCTTCATCCTGGTCGGTGTCGGGCTTCCCGCGCCGTACATGACCTTGGTGCAGGGGACGCAGCTACTCCGCAAGGCCAGTGTCGCCGCCCGGCGAGTCTCCGAAGTACTGCGTGAACCCGCGCTGCCCACGGTCGACGAGCCGCGGACTCCCTCGCGGTGGGATGTCCGGTTCTCGGCGGTCGACTTCAGCTACGACGGCGACAACCAGGTGCTGCAGCAGGTCGACCTGCACTGCCCGGTGGGATCAGTGACCGCCATCGTCGGACCGTCCGGCTCGGGCAAGACGACCCTGATGCGCCTTGTCCCACGCTTCTTCGACGTCACCGGAGGCACGGTCCGCATCGGCGAGGTCGACGTCCGCGAGATCGCGCCCAACGAACTGCTGCGGATGGTCGCGGTCGTCTTCCAGGACGTCGTCCTGGTTCGCGAAACGATCCGCGAGAACATCCGGCTCGGCAAGCCGGACGCCGATGATCGCGAGGTGGAGGCGGCCGCCCGTGCGGCCCAGATTCATGAAGTGATCATGGCGTTGCCGGCCGGCTACGACACGGTCGTCACCAGTCGCGGCGGCGTCCTGTCGGGTGGCGAGAGACAGCGACTGACCATCGCCCGGGCGATTCTGCAGGATGCGCCGATCGTCTTGCTGGACGAGGCGACTGCGTCCGTCGACCCCGAGAACGAGGCGGCGGTCCAGCAGGCGCTAGCCGAACTGACCCGCGGCCGCACGCTGCTGGTGGTCGCGCACCGCCTCCACACGATCGCGCGGGCCAACCAGATCGTGGTTCTGGACGGCGGACGCATCGTCGAACAAGGCACTCACGACGAACTCATCAGCCGCGCCGGCAAGTACTCCCGGATGTGGGCCGCGCAGTACCAGCTCCACCGAGCGGAGGCTGTCCGATGATCAACCGACTGCTCGCCATCTGGCCGCACCCCACCGCGGTACGGACATTGACCGCACGGTACGTCGTACTGGGCGTCTTGCAGGGTTTGCTCCTCCTCGCCCTCATCCCGCTGTTGCAGGCTCTGCTCCAATCGTCTCCCGATCTGGATCTCGTACTGCGCTGGACCGGCGTCGCGGCTCTCCTGGGCATCGCGTATCTCGCCGCACTGGGGTGGGCGAAGTCGCTCGGTTATCGCACCGCTCACGAGATCATGCGCGATCTGCAGCACCAACTCGGCCGGCATCTGCTGACCCTGCCGTTGGGATGGTTCGTCGGCGACCGATCCGGTCGGACCGCGCGAACGGTCGCGCAGTCCACGCCGTCGGCGGCCGGCATCATCTCGCACGTCTGGCCTGAGTTGGTGCAGTCCATCGCCACGCCCCTGACGGTCGTCGCGGGCGTGTTCCTGATCGATTGGCGGATGGGGTTGGCCTTCGTGGTCGCCGTGCCGGCGGCGATGCTGGTGCTCCGCTGGTCAGCGCCGATCGTCCGCGACACGCAAGCGGTGATGGACGAGGCGTCTTCTGCCGCGGCCAGTCGCGCGATCGAGTACGCGCAAGCCCAGCCCGTACTCCGTGCGACCGGTCGTGCCCACGAAGGCTTCGCTCCGATGGAAAGCGCGCTGGACGAACAGCGCCATGCGTTCCGGACCGCGCTGACGCGACACACCTTGCCTCAAATCGCCTACATCGGCGTTGTCCAGCTGGGATTCACGGCCGTCCTCGTCACCGGCGTCTTGCTGACCCTCGGCGGCGACCTGTCCGTTGCCGAAGGCATCGCCTTGCTGGTGCTCGCCGCTCGCGTCGTCGAACCACTCGCGCAGATCGGCAACCTCTTCGGCACGATCCGCGTCGCCGAGGTCGCCATCGACCGGATCGCCGCCGTCCTCGACACTGCCGCACTCCCCGAGCCGGTGCAGCCGAAGACCAGTGCGGGCGGGGCGGTGGAGTTCGACAACGTGACCTTCGGGTACGACGGAAAGCCGGTCCTGAGCGGCCTCCGACTGCGGATTCCGGCCGGCACCATGACCGCGCTGGTCGGCCCGTCCGGCGCCGGCAAGACGACGGTCCTGCGCTTGATCTCCCGCTTCTGGGACGTCGACGAAGGAACCGTCCGGGTGGGTGGCGTCGATGTCCGCGACTTGACCACGGACAGCTTGATGAGTCAGCTCGCCATCGTGTTCCAGGACACCTACCTCTTCGATGGAACGCTCGCCGAGAACCTCCGGCTGGCCGCTCCCGACGCCACGGACGACGACCTGGCCGAAGCCGCGGCCGCATCACGGCTGGACGAAGTCATCGACCGCATGCCGGCCGGCTGGCAGACTCGCGTCGGTGAAGGCGGCCTTGCGCTGTCGGGCGGTGAGCGGCAACGCGTGGCAGTCGCCCGAGCATTGCTGAAGGACGCACCGATCGTCCTTCTGGATGAGGCGACCGCGGCATTGGATCCGGAGAACGAGGCCGCGGTGGCAGCCGGCCTGAACGCTCTGACCAGCAGCGGCCGCACCGTCATCGTCATCGCCCATCGGCTGTCCACGGTCCGGCAGGCGGATCAGATCGTCGTCATCGAGGCGGGCCGTGCCACCGACGTCGGCCGCCACGAGGAGCTGATCGCCCGGCAAGGAACGTACGCGCGCTTCTACGCGGAACGCTCCACCGCGGCGAGCTGGCAGCTGGGAGTCACTGGTGACGCAGACAGTTGACGAAGGAGTCGCGAACCCGGCCAAGACCTACCGGCTGCTCGCAACTCTGCAGGCCAGTCAGTACGTACCGATCAACTTCATCCACCTCGCCCTGGTCGCGATCCTTCGCGACCGTGGCGCCTCACTGAGTCAGCTCGCGGCCCTCAACGCCGCGGCACTGCTGCTGGCCGTCAAGTTCCTCTGGGCCCCACTGCTGGATCGGTACGGAGCTCGCCGAGGGCACTTTCGCTCGTGGCTCCTGGTACTTCAACCCGTCATGGCCCTGGGGCTCGCAGCGCTGCTGCCCATCGATCCGGTGGACGACTTCGGCCTGCTCCTGCTCATCGTTCTCCTGGTCGTGCAGACCGCCGCGATGCAAGACGTTGCCGGCGACGCCCTGGCTGTGCGGACGCTGCGGCACGGTGACCGCGGCTTCGGCAGCGGCATGCGACTGGCCGGTGGATACTTCGGCCATGTCGTCGGTGGAGGTCTTTCTCTGTTGGTGTATTCGCGGTGGGGATGGCAAGCAGCTGTCCTCGTCGTCGCCCTGATCACGCTCGTGCCGCTGTGGCAACTCGCGTCGTACCACGAAGAGGAGCGAGGGCCGCGAGCCCAGCACCAGTCAATATCGACCCTACTCGCCGTCTTCCGCGAACCGGCCGTACGCCGATGGACCTTCGTGCTGCTGCCGTTGAGCTGGATCGGCGCGACAAGTGGCTACTCACTGGTGACGCCGATGCTGGTGGACGCGGACTGGTCGCCAGACCGGATCGCTGTCGTCGTGGGGATGGCGGGCAGTGTCCTCGGTGTCGCCGGCGCAGTCCTCGGCGGCTTCCTCACCAGGCGGCTCGGCCGCAGCCAGGTACTCGCCTTGTCCTGCGGCGGTCAAGCAGTGGCGCTTGCCGCCTTCCTCCCACTTGGCGCCGGATTCGCTCCAGTGCCTCTGACGGTTGCCGTCCTGTCCTTCTTCGCGGCGACGTATGCGGCGGCTTCGGTCGCCGTCAACACCATCCTGATGGACCTCACCCGGCGCCAGTTCGCGGCCAGCGACTTCACCATCCTGACCAGCCTGGCCTCTTTGGTGACCCTGGCCGGCGGCGCACTGAGCATCGCGATTGCTGAGCACACGGGGTACCAGCCGGTCCTGCTCGTCGCGGTCGGCCTGGTCCTGGTGGCCACGGCCGTCAACCTTCGCCAACCGGACCCGGTGTACCGCTGGGGTGTACCATCGGTACATGCCACTTCCGAGGTTCTCCCGACTGGCCGACGAACGTCGTGAGCTGATCCTGCGCGTGGCCCGTGCGCATTTCGCCCGGGACGGGCTCGACCGGGCTTCCTACAACCAGATCATCGCCGAGCTCGGGATCTCCAAGACCTCTGCCTACCAGTACTTCGACGGGAAGGAGGACCTGTTCGCGGCAGTGATCGAGGACGTCCACACGCGGATGCTCGACGCGCTGGGGTCCTGGCAGGACGCGGACTCTCCCACGGAGTTCTGGACCCGGCTGCGCGAGGCCTCCGAGCGGTTGACGGCACACGGGTTGGCCCATCCGGAGGATGTGGCGTTGCTCAATGCAAGTACTGCGCAGGACCCCGCGCCCTGGTTGGCGCCCGTGCTCGACAACGGGCGGGCCCTCGGCGTGATCAGGACGGACGTGGACCCCGAACTCCTGCTGACCACCAGTGCCGCCGTACTGCGTGCCGCCGATCTCTGGGCAGCCGCCCAGCTGCAGAAAGGCGCAGAGCCGTCTCCGGTTGTCTGGAGTCTGCTGGAGGGACTGTGGAGGCAGCCCGATGAAAGCTGAGATCGACTGGACCGTTCCGGTCACGCCGCCGGGGTGGAAGGGATCGCTCGAGCGATTCATGGGACCCGGCAAGTCCCGTACCGAACTGCGAACGGAGCTGGCCGGATCGTTGGTGTGCATGGCGTTGCTCGGGTGGCATCTGGTGGCGGCGCCGGTCCAGGCCGGATGGCCGCAGTTGGTGGTCACGGTGCTGATCGGCCTGGATCTCGTCGGCGGGGTGATGACCAATGCCACCAACGCCGCCAAACGCTGGTACCACAGCAAACCGTCCCGCTCGCGGCTCTCGTTCGTCACGGCGCACATCGCTTACCTGGCGGCGATGGCTTTCGTAGTACTGGATGCCGCTTGGGCGTGGTTTCTGCTCAACACGGCACTTCTGCTGACTGGTGCTCTGCTGATCGAGAGGGTCAAGCTCGAAGCGAAGCGCCCCGCCGCCATGGGTGCCTACATGGCCGCAGTACTGGTCAACCTGACTGTCGTACCGCTCCCTGAGGGGTTCGAATGGTTCAGCGTCCTGTTCTTCCTCAAGCTCCTCGTCTGCTATTTGGTGCCAGAGGCCCCTATTCGTTCGGCTCCAGGGTGATGGCGGCTGCTGGGCAGAGGGCGACGGCGTGCTGGATGTCCGGCTTGCGGTCGGCGGGGGGAGTGGCGTTCAGGAGGACCACGGTCCCGTCCTCGTCGCTCTGGTCGAAGACGTCGTCGGCGGTCAGCGCGCACTGGCCTGATCCCACGCACAGGTCCTGATCGACGGCCACCTTCACGATCTCCTCCGTCCTCACCAGGTCACCGGCAGGCTGGTGACGCCGCCGGTGAGCGTGCTGCGTACTTCCAGTTCATCGAGCGGCTTCGCGAGTCGGAGGCCGGGGAGCCGGTGTGCCAGCGTGGCGAAGACGACGCGCAGTTCGGTACGAGCCAGGCTCGCGCCGATACAGAAGTGGGCGCCGTGGCCGAAGCCGAGGTGGGTCCGTTCCGGTCGATCCGGGTCGAACGTCTCGGCAGCGCTGTAGACGGACGCGTCGCGGTTGGCGGCGTTGATCGAGAGGATCACGGCATCGCCCCGCTGGATGGTGACACCGGCGACGTCGAGGTCGGTGCGGGCATAGCGGAGTAGACCGAGGTCACCGGGCGCACCAAGCCGCATGATCTCCTCGACGGTCGCGTCGACTCGCCCGGCCGGGTCGGCGGTCAGTGCGGTCCAGTGCTCGTTGCGGGTGAGCAGGAACAGCGTGCCCAGGCCGATGCGATTGACCGTCGTCTCATGTCCGGCGAACAGCAGTCCGACGCAGAGCCGGATCATCTGCTCGTAGTCGAAGCCTTCGTCCACGGTGTGGGCCCGGACGAGGTCCGAGATCACGTCCTCGCCGAGCTGTGGGCGTTTGGTCTCGACCAGGCCGGCCATGTAGCGGTTGAACTCGTCCCGGGCCTGGTGGGCGTCCGGCCCGCTGGCGACGTCGGCCATCCGTTCGGACAGCGAGCGGAACAACTCGCCGTCGCCTTCTGGTACTCCGAGGAGCCGGCAGATGACCGCGACCGGCAATGGCAGAGCCAGCCCGGAGTGCAGATCGACCACGCCGTCGGGCGCTGCGGCGTGCTCGGCGATCAGCCGATCGACGTACCCGTCGACGAGCTCCTGCATGTAGTCCGTGAGCATCCGCATCCGCTTGGCCGAGAACGCCGGCGTCAGCAGCCGGCGCATCCTCGCGTGGTCGGCTTCCTCGGTGTCGTAGTCGCCGGTGGGACCGTCGAGGATCCCGGCGGTGGTGACGCGTGCCGCTCGCTCCGGCTCGGGGTGCGAACGGCCGAGCCGCTTGTCGCCGAGCAGGTCGCGGACCTCCGCGAACCGGGTGACCAACCATGCGGGATCTCCGGCGGGCGTGGTCACGGGGGTGATGGGCATTTCGCGGCGCAGTACGTCGTACAGCGGGGCGAGGTCGAGGACGTTCGGCCTCTCGAACGGCAGTTGAAGACGGTCGGCGGCAACGCTCATGGTCCCCTCCAGTGATCGTGGAGTCACTCACCGTAGCAATTGATGGCGGCTGCTGCCAATAAAGAACGGGGATCCGGCATGCTTAAATCACCGCGTGGAGGACCTCAGGTCAGACAGCGGTACCGCGAGCCGCCGGGGACGGCCGCCGGTGAGCGAAGAGCAGCGCCGGCTCCAGCTCCTCGAGATCTCGCGCCACGCGGTCCGGCTGTTCGCAGTACAGGGCGTGGCTGCTACTTCCGGGGAGCAGATCGCACGCGCCGCGGGAGTCTCCGAACGCACCCTCTGGCGCCTCTTCGCCAGCAAGGAAAGCTGCGCCGAGCCTTTGCTCACGAAGATGGTCGACGGCTTCCAGGCCGTACTACGCGCCTGGCCGCCCGAACTCGACCTGACCGAACACCTCCGGGCCGCGTACCTGCCGCGTCTCGAGTCCGCATCCGGCGCGGAGCTGAAGGCTGCGCTGGCGGTCGTCCGGATGACGCACACCGAACCCGCCCTGCGCGCCACCTACCTGATGCTGCGAGAGCGCTCAGAAACCACCTTCGCCGAAGTCCTAGCCGCCCGAGCCGGCGTCCCACCCGACTCTCTCGAAATCCAAGTCCAAGCCGCAGCCATCAACGCCGCCCTCAAAGTAGCCACCGACCACCTAGTCCAAGCCCCCACCAAAAACCTCGCCCACTACCGCCAACTCATAACCACCGCCATCAGCCTGGTCACCTGACAGCCGGCCGATCAAGCAGTCGATGCACGAGGAGACGCACCGGACTCCTGGCCACGCGACGCGCCCGCGAGCAGGCGACGCACACGCCAGCGTGCAACGCGAGTAGCCAAGCCAGGCTCGCTGGCACGCAACGCCTTCACCAAGCGGGCGACGGAGGAGTCCGCGCCCGGGGGTGGGTGGGAGCTAGCGAACGAGGACGCGACGTAGGAGCGGCCGTCGGAGCAGGTGTGGGGTTTTTATGCCTGCCAGGGGCGGAGTTTTTCGGGGTTGCGGATTGCCCAGATGTGGGTGATGTGGTTGGCGGTGATGTCGAAGGCCAGCACGGCAGCCGTCTGGTCGTTGTCCATGACAACCAACCCGGGCTGCCCGTTGACGGTGCGTTCCACCAGTGTCAGGCCGGCGGCGCGTTCGGCCAGGTCGACGAAGTAGCGGGCGACCATCTCGCCGCCTTCGACCGGGTGGAGTGCTGCAGTCGCCAGCCCGCCACCGTCGCCGATGGCAGTGGCGCTGGGATCGAGCACACTGATCAGCGCCTTGATGTCCTTCGCTTCCCAAGCCTGCTTGAAGTTCCGCACGATCGCCGCCCGGTCCGCCGGGGGAGCCGCGGGAGCCGCCGTCGCCTCCGCGTTGCGCAGGCGGCGGCGTGCTGACGTCGCCAACTGACGGCAGGCTGCCGGAGTACGGCCGACGATGGTCGCCACTTCGGGGAACGGATAGCGGAAGACGTCGTGCAGGATGAAGGTGACGCGTTCGGCCGGGGTCATCGACTCCAGTACGACGAGGAACGCCATATTGATCGACTCGTCGAGGGTGACGCGGTCGGCCGGGTCGGTGGGCTTGGTGAGTTCGGCCTGGTCGGGCACGGGTTCCGGGATCCATTCGCCGACGTACTTCTCCCGACGCGCCCGCGCCGACCCCAGAAGATCGAGGCAGATGCGGCTCGCGACCGTGGTCAGCCACGCGCCGGGTGACTTGATCGCCTCCTGCTGCTCGCGACTCATCGCGTACCACCGCGCGTACGTCTCCTGTACGACGTCCTCCGCGTCCGCCAGCGAGCCGAGCAGCCGGTACGCGAGGTTGATCAGCTGCCGCCGCTCGCTCATGATCACGCTCAGGTTCGGGTCACCACTGGTCATCGTCGCCTCCTCAGGCTGCTCGAGAGGTCCGACGAAACGGCCGGCCGGACTGTGAGGTCATCACATCCTGGGTCGCTGTCTCGTCGGGGAGCGCATGACGACAACGAACAAGGGAGAAGACCAGATGAGCGACCTTCAGGCTACCGCCGACAGGCTCGCGATCCAGGCGCTGCCGATCGAGTTCGCGGACTCGGCGATGATGCGCGACTGGGACCGCTTCGCGGGTTTGTTCACCCAGGACGGCACGTGGCGGATGCCTCATGCGGGCATGGTGTTCACCGGCCGGGACGAGATTCGCCCCGCCATCGAGCGGCTGCAGGGGAACTGGCAGTTCTTCATTCAGACCGTCCACCTGGGCACGATCCAGCTCGACGGCGACACCGCGACCGGTCGCAGCTATGTCGAGGAGTTCGGCAACTTCAACGACGGCTCATCCCACCGCAACTACGCCCGCTACCACGACCTTTACCAGCGCACGCCCGACGGCTGGCGCTTCACCGAACGCAAATACGAGGTCCTGTACGTCGACATGACCCCACTCACCGGCTCACCGGCCAACGCCTCAACCGTCTTCGACCTCCCAGCGGGTCTGCAGGCATGACTCAGCTCAGCGAACTCACCGGCACCTACGTCCTGGACAGCACCGACAGCAAGCTCGCCTTCGTCGTACCGACCATGGTCGTGGCGAAGGTCCGTGGACAGTTCGACGAATTCGAGGGCACGGCTCAGCTCGACGGCGCCGATCCGTCGAAGTCGTCCGTCCGGGTCACCGTCCAGGCGGCCAGTGTCCAGACGTTCAACAAGCAACGTGACGATCACCTGCGCCGAAGTTTCCTGGAGACGGCCGAGCACCCCACAATGACGTTTGCCTCCACCAAGGTCGAGCGGGTGAGCAGGATGCGGTACGACGTCACCGGCGCGCTCACGATCCACGGCGTCACCAAACCGGTCACCGTGCCTTTCGAGCTGACCCGGACCGACGACCGGCTCCGGTTCACCGGCCGGCTGACGATCAACCGCAAGGACTGGGGTGTCCGGTGGATCGCGATCGGTGAGGTCGGCGGCTTCTTCGTCGGTGACCAGGTCACGCTGGAGCTGGACATCGCCGCGGTCAAGCAGTGACACCGCGACGCTGACACTCCGGTCCGGCTGTCCTCCGGCACCGTCCGCAGTACGGTGGAGCGCGACCGAGAAATCGATTGCGCTGGAGGATGACCGGTGGCGAAACCGCTCAAACTCGCGGTTCTGGGGTTCTGGCACGTTCACGCGAAGGACTACGCACGGCAAGCTCAGGAACATCCCGGCACGGAACTCGTCGCGGTCTGGGACGACGACGCGGAGCTCGGACAGGCGGGTGCGGACCAGTTCGGCGTCCCGTACACGAACGACCTCGGCGCGCTGCTGGACCGCACCGACCTCGACGGCGTCATCGTCACGACCGCTACGGACGTGCACCGCGACATCATGGTCCAGGCGGCCGCGGCGGGGAAGCACATCTTCACCGAGAAGTTGCTCGCGCCAACTGTTGCCGAGGCCAACGAGATCGTTGCCGCCGCCGATGATGCGGGCGTCGAGCTGGTGGTCTCGTTGCCCCGGCTCGCTCATGGCTACACGCAGGCGATTTGGGAGGTGATCGCTAGCGGTGAGCTCGGACAGCTCACCTACGGCCGGGTGCGGCTGTCGCACGACGGCGCCATTCCGCGAGATGGCGCCGAAGGCTGGCTGCCGCAGCGGTTCTTCGATCCGAAGGCCGCCATCGGCGGCGCACTGACCGACCTCGGCTGCCACCCGGTCTACCTGCTGCAACTGTTCCTCGGCGCCGATCCGGAGACGGTCAGCGCGACCTATCGGTCCGTGGCAGGTCGTGGGCTCGAAGACAACGCCGTCGTCACCGTCGGCTACGCGGACCAGAAGATCGGCGTGATCGAGGCCGGGTTCGCCAGTCCGAATCCCTTCACCATCGAGCTTTTCGGCACCGACAACACGCTGACCTACACGGACGACGGCAACGTAATACGGGTTGGAGGCAAGCAGTTGCCAGTGCCCGACCATGGCAAGGACCCCTTTGCCCAGTGGGTCGACCACATCACCGAGGGAACCCGAGCCGACGACAACCTGGCCCGCGCTGTCGAACTGACCCGCTTGGTCGTCGCAGCCAACGAGGCGGCCTCCCACGGCAAAACCGTTGCCTACGAAGGGCAGGAGATCGACAGATGATCAAGGTCGGACTCATCGGCGGCGGTGGCATCGCCGGCGCCCACATTCGCGGCTATCAGGAGCACGCCGCGAAGATCGGCATCACCGCCGTGGCCGACGCGGTGGAGCAGACGGCTGTTGACCGCGGCCACGAGCTGGGCGCGACGGCGTACACGGACTATGGCTTGATGCTCGAGAGTGAGGAGCTCGATGCCGTCGACATCTGCCTGCCGCACCACCTGCACAAGGACGCGATCGTCGCGGCGGCGGAGGCGGGCAAGCACATCCTCTGCGAGAAGCCGTTGTGCCTGTCGGTGGACGAAGCGACGCAGGTGCGAGCGGCGGTCAGTGCCAACGGCGTGACGTTGATGTGCGCGCACAACCAGCTGTTCATGCCGGCAGTGGCCAAGGCGAAGGAGCTGCTGGAGGCGGGACTCCTCGGCACCGTGTACGAGGTGCGGACCACCGACAGCTTCTACAACGACTTCGATCCGGCGAACATGGGCTGGCGGGCGAGCAGCAAGACGAGTGGCGGTGGCGAGCTGATCGACACCGGGTACCACCCGACGTACCTGATGCTGCATCTGGCCGGTGCCCTGCCGGTCGAGGCGACCGCGATGTTGTCCACGCACCGGCTGAAGTTCATGGAGGGCGAGGATTCCGCCCAGGTGCTGATCAGGTTCGACAACGGCGTCATCGGGCAGCTGGTGACCAGTTGGGCTTACGAGCCGGCGCCGGGTACCGAGCGCTTCTCGGTGGTCGGCGAGTTGGGGTCGCTCCGGAGCGATGGCAATAGTCTGACCACGTTGCTCCGGTCCGGCGAGACCGAGACGTACGAGCTGGATCCCGTCGACACCTTTGCCGCCGAGATCGGCCATTTCGCCGACTCCCTGCTCGGCAAGACCCGCCCCCTCCACACGGAGGAGGAGGGCATCGCCGTACTGGGAATTCTGCTGGCCGCCTACGAAGGTGCCCGGACGAAGACCATCGCCCCGATCAGATGACCGCAATGGCCGTGACGCCCAGCGTGATACCGACGAGATAGGTGCCGAGGGCACCGATATCGCGGAGCGGGCCGTGCGCGGCGAGCGTCTGGGACCGGAGCATGCCGACGGCGTGCGTGGTCCGTACGGCGAGAGCCGCGACGGCCAGCGCCTCGACCCACCAACTGCTGGACAACGCCGAGCAGACCAGCAGCAGCACGATCAGCGTTGGGACGTACTCCGCTGCGTTGCCGTGCGCGCGGATGGCGATCAGCAGCCGATCGGTGGGGTCGGTCGAGGCCTGGTCGCCGCCGTTCTTGCCGCGGATCACGCGATGGCGGGTGACGTTGGCGCCGAGCAGGAACAGCAGCACGCCCATCAGGGCGATGCAGACGATCGTGACGGTACTCATCGGAGAACTCCTTCGTACTGATGGGTTGATGCGGCGAGACGGTGGACCATCGCCTGGCTGAGCTCGGTGCCCAGCAGCGCGTCGGTCTTGTGCATACCACCCGGACACGTCACGTTGACCTCGATCAGCCGGCCGCCGATGACGTCCAAGCCGGCCAGTGCGATGCCGTGCCGGAGCAGGTGCGGGCGGAGCGCGGCGACGATCGCCCGGTCGGCGTCGTCGATGTCCGCGGGCGCGATCGGCGGGCCGATCCGGAAGTCGTCCGCGCACGGCCGGCGGAGTACCGCGCCGACGACTTCGGCGTCGAGCAGGAAAAGCCGTTTGTTGCCGTGTTCAACGGCTGGGAGGTACTGCTGAGCGATCACCTGCCGACGGCCGCCGTGGGTGGCCGATTCGAGCAACGAGATCGCGGTGTGGTTGTTGCCGACCAGCCAGACGTCGAGGCCGGCGAAGCCGTCGACGGGTTTGACGACCGCCGTACCGACGGTTGCGACGAAGTCGCGCAGGGCGGCGAGGTCGGCGCCGACGTACGTCGGTGGGCAGAGCTCGGGGAAGCGCAGGGCGATGAGCTTCTCGTGCAAGGCCCGGATTCCTTCGGGGCGGTTGATCACGCGAGTGCCGGCTTCCTCGGCGAGGTCGAGCAGGTACGTCGTGTGGAGGTAGCGCTCGTCGACCGGCGGGTCGATGCGCAGGTGCACCAGGTCGAACGCGCCGATGCCGATGACCTCGGTGCCGAGTTCGTCGAACCAGGTCGGATCGATGATCCAGCGGTGGTCGCCACCGGCCGGGCGCCGCCGCGGCCGGAGTTGGAGCCGATGAGCGCGGACCTGAAGCTTGCCGTCGGCAACGGCGAGCTCGGCGGGGTCGCAGTACCAGACGTCGAATCCGAGGTCCTGGGTCGCGACCATCAGGCCGATGGTGGCGTCGATGTCGGCCCGCAGGCCGGTGAGTGGGTCGGTGACGAACAGGACGTTCATGCGACCAGCTCCAAGTCGGGTAGCAGTTCGCGACCGCGATCAGCGGTGGCTTGGTCACCCATCGCGGCCGCGCGCCAGTGCTCGGCCAGGCGCGGAAGCTCGGGGCCGAGTTCCTGGAGGGTCCGCCGGCGTCGGTCGTCGTCGTACATCAGGGCTGACAGGGCTGTGACGACGTTGCCGACAGCGGCGGGTTCTTGGGCGTCGAGGAAACGGACTTCGAGGTACGTCGTGCGGGGGCGGACAGGCGGGAAGAGCATGGTCAGGTGGTCGGCCGGGCCTTGAGTGGTGAGAACCGCGGCGCCGGCGGCGAATTCGGTGTACGCCGAGATCGGGTCGCCCCGCAGCAGCCGGTCGTCGAAGCCGGTCCGGGCTGGGTCGAGGTCGAGCCAGGCGGAGAGCCGTCCCTCTCGGCCTTCGCTCCGCGCGAACCTCGCGGCCAGGAACGGGCCGGCCAGGTTGATGACTTGCCACTGCTCCGCGCCAGCTTGGCCCGGCCACCAGTCCAGGCACACCTGGGTTGAGGCGGTGCGGCGCATCATCCGCCGGCCGGCTGGGCCGATGGCGTCGAAGTGGCGATGCATTGCGACGTACCGCGGAGTTGTGAGCTGCAGGGGAACCTCGTGTTCGAGTCGCGGGTCACAGGGGAGTGCGTCGAGGCGGATCCCTTCCTTGGCGAGGTGCTGCGCGAGGTCGTCGGTGAGGGCGCAGAGGGTGCTCGTCAACGTGGCCGAGTCGGGGGCGCACGGCAGGCTCAGCTCGAGCTGGCCGCCCGGTTCGAAGGCGAGGTAGGGGAGCGCGTACGCCGTACCGGCTGCTCGGCGTACTCGGTCGATCGGTACGACGGCGCCTGTCGCGATGTCGGCGACCAGGAACTCCTGCTCGACGGCGACCCGGGTGGTCCGGTGGCGGCCTTTCGCGAACAGGCTGGCCACAAGTGGGCGTAGCTCCTGGGTCTTCATCATTCCCCCTGATACTGTAAGGATTCCTGTCGAAATATTGAAAGGAATCCTTACGGATGTCAAGGGTTGAACTGCCCCGGCTCGGCGAGAAGCCCCTG
Source organism: Kribbella sp. NPDC023855 (assembly GCF_040639475.1). NCBI lineage: Bacteria > Bacillati > Actinomycetota > Actinomycetes > Propionibacteriales > Kribbellaceae > Kribbella > Kribbella sp. NPDC023855. The sequence goes on from NZ_JBFAAA010000005.1 coordinate 348,937, forward strand.
ATCGCGCTGGTCGACCGGGCGAACCGGGCACTGCAGGCCGACATGGTGCGGACCGCGCATCTGCGCGGCCACCCGGTGGTGAAGCCGGCCCACAACTCCGTCTTCGGCACGCTGGCCGAGGAGGGCTCCCGCGCGAGCGACATGGCGGCCCGCGCCGGGATCACCCGGCAGTCGATGGGCGAGATCATCCGCGAGATGGTCGACCTGGGCATCCTCGAAATGCGTCCGGACCCAGAGGACCGGCGCGCCAAGCTGGTCACCTACACCGACCACGGCCGCCGGGTAGCCCGCGACGGCTACCTGCACCTGAGTGAGTTGGAGCAACGCTTTGCGGAGGAGTTCGGCGCCACGGAGTACGCCGCGGCCCGCGAGATCCTCGGCCAAATCGCCCCTCTCCTCGACCAATGGACCACCGAAGAGGCAGGCGCCCGCTAGCCGACGCTAGCCGGTCCGGGGTGCGAGCAGCCAGGGGTCTCCGGGTTTGCGGTCTGGGCGGAAGCCGTGAGCTGAGGCCGAGGCGGCTGCGTCGGCGAGGCCTGTGGCTAAGGTGCCAGGTGTGTGGGCGTCGCTGCCGAAGGTGACGCGGCGGCCGCCTTCCTCGCGCCACCAGCCGAGGATCGTCGGATGCAGCGGCAGCCGGGTGTTGATCTCGAGCGCCCGGTCGCCATCGGCCAAGGCCCTGAGCGCCATGCGTAGTCCGTCTTCGAAGTCGGCCGGTTCGAACGGCTCGGCCTCGGCGGGCCAGGACCGGATCGGGTAGTCGATGTGGCCGAACACCTCGAACTGGTCGGACCCAGCCACCATTCTCGGGATCTCCGTGAGGTACTCGCGCAGGATCTCGTCGGCCGGGTGATGCGGATACAGCTCCCACGGTTCGGCGTACTCGGTGCCGTCGAGCAGGCAGTGCAATGAGCCGATCAGTCGATCAAAGTTGCCCTTAGCAAGCAGTTTGGTGAGTTCTGGGCCGTGGAGGTGCGGCTGGCCGATCTCCATGCCGGTGAGGATTCTCAACTCCGGATACTTCGAGCGGCAGCGTTCCACCGACTCCAGATAGCCGGCGGCATCGAGTTCGGCGGCGACGAGCGTTCCGTCCGTCACCAGGCCGCCGAACTGCTCGACCAGGAAACCGGCCCCGGAACGGGGTGAAGTCGACGTGCTCGGTGAAAATGGAGGGAAGGCCGAGGGCGACGGCTCGTGCGCAGGTGGCGTCCATCGAGCCGTGGTCGGCGTCCCAGGATCATTCGCTGTGGACATGACCGTCGCCGGGGAGCTCCATGCCCAAGCATTCTGCCCGCTCCGGGGCGTGGTTGTCGGCTGTGGGTAGGTTGCCTGGTTATGGATTTGGTTGCGGTTGATGAGGAGTTGGTGCGCGGGTTGCTCGAGGAGCAGCATCCGGATCTTGCTGGGCTGGAGATCCGGGAGGTGGATGGTGGTTGGGGCAACCAGATGTGGCGGCTGGGGGACGAGTTCGCCGTACGGATTCCGCGGATGGAAGGTGCTCCCGAGTTGTTGCGCACTGAGTGGCAGTGGCTGCCTTTGCTGGCTCGGCGGCTGCCGTTGCCGGTCCCTGTGCCGGTGCGTGCCGGTGAGCCGTCCGAGCGGTTTCCGTGGACGTGGCACGTCGTCAGCTGGGTCCCCGGCGAGCCGGCCGACCGTACGCCGATCGATCGCGCCGAGTCCGCCGAGACTTTGGCCCATTTCCTCCGGGCAATGCACACCGATGCTCCTGCTGACGCACCCATCAGTCCCACGCGCAGCGTCCCGTTGAGCGAACTCGGCATCGAGCACTGGTTCCCATTGGCCGGCGCTGGCGATGCTCCCGAAGTACGCCGGATCTGGGAGGCGGCGGTGGCTGCTCCTGCGTGGACGGGCCCCGCGCTGTGGTTGCACGGCGATCTTCATCCCGCGAACGTGGTCGTCACCGACGGCGCGCTGTCCGGCGTGATCGACTTCGGGGAGATCTGCGCGGGCGATCCGGCGGTTGATCTGTCCGCGGCCTGGGTGTTGCTCCCCGAGGGTGCGGCCGAGCGATTCTTCTCGGCGTACGGCGAAGTGGACGAGGCGACGATGCAGCGGTCGCTCGGGTGGGCTGTGCTGAAGTCGCTGTTCCTGCTCGCGATGGGCCGGAACGGAGAGGAAGGACTGCCGGGTGGCAAGAAGGCCTGGGGGCCGGCGGGCCGCGCAGCCCTCGCTCGCGTCCTCGACCACGCTGGCCGTTGACCCAAGGACCGATCGGTCTTAGGCGTTCTCGCCGATGCCCTCCGTGTCGCCCACCACATCGACGGATAGCGGTTCGGCTCCTGACGTTGCTGGGCCGGGCTCGTCGTCGGTACGGCCGACCTCGAAGTGATCGATCAGCCGTGGCTCCAGCTTCGTTTCGGTGACGCGGGTCTTCGGGTGACTCGCGGACGGCACCTGGTCGAGGCCGATGACGTCCACGGAGACCCGGTCGTCGGAGAACGTGAGGCGGAGCAGGCTCTTGTACTTCGTCGAACGCGTCGAGGCGAAGGCCTCGGTCTCGTGATAGCCGAACCAGTCGCTGACGATCAGGTAGAGCGTGAACACCAGGGTCCCGAAGACCACGAACGGCAGGTAAGCCAGCAGCAGCCAGGCCGGCCGGCCACTGCCGTGGAACTCCCACACGACCCACGCGACCACCGCTATCCCGAGCAGATGGACCGCGGTATGCGCGAGGGCCGCGATCCCCACCTTGATCAGGCGGAACGCCCACGACCGGCCTCTTTGACGACCGCGGATTCCGGTCAGCGCGTACGAGTAGGTGAGGCCGGCGAGGACGAGACAGGCAATGATCGAAGGCCAGCGCACGACGTCGTTGAGCGGACGACCCGCCACCGTCCAGAACACGCACGTGACGAGAGCACCGATGACGGCCGGCAGCCCGGGGCCGTTGTGCAACCCCATCTTCCAGATGTCGCGGCGCATTCGCTTCGACTCGTGCTCGCTCGGGTAGACGGTGCACTGCTCGTACCGCGTCACCGGCCGGGCGGCGTCCTGCTTCTGCCGGCCCCAGGGCACCGACAGGCGCGACTTCAGATGGTGAGTGGGTGACGTGAACGCCCCACCACCGCCGCAGGTGACCAACTCGGGACCCGGGATCCAGCTCAGGTTGTCGCCTGCGGCCGACTTGGTCTCGGTCGGTTGCTGCTCGAGTGCGGCGTACCGGGCGTAGTGATGCTTGTCCCCGGTCACGATCATCCGGAGCCGGCGGTCCTCCGGCTGCCCGAGGTAGCGGCGGCGGAAGTTCACCATCGTGCTGAGCGGCGACTCGCGCTCGAAGTCCGGTGGGCTCTCCCCTTCGGCTTCCAGCCAGCTCGGAGTGGACGTGCACAGTACGACGCCGTGGTCGGGCTCCACCTTGTCCTTGGCCGCATCGAAGTACGCCAGCTGACCAGGATCGATCGGGGCGTTGAGTTGCGAGTCGACACCCCAGATCCACCACTTCGGGTGCACCCGGATCGCGAAGTAGCTGCGGGACTGGATCGTGGTCCAACCGCCGGCGGTCTCGCGTTCCTTGGTTGCCTCGTCGGGCTCGTAGCAACCGACCGGAGTCAGGCCGGCCGGATCGACCGTGTCGGTCATCCGGGTCCAGGATTCACAGAAGGTGCGGCGGAACGAGGAAAGGCCGTCGTACCAGTCGTGGTTCCCGGGGAGGGCCAGCACAGGGGGACCGTGGAGGGGCGTTTTGGGATTGACGAACTGCGGGTAGCAGAGGCGGGCGGCTCGGAACACGGAGGTGAAACGACGCTGGTACGCCTCGGCGCTGGCGACTGGGTAGACCTCGTCACCGCCTAGGACGAGGAGGTCGGCCGGGCCGAGATCCGCCTCGGAGGGATCCGTCGACTGGCCGCTGGTCAGGAGCCGGGCGATGGCGAAGGTCGCGCTGAACCCGTCACCGGTGTCCGCGGTGAAGTCGACTCGTACCGGCTCTTTGTGCTGCTGCGGCGTCAAGGCGTAGATGCCGGCTGGCGCGGTCCCCATCACGTCGCGTTTGTCGGCGAAGCGCGCGAAAACCGTCGCGGTCGCTACTTCCTGCGCGGTCCGCACCAGCTGCCCGAGTGAAAGCCACCGCACAGCGGGCTCACCGAAGCGGCCCTTGTGCTCCCTGACTTCAGCAACCACCCGAGGATCCGGCGGAACTTCCACCTCTGGATCCGGCATGACGCGCCCCCCAAGGCCAAGAATCCGAACACCGTCGGTGACCATCATGACGCTCTCAGGGCACAAGGACCAGAGCGGAGGAATACCCCACGCCGGCTCCTGCGGTCGCTCCTGCGTCGCGCCCTTCGTTCGCTTGCTCCCGCCCGCCCTGTGGCGCGGGCTCCTCCGTCGCCCGCTTGGTGAAGGCGTGGTGGTGAGGCGCCTTCGTTGGGTCCCGGGGTGGTTGGGTTTCCCCACGCTGGCTCCTGCGGTCGCTCCTGCGTCGCGACCTTCGTTCGCTTGCTCCCGCCCACCCTGGGGCGCGTGCTCCTCCGTCGCCCGCTTGGTGAAGGCGTGGTGGCGGGCAACACTCGGGGGGTGCAGTGCCGGGGGTTACCCACGCTGGAGCTGATGTGGTTGGCGCCGGGAGGGTGGGCTGACCTTGGTCCCACTGCGGAGGTGTTGGAACGCTGACAGGCAGTGGGCTCGACGACAAGCTCATTCGTGGTGTCGCGCAGGCTCCTGCGTCGCCGCTTGGTGAAGGCTGATGAGGGCGCCTTCGCGGGGTGGAGTGCCGGGCACGCTGGAACCGCGGTGGTTGGCGCCGTTGTCGGGCGGGTGAACTGACCTTGGTCGCACTGCGCAGGTGCTGGCCGGCGCCAATCCCTTGCCTTGGGCAACATTGGTTGCTTGGGCAGGCTGGCGCCTGAGCTGGTTGGTCCCGCCAGCCTGGAACTTGTCTGGGCAGAAGAACAGCTGCGGGAGCATTTCGTGCTTGACGTCGGCTGGCGGTGTGGCAGCATTCGCTGCGTGTCCAAGGACCGGTTGTTCGGCTGGCTCTACTCGATGACCACCAAAAAGCATCGCTCGGAGGGTCTGCGAGTCTTCGCGGCTTTTGCCCTGTTGCCGCCTACTGCCTTCACGGTCCCCGTCACGATCATCATCGACTATCTCCGGCCGTCACCGAACCTGGAGTTGTTCGCCGTCGTCTACGCGGTCCTCCTGCTCGTCGGCGTCCTGGCGTCAACCGCCCTCGCAGCCTGGGTCTCGGTGAGTGCCCGACGAGTACTGCACAGGTGAACTGCAGGTTGGTTGGAAACCTGTCGCGGCAGGCCTCTGGCGAATAGGGTCGCGCTCATGACCGACAGTGGCTGGGCTACCGATCCGGTGTTGCGGAGGACGTTGGTGGCTGCTGGGTTGCCGGTGGTCGGGCGCTTTGTTTCGAAGGGCGGCTGGGTTAGTCGCGTGTGGGTCGGCGACGAGTACGTCGTACGGCTGAACAGCAACGAACGCTTCCGGGACGCGTATCGCCATGAGGCTGCGGTCGTTGGGCTGCTTGCCGGCAGCGAGGTGCCGCATGCCCGGCGGCTCGCGCACGGCGACGGGCCGGATGGGCCGTGGTACATCTCCGAACGACTGCCCGGCCGGACCCTGTACGACGCGTGGCCGGGGGCGGACTCGCATACGCGCCAAGCGATGATCGAAAGCCTCGGCGCTGCGTTGCGCGCACTTCATCGCGTTCCTGTCCCGGCCGGCCTGCTGCCGCCCTGGCTTGCCGACGCCCTCGCCGGTAAGCCGTGGCCTGCGTTCCACCCACCCGTGGTGAGCGCGACGCTCCAGCAGGTCGAGGCTGCCCGGCGACTGCCCAGCAATGACTCGCGCCTGCTCGCGGATGTCGCCGATTGGGTCCAGGAGCGGCTGGCGTTGTTTGCCACCGACGTACCGGTCCTTGTCCATGGTGATCTCCATGGATCCAACGTGATCGTCGACCAAGGACGCGTCACCGGGATCATCGACTTCGCGGAGGCGTTGGCTCAGCCGGCGGATGTCGAGCTCGATACCATCCTGCGCTGGTGCGCGAGGGCGCGAGAATACCCACCCACACCCGACGAACAAGGCCTCGCCGAGACCACACTCGCAGAGGTCCCCGGATGGCTGCACAGCGCGTATCCGGAGCTGTTCGAGCGCGAGCAGCTGCGCGAGCGGTTGAACTTCTACGACATGTACGGCGAGCTCGCGCTCTACGCCCACCATCCCCAGCCCGAAATCCGCAAAGCGGCGCAGCACCGCATCGCTCGCCTGCTCTCCGGCCATAACCACCTAGACGGCCTCGCCTGGTAGCAGCCGCCGCCAGGGACTCAACTGCTGGCGCGGTGCACTGCCGGGTGGGTCGGCGTGCCGCGGAACCGGTGGCTCAGGAGGACGTCGAGAGGGTGAGGGAGGACGCCGAGGTGCTGGCGTAGGTCGGCGGCGTCGTGGGTGAGGTCTCTGGCTCGCTCGTGGTCACCGCGCACGGCTGCTACCCAGCTGAGGCCGTCCAGGCTTTCGGCCATACCCCACTCGGTGCTTCCGTGTTCGTCGAGCAGCTCGGCCGCAAACAGCTGCTCGGCGCGTTCCAACTGACCGTTGACGAGCGCCGCGGCGCCTAGGTGCCGGTTTGCGCGATACAGGTAGGTCTGGTCGCCGAGCTCGGCGTACTGATGGGCCGCGTCGACGAAACGCCCCTCGGCCGCGGAGACATCTCCAGCGCACAGTTCGGCGATGCCGGTGTTGAGGGCCGAGGTCGCGATCAACCAGGGCTCGCGCGCTCCGCTCAGAGCCTGCTGCGCCTGGATGAACGCGGCCCGTGCCGCCTCGAAGTCGCCCGCGGCCAGGTCGGTCAGGCCGTGCAGGGTGAGCGCGTTGCGACGATGTACTGCGTCCTTGGTGTCGTCGGCGAGCTGCAGGAGTTCCTCGCCGTACGCACCTGTCCGCTCGACGTCTCTCTGGTGGAATGCGAGCCATCCCGCGCCCCAGAGCGCCTTGGCGCGGTCCGCGGCGGTCCCGTCGCCGGCAGCCAGCGCGTCAGCCAGCCATTGACGGCCCTCCGTAAGCCCGCCCCGCCACAGCCAGAACATCCAGAGCGAGGCAGCCAAGGACAGCGCCTGCGACGGCGCGTTGGTGAGCAGCCAGCGCTGTGCGGCGCGCAGATTCGGCAGCTCGGCATCGAGTCGCAGCTGGGCCGCGCCCTGTTCGGTTGTCCTGAGCAACGGTTCGAGCTCGCGGACGAGGCGAAGAAAGTCGTTGGCATGCTGGGCCCGGAAGGTGGCCGTTTCGCCGTGTGCCGCCGCTTCGCGAACGGCGTACTCACGGACCAGGTCCAGCATCTCGTACCTCGTCCCGCAGGTGGTGTCAGTCGAGGCGGTCACCAGGCTGTGATCGAGCAGCGTGGCCAGTGCGTCGAGCGGCTCGGCCTGTTCGAGGGTCCAGCCGGAGAAGACGGAGAGGCGGCGCATCAGCGACTGTGCCGCCGGATCCAGGAGGTGGTAGCTCCAGGCAACGGTCGCCTGGATGGACTGCTGACGGCGCGGGAGATCAGCCGGGCCACGTTCCAGTACTTCGTTGCCATCGTCAAGCTGTCGGCTCAGATCTGCTAGCGAGAGGTGGCGGGTCCGGGCGGCGGCCAGCTCGATGGCCAGCGGCAGGCCGTCCAGGCGTTCGCACAGCCGGGCGATCAAGTCCTTGTCGATGGTCAGCCGGCGGTTGGCCGCGAGCGCGCGATCGATGAACAGTCCGGCGGCCGCCACGGACAGGGGGCCGAGGACGAACTCGTGCTCACCACTGATCCGCAACCGGGCCCGGCTGGTGACCAGCACCGTGAGCCCTGCGCAGCAATCCAGGAGCGCGGCCAGCTCCGTTGCCGCCGGGAGCAGATGCTCGAACGTGTCCAGGACGAGGAGAGTGCGCCGGGCCCGGAGCGCCTTGGGCAACTCCGTCGGCCTGGTACCGACGGAGCGGGCGATCGTTGCCATCACCAACGACGGATCGCCGACATCGCCGAGCTGCACCCAGTGCACAGCCGTGAAATTCGATCCGCAGGCACGTACGGTTTCGAGCGCCAGCCGGGTCTTCCCCACGCCACCCGGGCCGGTGACCGTGACCAGGATCGGCGGATCCGCTGCCAGCTGCTCGCTCAACTCACCGATCTCATGTTGACGGCCGAAGAAGACCGTCCTGGGCGCAGGCAGGAGGCTGGCCGGGCTCGCCGCGGCGGGCAGCCCGCGCGCGGTCCGCTCGAAGGTACTGCGTTCCGCGGCCGACAGCTCCAGCGCCACCGCCAGTTGCCGGGCCGTTACGGGATAGACGCGCCGTCGTACGCCGCGCTCGATGTCGCTGACCGCGCGGACGCTGATGCCGGCCCGCTCGGCCAGCTCCTCCTGGGTGAGCCCGGCGCGCGACCGCAGACGGCGCAGCTCGGCGGCCAGTTCCGCACCGCTCACACCGACCACCTCCCGGGGGTCGAACTCGCTCGCCGACTCGGTGGGACAAGTCGGTGGGTCAGTCGTCATGGTCGCGGAGTCTCGGACGGACCACGCTGACAAGGTCCGATCGACCAAGGAGGCACCCGATGTCCACCGAGAACAACAAACTACTCGTCCGCCGTCTGTACGACGAGGTCCTCAACCTGCAGCAGCCCGACACCGTGGCTGAGCTCGCGACACCTGACTATGTCGAACACGACCCGCTCCCCGGGCAAGGCGACGGCCGAAGCGGCCTCGCCGAGCGTGTCCGGATGCTGATCTCCGCCTTCGCCCCGCGCTTCGAGATCCACGACCTGCTCGCTGAGGGTGACCGTGTCGTCGTCCGCTGGACCAACACCGGCACCCACGTGGGTGCCTTCGCCGGCATCCCACCGACCGGACGCTCGTTCCAGATTCCCGGTATCGACATCTACCGCGTGGAGAACGCCCACCTCGCCGAGCACTGGCACGTCATCGACCAGCTCGCGCTGCTCCAGCAACTCGGCGTACTCCCCACCTTCGACAACACCTCTGCCTGACCAGGCTGCCACGCTGTGTGGCTGCAACGTGACCGAGCGGGAATCGTGGCTGTGGGCAACTACCGTGGTGGCAATGGCCGGTGGACACTGGCGGCATGGCCACTTGGGCGGCGGATCTCGCCGGGCCGGTCGGGCTCGCACTGGCTCGCGCGGTCGAGCAGCTGCCAGGTGAGCACGGCATGCCCGGTGGATCGCGGTTCGAGTTGAAGTGGGACGGGTTCCGGGTGGGCGCTGCCTGCAGGGCCGGTGAGGTGCGGTTGTGGTCGCGGAACGGCAAGGACTTCACCACCAAGTTCCCCGACATTCAGGCAGCGCTCGCCGGGCAGGTCCACACCGACTGTGTCCTCGACGGCGAGCTCGTGGTGTGGACGGGCGAACGGATGGACTTCGACGCACTGCAGGCGCGGATGGTGAACACCGCCGCGACGGTGCGGCGTCGGCTGGCTCCGGAACAGCCGGCCTCGCTGGTTGTGTTCGACCTGCTCGCCGTCGGCGACATCGACGTACGGCCGATGCGATGGACGGCTCGCCGCAAACGCCTGGAAGCTCTCGCAGAAGCGTGGCGGCCACCGCTGCAGCTGTCCCCGGTGACCAGCGACGTCGCCGAGGCACGCGAGTGGTTGGAGGCGTTCAAGGCCTCCGGCGTCGAGGGCCTCGTGGTCAAGGGCGCTTCCACCCGCTACCAGCCCGGCCGTCGTGAGTGGGTGAAGTGGAAGAGCCGCGACACCGTTGAAGCGATCATCGGTGCGGTGACCGGGACGCTGCGGCACCCCGAGATCCTGGTCGTCGGCCGGTATCGCGGCGAGGAACTCGAGGTGGTCGGCCGGACGGTGAAGCTGACCGAGGACCAATCGGCGGCAATCGGCAAGCTGCTGAAGCCGGCCGCCGCACGGCATCCGTGGCCGGACCAGCTCAGCACGCACTGGGGCCGCGGCAGCAAAACCCCGATCGTGAAGGTCCAGCCGGCCATCGTCGTCGAGGTCGCCGCAGACGCCGCCCTCCAAGCCGGCCACTACCGCCACCCCCTGCGCCTGATCCGCTACCGCCCCGATCTGGAACCGTCCGACGTAGAGATGTTGCCCACTAGCTGATCAGGTCGCAGCCCGGGGCCGGGGCGGGGAGCTGCTGTTCGCCGTCGGTGCGGGTGGCGGCGATCGTCACGAGTTGAGGTAGGCGACGCGAGAGCGGTGCCTCCGAGAGGTCAGAGCGTTGGGGGCGCACCGCGACGGCGAAGATCGGGGGCCGTCAGGTGGGGCGACGCAGGAGTCGGCGCACGGGGTGGGTGGGAGCTGCCGAACGTGGGCGCGACGGAGGAGCGACCGGCGGAGGGGGCGCGGGGAGTACGTCGGGCGGGCGTGGGGGAGTACGTAGGATGGGTGGGTGCCGTCGATATTGCCTGAGGGGGAGGTTGCGCCTCGGGATGGGGTGTTGCCGGGCGCGGCTGTTCTCGAGGCGGCATCAAGGCCGTTTGGGTTTTATCTGCATGTGCCGTTCTGTGCGGCGCGGTGCGGGTACTGCGACTTCAACACCTACACCGCCAAGGAGCTCGGCGGGGGCGGTTCGCAGGCGTTGTACGCCGAAAGCGCGGTGGCGGAGGTCCGGCTGGCTCGGCAGGTGTTGGGTGGGCTGGATCGGCCGGTCGACACGGTGTTCTTCGGTGGGGGTACGCCGACTCTGCTGCCGGCTGAGGATCTGGGCCGGATGCTGGCCGCAGTACGGGATGAGTTCGGTCTCGCGCCGGACGCTGAAGTGACGACCGAGGCCAATCCCGAGTCGGTGGATCCGGCGTACCTGGAGGCGATCCGGGCGGCGGGCTTCAATCGGGTTTCGTTCGGGATGCAGAGTGCGACGCCGCACGTGCTGCAGATCCTCGACCGCAAGCACACGCCCGGACGCGCGCTCGAGGCGGTCAAGGAGGCGACGGCTGCCGGGTTCGAGCACGTCAATCTGGATCTCATCTACGGCACGCCGGGCGAGTCGCTCGAGGACTGGCGTGTGTCGCTGGAGTCGGCGTTGTCGGCCGAGCCCGACCATGTCAGCGCCTACGCGTTGATCGTCGAGGACGGCACCCAGCTCGCCCGCCGGGTACGCCGCGGCGAGTTGCCGATGCCGGATGACGACGACCTCGCCGACAAGTACGTGCTCGCCGACGACCTGCTGACCACCGCGGGCCTCGGCTGGTACGAAGTCTCCAACTGGGCCCGTACTACGGAAGCCCGCTGCCGCCACAACGAGTTGTACTGGCGCGGCGACACCTGGTGGGGGATCGGCCCGGGCGCGCACAGCCATGTCGGTGGAGTTCGCTGGTGGAATGTGAAGCACCCCACCGCGTACGCCGAAAGGCTGGCGGCGGGCGACAGTCCGGCGTACGCGCGGGAGACTCTCGACGACGAGACGCGCCGGGTGGAGCGGGTGCTGCTCGAGATCCGGTTGTCCGAAGGCCTTCCGGTGGACGTCCTGGACGAGCCCGGCCGCGCCGCCGCGAAGCGCGCCGTGGCTGGTGGCCTTCTGGTCGAGCAGCAGGCGATGCTCGTCCTCACCCGCCGCGGCCGGCTGCTGGCCGACGCGGTCGTCCGCGACCTGCTGCCCTGACGCGAAACTGCAGCTTCAGCCAGCAAAAATGATCGAAACTGATCGTACCTAGCTACTTGACGACCTCTGCGCGCAACGCTGATTCTATGGTAACCGTTTACCTCGCCAAGGAGATCGCGGATGCCGCCCCTCAGCCGACGCCTGCTGCTGCAGGCCGGAATTGCCACCAGTGCCGTCGCCACCCTCGGGCTGCAGCGTCTCGAACAGGCCGCAGCGGCCGACGAGTTCGACGTACTGCGAACCCGTTGGCTCACGCTCAACACCGGTGGCCCGATCGATCCGGCGGATGCCGCCTTCGCGCCGGCGCTGGCCCGCTTGACGGCCGACGCTCAGGGGTTTCTCGACACCCTCGACACCAGCCCCGGACGCACCGCGCTCTGGTCTGACCTTCCGCTCAGTCCTTCCTCGGGCAACTTCTCGATCAGCTACACCCGGCTGCGGACGATCGCACTGGCCCGTGCGACCGAAGGCACGACCCTGACCAGCGACCCCGCCGACCGGTTGGTCGCCGCGCTGGACTTCCTCCACGCCAAGGCCTACAACGAAACTCTGCCCGAGACCGGCAACTGGTGGTTCTGGGAGATCGGTACGCCGAAGGCTCTGCTCGACTGCTGCGTCTTCGCCCACGACGTGGTGAGCCCGGACCGTCTGGCCGCCTATCTCACGGCGATCGACCGCTTCGTCCCCGACCCGAACCGCCGGACGAACTCGGCGACGCTCCGCGAGACCGGCGCCAACCGCGTGGACAAGGCGCTCATCGTCGCGCTGCGCGGCATCCTCGGTCGATCCGCCGCGAAGGTGGAGGCCGGCCGCGACGCGCTGAGCGACGTCGCCGAGAACGGCAAGAACAGCGTCTTCACCTACGTCACCAGCGGTGACGGTTTCTACCGGGACGGTTCGTTCGTCCAGCACGGCAATCTCGCGTACGTCGGCACCTACGGCAACGTGGCCCTGTCCGGTGTCGCCAACCTGGTCTCGCTGCTGGGCGGATCGTCCTGGCAGGTCAGTGATCCGAACCGGTCGATCCTGCTCGATGCGGTCGAGGCGAGTTTCGCGCCCTTCATGGTCGACGGCCTGATGATGGACTGCGTGTCCGGCCGGGCCATCTCGCGCGAACAAGAGAGCGACCACCAGCACGGCCACGACACCACCTCGAGTGTGCTGTTGCTGGCCGGTGGCGTGGAAGCGCCGTACGCGGCTCGGTTCCGGGCTCTCGCCAAGGGTTGGCTGACGCGCGACCGGCTGAACGACTATCTCGCCAGCGCCTCGATTCCGCGGATCGCCCGCGCCAAGGCCGTCCTCGACGATGAAACCGTCCTGCCCGCGACCCAGGGCCCGGCGCATTTCCAGTTCTTCCACCAGGACCGGGTTGTGCACCGCCGCCCGGGCTGGACCTTCGCGATCGCGATGTCCTCGAAGCGGATGGCCCGTTACGAGTGGGGCAACGGCGAGAACCTGCGCGGCTGGCACGTCGGCGACGGGATGAGCTATCTCTACACCTCGGACCAGGCGCAGTTCACCGACGCGTTCTGGCCGACCGTCGACGCGATGCGGATGCCCGGTACAACGATCAGCACGCGGCCACGCCAACCGCACGCCGGCACCAGCGGTACGGGAACGATCGCCGCGTACGCCGAGTGGGTGGGCGGTGCGTCGTACCGGGGCAAGGCCGGTGCGGTGGGGATGCACCTGATCAACCACGACAAGACCGTGCAAGCGCGCAAATCGTGGTTCTGCCTGGAGGAGGCGATCGTTGCGCTCGGTGCCGGCATCAGCGGCACCGACGGCCATCGGGTGGAGACCGTCGTCGAGAACCGCAACCTGCATGCCGCGGGGACCGAAGCGCTGATCGTCGACGGGCAACGGCAGGGCGCGGCCGAGCAGGCCTACAGCGACCCGTCCTGGACCCATCTCGAAGGCGTCGGCGGATATCTCTTTCCGGCGGGCGGGCGGTTGACGGCCGGACGCAGCGAGCGGACCGGATCCTGGCGGGAGATCAACGTCGGCAACGACACCGGCGGCTCGCCGACGCCGATCACTCGCCGCTACCTGTCACTGGTGCTCGACCATGGCGTGGATCCACAGGCGGCGGAGTACGCGTACATCCTGTTGCCAGGGGCAAGCAAGGAGAGAACCGCCCTGCTGGCGGTCGATTCCGGGATCCGGGTGCTGGCGAACACGGCCACCGTCCAGGCGATCCGTTCCGTCCGGGACCGGCTGCTGCTGGCCAACTTCTGGGCCGCGGGCGCGGTCCAGGGCTTCGCTTCATCGGGTCCGGCCTCCGTGGCCGCCGGCTGGTCCGGTCCGACCTTGCATGTCGCGGTCTCCGAGCCCAGCCGAACCGCGCAGACGATCCGCGTGACGCTCGACGAACGGGTACGTCGTCCGCTCGCCCTCGACGACTCCGTCACCGTCGTCGCCATCGGGAGGAGCCTGGTACTTGACATCGCTGTGGGTGGCAGTCGGGGCACCACCCACGCGGCTTCCTTCGCCCTCCGGTGACTTGGGGCGGGAGTGTCCGCGAGAAGTCCGGAATCGCGGCAAACTCCCGGAAAACAAAGCGCAATGTCACCAGGTCGCCCCGGTTAGTGACAGTTTGCGCCTGCATGTACTGACCAAGTCGGGTTGGTGTCTCAGGGTGACCGTGTGGTCCTTGACACATCCGGTTGAAACGCTCGAAACTCAAGCAACTTTTGCAAATCGAGAGCGCTCTCAACTCCGTCCTCTGTTCAGGGAGCATTTCCATGCGGCCCAGTGCCCGCCAACGCAGTGCCCTCGTCGCGCTCGCCTGCAGCCTCACCCTGCTCGTGACCGCCTGCGGTGGCAGCGACCAGCCGTCCGCCGCGGAGTCCGGATCCGACGACGACGGCCCGAGGATCGAACTCACCATCGCGACCTTCAACGAGTTCGGCTACGACGACCTGTACGCCGAGTACGAGGCGCTGCACCCGAACATCAAGATCACTCCGCGTAAGGCCAAGACGGTCGACGACCACATCAAGAACCTCGAGACGAACCTGGCCGCCGGTTCCGGGCTGGCCGACATCGAGGCGATGGAGGTCAGCTGGATCTACAAGTACCTGGCCAAGGCCGACAAGTTCGTCGACCTGCGCGACCACGGCGCCAACGACCTGAAGGAACGCTGGCTGGACTGGAAGGTGGCCGGCGCCACCACCAGCAGCGGCAAGATCATCGGCTACGGCACCGACATCGGCCCCGAGGCGATCTGCTACCGCAAGGACCTGTTCGCCAAGGCCGGCCTGCCGACCGACCGGGCCCAGGTGGCGAAGCTGTTCCCGGACTGGGAGTCGTACTTCGACACCGGCCGCAGGTTCAAGCAGAAGGTGCCGGGCTCGGCCTGGTACGACTCGGCCGTGCTCACCTGGGAGGCAATGCGCAACCAGCTCATCCAGGCCTACTACTCGAACAACGACCGCTACCTCGGTTCCGAGAACCAGCTGCTGAAGTCGACCTGGGACCAGATCGCCCAGGGCACCGCGGACGGGCTGTCCGCGAAGCTGCCGGCCTGGAGCGATGCGTGGAACAAGGCCTTCCGGACAGACGCGTTCGCCACGATGGCTTGCCCGGGCTGGCTGCTCGGCGTGATCCAGGACAACGCGGGCAGCTTCGGCAAGGGCAAATGGGACGTCGCCGACGTGTTCCCCGGCGGCGGCGGCAACTGGGGCGGCTCGTACCTGACCATCCCCGTGCAGTCGCCGCATCCCGCCGAGGCCGCAAAGCTGGCCGCGTGGCTGACCGCGCCGGAGCAGCAGATCAAGGTCTTCCAGAAGGTCGGATCGTTCCCCTCGACGGTTGACGCGTACGACTCGCCGCAGGTGAAGAGCCAGGTGAACGCCTACTTCAACAACGCGCCGGTGGGCAAGATCTTCATCAACCGGGCTCAAAACGTCATCCTCAAACAGCACAAGGGTCCGCGCGACGGCGAGATCAACCAGGTCTTCACCGAGGCGCTCGCCCGCGTCGACAACGGCAAGCACAGCCCGGAGGACGCCTGGCGCCAGGCGCAACGCGCAGCCGAAAAGGCAGCCAACCTCCGCAAGGGCGGCTAGCACCAGACCCGTGCGGTGAGTGGGGGCGGTCCGGGGCCGACGCCGCCCCTGGGCGGCGCGGCGATATCTCCGGCGGGGGAGGGGCGATTGGTACTACGGTGTCATCGTCACACTCAGTCGGGGAGGTCCGTTGTCGATGCAGGGTCAGGACAGTGGGTCCCCGACACTGGAACAGGTGGCCGCGCTGGCCGGGGTTTCGCGGGCGACCGTTTCGCGCGTGGTGAACGGGTCGCCGAAGGTCCTGCCGGACACGGTCGCCGCGGTCGAGCGTGCGATCGGCGAGCTCGGCTACGTGCCGAACCGGGCTGCCCGCGCGCTGGTGACGCGCCGGACCGACTCGATCGCGCTCGTCGTACCGGAGCCGGACAGCCGGGTGTTCTCGGACCCGTTCTTCGGCGACATCCTGCGCGGGATCAGCCGGACGCTGGCGCCGACGTCCTCGCAGCTCGTGCTGCTGATCGAGCCGGCCGAGGGTGACGACCAGCGGTTGTTGCGCTACCTGCGCGGCGGCCACGTGGACGGCGCGATCATCGTCAGTCACCACGGCCGCGACAACGTCCTGCAAGAGCTGGCGCAGTTGCCGCTGCCGATCGTGTTCAGCGCGCGGCCGCTCGGCGTCGAAGTACCGGTGGCGAGTGTCGACGTCGACAACGTGGCCGGGGCCAGGACCGCGATCGAGTACCTCCTGTCGATCGGGCGGCGCAAGCTGGGTACTGTCGCCGGGCCGCTCGACATGACCGCCGGTCTCGACCGGCTGACCGGGTACAAGGAAGTCGTGGCGGAAGCCGGCATCCCCGAAGCTGTTGCCTACGGCGACTTCACGGCCGACGGTGGCGAGCAGGCAACGCTGCGGCTGCTCGACGAGTACCCGGATCTCGACGGCATCTTCGTCGCCAACGACCTGATGGCCACGGCGACGCTGCGCGTCCTGTCGCAGCTCGGCAAGCGAGTACCGGAAGACGTGGCCGTGGTGGGTTTCGACGACTCCGTGGTGGCGACGACGACCACGCCCAAGCTGACCACGGTGCGGCAGCCGGTCGAGAAGCTCGGTGCGCGGCTGGCCGAGATCCTGCTCGCCAAACTCGCCGGCGCGGACCTGACCAGCCCCGAGATCTACGACACCGAACTCATCATCCGCGGCTCGGCCTAGCCCGACCCGGCGCACCAGCCCTTACGGCGGGTCGTTCTGGAACTGGAACTGCACCCGGATCGAGCCGTCCAGCGGGACCACCAGGGTCGTGTTCGACGCGTTCCACTGCTGCGGTACGAGGAACAACCGGTTCTGCCCGACCACGAGCAGCCGCAACCCGCGGTACCGGTAGTTGAAGGTCTGTCCGGTGCCCGTCCGCAGCGCGGTCTCCTCGATACCGGGTGACCGCAGCTGCAGCCGTTCCTTGGTGTCGAGGATGACGACGGGGAACTGCTTCAGGTTCTCGGCATCCGACTTGGCCAGCCCGCGTCCGGAGTACTGCGCTGTCGTCGCGGTGGCCCAGAACGCGCAAGTGGTCGTGACGACCGCGAGCAAACCGAGCAGCACGTACTGCGGTTTGAGTCCGGCCGCTTGGCGATCGACGTACGAGAGATAGCCGAGAGTCGCGGCGGCCAGGCCGATCACGACCGGGACGACCAGGGCGTAGTACGGGAGACCGCCGAGAAAGGGATAGCCGAGTAGACCGAGTACTCCGAGCAGCAGCACCGCGATGGCGATGATCTTGGCTCGGCGGATGCCCGTCGCGGTGGGCTGGATCGCGTTGTGCAGAAGGAGTCCGGCAACCGCGAGCAGGGTGATGCCGAGCAGCGGGACCAGGAGTGGTTGCGGGCTGCGCATCACGTAGTCCTGGGTGCTCAGGCCGATCGTGTCGACGTCGATCCCGAAGTACTCGTACTGCGAACGGGCCGACACGTAGCCGAAGTAGAACAGCAGGCCGCTGATCAGCGTCACGGGCGCGACGATGCCGGCCGCGAAACTCACCCAGCGTTCGGCCGGGGACCGTTCGTCAGCCACTCGGCGGACTCTCCGGACTCTCTGGGCTCTCCGGGCTCTCCGTGTCCGGCTGACTCGGGGTGAAGGTGATCTGGCTCCCGGGGTTGTCGCCCTCCAGGGACTTGCAGTCCTCCTCGGTCGCGCACTCGGCCTCGGCCGGGATCTGCAGCTCCACCGGGCCTCCACCCTTGAGCTGCTTGACGCCGACGTAGCAGGGTTTGAAGTTGCCGGGCTGCCACACGATCGAGGCGGTGCACTGCGGAGACTGGTCGCCGCAACCGGCCTGGGCGAACTCGAAGATGCCCGTGGGGGACAGTTGCGGCGAGCCGATCTTGATCGTCGTACCGTCCGGGATCGGGTTGCGGCCCAGCCAGTTCACCTCGGCGCACTGGTAGCCGTCGTCCGTGGGCCCGTGGTTGCCACCGATCGGCGCCGAGGCGGACTTGAACGACGGCTTCTTCTGGGTCGGCTGGGTCGTCTCCGGATCGGTCGGCTCGACCGGAGGATCGGTCGTGTCGGTCGTCTCGGTGGGTTCGACCGGCGCGGTCTGGGTGGAGTCCGGCGGCACGATGGTGCCCGGATCGTCCCCGGCCGAGTTCCCGTCCGAGCCGCAGCCGAGCGGCAGCATCAACAGACCAGCCACTGCGATAGGACGCCACAGGGTCATGGCAACCACCCCCACCGTCAGGATGGCCTTCCGGGTTGCCTAGGACAACACTTCGTCGCCTTCTGTAATCAACCGGTCGTCTTCAAGCGGGGCCGGGGGCGGTACGGCGTACGGGAAAGGCCCGGGGGTGCGGCGTACGGGGGTTCAGTCCTGGGTGACGAAGTCGATGAGCTCCTCGACCCGGCCGAGCAGCTCCGGCTCCAGGTCGGCGTAACTGCGAACCTTGGACACGATGTGCTTCCAGGCCGCCGCGACGTCCGCCTGGTCGGTGGCCGGCCAGCCGAAGGTCTGGAGCACACCCTTCTTCCAGTCCTGGCCGTGCGGGATCTTCGGCCAGGCAGCGATCCCCAGCGACGACGGCTTGACGGCTTCCCAGATGTCGATGAACGGGTGGCCGACCACCAGCACATGCCGGTTGCTGACCTGAGCGGCGATCTTCGACTCCTTCGACCCCTCGACCAGGTGATCGACCAGTACGCCGAGCCGCCGGCCGGGCGCGGGCTGGAACCGGTTCACGATCGCGGGCAGATCGTCGATGCCCTCGAGGTACTCGACGACAACCCCCTCGATCCGCAGGTCATCACCCCAAACCCGCTCGACAAGCTCGGCGTCGTGCCGGCCCTCGACGTAGATCCGACTGGCCCGCGCAACCTTGGCCCGCACATTGGAAACCGCAACAGACCCCGAGGCCGTATGAGTCTTCTTGGCCGGCCCAGCCTTCTTAGGCGCCACCAGGTTGACCGGCTTGCCATCCACCCAGAACCCAGGCCCGAGCGGATAGGTCTTGATCTTCCCGAACCGATCCTCGAGATCCACCACCCCGTGCTCCCACCGAACCACGGCCCCGACGTACCCCGAACTGGGCTCCTCGACCACAAGCCCCTTCTCGATCACCAGATCAACAGTCCGCCCATTCTTAGGCTTCCGCCAATCCCCAGCCAACACATCTTTCCCATACCGATCAGCCACCACCCAACCGTATGTGGTCCCCAACCCGGATCCCGCCCGACTCGCCTGCACCAGTGCAGGCCCGGCGGAGAGCTGAGCCCGGAGACCGTGAGGATGGAGCGGTGGAACAGTTTGTGGACTTGGGCGACGTGAGACTGTTCGTGCGGCAGCTCGGGCGGCCGTCCGGTGAGCCCTCGCTGCTGGTGCTGCACGGTGGACCTGATGTCGGACACAGCTATCTGCTTCCCGGGCTGGAGGCAGTCGCGCGGGAGCGGCACGTCGTGGTCTTCGACTTCCGCGGGTGTGGCCGGAGTACCCGAGGTCTACCTGACTCCCAGCTGGAGCCGGCCTTCGTGATCCGTGATGCGTATCGGCTGGTCGGCGAGCTCGGACTTGGGCAAGTCGATCTGTTGGGGTTCTCGACCGGCGGGCGGGCGGCAACGGAGTTCGTCTCGCAGTACCCGACCGCCGTTCGCCGTCTTGTCCTGGCGTCTACGTCGGCCTACGACTCGGCGGTCGCGCGGCCGTTCCTGGAGGGGTGGGCGGAGTACGAGTACAGGCAGCGCCTGGAGCGCGAAGCCGGCGGGGCTCTGCGCAACTCGACTGTCTTCGTTTGGGATCTTGACCTGGCACCGGCGTACCTCGACCTGATCCGTGACCTCGACGAGGGTGACTGGAGCTACGAGCGCGTCCTGGCCGGGACAATGCCGCCCTGGTGTACTCGCGATGCGGTCACCATTCTGCGCGGGTGGGACGGCCCGATCCTCATCCTGCACGGCGCGAAGGACATGGGCTTCCCGGTCCAACTCGCCCACCGCCTGCACCAAGAGGTCCCCGGAAGCCAGCTAGCGATCATCGACGACGCCGCCCACCTATGCCACTTCGAAAAACCCGACCAGTGGGCTCAGCTGATCGACGACTTTCTGTCTGGCGTCGTCAAGCCTTGAGAACGGTGACGTCGTACTGGTGGATCGCGGTGTCGCGGGTGACCAGGGTGAGTCGTTCTCGGATGGCTTGAGCGATCAGCATGCGGTCGAAGGGATCGCGGTGGAGAGGTGGGAGCTGGCCTGCCAGCTCGGCGTGCTCGTTCCGGATCGGGAGTTCGCCGATGCCGCTGTCCCGCAGTACCTCCAGAAACGACGGCGGGACGCTCAGTTTGCCGGCTGACGACTTGATGGAGATCTCCCACACGGTCGCGGCACTGACGTAGACCTCGAGCTCGGTTTCGATCTGGTGTTTGAGGTCGTCGGACAGTTCGCCGCAATCCGTCAGCCACCACAGCAGTACGTGAGTGTCCAGCAGCAGGCGGCCAGGGACACCTAGCGGGGTCACGACGGAAGACCGAAGTCGTCGGCGATCTGTTCGTTGGTCTCGGACGAGTCCCAGTCGTCGGCCATGACGATGTGGCCGGCCAGGATTCCGCGGCCCCGCCGGCAGACGACGTGCGGCAGCGGAACCACCTTCGCCACCGGGCGGCCGGCGCGACTGATGATCACCTCTTCGCCGTGCTCGACCCGGTCGATGATGCGCGACAGCTGAGTCTTCGCCTCATGCATGTTGTACTGCGCCGGAGCGTTCGTCATGCTCGATCCCATCGCCGTTAGTCCGGTTAGCTAACCGTAGCTCGACCGCCGGGTTCTCGGCAATGAGGTCGCGAGTGGTCAGTAGGTTTCGATGGCGTGGGTGGGGGCGGGGTGGCGGATGGGGGAGATGATGGTCAGGGCTAGGTAGATGATGAAGCCGGCGATCAGGCCTACGACCCAGGAGTAGTCGTAGAAGGGTTGTAGGAGGGGGATCAGGCCATCTGCTGGGAAGGGGCCGGCGCCGGGGTTGGAGTAGGCGCCGCCTACTGCCAGGAGCGAGCCGATCAGGGTGGCTACTACGGCTCGCCAGTTCCAGCCGGCGGCGTACCAGTAGCGGCCGTTCGGGAGATAGAGGTCGGCGAGGAAGAGGTTGGTGCGGTCGACGAACCAGTAGCCCGCGATCAGGACGCCGGCCACCGAGGCGAGCAGGCCGCCGTAGAAGGACAGCCAGACGAAGATGTAGATCGACGGGTCGGAGATCAGCCGCCAGGGCTGGATCACGATGCCGATCACGCCGGTGAGCAGGCCGGCGGTGCGGAAGTTCAGCCAGCGGGGCAGGGCGTTGGCGAAGTCGTACGACGGACTGACCACGTTGGCCGCGACGTTGCACGACATCGTCGCCAGGATCGCCATCACCAGGCCGATCGTCACCACCACCGGGTTCTCGAACCTTCGCGTCAGTTCGACCGGGTCCCAGATCGCCGAGCCGTAGACGACCACCGTGCCGGACGTGGTGATGATCGAGACCAGCGCGATGAACGACATCGTCGTCGGCAGCCCGATGATCTGGCCTATCACCTGCTGGCGCTGGCCCTGGCCGAACCGGGTGAAGTCGGGCATGTTCAGCGAGAGCGTCGCCCAGAACGCGATCATCCCCATCAGCGAGGGCGCGAAGATCTTCCAGAAGTCAGCGTCCCAGCCGAGCTTCGACGGCTGCGACAGGATCGGCCCGAAGCCGCCCGCCTTCACCAGGATCGCGATCATCAGCGCGAGGAACGCGACCGTGACCAGCGGCGCGGCCCAGTTCTCGAACCGGCGCAGACCCTCGATGCCACGCCAGATCAGCACCATCTGCAGCGCCCAGAAGAACGCGAAGCTCAGCCACATCGTCCATGGATGCCCGCCGACCGCGGACGCCTCGGTCCAGCCCGACCCGGCCAGTTCGCCGACGATCACGTAGATCGCCTGGCCGCCGATCCAGGTCTGGATGCCGAACCAGCCACACGCGATGAACGCTCGCAGCAGCGCCGGGAAGTTCGCCCCGCGCACCCCGTAGAAGGCCCGCGCGAAGACCGGGAACGGGATCCCGTACTTCGTCCCCGCGTGGCTGTTCAGCAGCAGCGGGATCAGCACGATCAGGTTTCCCAGCGTGATGGTCAGGAACGCCTGCAGCCAGTTCATCCCGATCGAGACCAGCCCGGCCGCGAGCAGATAGCTGGGGATGTTGTGCGCCATCCCCATCCACAGCGCCGCGTAGTTGTACGTCGTCCAGCGGCGCTCGGGCAACCGGGTCGGTGCCAGCTCCGCGTTGCCGTACGGGCTGTCGGCGACGGCGGCCGGATCGGACAGCTCGACGCGTCCGTCCGGGTGGGTGATCTGGTCAGGAGATGCTGGTGCCGCGTGCGCCATCGTCGCCACCTCGTCCGCAGTCGTGTTTCGGACCAAAGTGAGGGATCGCAGACGCCATGTCAACGCACAACTTCAGAGCGTGACCACCCGCCCCACTCTGTCACCAGCCGTGACGATTGGGTTGGTGACGACCACCTCGTTGCCGTCTGCTCCTAGGCCCGATGCGCTGGGTTGGCGCACAGCCAGTTGCTCTGCAGAGGCGGGTCGAGCGGTTAGGCGCGCGACGCAGGAGCGCAAGGCGCCCGCAGAAGGTTGGGTGGGTGGGAGCGGGCGTAGCTGGCGCGACGGAGGAGCGACTGCGGAGCGTGCGTGGGGATAGCTACTTGTCTTTGGCCAGGCCCAGCAGCGGCAAGGTCGGCCGGGCGGGTGCGCCCAAGGCGGCGTAGGCGCGGCGTACGGCCTGTTCTAGGTGTGCCTGTGGCCAGGGCCAGTCGTCGGTGTGGGCTAGCGCGCCCTCGAGGGAGGTGCCGTTGTGGTGGAGGCCGGAGATGGTGTTCGCCACGGTCCCGAAGTCGTCGTTCTGGTTGCGGACGAACTCGGCGTCGACGACCGCGCCATGCCCCGGCACGACCTTGGCCGTCGCGGACAGCAGTCCGATCAGCCGGTCGACCGTGTCCGGCCACTCCAGCGGATACGAGTCCTCCCCGTACGACGGTGGCGCCGACTCCTCGATCAGGTCACCGGCGAAGAACACGTCGACATCCGGTACGACGACCACCACGTCGCCGTCGGTGTGTCCGTTGCCGAGGTGCAGCAGTTCGACCCGCCGGTCACCCAGGTCGATCACCTTGGCCACCGAGAACGTGACGTCGATGGCCACCGTCTCGGCGACGGCCGCGGCGGTGTTCTCCTGCGCATAGCTGGTCGCATCGACAAAGACCGGATTGCCGAACACGTGGTCGAAGTGCGCGTGCGTGTTGACCACCCACCGGATCGGCGCGTCGGTGAGCTCGCGGATGTGACCCAGCAGCTCCTCACCCTCGGCCAGATCGCCGCGGGTGTCGATCACCAGCACACCGTCGCTGCCGGCGACCAGCCCGATGTTCACGTCGTACTTCTCGTAGCGCCAGACCCACGTCCGGTCGGCCAGTTCCACCCACGCACTCATACCCGCGACCCTAACCGCCGCCACCCGAGCAACCGTCAGCGGGAGATGACGTCGCCCGCGAGCACCTGGCTCTTCTCGATGCCTTCCAGCATCAGGCCGACGTTCTCGCCGGGACCGGCCGCGGTGAGCTTCTTGCGGAACGCCTCGATGCCGGTTACCCGGGTCATCGCAACCTGCTCCCCGGCGCGGGTGATCAGCACCTGGTCGCCGACCTGGACCGTGCCCGCGACGATCTCGCCGGTAACGACCGTGCCGCGCCCCTTGATCGAGAACACGTCCTGGACCGGCAGCACGAAAGCCCCCGCCGGCACGCTGTCCTGCACCCCGGCGCCGTCCTGCGGCGTCGGAAAACTGTTCGGTGCGGCATGTGCCTGGTTCAGCAACTGCTGCGGATCCATCGGATTCGGCGCGCGCTTCCAGAACTTCCATCCCATGCTCGCGACTCTATTCCAGCAGCCGGGACGGGGCTTGAAGGCCCATGCCGGGCCGCTTAGGGTCGCAGAGCTGAACCGATTAATCGACGCAGTGTCATCTCCGAAGGGCGGACGGCGTGAGGACAAAACGGGCACTGGTGGTCCGAGGCGGCTGGGAGGGTCATCTCCCGGCCGAGGCGACCGAGTTGTTCATCCCCTTCCTGCGTGAGAACGGCTTCGAGGTGACGGTCTCGGAGAGCACCGAGAGCTACCTCGACCTGGCCGGCACCGACCTGGTCCTGCAGTGCGTCAGCATGGGCGAGATCAGCGCTGAAGCGGTCAAGGGCCTGGAGGCCGCGGTCCGCGCGGGCACCGGCCTGGCCGGCTGGCACGGCGGCATCGTCGACTCGTTCCGCGGCAACGTCGACTACAGCTTCATGACCGGCGGCCAGTTCATCTCGCACCCGGGCGGGTTCATCGACCACCGGATCGAGATCGTCGCCGACCACCCGATCGTCGAGGGCATCACCAGCTTCGACCTGCACACCGAGCAGTACTACGTGCACGCCGACCCGTCCAACAACGTCCTCGCCACCACCACCTTCAAGACCGACCCGGACTTCCCGTGGATCGAGGGCGCGACGATGCCGGCGGTCTGGACCCGCACCTGGGGTGAGGGCAAGGTCTTCGTCTGTACGCCGGGCCACAGCCTGGCCGACCTCAACACGCCCGAGGTCCGCACCATCGTCGAGCGCGGCCTCCTGTGGGCGAGCAAGTGACCGGCCCGGTCACCGGCGTCGGCATCGTCGGCACCGGTGTCATCAGCGGCGCCTACCTCGAACACCTCGCCAAGCTCCCCGGCGTCAACGTCGTTGCCGTCGCGGACCTCGACCTCTCCAGAGCACAGGCGATCGCCGACCAGAACCCAGGCATCCGCGCCTCGACCCCGGAGAGCCTGTACTCCGATCCCGAGGTCGACATCGTCCTCAACCTGACCATCCCCGCCGCGCACGCGCCGGTCCACCAGGCAGCCCTGCAGGCCGGCAAGCACGTGTACGGCGAGAAGCCGCTCGCTGTCGACCGTGCGGAGGCGGAGCCGCTCCTGAAGCTCGCTGCGGCCAACAACCTCCGCATCGGCTGCGCCCCCGACACAGTGCTCGGCACCGGCACCCAGACTGCCCGGGCTGCGCTCGACCGCGGCGACATCGGCGTACCGACTGCTGCGACCGCCTCGTTCGTCGCGCCCGGGCATGAGCTGTGGCACCCGGCTCCGGAGTTCTACTACCAACCCGGTGGCGGCCCGCTGCTCGACATGGGCCCGTACTACGTCACGAGTCTCGTCACGCTGCTCGGCCCGGTCCGGCGAGTCACTGCGCGAGCAGGTCGCTCGCAGGAGCAGCGCAAGGTCCACACCGGCCCACGGGCGGGGCAGACCTTCGCAGTCGAGGTGCCGACGCATGTGACCGGCGTACTGGAGCACGAGTCCGGTGCGCTCACCACTGTGCTGATGAGCTTCGACGTGTGGGCCTCGCGGCAGCCGCGGATCGAGATTCACGGCACCGAAGGCAGCCTGTCCGTCCCGGACCCGAACAACTTCGACGGCACGGTGGAGATCGCCACTGCCACCAACCGTGACTGGACGGAACTGCCGGTAGCCGGCGGGTACGCCGGAACCGGGCGTGGGCTCGGGGTGGCCGACATGGCTCGCGCACTGCGCACCAACGAGCCGCACCGGGCCAGTGGAGCACTGGCGTACCACGTGCTCGACGTACTGGAGTCGGTGCTCGAGTCGGCGGCTCAGGACCAGTCCGTGGACGTCGCGAGTACGGTCGAGCGGCCGGCCGCCGTACCGTGGGGAGCGTCGCCCGACACCGCCTGACGGGGGCTGTGGGGTCGATCTGGTCGGTGCTGAGATCTGTCCCACGCCGCTCGGTTGGTCCGGCTGTCGCTACGGCTCGGTAGACTGGCACTCGAAACTCAGGAGTGCCAACCGGCGACGGCCGATGTGGAGAGGGTGGTGCGCGTGCTGGACGAACGCAAACTGGACGTGCTCCGGGCCATCGTCGAGGACTACGTCGCCACGCATGAGCCGGTCGGTTCGAAGACTCTGGTCGACCGGCACAACCTTGGCGTCTCCCCGGCGACGGTCCGCAACGACATGGCCGCGCTGGAGGAGGAGGGGTACATCACCCAGCCGCACACCAGCGCCGGCCGGATCCCGACCGACGCGGGCTACCGGCTGTTCGTCGACAAGCTGAGCACGGTCAAGACGCTGTCGCAGGCCGAGAAGCGGGCGATCTCGTCGTTCCTGGCCGGTGCGGTCGACCTGGACGACGTCGTACGGCGTACCGTTCGGCTGCTCGCGCAGATCACCCGGCAGGTCGCGATCGTGCAGTACCCGACGCTGACCAGGTCGAGCGTGCGGCACGTCGAGGTGGTCACGATGACGCCGCGGCGGCTGCTGCTGGTGCTGATCACCAGCGCCGGCCGGGTCGAGCAGCGGATCGTGGAGAGCCAGGAGGACGTCGAAGAGCAACTCATCGCCGACCTGCGGTCCCGGCTGAACACGGCACTGACCGGCAAGCGCCTGACCGACGCGGCCACCGCGCTGGCCAGCGTCTCCGAGAACTTCGCACCGGCCGACCGGCCACTGGTGGCCACCATCGTGTCGACGCTGCTGGAGGCCTTCACCGACGAGGGTGAGCAGCGCATCGCGGTCGGCGGCGCGGCCAACCTGACCCGCTACGGCGACGACTTCGAGCGCAACGTGAAGCCGGTGCTGGAGGCGCTCGAGGAGCACGTGATCCTGCTCAAGCTGCTCGGCGAGGCAACCCATCCGCAGACCCTGACGGTCCGGATCGGGCACGAGAACCCGTACGAGGAACTGGCCACCACCTCGGTGGTCGCGACCGGGTACGGGTCGAAGTCGGAGGCGCTGGCCACTCTCGGCATCGTCGGCCCGACCTACATGGACTATCCGAGCACGATGGGCGCTGTTCGCGCCGTCGCGCGTTACGTCAGCCAGATCCTGGCCGACTCGTGAACCACCAAAGAACGCACCGAACGCTGCCTACCAAGTGGTCTGGAGTATGAGCACCGATTACTACGCCGTCCTCGGCGTCAGCCGCGACGCGACACCGGACGAGATCAAGAAGGCCTACCGCAAGCTGGCCCGCCAGTACCACCCGGACGTGAACGACTCCGAGGACGCGCACCACAAGTTCCAGGAGATCGGCCGCGCCTTCCAGGTGCTGAGCGACCCGCAGAAGAAGCAGGTCCACGATCTCGGCGGTGACCCGTTCGCGAGCGGGCCCGGGGGTGCCGGCGCCGGCTTCGGCCAGGCGTTCACCTTCACCGACATCATGGACGCCTTCTTCGGCCAGACCGGCGGGGCGACCCGCGGCCCGCGGCCGCGGACCCGGCGCGGCCAGGACGCGCTGATCCCGCTCCGGATCGACCTGGCGGAGGCGGCCTTCGGGACGACCCGCGAGCTGAAGGTCGACACCGCGGTGCTCTGCCCGACCTGTTCGGGCTCGGGCGCGCAGGCCGGCTCCGAGCCGGTCACCTGCGAGATCTGCCACGGCCGGGGCGAGGTCACCCACACCCAGCGCTCGTTCCTCGGCGAGGTCCGGACGATGCGGCCGTGCCCGAACTGCCGCGGCTTCGGCACCACCATCCCGAACCCGTGTGTCGAGTGCGCCGGCGACGGCCGGGTCCGCTCCCGGCGTACCGTCACGGTCAAGATCCCGGGTGGCGTCGACAGCGGCACCCGCGTGCAGCTGTCCGGCCAGGGAGAGGTCGGCCCGGGCGGCGGTCCGGCCGGCGACCTGTACGTCGAGATCGAGGTCGAGCCGCACGAGATCTTCACCCGCAGCGGTGACGACCTGCACTGCACGGTGACCCTGCCGATGACGGCCGCGGCGCTCGGTACGACGATCGACCTGCCGACCCTCGAGGGCGAGACCACGCCGCTCGAGATCCTGCCGGGCACGCAGTCCGGATCGACGATGACGCTGAACGCGCGCGGCGTACCGCGGTTGCGGCACGCGGGCCGTGGCGACCTGATCGTGCAGGTCATCGTGGAGACGCCGACCAAGCTGGACGAGGCGCAGGTCGAGTTGCTGCGGCAGCTCGCCGGCGCGCGGGGCGAGGAGCGGCCGCAGGGTCAGGTCCAGGCGGCGCACAAGGGTGTCTTCGGGCGCCTGCGCGACGCCTTCGGTGCGCATTGAAAACGACTTAGGCTGCCGGGCGATGGGACTCGCGGTCTTCTACCTGCCTGACCTGGACGGGTCCGAGCTGGAGCTGTCCGGCGCCGAGGGTCGCCACGCGGCCGTCGTACGCCGGATCGGCCCCGGCGAGCGGATCCGGCTGACCGATGGCCGGGGCTCGTTCGTGGAGGGTGCTGTCACGGCTGCCTCCAAGTCAGGGCTGACGGTTGCCGTGGACCACCGGGGCGACGTGCCTGCGGTGAGTCCGCGGCTGGTCGTCGTCCAGGCGCTGCCGAAGGGGGAGCGGGCCGAGCTCGCGGTCGAGATGCTCACCGAGGTCGGGGCCGACCTGGTCGTGCCGTGGAACGCGGAGCGCAGCCAGTTCCGCGCGAACCCCGAGCGGGTCGCGAAGACGCACGCCAAGTGGCAGGCCTGGGCGTTCGAGGCGAGCAAGCAGTCGCGCCGCTCGTGGTTCTGCGAGGTCGCGCCGATCGCGTCGACGGCCGAGGTCGCCAAGCTGCTGACGGACGCGGCGCTGGCCGTGGTACTGCACGAAGAGGCGACCACCCCACTGGCTTCGCTCGAGCTGCCTGCCGCGGGGGACGTGGTGATCGTGGTGGGTCCCGAGGGCGGCATCGCGCCCGCCGAGCTAGAGGCGTTCGCCGCGACCCCGGTCCGGCTCGGCGACACAGTCCTCCGTACGTCGACCGCCGGGGTGGCCGCCGCGGCCGCCCTGCTCGCACGCTCTCGCTGGAGTTGATCGCTTGACCGAGATGGACTGGGTGGAGTGGCACCAGGACTACGACGACGAGTCGTCAGAGCTGAGCGGCCGGCTGCGATCGGTCCAGCGGGAGGTCAGGCGACTCCTGGACGCGCATCCCGAGGGTCCGATCCGTGCGATCAGCGCCTGCGCCGGGCAGGGACGCGACCTGATCGAGGTGCTCGCGACTCATCCGGCACGAGACCGGGTGACCGCCCGGCTGGTCGAGCTGGATCCGCGACTGGCCGACACCGCTCGCGCGGCAGTGGCAGCGAACGGGCTGACCGGAGTCGAGGTCGTCGAAGGGGATGCCGGCCTCGTGGGCAGCTACGCGGGCGCAGTACCGGCTGATCTGGTTCTGTTCTGCGGGGTCTTCGGCAACGTCAGCGTCGCCGACGTCGAGACGACAGTCCGCGCTCTGCCGTCGTTCTGCACCCCGGGAGCGACGGTGATCTGGACCCGCGGCCGGCACGACCCCGACATCCGGCAGGACATCCGCGGCTGGTTCGCCGAGGCAGGCTTCGAGGAGCTCACCTTCGACGCACCGGACGGCGTCGAGTGGTCCGTCGGCAGCAACCGGTACGCCGGTCCCGGGCCGGCGCCCGCGACCGTCGACCGCTTGTTCACCTTCAGCTAGCCGGTGAGTTGCGGCTATTTGACATAGACGGTCTTGGAGTCGACATCGGTCACCCGGCCGTCTTCAGGGGATGCCGTGTAGACCTCGATCAGCCACTCGCCCTCGGTCAGCTTCGGGGTGAAGGAGTACGGGGAGAACTTCTGGCCTTCGCTGGTCATCGTGTAGTTCTTCACGACTTCCTTCGTCTTCAGGTTGGTCGCCTTCCAGTCGACCTGGGCCTCGAAGACCGCGGCGGTGCCGGTGACGGTGAAGGACGGCTTGACTGTCTGGCCGTTCTCCGGCGACTCGATCCAGATCAGTGCTTGGACATTGAGGGTCGGCGCGCGGCGCAGCGCCCGGCTGGTGTCGATCGCGCCGAACAAGCCCGACGCCGTGCGGCCGCGCTCGGTGATCTGGACCGGAACCGAGGGCTTCTTCAGAACGCCCTGGACCGTGTACACGAGCTGCTGGGCCGCCACGTCGGCGACCTCCGGCTCGAGCTTGGTGCCCGGTAGTTGCTCGAAGTCCACGGTGATCTGGTCGTCGGTGTACCGCACCGAACTGACCGTGGCCCCCGCCCACGGAGTCGTGTAGTCGGGGTCGTTGGCCGCCTTCGGCGTCGTCATCAACCGGACCGCCTCCAGAGCCGGCCGGCCGCTGACCCGCGCGAACGTGCGGTAGAGCCTGAACGCCTCGGTCCGCGCACCGACCTTCTCCCCGAGCCAGTAGACCGGGACGGCCTTCTGGTCCTTGACCACGGGCTCCTCGACCCCGCGACCGTCCGTCGGCACCGTGCTCGGCCGTGCGGTGGAAGCCTCGGTCGGCGCCGGCTGCGGGGTGACCTTCGGAGTCACCGCGGGAGTGCTGGCCGGCCCAGGGGACGGAGTGGTGGACGTCTCGGCGCTGCCGGCGATGGTCGGCTCATCGTCGGCAGTGTTCGAGGTGCCGTTCAGTACTGCGAACGCGGCGACGGCCGCCGCGGCGCCGACCACGGCCGCGCCCGCGGTGATGACCCACGGCCGCCGGCTGACCGGCCGGCGCTGGTCGCGGACCCGGGCCTGGATCTCGTGCAGCCCGTCGGCAGGCTCGATCCGGCCGGCCTCTTCGGACAAGGCCCGCCGCATCAGCTCGTCGAACTGGTCGTCGTCTCTGCGGTCGTTCATATGGTCTGCTCCAGGACCTGGCGCAGCGACTTGGTCGCTCGCGCGGCGTGGCTCTTCACGGATCCCCGGCTGATCCCCATCGTGTCGGCGATCTCCGCCTCGGACAGGTCGCCGTAGTACCGCAGCACCATCACGGTGCGTTGCTTCTCGGGCAGCGTGCGCATCGCCTCGATCACCCGGTCGGTCTCGGCGGTGCGCAGTACGGCCTGCTCCGCGCTCGGTTCGTCCGGCAGGGACTTCGGCAGGTGCTTGTCGACCACCACCAGATGCCGCTGCCGGGACCGGCAGCGGTTGACCACCGCGGTCCGCAGGTACGCCAGGGCCTTGTGCGGGTCGCGCAGCCGGTGCCAGCGTCCGTGCATCGCCACGAAGGCGTCCTGCACGATCTCCTCCGCCGAACCGGTGTCACGCAGCAGCAGGGCGCCGAGCCGGACCAACGACGTGTAGTGCGCCGTGTAGACAGCCGTCAGCGCCTCGTCTGCATCCCACGAGGACTCATGTGCCACGCACTCTTCGTACACCACGGCCGGTTGTGCCACACAACCAAGACGCTTAGACCAGATACCAGGTTGACAACAGGTGGACCCCGATCGATGCGACCCTGTCCGCCGGAGACTGGGAGGACGGATGAAACAGCACGGTAACGGCCACTGGCACGGTCACAGCGAGATCACCAGCGCGGCCGTGCGCAGGTTGTACGGGCACCTGTCCGGGCCGGACGGCCGGATCATGGGGCTGAGCCGCGCGGAGTACACGAAGGCACTGGACAAGGCGCAGGCGGTACTGGACCGGCCGTACGGCGCCGGGCTGATCCGGAACTTCGCCAACACCGGCCTGACCGTCCCGTACGCCGGTCCGGGCGCGACCGTGCACTCCGCGTGGGTCAACGGAGAGGTCCAGCGCGCGCACAGCATGGCCGACCCGAGGCTGGACGGGCCGCGGAACCTGGAACTGATCCAGGACTACATCGAGGAGCAGTTGCAGGCGGCGCACGGCTCGGCCGCCGACGAGATCAAGCACCTGGGCGCGGCGTCCCATGCGTTGCAGGACAGCTTCAGCGGGGCGCACACCTGGCGGGAGGACTCGGTCTACCAGGGCGACGTGGAGGCGCCGATCACGACGCTGCACGTGTTCGACCCCGGGCACGCGATCGGGGTGAACCAGCACCGGAACACGCACGCCGACGAGTTCGACAAGCCACTCGCCGGCTCCGGAACGGTTCGAGCCGCGGTCGAGGCCAACTACCGCATGCTCCGCGCCTACCACCTCAACCGGGACAAGAGCCCAGAAGACTTCCGCCAAGCCCTCCGCCAGACGATGGGCCCGATGCTGAGCCCCTCCAAGGCAGGAGTGCAGGTAAGCGTCGCCCCCACCCGCGAATGGGCGGCAGAACGAGACCGCCGGGTAGCCCTGGAGTCAGGCACTCCCAAGCCGGCACTAGCCCCCGCCGAGCTCGCCCACCTCAAATCAATCAACGCCCCCACCATCCCCCTCCGCCCAGCCGTCCCCACCAGCCGCCCAGCAACAACCGCAGCCCGCCCCACCCAGACCGCCGCTCGCCCCACCCAAGCCACCGGACGCACAACACCCCCACTGCAGCGCTGACCCCGGCCCACTGCGGGAGCGCTAACCGCCCAACCCACCGGTGCAGCGCCGAGCACGCGGGCCACCGCGCTCCTGGCGGCGCGGCACCAGCGGCCCGCCGCCACCGCGGCGGCGTGGCGTAGTACGGGGGTAAAAGTGCTGGTCAGGAGGGTGTTGGGGGAGTGTGGGGTGTTTTATCGGGTGAGGGTGTCGTGGTGGGCGGCTAGCATTGGTCGGGTCACACCATCTGCATCAGGAGGAAGAGGCTGTCCAGGCCACGCAGTATCGAGCCGTCGCACCCGGATGCGACGCGCGCTGACAGCAGCGCAGCAGTTGCCGGCCGCAGCGATGGGCCCAAGGCGTCGCACAAGATCATCGTGCCGAACAGCATCGACATGGTCGCGCTGCTGGGAGCCCGGGACGAGTTCCTCCGCATCATCGAGAAGGAGTTCGCCGCCGACATCCTGGTCCGCGGCAACGAGATCACCATGACCGGCGAACCGGCCGAGCTGGCGCTGACCGAGCGGCTGGTCGACGAGCTGATCGCGGTCGTGCGGACCGGCCACGGCCTGACCGCGGACTCCGTCGAGCGCAGTATCGCGATGATCAAGGCCGAGACGGTCGAGAGCCCTGCCGACGTGCTGACGCAGAACATCCTGTCCAGCCGCGGCCGGACGATCCGGCCCAAGACGCTGAACCAGAAGCGCTACGTCGACGCCATCGACAAGAACACGATCGTCTTCGGCATCGGCCCGGCCGGCACCGGCAAGACCTACCTGGCCGTCGCCAAGGCCGTCCAGGCGCTGCAGGCCAAGGAGGTCAACCGGATCATCCTGACCCGGCCGGCCGTCGAGGCCGGTGAGCGACTGGGCTTCCTGCCCGGCACCCTGTCGGAGAAGATCGACCCGTACCTGCGCCCCCTGTACGACGCGCTGCACGACATGCTCGACCCCGACTCGATCCCGCGGCTGATGACGGCCGGCACGATCGAGATCGCCCCGCTGGCCTACATGCGCGGCCGGACCCTGAACGACGCCTACATCATCCTGGACGAGGCGCAGAACACCTCGCCGGAGCAGATGAAGATGTTCCTCACCCGGCTCGGTTTCGGCTCCAAGATGGTGGTCACCGGCGACGTCACCCAGGTCGACCTGCCGACCGGGACGAACTCCGGCCTGCGGGTCGTGCAGGACATCCTGGAAGGCGTCCAGGACCTGGCGTTCTGCCGGCTCACGTCGCACGACGTGGTCCGCCACAAGCTGGTCGGCCGGATCGTGTCGGCCTACGAGAACTACGAAGGCAGCGCTGAGCCCAGAAGATGAACGTCGAGGTCAACAACGAGTCCGGGGTCGAGATCGACGCGCACGGACTGATGCGGCTGAGCCGTTTCGTGATGTCGTCGCTGCGGCTGCACCCGGAGTGCGAGCTGTCGATCAAACTGGTCGACGAGGACACGATGGCCCGGTACCACGTCGAGTTCCTGGACCTGCCTGGTCCGACCGACGTGATGTCGTGGCCGATGGACGAGCTGCGGCCGGGCGGTGACGGCGGCGACGACGCCGACCTGCCGCTCGGTCACCTCGGTGACATCGCGCTCTGCCCGACGGTGGCGGCCGCCCAGGGCGCGAAGGCCGGCCACGGCACCTGGGCCGAGCTGGAGCTGCTGACCGTGCACGGCATCCTGCACCTGCTCGGCTACGACCATGCCGAACCCGCCGAGAAGGCGGAGATGTGGGATGTTCAGGGCCGGTTGCTGGAAGCATGGCGGGCACCCGGAAACAGGCTGGGCGATGTCTGATGAGGCCCGGCCGCGGTACCAGCAGGCACCGCTAGGACAGGAGTGACGTTCCAGTGAGTTCCCACGACGGCGTACTGCTGGTTGTGGCTGCGGTGCTGGTGCTGCTCGCCGGGCTGTTCGCCGGCGCCGAGGCCGCCTTCTCGTCGTACTCGAAGGTGCGGGCCAACGAGCAGGTCGAGCAGGGCAACCTGCGCGCGGTCAAGCTCCGCGACCTGCTCAGCGACGCGCCCCGCTACCTGAACTCGCTGCTGCTGATCCGGCTGAGCTGCGAGATCACCGCGATCGTGCTGGTCACCCAGGCCCTGTCGAACGTGTTCACGGTGACCTGGACGCACGTCCTGATCACCGCCGTACTGATGGTGCTGATCTCCTACGTGGTGATCGGCGTCGCCCCGCGCACGCTGGGCCGGCAGCACTCCGACCGGTTCGCGATCGTCTCGGCCGGCCCGATCATGGCGCTCACCCGGGTGCTCGGCCCGCTGCCGAAGCTGCTGATCCTGATCGGTAACGCGCTCACCCCCGGCAAGGGGTTCGCCGAGGGCCCGTTCGCGACCGAGGCCGAGCTGCGCGCGCTGGTCGACCTGGCCGAGAAGTCGTCGGTGATCGAGTCCGGCGAGCGGCAGATGATCCACTCGGTCTTCGAGCTCGGCGACACCATCGTCCGCGAGGTGATGGTGCCGCGGACCGACATGGTCTACATCGAGAAGCACAAGAAGCTGCGCCAGCTCACCTCGCTGGCGCTGCGCAGCGGCTACTCGCGGATCCCGGTGATCGGCGAGTCGCTGGACGACATCCTCGGGGTCGTCTACCTCAAGGACGTCATGCGCCGCGTCTACGACAACGCCTCGGCCGAGTCGACCGAGCGGGTCGAGTCGGTGATGCGGCCGTGCATGTACATCCCGGACTCCAAGCCGGTCGACCAGCTGCTGCGCGAGATGCAGGCGGCGCGGATGCACGTCGCGATCGTCGTCGACGAGTACGGCGGTACGGCCGGCCTGGTCACCATCGAGGACATCCTGGAGGAGATCGTCGGCGAGATCACCGACGAGTACGACGAGGCGCCGGAGGCGGTGCAAGCGCTGTCCGACGGGGCCTACCGGGTCTCCAGCCGCTTCCCGATCGACGAGCTCGGCGACCTGTTCGGCGTACCGCTGGACGACGACGACGTGGACACGGTCGGTGGGCTGATGGCCAAACTGCTCGGCAAGGTGCCGATTCCGGGCGCCGAGGTCGAGATCGAGGGACTCGGACTGTCCCTCACCGCGGAGCGGCCGTCCGGCCGGCGCAACCAGATCGGTACTGTGCTGGTCCGGCGCGGTGTTTCCGCCGACCAGCCGCAGGACAGCAGCCACCTGACCGCCTGATCCTTCCGACCACCCTTCGACCACTTTCGACCACCCTTCGACCACCTGGAGCCAGCTTTGCCTGCCGACCTCACGGCCGAGGACGCCAAACTCGTCACCCTGGCGCGCGCCGCCCGGGCCCGGACCCGCGCCGCCGAAGGGGCCGCCGTCCGGGACACCGACGGACGCACGTACGCCGCCTGCACGGTCCAGCTGGACACCGTGGGGCTGAGCGCGCTTCAGCTCGCGGTCGCGATGGCCGTATCGTCAGGGGTCAAGGGCATCGAGGCGGCCGTGGTGGTCACCGACCACGAGACCGCGCAGGTCGATGTCGAGGTGGTCCGCTACTTCGGCGGTGCCGCTCTTCCGGTAGTCGTTGCCAATGGCAACGGAGAGGTTCGTGATGTCGTCCACACCTGAGTCGGTCTTCAAGTCCGGCTTCGCCTGTTTCGTCGGCCGGCCCAACGCCGGCAAGTCGACGCTCACGAATGCCCTGGTGGGGCAGAAGATCGTGATCACGTCGTCCAAGCCGCAGACCACCCGGCACGCGGTCCGGGGCATCGTGCACCGGACCGACGCGCAGCTGATCCTGGTCGACACCCCCGGGCTGCACAAGCCGCGGACGCTGCTCGGCGAGCGGCTGAACGACGTGGTGAAGACCACCTGGGCCGAGGTCGACGTGATCGGCATCTGCCTGCCCGCCAGCGACAAGATCGGCCCCGGCGACCGGTTCCTGGTCACCGAGGCCGCCAAGGTGGCCAAGACGCCGAAGGTCGCGCTGGCCACCAAGGCCGACCTGGTGGCGCCCGAGCGGATGATCGAGCACCTGTCCGAGATCCAGAAGCTGGGCGAGTCGGTCGGGATCGAGTGGGCTTCCGTCGTGCCGGTGTCGGCGACCTCGGGGTACCAGGTCGACGTGGTCGCGGACGAGCTGGTGAAGTTCCTGCCGGTCGGCCAGCCGCTCTACCCCGACGGTGACGTGACCGACGAGCCGGAGGAGATCCTGGTCGGCGAGCTGATCCGGGAGGCCGCGCTGGAAGGCGTCCGGGACGAGCTGCCGCACTCGATCGCGGTCACCATCGACGAGATGGGGCTGCGCGAGGGCCGGCCGGACGACAAGCCGCTGCTGGACATCTACGCGAACATCTTCCTCGAGCGGGACAGCCAGAAGGGCATCGTGATCGGCCACAAGGGCGCCCGGCTGCGCGAGGTCGGCGCGAACGCCCGCCGCCAGATCGAGGCCCTGCTCGGTACGCCGGTCTACCTCGACCTGCACGTCAAGATCGCGAAGAACTGGCAGACCGACGCCAAGCACCTGCGGAAACTCGGGTTCTGATGGCCGTGGACCCGGCTGCCGCCGGCGTCTCCGTTCCGGGCGACGCGGCCCTCGGCTCCGGCGCGCTGCTCAATCCCGTGCACCACGCGCTGACCGGCGCGCACGGGGAGCTGGCCGAGGCGAAGGGCCGGGTCCGCCGCTATCCGGCCGAGGTCGCGCCCTTCTTCGGCCTGCCGGACGACCCGACCGAGCAGGACTGGGCCGACGCGGCCGAGCTGCTGGGCGTCGGCCACAGCGGAGCGCTGATCCGGCCGGAGCTGCCGGTCCCGGCGTCGTTCAAGGTCGACCAGGTGTTCGGTCTGGTCCAGTTCGTCGCGCCCGCGTACTTCGGGGTGGAAGAACCCGAAGCGGTCGAGCTCGGCCCGGACGACGTCCCCGAGATGCTCGCGCTGACCGAACTCACCGAGCCCGGCCCGTTCCGGTCCCGGACCCTCGAGACCGGCCGCTACCTCGGCGTACGGCGGAACGGCGAGCTGATCGCGATGGGCGGCGAACGGTTCCGGGCACCCGGCCATGTCGAGATCAGCGCGGTCTGCACCCACCCGTCGTACCGGGGTCAGGGGCTGGCGAGCCGGCTCATCCGAGCAGTTGCCGCAGGCATCGAACACCGCGGCGACCGGCCGTTCCTGCACACCGGCTCCACCAACACCACCGCGATCCGCCTATACGAGTGCCTCGGCTTCACGATCAGCAACCGCATGCAGGTCACAATCGTCGAGCCGCTCGGACAATAAGCACCTGCCCGAGCGGCTTGCGGTGGGTTCAGAGGGACTTCTGGAACTCCAGGGAGCGGGCTACGACGGAGTAGCCGAGTTGTTCGTTGATGCTGATCATGTGGTTGTTCGACTCGGCGTTCCAGGTGTCGAGCTGGGTCAGGGCCGGTTCGGTTTCGCGGAGCCAGAGCAGCATGGCGGTCTTCAGGAGGGCGCCTAGCCGGTGGCCGCGGTGGTCGCGGGAGACGGCGGTGTCGTTCTGCTCGGCGATGTGCGGTCGCTCGCGTTCCACGGTGACGACCGAGTGCCCGGCTAGCTCGCCAGTCGTGCGGTGGCGCGCGATCACCCGGTACATCGTCTGGTTGTGTCCGTGCCGGGCCGCCTCGTAGGCGCGCAGCCGTTCCGCGGTGAAGACGTCGTCCTCCAGGTCGAGGTCGTCCTTCGGCGCGTCGTTGATCGAGGCGGTGACGGCGATCATGCCTTCGAGCATCTCTTCCGGCAGATCCCCGACGATCCGGATCACTTCGTACTCCGCCGCCGCGAGCACCGCCTCGTCGTACAGCTTCTGCACGGTCGACCAGTCCAGAGTGGTGATGTCCTGGCGCCGGTTCACCCCGACGGTTTTCTGCTCGAACCCGTGCCGGTTCGCGAACGCGGCGGCCTTCGGCAGGTCCCAGGTGGTGAGGCCCATCGAGGTGCGGCCGAGCTCGCCGGCCAGCTGTTCGGCGTACCGGACCAGTTCGCTGCCGATGCCGCGGCCGCGACGCTCGGGATGTACCTCGACCTCGATCCAGACCAGGTTCGTGTTGTCGTAGGTCGGCGTGTTGACGTGGAGCAGACCCACCAGGGAGCCGTCGGCTTCCCGCGCCAGGTAGGTGCGGCCGGGGTCGAGATCCCAGCCGTACCGCAGATCCGCCGAGTAGCCGGTCGGAGTCGACAGCAGTGCGCCCGGACAGTCGACGGCATGCGTCGCGATCAGCAACGCCACCGCCTCGGCACAACCGGCCGCGTCATCGGGAGAAAGCCTGGTGATGTCCACCACCCCAGAGTGGGGGTACGGACGCCATCACCGCGAGTCATTTAATCCGGCAGCCGGTTTCGGCGGCGGGTACTGCGGTTGGGGAGGGCAGCAGATGGAGGGCGAGTCATGGTGGATCGAATCGCGGACATCTGGGGTGACCGAACGCCGTACGCGGCGGGTAGCGACTGGCCGGAGCGGGTCGATCAGTACGTCGACGCAGGCGTTCCCGAGGCCGAGATCAAGTGGGTGCAGTCGGCCTGCGTCCTGTGTTCGAACGGCTGCGGCGTGGACATCGCCGTGCACGACGACCACATCGTCGGTGTCCGCGGACGCGCCGAGGACCGGGTGAATCACGGACGGCTGGGTCCCAAAGGCCTGTACGGCTGGCAGGCGAACAACTCCGCCGACCGGCTCACCACGCCGCTGGTACGCCGGGACGGCAAGCTGGTTCCGGCCGGCTGGGACGAGGCGATGGAACTGGTCGCCGACCGTTCCCGCCAGGTGCTGGCCGAGCAGGGTCCACTGGGAATGGGCTTCTACAACAGCGGTCAGCTCTTCCTCGAGGACTACTACACGTTGGCGCTGATCGTCCGGGGCGGGATCGGCACGCCACACCTGGACGGCAACACCCGGTTGTGCACGGCAACGGCCGACTTCGCCTTCAAGGAGACGTTCGGCACCGACGGTGCGCCGGGGTCGCTGACCGACTTCGACCTCTGTGACACATTGTTTGCCGTCGGCCACAACATGGCCGAGACCCATACCGTGCTGTGGTCGCGGGTGCTGGACCGTCTGCAGGGACCCGACCGGCCCCGGCTGGTGGTCGTCGACCCGCGCGGGACCAGGATGGCCGAGCAGGCCGACGTCCACCTTGCCATCCGCAACGGTACGAACCTTGCCTTGCTCAACGGTCTTCTCCATGAGCTGATCGCCAACGGCTGGGTCGACGACACCTTCGTGCAGGCGCACACCGTCGGTTTCGACCAGCTGGCCGAGACGGCCGCCGACTGTTCGCCCGAGCGGGTGGCCGAGATCTGCGGCGTCGAGGCCGGCGACATCCGCGCCGCGGCACGCATCATCGGTACTGCGGAACGTCTCGTATCCACTTGTTTGCAAGGCGTCTACCAGTCGCACCAGGCAACTGCCTCGGCCTGCCAGGTGAACAACATCAACCTGCTGCGCGGGATGATCGGCAAGCCGGGAGCGACCGTCTTCCAGCTGAACGGCCAGCCGACCGCCCAGAACACCCGGGAGACCGGCGCCGACGGCGACCTCACCGGCATGCGGAACTGGCAGAACCCGGCCCACATCGAGGAGCTCGCGCAGGCCTGGAACGTCGAGCCGGAACGGATCCCCAGCTGGGCGCCGCCCACCCATGCGATGCAACTGTTCCGGTACGCCGAAGAGGGCTCGCTGCGGTTCCTCTGGATCATCGGCACCAACCCCGCTGTGTCGCTGCCGGAGCTGCACCGGATCCGCTCGATCCTCGCGCAGGATCAGCTGTTCGTCGTCGTGAGCGACCCGTTCCTGACCGAGACGGCCCAGTTCGCGGACGTCGTACTGCCGACTGCCGTGTGGGGTGAGAAGACCGGCACGTTCACCAATCACGACCGCACCGTCCACCTGTCGGAGAAGGCGGTGCAGCCGCCCGGCGAGGCGCGAACAGACTTCGAGATCTTGCTCGACTACGCCGACCGGCTCGCGTTGCGGGACAAGGACGGCCGGCCGCTGGTCAGGTGGCGTACGCCGGAGCAGTGCTTCAAAGCGTTCGGTGAAGTGACCCGTGGTCGGCCGTGCGACTACTCGGGCCTGTCCTACGAGAAGTTGCGCGGCGGCAGCGGCATCCAGTGGCCGTGCACCGAGGAGCAGCCGGACGGTACCGAGCGCCTCTACACCGATCAGGTGTTCAACACGTTCACCGACTACTGCGAGGACTACGGTCACGACCTGCTGACCGGCGCGGCCAACGAGAAGAAGGATTTCGCGGCCCTGCAGGCGAACGGCCGAGCCGTCCTCAAAGCCGCCCGCTACCTGCCGTCCCACGAACCGCCGGACGACGACTATCCGCTGCTCTTCACCAGCGGCCGTACGGCGTACCACTTCCACACCCGGACCAAGACCGGACGAGCGCCTCAGCTCCAGGCAGCAGCGCCCGCGCCATGGGTGGAGATCAGTCCGGCCGATGCCGAGCGGTTCGGGATCGCCGACGGTGACCTGGTCGGAGTGGAGTCGCGGCGTGGGCGGCTGGAGGCGAGTGCCCGGGTCAACGGAATCCGCGAAGGCGTGGTGTTCGCGCCGTTCCACTACGGCTACTGGGACCATCCCGGCGAGGACAGCCACCCGACGGCCGCGAACGAACTCACCATCACCGAGTGGGACCCGGTCTCCAAACAGCCGCTGCTCAAGATCGCCGCGGTCCGCGTCTCCAAGCTGGGCGCCGTCGAGGAGGCGACATGAAACTCGATCACGCGATCACCGAAGTCCAGGAAGCAGAGGCGGAACTCGGTCGGCGGCTGCGGATCATCGGCGAACGGCATGCGGTGGAGCACGACCTGTACCACCTGGGCCACACGCTGGCGCGGCAGTGCGCGGAGCACCTCGACCTGCTCGCGCCACTGGCCCGCAAGTACGGCGCCGAACCGGTGGACGCGTCCGCGGACTCGCCCGGGCTGCTGGAGAAGGCCAGGCACAAAGGCGCCGAGCTGCTCGGCCGAACCGAATCGGCGGGCCTGCTCCTCCTCGACGATCTCCGCGACCTCTACCTGTGCGCCCAGCAGGCCGAGATCTCCTGGACCATCCTCCAGCAGGCAGCCAAGGCCGCCCGCGACCAGGAGCTGCTTCAGGTCATCACCAAGACCCACCCAGAGACCGAGATGTGCGCCAAGTGGCTCCGCACCCGCATCAAGGAAACCAGCCCCCAGGTCTTGGCAACCGGCTGAGGTGCTAGCCGGCTGAGGACGTGCCGTAGGCGTGGTCGATCTTCATGGTGAGGAGGAGGCGGCGCTGTTCGACCATGGCTTGGCGGTACTCGGGCCAGTTGGGGTGTTCGCCGGCGGCGGCTCGGTAGTAGGCGATGAGGGCTTCCACGGTGTCGTCGTCGGGTGAGGTGGCGACCGGGGTGAGTTCGGCGGTGCCTTCGGCAACGACGTACGAGCGGCCGTTGGGCCCGTTCACGTAGAGGCTGGCGCGCGGGTCGCGGCGGAGGTTCTTGGTCTTCGCGCGGCCGTCGGTGATCGAGATGCGGATCCGCTCGCCGTCGTACACGTAGGTGATGTTGGACAGTTGCGGGCGGCCGTCGCGTTTGAGCGTGACGAGCACGCCGAGGCCGGTCTTGCCGAGTTCACCGAGAAGCTCAGACGTCATGCTCCAGAGCCTAGTTTGGCGGTGTGAGCAGCCAAGCCCGGGTGTGAGCCAGTACTTCGGCGCGGGTGCGGGTGCCGTGGTCGGCGGCCAGGAAGTGGTTGCCGACGTAGACCGAGTAGACCAGCAGGCTGCGGGTCTCCACGTCGTCGGGGTCGGGGCAGAACGCGGCGAAGAGTTCTCGCAGGTAGTCCATCCGCCGGTTGTCGACGCGGCGGAGGCGTTCGGCGACGGCCGGGTCGCGTCGGGCCCAGTCGCGGATGGCCAGGTCGATGGTCACCGTGGTGGTGAGCTGGTCGGCGGAGGCGACGATCGTGATGAGCCGGTGGAGTTTTGCCACCGCGTCACCGCCCTCGCTCTCGACCCGGTCGATCAACTCCTGGGTCGTGCTCAGCTCCCAGGTGTCGAGCATCTCGGTCAGCAGCGCGTCGCGGTTCGCGAAGTACCCGTAGAAACCGCCCTTGGTGACGCCGAGCGCCGAGGCGATCGCCTCGACCCGGACCGCGTCCGGACCACCGGCCGCCAGTTGGCGCAGGCCTTCCTCGATCCACTTCGCGCGCGGGGTGCGAGCGATCGCCACGGACGTGTCTCCTCTCACCTGGACCAGGTCTGTACGCCACCGTACAGACCTTGCTAGCGTCTCATTTATACGGAAGCGTATAGATAATCGGAGAGGCCCTCATGAAGCTCCCTCGTTCAAGCCACACGGACAAGCCGTGGCGGATCCACGAGCTCACCCCGGACTTCACCGTCGAGGATGTCTGGGCGCTGCCCACGCCCGGCGGACCGGACGACTTCCCGCGCCTGCTCGAGAACTTCGGCAGCGGCAACTTCCCGGAAGGGGCGCCGCTGATCGTCCGCGTGCTGTGGGAGGCCCGCTGGAAACTCGGCCGCCTCTTCGGCTGGGACGACGAGAACGGCGGCCTCGGCACGCGGGTACCGATGCTGCTCGATCGCCTCCCGGACGACCTCCGCGCGGCACCCCGCGGCCCCGACCTCGGCGACCTGCCCTTCAGCTCGCTCTACCAGCTCGACGACGAGTGGGCCGCCGAGATGGCGAACCGGACCGTCCACGGCGTCCTGCACCTGAGCTGGGTGCCCGACGAATCCGGTGGGTATCGCGGCCAGATGGCCGTCCTGGTGAAACCGAACGGCCGCCGCGGAGCCGCGTACATGGCCTTGATCAAGCCTTTCCGCTACCTCTTCGTCTATCCCGCCCTGCTCGGCATCATCGGCCGCGGGTGGCAAGCCTCCACGGCCGGCGCCCGGCCGACTCCCTGATCGGTCACTCTCCGTCTCGGTCCGCGAGACTCCTGGTTCGACCTCCGGATCGGATTGTGCATAGACTCGCTGGCATCATGCGGCACCAGCTTCTCCTCCTTCGCTGCCGCGGCGAGGCCTGACGTAGGCCGGTTCCCTCGCCGCGGAGTTTGTCGTTCGCCGGTCGATGTCGACCACCGCAGTACATTCCCGCGAGGAGAACCCGCATCATGGCACCGAAGAACCAGCCCAAGCCCGTCCAGCAGAGTTCCGGGATGCCGATCGGCCGGTACACCGCCTTCCCGCCGATCCAGCTGCCCGACCGCACCTGGCCGGCCAGGTCGGTCGACAAGACCCCGCGCTGGCTGTCCACCGATCTGCGCGACGGCAACCAGGCGCTGGTCGAGCCGATGTCACCGGCCCGCAAGCGGCGGATGTTCGACCTGCTGGTCCGGATGGGCTACAAGGAGATCGAGGTCGGTTTCCCCAGCGCCAGCCAGTACGACTTCGACTTCGTCCGGTCGCTGATCGAGGGTGACGCGATCCCGGACGACGTGACGATCTCGGTGCTGACCCAGGCGCGGGAAGAGCTGATCGAGCGGACCGTTCAGTCGCTGCAGGGGTCGCCGAAGGCAACGATCCACCTCTACAACGCGACCGCCCCGCTGTTCCGCCGGGTTGTGTTCAACGTCGACAAGGCCGAGTGCCGCAACATCGCAGTACGGGGCACCGAGACGGTGATGAAGTACGCCGACGAGATGCTGGCCGACTGCGAGTTCGGCTACCAGTACAGCCCGGAGATCTTCACCGGCACCGAGCTGGAGTTCGCGCTCGAGGTCTGTGAGGCGGTCAGCGATGTCTGGCAGCCCGAGGACGGCCGGGAGATCATCCTGAACCTGCCCGCCACGGTCGAGATGTCGACGCCGAACGTGTACGCCGACCAGATCGAGTGGTTCGGCCGCAACCTGACCCGGCGCGAGCACAGCACGATCAGCCTGCACCCGCACAACGACCGCGGTACTGCGGTCGCCGCGACCGAGCTGGCCCTGATGGCCGGCGCCGACCGCGTCGAGGGCTGCCTGTTCGGGCATGGCGAGCGGACCGGCAACGTCGACCTGGTGACGCTGGGGATGAACCTGTTCAGCCAGGGGATCGACCCGCAGATCGACTTCTCCGACATCGACGAGATCCGCCGTACGGTCGAGTACTGCACCCAGATGCGGGTGCCCGAGCGCCAGCCGTACGCCGGTGACCTGGTCTACACCGCCTTCTCCGGCTCGCACCAGGACGCGATCAAGAAGGGCCTGGAGGCGCTGGACAAGCAGGCTGCGGCCGAGGGTAAGCCGGTCGGTGAGATCGCCTGGGAGGCGCCGTACCTGCCGATCGACCCGAAGGACGTCGGCCGGTCGTACGAGGCGGTCATCCGGGTCAACTCGCAGTCCGGCAAGGGCGGCGTCGCGTACATCATGAAGTCGGAGCACCGCCTCGACCTGCCGCGCCGGCTGCAGATCGAGTTCAGCCGGGTGATCCAGCAGCACACCGACGCCGAGGGCGGCG
This sequence comes from Kribbella sp. NPDC023855, assembly GCF_040639475.1. NCBI lineage: Bacteria > Bacillati > Actinomycetota > Actinomycetes > Propionibacteriales > Kribbellaceae > Kribbella > Kribbella sp. NPDC023855. Next base: position 393,627 of record NZ_JBFAAA010000005.1, read on the forward strand.
AGGTCGGGCCCCAGCAGATGTGGAACATCTTCGAGACGGAGTACCTGGCACCGGGCAAGCTGTCGCTGTTGACGGTCAACTCGACGTCGGGCGAGGGCCAGAACGACGCCCTCCGGGTCCAGGTGTACTCCGGCGGCGTCCCGCACGAACTGGTTGGCGAGGGCAACGGTCCGGTCTCCGCCTTCGTGGACGCGATCAAGCCGCTGAAGTACGACGTCCGCGTGCTGGACTACCACGAGCACGCCCTCTCAGCCGGCGGCGACGCCCTGGCCGCCGCATACGTCGAGTGCGAGGTCGGCGACGAGGTCTACTGGGGCGTAGGCCGAGACGCCAACATCCTCACCGCCTCCCTGAAAGCGGTCGTCTCAGCCATCAACCGCGCCAACCGCTGATCACCGCTCCGGTGACTCCGCTTTGCTGACCCCGGGGGTCGTCGGTCCTTGCCGACGACCCCTGCTCGGCTGCTGAGGGGCGCGAAGAGCGGCCGGTCCGGCGATTCCGGCCATCGCGGCCCGCTGTACGGCGGGATCCACGGCCGGTCCGGCGACGGCCGGCCCGTCCAAGCGGTCGGTGCCAGGCCGCAGTACGGACGAGAGGGCGTTACGTAGTGGGCCCGTCTGCCCGGCGTGGGCGTGCAGTCGGGCGAGCTTGAAGTGCTCGATGTTCTGGTTGACCGCGGTCCAGTCGATGGACCGGCCGGCGTTGCGGGTCAGCTGGTCGACGAAGACCCGCTGACTGCGCGTGTTGCCGTCCAGGGACGGGTGCAGCGCCGTCAGCTCACCCCAGTGCTCGGCCAGCCGATCGGTGAACTGCTCGTCGGACATCCCGCGCAGGTAGTCGTCGGCCCGGATCGCACCGAAGACCCGGTCCGCCTCAGCCTGGAGGAACTGCGGGCGGCAGTGCACGAGTCCGGTCGTCATCGTGCCGGTGTCGATGTCGCGCAGCTGACCTGCCCACGGGTACATGTCCTGAAGCGTGCGCCGGTTGATCTCCAGCAGGTGGTCCAGATCGAAGTTCCCCTGCACCGGATTCTGGATCAGTTCGGTCACCCGGGCGAACGCGAGTCGCGTCTCCATCGTGTGTGCGGCGACCGGATCGCGCAGGTCGAAGGCGTTGCGGAGAACCTCGGAATCGGGATACGTGTATTTGTTCGGCACGGTGGCTCAGTCGTGGCCGAACTCGTTCAGGGTTCGTTCGATTTCGAGGCGGACTGCTTCCTCGGCGGTGATTTCGCCGCGGAGCTGGCGGCGTGCCAGTTCCAGAGTCTCGTCGTCCGGTTCGTGTTCGGCCATTCGGTGGCCGGCTGTTACGCCGTCGACCGCGGCCTCGATTTCGGCGTCGGTCAGCTGCTTCTTCTCAGCGTTGTCCTCGGGCATCGCACCGCCTTCCGTTCCCGCCATTCTATCGATCGCGGGTTCGGTAATCCGGTGGTGCGGGCGGGCTGAAGCTGCTTTGCTCTTGCGGGTGACCACCGTGCGCGAGATTGATCCGGCTGACGAGAGTGGCTTTGATTTGTGGTACGACGTGCTGCGGGCTGGGGCGACTGCGGATCGGGAAGTGCCGTTGCTGGCTAGTCATGATGCGTTGGCTACCTCGTTGCGGGTACCGGTTCCGACTAAGGCTGTTGTTGGGGTGGCGGCGTACGACGGGGAGCGGGTTGTCGGCGCGATGATTGTCGAGTACGGGCTGAAGGACAACCTCGACTCCATCCTCGTGGAGATCAACGTTGCGCCGGCCGATCGTCGGCAGGGGATCGGTACGGCGTTGTGGGGCTGGGCGCGGGCGCGCGCCGCATCGCTCGGCCGGACGGTCTACCAGACCGAGATCGCGATCCCGGATGGGTTCACCACCGACACCTGGCCGGCGTGCCTGTTCGCCGCGAAGCTCGGGTTCGCGCTGGAGCACATCGAGGACCATCTCGTAGTACCGCTGCCGTATCAGCACCAGGTGGAGCTCGAGCCGCTGGACGGTTATGAGCTGATCTCGTGGGCAGGCCCTTGCCCGGAAGAGTTTTTGCCGGTGTACGCCGAGCTGCGGACCGCGATGAGCGCCGACGTGCCGACCGGCGGGATGACCAGGGAGACGAGGCACTGGCAGGTGGACGAGCTTCGCCAACTGGAGGAGCGGAACGCCAAGAACTACCTCTCGCTCGTGGTCCTGGCCTTAACCCCCGACGGCCGCCCAGCGGGCTACACCGTGATGTTCCTGCCGAAGACCGACCCGGAGACGGCCCAGCAACTCGACACCCTCGTACTACGAGAACACCGCGGCCACAACCTGGGTGCTCACCTGAAGCTGGCCAATCTGGAGCAACTCGCCAAGCACCGGACCACCCAGACGTTGTTGCACACCTGGACGGCCGAGACCAACACGGCGATGCAGAAAGTCAACGCCCGCTTCGGTTTCGTGGCTCGGGAGAAGAACGCGGAGTACGAGGTGACGCTCCCGGCGCCGCGGTTGCGCCAGGCGGTGCGGGCCGTCGTACTGGATGCTCAGGACCGGATTCTGCTGCTGCGGTTCGAGTTCGCCGACAAGGTTGTCTGGGCCGCGCCGGGTGGTGGGATCGAGGCGGGGGAGTCGTTGCGGGACGGCCTGGTTCGTGAGCTGGCCGAGGAGATCGGTCTGACTCCGCCGGCTGACGCGCCCCACATCTGGCACCAGGTCGCGGTCGGTCCGGACTATGCGCGCGGTTACGACGGAGTCGTCAACGACTACTTCCTCATCCGGGTCGACTCCTTCACGCCCGCGGGCGCGCTGTCGCAGGCCGAACTCGAAGCCGAGAGCGTGTACGGCCACCGCTGGTGGACCCTCGCAGAACTCCAGTCCCACAAGGGCCCCGCCTACCTGTCACCCCGCACCCTCCACCACCAACTGGCACACCTCATCCAGCACGGCCCACCACCGGCACCGCTTTTCCTCGGCGTCTGATCCCAAGAATTACAACCGGCGGTCCCAGCTGAGGCGGCCTTCGTCCATCAGGGCGTGGCCGTCGGCGCCGGCGGCGACGCTGGGGTCGTGGGTCGCGATGATCACCGCCGCGCCGCGGTCCGCCTCGGCCCGGAGGAGGTCGAGGACGCGCTCCCGGTTGGTGCTGTCGAGCTCACTGGTCGACTCGTCGGCGAGGATCACCTTGCCGCGTTGAGCCAGCCCGCGGGCGACCGCGATGCGTTGCTGCTCACCGCCGGACAGCTCCTCGACCAGGTGATCGCCGCTCTCCTCGAGCCCGACATCGACCAGCGCTTTCTGGATGATCTCGTCGATCGACTCCAGCGCCTCGGCCCGGTCCTGGTCGCCGGCCGGCAACCGGCGCTCGGCCAACAACGGCATCGACAAGTTCTCCCGCGCGGTCAGCACCCGGGCCAACCCGTTGCCCTGCGGAATCAGTACGACGCCATGCCCCGCCGCGCCCGGCCTGTCGACGATCTCCAGCCCGTCGATCTCCACTCGACCCGACTTCGCCGGCACCGCCCCAGCGATTGCCCAGAGCAACGAACTCTTGCCGGCGCCGGACGGCCCACTGACCGCGAGCACGTACCCAGCGGGCACCTGCAACGTCACATCGTCCACCGCGACGAGATCGTCGTACGCGACCGTGAGGTTGGTGACCGTGATCATGTCTCGTCCTCCTGCTCGACCAAGGTCAGCCGGACCTCGCCGTCCTCGGTGGTGACTCGCAACAACGTGCCGGGCGGCAGCAGTTCCGCGACATGCGGGGGCAGCGGCAACGACCCGTCGGTCGCGACCACCGCGAACTCCTCACCCGACCGGCCCTCCGACGCGATCCGCCCGTCCTTGATGGTGATCGTCCGGGGCAGCATCGCGGCCACCTCGGGATCGTGGGTGATCAGCAGCACGGTCATCCCGGTCGCCTTGTTGACTGTCGAGATCGCTGCCAGTACTTCGTCGCGGGCGCGGTGGTCGAGCTGGCTGGTTGGCTCGTCGGCCAGCAGCAGCCCGGGGTAGGTGGCGATCCCGACGGCGACGGCGCAGAGCTGGATCTGGCCGGGTGTCAGCCGTTCGAGCGGTACCCGCGCTTGGTTGCTCAGGCCAACGAGTTCGAGCACCTCATGCGGAGACGGCAGGGTGCGGCCGCGGACAGCGGCCCGCTGCGCGTACCGGACGTTGTCCTCAGGATTGAGATAGGGGATGAGGTTGCGCCCGGCACCCTGCAGCACGATGCCGACGTCACCGGCCCGCATCCTGTCGAGCTCGACCTCGGTCATCGTGGCGATGTGGTGCTCGCCGATCTGCAGCCGTCCGGCGCTCGGCGTCAGCAACCCGCCGCAAAGCTGAAGCAGGGTTGACTTCCCGGCACCGGACGGGCCGAGCAGGCCGACCAGTTCACCCGGCCGCACGCTGATCCCGATCCCGGACAGCGCCGCGACGTCGTGGCCCTGGCTGCGGTAGATGTGCACCAGGCCAGTGGTGTTGATCGCGAGGCCGCTCATGATAGTTCCTCCCGGATCCGGCTGTAGCCGGCTCTTCGGTTGACGCCGGAGGCGAGCAGCAGCGTGGCGGTGGCCAGCAGCGCCGTAGTGATCAGCATGAGAGCGAGGGCTATCGGCCAGTTGATGTCCAGCTCGAGCGGAATCGGTGACGGGAGGGCGGCCGGCGCGAAGAGCGGGATCATCGGCAACGCGATGGACGCGCCGAGAATGCCGCACGCCGATCCGAGCAACGCCGCAAGCGTGACCGGGCCGGTCTGCTCCCACCGCGCCGCGCGTCCGGTCGTCGCCGCCGGTACGCCGGTGATGCGCAGGCTCGCGTAGTCCTGGGCCCGGGAACGCCACGACGTCACGATCATCAGCAGCAGCACGATGATCGCCAAGGCCCATCCGGCGATGCCGATCACCGGGGTGAGCTGCAGCGCCAGCGCACTCGCCGAGCGGCCGTAAGTGGCGGATCGCTCGGCCTGCCGATCGACGACGGTCGCGGCGATGCCGGCGGAGGCGAGGCCGGCGATGATCTGGTCTGCGCGGGCCAGCCCCTCGTCGTTCAGCCAGATCTCGGTGTCCGTGCTGAGGTCGGCCACCTTGCCGCCCAACCGGCGAATGGTTTCCAGGTCGACCACCGCGGTGTGCTCGGTGTGCCGGGGGACGGTACTGCGCAGCCGGTCGACCTTCTCGATCCGTACTCCGCGCCCGTCGATGCCGGGGATCGTCTGGACGTCGTTGACCACGACGTCCGGCGTCACCAGAACCGGCACCTCGGCCGGGATCCGCGCGGTCTGCAGCGTCAGTTCGCCGCCGATGCTCGTCACGTTCAGCACCAGGCCGTTCGGCGGTCCGTCCGCCGCGCTGATGCTGTCGAGAGCCTCGTCACCGCCGCTCTGCCGCGGGGCCTGCCAGTTCGCCGCCGGTCCGAGCGCGACGGTCGGCTGGGTGTTGGTGGCCAGCTTGTTGATCGTGATGTCGCCACGGAGCCCGGCCAGGTCGCCGAGCTCGCGCGCGACGCCCAGCCGGATCAGCTGGCACGGCTTCGCGCAGCCCAGCTCGGCGCTGAGCTCCACCGGTTTGCCCGGTACCAGCTTCAGCGGAGGGAACATGACCTCGTACCGGATGCCGACGCTCTGGCTGAAGACCGTTGCCCGCAGGACAACGGATTTCGGCGGGGGACCGGCGGGCGGGGGCTCACTGCCGTCGGCGATGGGCGGCGCGTACGGCTTGATCGCGCCAGGAGTCGCGGTGATGGTCAGCCGGTCACCGTCGATCGTGACCGGTGGCGGGTCGTTCGGAGCGGTGATCGCCTTGAGCCCTTCCGCGTCGGTGAGCCGGTCGCCGCGGAAGGCGATCCGCTGGAAGCTGTCCGGCTCGATCATCAGCGAGCGCAGCCCGCTGGTGTTCGCGGGATAGGAGAGCACCACCGGCGTCAGCCAGTTCCGGTCCTTGTCGACCTTGTCGACGGCGGCCTGGAGCTGCCCGAGGGAGTTGATCTCCATCGCCAGCACTCCGGCCGCGCCGACCTCGTACCCGGCCCGGACCTCACGGTTGCGCTCGGCAACGGTCGCGGCCTGGCCGGCGAACGACACCAGGGCGGCGGCCACCGCGACCACGGCGACGATCCGGGTCACCGCCGGGCGGCGAGCCACTTGGAGGGCGCCGAGGGCCAGGCCGAGCCGGCCGCGGCGCAACGCCTGCCGGCTGATCAGTCCGGCCGCGGGCAGCAGCAGATGGGCGAAGACCAGCCCGACCGCGAGAGCGAGCAGGCTGGGCGTCAGGACAGGGAGTGGCCCGCGGCCGCCACCGGTCAGCGCGCCGACCAGACCGGCCGAGGCGACCACGATCACGATGATGTCGACCAGACCGACCGTCCGGCCGCGGTGCCGCGGCACGATCCGCCGGAGCAGGGTGGAGATCGGCTGCCGGACGACGGAGCGAACCGACCACACCACCACGGCGATCCCGGCCAGCGCCGCGAACGCGACCGCGGCCGGCACGGTCCACGGCACCTCCACGGGAGCACCGCCGTTCAGCCAGGTGCTGCGAACCACCAACAGGATGCCGAAGCCGACCAGGGTTCCCAGCAACGTCCCGACAAGCACGGGCACACTCAGCTCGATCGCCAGCGCTCGCCCGGTACGCCGTACGCCGGCGCCGCGCAGCCGGGAGATCGCCAGCTCCGGCCGACGCTGGTCGACTACAGCGGCCAGTGCGAGGGCCAGGACGACGACACCGAACAGACCGACCTGCACCATCACGAGTGGGATGATCGTGACCGCTTGGCGGCGTTCGGCGTTGATGCCGTCGATGAGATCGACCAGTCCGGACTGGTTCCGGGCCTGCAACCCGAGGTCGGGGGCGCGGGCCTCGGACTCGGCGGTGACCTGGCGGAGCCGGCCCAGATCGTCGACGCGGGCCTTGCCCGGCAGCAGCAGGGAGTCCGCCGTCGAGTTGGCGCGCCAGCCGTCTTCCAGGGTTTCGCGATTGGTGAGCAGGAAGTCCGAGGTCGGACCCTGGGAGTCGTTGCCCGGCCGCGAGTGGCCGGTCGGCCCGTGGCCGAACCAGTACTTGTCCTCACTCCGTGCCTGGTAGATACCGACAACGCGCAGTTTCCCGGTGGCGGCGTACTTGGTGCCCAGCGCCTTGAGGGTGGTGCCGACCGTCGCGCCGAAGGTCTCGGCGTCGGTGGTCGAGGTGACCACCTCATTCGGGGCGGCCGGGCAGCGGCCGGCGGTCAGCGCGAGTTGCGCGCAGTACCCGTCCCGCCAGACCACCCGGCCGTCGATCCTCGGCCGCTTGGTTTCCAGGTTCCAGGTCACCGGGGCCGACATGCCGTACGAATGCGCGCTGAACAGCGGTCGTACGTCGGCGGGCATGATCGCGGTCAGGTCCTCGGGTGCCGGAGCCTTGATCGGTCCGCTGCCCTGGCTGACCGGAGCCGCGTCCAGCTGCCAACTGGCCCGCAGCCACTCGCCGGTCAACGTCTCGGTGGTGACGGTCTGCTCGACCGCGCGGGAGAACCAGGGCGCGAACGCCGCACACGTGCCGATCAGCACGCTCACCCCCGCCAGGACGAGCATCTGGGACCACCGGTACCGCAGCGCCTGTCGCAAAAACATCAGTTGGCCACCCCTAGCCTCAACCCCGGCAGGCAGCGGCCCGAGGTGCCGAGGCCCGGTCTGCCGGAAAACGTTAGCCCGGCTGAACTTACGGAGAGCCGGGGTCGTCGTCAGCCATTTACCGAGAAAGACACACAGTCGTTGCCTGGGCGTCGGTCCGGTCTCGGTGGCCGGTGGGGGGTTGGCGGGAATGATTGTTAGCGATAACATCCCGGGCAGCGCGGCCGTCCGCGCCGATGAGGTCGGGGTTCGCAACAGGAGGTAAGGCATGAGGTTCGCACGAATAGTGGCCGCGGGTGGGGCTTTCGCGATGGCCGCGGCGCTGGTCGCCTGTGGTTCGTCGGCGAAGACGACGGAGAGCAGCAGCGGCGGTGACACAGCGGGCGCTCTGGTGGGCGTCACGATGCCGACGAAGTCGTCGGAACGCTGGATCAGCGACGGCAACAACGTCAAGAAAGCTCTCGAGGACGCGGGCTACAAGGTCGACCTGCAGTACGCCGAGGACGACATCCCGACGCAGGCCAACCAGATCGAGAACCAGATCACCAAGGGCGCCAAGCTGCTGATCATCGCGGCCATCAACGGCACCGCGCTGACCAGCCAGTTGCAGCTGGCCAAGGACAGCAACATCCCGGTGATCTCCTACGACCGGCTGATCCGTAACAGCCCGAACGTGGACTACTACACCTCCTTCGACAACTTCAAGGTCGGCGTCCAGCAGGGCACCTCGCTGCTGACCGGCCTGAAGATCAAGAACGAGGACGGCTCGGAGGGCAGCGCGAAGGGCCCGTTCAACATCGAGCTGTTCGCCGGCTCGCCGGACGACAACAACGCCCCGTTCTTCTTCGACGGCGCGATGTCGGTGCTCAAGCCGTACATCGACAAGGGCACCCTGGTGGTCCGGAGCAAGCAGACCGACTTCAAGACGGTGGCGATCCTGCGCTGGAAGGCCGAGACCGCGCAGCGCCGGATGGAAGACCTGATCACCAAGTTCTACGGTGGCGCGAAGGTGAACGGCGTGCTATCGCCGTACGACGGTCTGTCGATCGGCATCCTGTCGGCGCTCAAGAGCGCGGGCTACGGCACCGCCGGCCAGCCCTATCCGGTGGTCACCGGCCAGGACGCCGAGGTGGCGTCGGTGAAGTCGATCAACGCCGGTGAGCAGTACTCGACGATCTTCAAGGACACCCGCGAACTGGCGAAGGTGACCGCGAAGATGGCCGACGAGGTGCTCAAGGGCAACAAGCCGGAGACCAACAACGACAAGGACTACGACAACGGCGTCAAGGTCGTCCCGGCGTACCTGCTGCAGCCGGTGATCGTGGTCAAGGGCAACTACGAGAAGCTGCTGGTCGAGTCGGGCTACTACCAGGCCGGGCAGCTGAAGTAATGACCGAGGACATCCTGCGGATGCGGGGGATCACCAAACGGTTCCCCGGTGTGGTCGCGCTGGACGACGTGAACCTGTCGGTCCGGCGCGGTGAGATCCACGCGATCTGCGGTGAGAACGGCGCCGGCAAGTCGACGCTGATGAAGGTGCTGTCCGGGGTCTACCCGGACGGCTCCTTCGAGGGCGGGATCGACTTCGAGGGTGAGTTGTGCCGGTTCTCCGGGATTCGCGACAGCGAGGACCGGGGCATCGTGATCATCCACCAGGAGCTCGCGTTGTGCCCGCAGCTGTCGATCGCGGAGAACCTCTTCCTCGGCAACGAGCGGGCCGAGCGTGGCTGGATCGACTGGAACCGGACGAACACCGAGGCGGCCGAACTGATGCGCCGGGTCGGCCTGAACGAGAACCCGACCACCCAGATCCTCGACCTCGGTGTCGGCAAGCAGCAGTTGGTCGAGATCGCCAAAGCCCTGTCGAAGAAGGTGAAACTGCTCATCCTCGACGAGCCCACGGCGGCGCTCAACGACGAGGACTCCGCCCACCTGCTGCAGTTGCTGCGGGGCCTGCGCGAGGACGGCATCACCTCGGTGATCATCTCGCACAAGCTGAACGAGATCGTCTCCATCGCCGAGACGGTGACGGTACTGCGCGACGGCCGGACCGTCGAGGTGCTGGACCTGCGCGACGGCGACGTGACCGAGGACCGGATCATCTCGGGCATGGTCGGGCGCGAGCTGTCCGACCGGTTCCCGGTCCGCGACGCGGTGATCGGCGACGAGGTACTGCGGATCGAGGACTGGACCGTGCACAGCCCGACCCAGCACGGGCGGGTGGTGGTGGACAAGGCCTCCATCCGGTTGCGGCGCGGCGAGATCGTCGGGCTGGCCGGGCTGATGGGTGCCGGCCGGACCGAGTTCGCGATGAGTGTGTTCGGCCGTTCGTACGGCAAGGACATCTCCGGCCGGATCTTCAAGAACGACCAGCTGATCCGGCTCCGCACGGTCCGGGAGGCGATCGCCCAGGGCATCGCCTACGCCACCGAGGACCGCAAGCGGTACGGGCTCAACCTGATCGAGGACATCAAGCGGAACGTGTCCGCGGCGGGGCTGAGCCGGTTCACCCAGGGCTTCGGCTGGATCGACGACGGCAAGGAGTTCAGCGCGGCCGAGGAGTTCCGGCGCAGCATGAACATCAAGGCGCCCAGCGTGCTGACCACCACCGGCAACCTGTCCGGTGGCAACCAGCAGAAGGTCGTCCTGTCCAAGTGGATCCTGACCGAACCCGACGTGCTGATCCTCGACGAACCGACCCGGGGCATCGACGTCGGCGCGAAGTACGAGATCTACACGATCGTCAACCAGCTCGCGGCGCAGGGCAAGGCGATCCTGGTGATCTCCTCGGAGCTGCCCGAGCTGCTCGGGTTGTGCGACCGGATCTATGCGATGTCCGCCGGCCGGATCACCGGTGAGGTGAGCCGCGAGGAAGCGAACGAGGAACGTCTGATGCAGTACATGACCGCCGGTGTCAGTGCCGGCCGCGAGGAGAACCGATGAGCACCGCCACCTCGGCCGAGGAGAAGGTCACCCCCGGGCCGGACGGAACCCGCCGGCCGCGGGTGCGGCTGTCGTTCAATCCGCGCGAGAGCGGGATCTACATCGCCTTCGCGCTGATCGTGGTGCTGTTCTGGATCCTGACCGACGGTGCGCTGCTGGAGCCGCAGAACATCTCCAACATCATCGTCCAGAACTCCTACATCCTGATCCTGGCGATCGGGATGATCCTGATCATCATCCTGGGCCACATCGACCTGTCGGCGGGGTCGGTGGTGGCCGTGACCGGGGCGTTGTGTGCCTTGCTCACCGTCGATCTGGGCGTTCCGTGGCCGCTCGCGGCGATCGCCACGATGGTCGCGGGCGCACTGATCGGTGCCTGGCAGGGCTACTGGGTCGCGTACTTCGGGATCCCGGCATTCATCGTCACGCTCGCGGGCATGCTGATCTTCCGCGCCATCACCATGACCACCCTGGGCAACCAGGGGATCGGCCCGTTCCCCGACGCGATCCGGACGCTGTCCAACGGCTTCACTCCGGGCTGGCTCGGCAACGTGGGCCTCGGTCCACTGGGTGGCGCGGACATCGTGACGCTGCTGGTCGGTCTCGGCCTGGTGGCGGCGCTGTTCCTGATGCAGTGGCGGGCCCGGGCCGGGCGGATCCGGTACGGACAGACCGTCGAGCCGATCGAGATCTTCGCCGCGAAGCTGGTGGTCGCCGCGCTGGTCCTGATGTTCGTCGTGGTCCAGCTGGCCCGGTTCAAGAACCTGCCGTGGGTGCTGATCCTGCTGACCGTGCTGGTCGTCGGCTACTCACTCGTCACCAGCAACACGATCTTCGGCCGGCATATCTACGCGATCGGCGGCAACCGGCAGGCGGCCGCGCTGTCCGGTGTGAAGGTGAACGCCGTGACGTTCTGGATCTTCGTGAACATGGGCGTGCTGGCCGCGATCGCCGGGATCATCTTCGCGGGCCGGCTCAACCAGGCCGGACCGACAGCCGGCCAGAACTTCGAGCTGGACGCGATCGCCGCGGCCTTCATCGGCGGCGCGGCGGTCCAGGGCGGGATCGGCAAGGTGGTCGGCGCGATCACCGGCGGCCTGATCATGGCTGTCATCAACAACGGAATGTCGCTGATGGGTGCGGCCAGTGACCGGGTGATGCTGGTCAAGGGCCTGGTGCTGCTGGCAGCCGTCGCCTACGACATCTGGACCAAGCGCCGCGCGGGAGTCTCACGCATCTGAGGGTCTTGGCCGGGCGGGGCACGGCAGCGGTAGGTTCGGGGTATGCGTGAATCCCAACTCGGCGAACTGACCGTTTCCTGCCTCGGCCTCGGCTGCATGGGGATGTCCCAGTCGTACGGCGTCCAGAGTGACGACGCGGAGTCGATCGCCACCGTGCACGCGGCGATCGACGCCGGCTGCACCTTCATCGACACCGCGGACGTGTACGGCGACGGCGCGAACGAGGAACTCGTCGGGCGCGCCCTGGCCGGCCGTCGCGACGAGGTGGTGCTGGCGACCAAGTTCGGTTTCCAGCGCCCGGCGACCAGCGGGGCCATGCCGAACGTGGTGAACGGCACCCCGGAGTACGCCGCGGCTGCTCTGGACGCCTCGCTGCGGCGGCTCGGCGTGGACCATGTCGACCTCTGGTACCTGCACCGGCGGGATCCGCAGGTGCCGATCGAGGAGACGGTCGGGGCGATGGCCCAGGCGGTTGCGGCAGGCAAGGTTCGGTACCTCGGCCTGTCGGAGGTGTCGGGCGAGACGGTCCGGGCGGCGCACGCGGTGCACCCGATCAGCGCAGTACAGAGTGAGTGGTCGTTGTGGACGCGGGACCCGGAGACCGGCGTACTGCCGACGCTGCGGGAGCTGGGAATCGGGTTCGTTCCGTTCAGCCCGTTGGGGCGTGGGTTCCTGACCGGGCAGATCACTTCGCCGGAGGACTTCCCTGCCGACGACATGCGGCGCGGGCTGCCGCGATTCACCGGCGAGAACTTCCAGCGCAACCTGGATCTGGTGGCGAAGGTCAAGGCGCTGGCAGCGGAGAAGGGTGTGCTGCCGAGTCAGCTCGCGCTCGCCTGGCTGCTTGCTCAGGGCAATGACATCGCACCGATCCCGGGGACGAAGCGGCGGTCGTACCTGGCCGAGAACCTCGGTGCGGTCGACGTGTCATTGTCGGTGGAGGAGCTGGCTGCGTTGGATGCCGCGTTCCCGCCGGATGCGGTGGCCGGGGATCGGTACGCGCCGGGTGGGATGAAGATGGTGGACCAGTGATCGGGGTCACCGGCGCGACCGGGCAGCTCGGCGGGCGGATTGCGCGGAGGTTGGCGGCTGGCGGCGTACCGCAGCGGCTGGTTGTGCGCGATCCGGCGCGGGCGCCCGAGTTGCCGGGAGCCGAGGTGGCGCAGGCGGCGTACGGGGAACATGCCGCGCTGCTGAACGCGCTCGACGGGGTGGACACCTTGCTGTTGCTCAGCGCAACGGAGTCGGCGGATCGGGTTTCCTTGCACAAGGCAACGGTCGACGCGGCGGTCGCGGCCGGCGTACGGCGGATCGTGTACACCTCGTTCGTGGGCGCCTCACCGTCGGCGACCTTCACCTTCGCGCGCGACCACTGGCACACCGAGGAGCACGTGCGCGGGACGGGCGTGGACTTCACCTTCCTGCGCGACAACCTCTACCTGGACTTCGTACCGGACTTCGTGGGGGAGGACGGCGTGATCCGCGGCCCGGCGGGTGACGGGCGGGTGGCGGCGGTCTCCCGAGACGACGTCGCCGACGTGGCCGCCGCCGTACTGGTGTCGGAGGGCAACTCCGGGATGACCTACGACCTCACCGGCCCGTCCGCCTTCACTCTGGCCGAGGGCGCGGCCCTGGTTAGCGAGGCCTGGGGCCGGCCCGTCCGCTATGAGCCGGAGACCCTTGACGAGGCATACCGCTCGCGCGAAGGCTACGGCGCCCCGCCCTGGGAGGTAGCCGGCTGGGTCACCTCGTACGCCGCAATCGCCAGCGGCGAACTAAGCGCCGTAAGCCCCGCAGTCGAAACCATCACCGGCCACCCACCACTCAGCCTCGCCGAGTACCTCGCCCAGACCTGAGCCTGCGGGGTGCCTGGACCTTGACCTGAGACAATGGGTGGGTGCCGCTCTATCGTGACGAGGCGATCGTGCTCCGGACCCAGAAACTGGGCGAAGCCGATCGGATCGCCACGCTCCTGACTCGGAGCCACGGCAAGATCCGGGCGGTCGCGAAGGGGGTCCGGCGGACCTCGTCGCGCTTCGGGGCCCGGCTCGAGCCGTTCAGTCACGTCGACCTGCAACTGGCGACCGGCCGGACGCTCGACGTGGTCACTCAGGCGGTGTCGATCTCGGCGTACGGCGAAGGCATTGTCAGCGACTACGCGCGGTACACCACCGGCACGGTCCTGCTCGAAACCGCCGACCGGCTGGTGGTCGAGGAGAAAGAGCCCGCGACCCAGCAGCACCTCTTGCTGGCCGGCGCCCTCCGCGTCCTGTCCGCCGGTGAGCGCACTCCGGGCTTGGTGCTCGACTCGTTCCTGCTCCGCTCCCTGGCGATCTCCGGCTACGCGCCGTCCTTCGAAGACTGCGCGAAATGCGGCGAACCGGGCCCGCACCGAGCCTTCAACCCCGCTGCCGGCGGCATGGTCTGCAGCACTTGCCGCCCACCCGCCTGCGCGATGCCGGCTCCCGTCACGGTCAACCTTCTCGCGGCCCTCCTGACCGGCGACTGGCCGACCGCCGAACGCACCGACCCCCGAACCCGCCGCGAGGCGTCCACCCTCGTCTCCGCCTTCACCACCTACCACCTCGACCGCCTCCGCTCCCTCCGCCACCTGGACCTGACCGCCGAGTCCCCCCAACTGAACCTGGGATGAACCAGATGCCTCCTCAGCGCGCAGTCGACCGCCTGGACACCCGCCAGCGACACCAGCTGAACAACCTGATCGCCTCCTGGATGCGCTGCTCGGATGAGTGAGGCCGAGAACTCGGGCGAGGCGGTGAGCGACGACCTGCGAAACGTCCTACGAGTAGCCCAGGACGGCGTCGCCGAAGCAACTGCTCCACGCCGACGCGCCACCAACCGCGCAACCGGCCGCCGCGCCACACCGCAAAACCCCACCCGCCAACGAGAAAAAGAACGCCGCCGCTAACAACCCGCATACGGAGGGTGTTGGAGGGGGTGAGTTATCCACAGAGGGCTGGTGGTTGCGGGCTGTCCGGTGGGCCGTCCGGAGAGTCTGTTTGGGAGGATTCGGGGTATGTCGCCTATGGGTCGTCGTCGTGGTCGGGTGGAGAGGTTGCGGCGGGCGGAGGCGGTGGCTCCGGATCCGCATCCTTCGGGGGCTCGGTCGCCGGTGATTCCGGCTGAGCTGGTGCCTCGGCACGTGGCGATCGTGATGGACGGGAACGGGCGGTGGGCCAAGGCGCGGAACCTGCCGCGGACCGAGGGGCACAAGGCCGGTGAGGCGTCGTTGCTGGACGTGATCAAGGGCGGGATCGAGATCGGGGTGCAGTACATCTCGGCGTACGCGTTCTCGACCGAGAACTGGGCCCGGTCGCCGGAGGAGGTCCGGTTCCTGATGGGGTTCAACCGGGACGTGATCCACCGGCGGCGCGACGAGCTGGACGCGATGGGGGTCCGGGTGGTCTGGTCGGGGCGGCGGCCGCGGTTGTGGAAGTCGGTCATCTCCGAGCTCGAGGACGCCCAGGAGCGGACCAAGGACAACAGCACCATCACGCTGCAGTTCTGCGTGAACTACGGCGGCCAGGCGGAGATCGCGGACGCGATGAAGTCGATCGCCGCGGAGGTGGTGGCCGGCCGGCTCAACCCGGACCGGATCACCGAGAAGACGATCGCCAAGCACCTCTACGCACCGGACATCCCCGAGGTCGACCTGTTCGTCCGGTCGTCGGGGGAGCAGCGCACCTCGAACTTCCTGGTCTGGCAGCTCGCGTACGCCGAGATGGTCTTCCTCGACACCCTCTGGCCCGACTTCGACCGCCGCGACCTGTGGCGCGCGATCGAGCTCTACGCCCAACGCGACCGCCGGTACGGCGGCGCCGTCCCCAACCAGGTCGAGCCCACCCAATAGCCCGTACTACGTCCGCGTGGCGGGCGCCGGAAAGCAGGGAACGGCGGTAGCCCCTGGGCCGTCTACCTTGATCGGAAGAATGTCGTCGAAGAGGAGTGCCAACCGTGTCAGAACAGCCGGCCGACGAGACCGCCGTGCAGTCCATGGAGCGAGAGCTGCAGGCAGCACAGGCGCAGGTGCGTGACGTGGAGTCGATCCTCCGCGCGGCACTGGCTGAGGACGAGCGGCTGGCGGCACTCGCGCGGGAACAGCACTGATGGCCGACGAAGAGCAGGTCGCGTGGCTGACGGATCAGATCGCGAACTCGCTGACCAAGGCCCAAGTGACGATGAAGGCCGTGGCCGACAGCACGCATGAGTTCGACCGGGTGATGGGTCGCCGGCTGGAGGATGTCCGGACGCTGCCGGACACCGCCAGCCGGGTGCGGAGAGCCGAAGGCGAGGGGAGGGTGGCTCGCAACGGCGACGAGCGCGACCAGGCCGATCGCGTGGTTCGCGGTGGGTTCCGGAGTGCGCAGGAGACGGCGGGCCAACTGGCGGGGCGGCTCGGTGACGCGCAGCGAGAGCTCGGCGAACTCCGCGAGGACATCGAGCGGAGTTCGAAGATGCTCGCGGGCGGTACCAAGGCGCTGGACGAACTGGAGAGCCTGCCGGGCCGGAAGACGCCCGAGACCGAGAACCTGCGGAGCAGGCTGGAGAACTTCCGGCGCGGTGTCGATGCGGCTGCCACCAACCTCGACCAGGCGATGGGGCGCCTGCAGACGGCTCGCCGGACGGCCACCGAGTTCGAGGTACGGCCGATGGCGATCGACGACAGCGGCCGGGTCTCCGGGGCGATCGAAGCGACAAGCTCCGACCTGAAGACCGAGGTGAAGGCGGCTCGCGCTGGGCTCGAGGGTCTCACCAGGCAGGTCGACAACGACCAGCCCAACGCCCACAAGGCGGCCGCGCAAAGCGTCGAGCTGGCGAACGCGGCACGAGCCGGGCTGAACCCCACCCAGCCGTCAGCCCAACGGGCCACTGCCGGCAAGGCGGAACAAGACCTGCGCCACCGCGAAGGCGCCCAGTCCGCCCTCCGCGGCCTGGACCGCTAGCAACACACCAGCACTCAGCGGCAACCAGCCGCAACCCAGCGACGCTCAGCGGGCACCCAAACCCACGGCACCCGAGCGGCGGTCAGCGGCGGGGGGACGGTAGGAGGCCGCGTTCTATGGCGACTGTGACGGCGCGGGTGCGGTCGTCGACGTCGAGTTTGGCGAAGAGACGCTGGAGGTGGGTTTTGACGGTCGCTTCGCCGATGAACAGTTCACGCCCGATCTCCGCGTTGCTGAGTCCCCGGGCGACCGCTGCCAGGACCTCCAGTTCGCGAGGTGACGGCTGGGCCGCGGCGGGTGCGGCCGGAGTACGGAGGCGGGACATCAGGCGGGCTGCGACCGGTGGTGCCAGCACTGTCTCGCCGCGTGCTGCCGCCCTGATCCCGTCGAGCAGCTCGGCATGCGGAGTGTCCTTCAACAGATAGCCGGCAGCTCCCGCCTCGACGGCGTGCAGGATGTCGGTGTCCGTGTCGTACGTCGTCAGCACCAGCACCTTCGTCTCGGGATACACCGAAACGATCGCTCCCGTGGCCGAGACCCCGTCGCGCCGCGGCATCCGGAGATCCATCAGTACGACGTCCGGCCGGGTGGCGTCGACCAGCGCGAGGGCCTCCTCGCCGTCACCCGCCTCGCCGACCACCTCGATGTCGTCGGTCACCGCGAGCATCCCGATCAGCCCGGACCGGACCACCGGGTGGTCGTCCACCACCAGCACGCGAACCATCAATCCTCCTGACCCGTCGCCGGGATGAGTACCTGCACCCTTGTACCGCGCCCTGGCGCGCTGTCGACCGACACCGTTCCGCCGGACTCCTCGACCCGCCCCCGCATCGCGGCCAGCCCGTATCCCGACGGCCGCGCCGACGGCGTGAAGCCCGACCCGTCGTCACTGATCTCGATCGCCACGCCATCGGCCGACAGACCCAGTCTGATCTGGACCCGAGTCGCCCCGGCATGTTTGCGGACGTTCGCCAGCGACTCCTGCGCCGCCCGCAACAACACCACCTGCTGACCCTGCGGCAACGCGGCCACTTCGTCATCCGCCATGTCCAAGGACACCTGTACGTCGACCCCGGTCTCCGCCGCGAACCGTTCCCCTTGCCGCCGCAGTACCTCGGCCAGTGTCGCCCCGCTCAACGCCACCGGCGTGAACGCGGCCACCAGTGCCCGGGCCTCGGCCAGATTCTCCCGGGCCGTGTCCTCGATCGCGGCCAGCCGGGCCGCCGCGGGATCGACCGCGCCGCGGGAGAGCTCGACAGCGGCCGTCTGCGAGAGCATCACGATGCTGGTCATGCCCTGCGCCAGCGTGTCGTGGATCTCGCGGGCCATCCGCTCCCGCTCGGCCATCACCCCGGCCGTGTGGTGCGCCTCGGCGAGCTCGTCCCGGGCGGCCTCGAGTTCCTCGATCAGCGCGGCTCGCTGCTGGCTCTGGGAGATCACCTTCTCGATCCAGATGCCGAACAGCATGCTGACCGCCAGGCTGATCACCATCCACGGCAGGATGTCCCAGAAAGCGTCCATCGACCAGCCGGCCGCCCAGAGCTGAGCCGTGCCGACGGCGACCAGCAGCACGATGCTCAGCGACACCGCGTCCAAGATCCGCTCGCTGAGCAGCCAGATCTGCGGGGAGACGATGAAGAGCAGGAAGATCGACTGCGGGTAGAGCGCGACGGCTCCGCTGACACACGCGATCATCAGGGCCCGGTAGAGATGAGCCTGCCAGCGGATGCGGTTCACCATGGCCGGCATCGCGAGCAGGCGGTAGATCAGCGCCAGCGTGCCGGCCAGTGCCAGATAGGCGACCCGCCGGCCGCTGGTGAGCTCGTCGGTCACCAAGGCGGCGACCGCGGTGATGCCGAGCAGCGCGTAGAAGACGAGGTGCCAGGCGATCAGCGTGCGGGTCCAGACCGGCTGGTCGATCCGGGCGCTGGGGAGATCCATGGTATCCATCCTCCTCCAGATCGACTGCCGGCCGGGCACCGTGTCGCTGATCGCCACGGGACCGACGCTCAACCGGCGTCCCGGCGGGTCCAGCGGAACACCCGCTGGGCGACGATCAGGCCGACCACCAGCCAGACGGTGAGCACGATCGCGCCGAGGCCGAGCTGCCACGAGCCACCCGGCTCGTTCACGACGAACCCATCGGGCAGGAACACCGACCGCATGCCCTGGGCCAGCCACTTCAGCGGGAAGACCGAGGCGACGTTCTGCATCCAGGACGGCAGGCTGCTGTAGACGAAGTACACACCCGACATGAACTGCAGCAGCAGGACCACCGGCGTGATCACCGCCGAGGCGGCCTTGCCTGACTTCGGTACGACGCTGAACGCGATCCCCAGCGCCGAGCCTGAGGCGGTACCGAGCACGAAGATCCAGACGAAGTTGACCCACTTGGCCGGGTCGGTCGGCAGGTCGACGCCGAGCAGCAGCCCGGAGACCGCCAGCAGCAGGGCGATCTGCGCGACCGAGGTGATCAGCACCTGGCCGATCTTGCCGATGAAGTAGGCCTGCGGCGGCATCGGCGTACCGCGCAGTCGCTTCAGCAGGCCTTCGTCGCGCTCCAGCGCGATGCTGATCGCGAGCGACTGGAAGCTGCTCAGAAAGATGCCGGAGGCAATCATTCCGGGAGTGAAGTAGGTCGCGGCGTTGACGCCGCCGTCGAACTCGGTACCGCTGAAGACCGCCGAGAAGATGCCGAGGAAGATGATCGGGAAGAAGAAGGTGAAGATCAGCGCTTCCTTCTCGCGGAAGAACTCGCGGACCTCCAGCTTGGTCCGGGCCAGGCCGACCGCCAGGGTCGAGGGCAACGGTTTCGTGCTGCTGACGAAGGCCATCAGAGTGCTCCAGCTTCGATCGCGACGGGCTCGGCCGGCGCGGTCGCCGCCTTGCCGATCAGTTCCAGGTAGATGTCTTCCAGGCTCGGCCGCCGGACTTCGAGATCCGGTACTTCACCGCCGAAGCGGGCCATCAGCGCGGCCACCTCGGTCGCGGGCCGGTCGGTGCGCAGTTCGTGCGGGCCGTCCGCGTCGGTCCAGGTGACCCGTGCGGTCCGGGCACCCCGGCCACCGAGGGTTTCCGGCGTACCGACCTCGACCATCGCGCCGTCGGCGATCACGCCGACCCGGTCGGCGAGGTGCTCCGCCTCGTCCAGGTAGTGGGTGGTGAGCAGGATCGTCGTACCGCCGGTGCGCAGGCCCTCGATCAAGGTCCAGAACTGCCGGCGCGCCTCCGGGTCGAAGCCGGTGGTCGGCTCGTCCAGGAACAGCAGCTCCGGGTTACCGATCACGCCGAGGGCGACGTCGAGGCGGCGGCGCTGACCACCGGACAGCTTGCGCGGCCGGGTCTTGCGCTTGTCCTCCAGCCCGACGGCGGCGATCACCTCGTCCGGGTCGCGCGGGTCGGGGTAGTAGGAGGCGTAGTGGCTGACCAGTTCTGCGACGGTCGACTCGGCTTCGTCCCGCGAGGTCTGCAGCACGATGCCGAGGCGGCTGCGCCACAGCCGGTCACCCTGGGCCGGGTCCGAGCCGAGCACGCTGATCTCACCCTCGTCCGCACGGCGGTACCCCTCCAGCACCTCCGTGGTGGTGGTCTTGCCGGCGCCGTTCGGGCCGAGCAGGGCGAACACCTCACCCCGGTGGATGTCGAGATCGAGGCCGCTCACGGCGATCTTGTCGGGGTAGCGCTTGACGAGTCCCCGGACCCGCACCGCGTCGGCTGTCTGTGTCATGCCTCAACCTTCCCGCCGAACCACCCCACCCAGGGAGCGCCGGACGACGGACCGGCTGTCCCCCGATCGGTGGACACCGGAGGGGACACCAGAGTGGGCACCAGGGCGGAAATTCGGCGCGGCGACGCGCCTTGTGGGGCTGACGCGGGACAGGAGTGGCGGATAGCGTCGGGGGATGAGTCAGACCGTGCGTGGAGTCGTCGCCCTGGGCAAGGGCGCGCCAGTGACCATCGAACAGATCACCATCCCCGACCCGGGTCCGGGCGAGGCCGTCGTGAAGGTGCAGGCGTGCGGCGTCTGCCACACCGACCTGCACTACCGCGAGGGCGGCATCAACGACGAATTTCCTTTCCTGCTGGGCCATGAGGCGGCGGGTGTCGTCGAGGCGGTCGGTGAAGGTGTAACCGATGTCGCTCCCGGCGACTTCGTCGTACTGAACTGGCGGGCCGTCTGCGGCAACTGTCGCGCCTGCCTGCGCGGGCGTCCGTGGTACTGCTTCAACACGCACAACGCCAAGCAGAAGATGACCCTTGCCGATGGCACCGAGCTGTCGCCCGCGCTCGGTATCGGAGCCTTCGCCGAGAAGACGCTGGTCGCGGCCGGTCAGTGCACAAAGGTCGACCCGGCGGCCAAGCCCGAGGTGGCCGGCCTGCTCGGCTGCGGCGTGATGGCCGGCCTCGGCGCGGCAGTCAACACCGGCAACGTCGGACGCGGTGACACGGTGGCCGTGATCGGCTGCGGTGGAGTCGGTACTGCGGCCGTCGTCGGCGCCCGGGTGGCCGGAGCCGCCCGGGTGATCGCGATCGACATCGACCAGCGCAAGCTCGACGTCGCGCAGGAGCTCGGCGCGACGCACACGATCAACTCGAAGGGACTCGACCACGACGCCGTCGTCGCGGCGGTCCAGGAACTCACCGGTGGGTTCGGCGCGGACGTGGTGATCGACGCGGTCGGCCGCCCGGAGACCTGGAAGCAGGCCTTCTATGCGCGTGACCTGGCCGGCACGGTGGTGCTGGTCGGCGTACCGACGCCGGACATGACGCTCGAGATGCCGCTGCTCGACTTCTTCGGCCGCGGCGGTTCGCTCAAGTCGAGCTGGTACGGCGACTGCCTCCCGAGCCGCGACTTCCCGATGCTGATCGACCTGCACCTGCAGGGGCGGTTGCCGCTGGACCGGTTCGTGTCCGAGACGATCGCGCTGGACGAGGTCGAGGCGGCCTTCGCCAAGATGCACCACGGTGACGTGCTGCGTTCGGTGGTGCAGTTCTGATGCCGGCCCGGATCGAACGGCTCATCACGTCCGGCACGTTCAGCCTCGACGGCGGGACCTGGGACGTCGACAACAACGTCTGGCTGGTCGGTGACGACGACCAGGTGCTCATCATCGACGCGGCGCACAGCGCGGAGCGGATCATCGAGGCGGTGGGGGATCGCGAGGTGGTCGCGCTGGTCTGCACGCACGGGCACAACGACCACATCAACGCGGTCGGCGCCGTCCGTGACGCGCTCAAGTGCCCGGTGTGGATCAGCTCGGCCGACAGCATGCTCTGGGAAGTCCTGTACGACGAGGCTCCCGACCACGACCTGACCGACGGCACCACCTTCGAGGTGGCCGACAGTGTGCTCCGCGCGATCCACACGCCAGGTCACAGCCCCGGCAGCACTTCCCTGTACTCCGAGGACCTCGAAGCGGTCTTCACCGGCGACACCCTCTTCCAGGGCGGCCCGGGCGCGACCGGCCGCTCGTACTCCGACCACCCGACGATCCTGCGTTCGATTCGCGAACGCCTGCTCACCCTCCCACCTGGCACAGTCGTCCACACCGGCCACGGCGACACCACCACCATCGCCGCCGAGTCCCTCACCATCCTGTAGGTCCGGCGGGCATCGAGCAGGTCAGGCGAGCTTCTGGCATTCTCCGCAGGTGCCGAAGATCTCCAGGGTGTGGCTGATGTCAGCGTAGCCGTGCTCGGCCGCGACCTTGTCGGCCCAGCGCTCGACGGCGGGGCCCTCCACCTCGACGGTGCGGCCGCAGTTGCGGCAGACCAGATGGTGGTGGTGCCCCTTCGAGCAGCGCCGGTACGCCGTTTCGCCGTCCGCGGTGCGCAGGACGTCGACCTCGTGCGAGTCGGCCAGTGCCTGCAAGGTCCGGTAGACCGTGGTCAGGCCGACGGCCTCACCCGCACCCCGGAGCTCCTGGTGGATCTCCTGGGCCGTCCGGAAGTCGTCGAGATTGTCGAGCACGGAAGCGACCGCCGCGCGCTGACGGGTCGAGCGTGTTCCGATGGCCACCGTTCCTCCTGTCATCTCGTCACCGTGATTCCCGCGGCAACCCGGCCAATTCTCGCAGAGACGGCAAGTCAGTGCTCATCCCAGTGGTCTCCGTGCGCCGCGTGCAAGTGGCCGTCGTGAACGTAGTCGACATGGTCGCCATGCTCAACCTTGGGGTGGCCGCACTCGGGGTCGTGGGCGTGCTGGTGGGCAGTGCTCACCACATGCGGTGCCGGAGCCGGCAGGCCGACCTCGGGCTCCTCGTCCGGCAATGGCGCGCGGACGCCGCGGCGACGCCGTACCAGGGCGCCTGCGATGGCGGCGACCACGAAGCCGCCCAGTGCGAGGACCACGATGGTGGCGCCGGGGGCGACGTTCGCGTTGTAGGACGTGATGATCCCGGCCAGGCAGGCCGCGACCCCGATGGCACAAGCAGTGGCGAAGGTACTACGGAACGACCGCGTGAACTGCTGCGCGGTAGCCACCGGCACCACCATCAGTGCGCTGACCAGCAGCAGGCCGACAGTCCGCATCGCGACGGTCACCGTGACAGCGGCCATCACTGCGATCAACAGGTTGAGCAGCTGCACCCGCAGGCCCGTGACCCGCGCAAACTCCTCGTCCTGGCACACCGCGAAGAGTTGCGGGCCCAGGCCGATCGCCACGACTAGTACGGCGACCGCGAGCCCGACGACGACGTACAGGTCGGACGGGGAGACGGTGGTGAGCGAGCCGAACAGGTAGGTGTTCAGTGTTGCGGCACCTTGCCCGGCCAAGCCGATGAGCAGTACGCCGCCCGCAATGCCGCCGTAGAAGAGCAGGGCGAGAGCTACGTCGCCACTGGCCTTGCCGCGTGCCCGGACCAGCTCGATCGCGGTAGCACCGAGGATCGCGACCAGGATCGCGGTCAGGACCGGCGCAGTACCGGTCAGCAGGCCCAGGGCGACACCGGTGATGGCGATGTGGCCGATGCCGTCGCCCATCAGGGACAGCCGGCGCTGGACGAGGTACGTGCCGATCGCGGGCGCGGACAGGCCGGTGAGCAGTCCGGCGATCAGCGCGCGCTGCATGAACTCGAGCTCGAACATCGTCATGACAGCCACCCCGGCTCGTCGTGGACCGACCCGTGCGGGTGGACGTGGGCATGGGTCTGCGAGGCGTGCGGCGGTCCGTCGTACACGATCCGGCCGCGGCGCAGGATGATCGAGCGGTCGATCAGCGCGTCCATCGGGCCCAGGTCGTGGCTGACCATCACCACGGTCGTGCCGCGGGCGACCCGCTGCCGGATCGCGTCGGCGAAGACGGCCTGGCTGGCCAGGTCGACGCCGGCGGTCGGCTCGTCCAGGATCAGCAGCTCGGGGTCGGAGACCAGCGCGCGGGCGATCAGCACCCGCTGCTGCTGACCGCCGGACAGTTCGGCGACGCCGTCCTTGCGCTGGGCGGTCATGTCGACGATCTCCAGCGCGTCGTTGATCGCGGCCCGGTCGGCCGCCGTCAGCGGCCGGAACAGTCGCCGCTTGGAGAGCAGACCGGACGCGACGACCTCGGCGACAGTCGCCGGTACGCCGCCCGCCGCGGTGATCCGTTGCGGTACGTAACCGATCCGGTTCCACTGCCGGAACCGGCGGATCGGAGTACCGAAGACCTTGACCTCGCCGCGGGCGGCCGGCAGCAGGCCGACCATCGTGCGGACCAGAGTGGACTTGCCTGAGCCGTTGGTACCGAGCACCGCGACGACCTCGCCCGGGCGGATCTGCAGATCCGCTCCGCGCAGGACGAGACGACCGCCCAGGTCGACCGAGAGATCGGTGACCTGGACGGCTGGCTCAGCAGTTCTGGGTGGTGTCACGCGCAGCTGTTCGCCTTCCGGAGCTCCTGCAGATTCTCGCGCATCAGCGTGAGATAGGTCTCCTGGGAGTTCGCGTCCGACAGCCCCTCGATCGGGCTGAGGACCGCGGTCTTGACCTTGACGTCGCGGGCGATCGACTCGGCCACCTTGGGGCTGACGAGCTCTTCGTAGAAGATCGTGGTCACCTTCTGCTTCCGCACGATGTCCTGGACCTCCTTGATCCGCGCCGGGGTCGGCTCGGCGTCCGGGGTGAACCCGGCGATACCGACCATCGTCAGACCGTACCGCTTCGCGAGGTAGGCGAACGCCTCGTGACTCGTCACGAAGGTCTTCAGCTTGCAGTTGGCCAGCCCGGTCTTGAAGTCGGTGTCGAGCTTGTTCACCTCGCCGACCAGCTTGGCGGCGCGCTCCTGGTAGCCGGCCGCGTTGCCGCTGTCGACCGCGACCAGCTTGTCCGTGACGGCCTGGACGACGGCGGCGTACCGGACCGGGTCGAGCCAGAAGTGCGGGTCGAGCTCGCTCTCGGAGTGGCCCGCGGCTTCCGCACCTTCCTCGTGCTCCTCGAAGTCGGCACCGGTGGCCTCGAGCTTGGCGGCGGGCGCGACGTCGAAGCCGGCGGACTTGGCGTTCTGGTCGATCGCCTCGTCGACGGCCGGCTGCAGGCCTTTCTCGAACACGACCAGCTTGGCCGCCGCGATGGTCCCCACCTGCTTCGGGGTGAGCTCCAGGTCGTGCGGCTCGACGCCGGGCGCGGTCAGGGTGGTGACGTTCACGGCATCGCCCCCCACCGACCGGGCGATGAACTCGAGCGGGTAGAACGAGGCGACCACCTCGAGCTTGTCACCGGAGCCGGTGGATCCCCCGGCAGCGTCGTCACCGCAACCTGCCAGAGTGATGACTGCGAGGGCGGCGAGCCCGGCAACGACAGCACGCGAACTAGATCTCATGACAATCATTTTCATTTAAGTGGGGATGGTTGTCAAAACAGGGAGTTGACGATGGCCAAGCGGACCGTAGGACGGCGGCGCGCCGACACCAAGCCGAACCGCGGGCGCCGGCTCGAAATTCCGGGCGGGCACGGTCACGGCCACGGCCATGGGCACGGTGACTCGGTGGTCGACACCTCGGTCGTCGACGCCGACGCGGTGGTCGCCCGGCGGGTCCGGGTCGTGGTCGCGGCGGTGCTGGCCCCGCTGATTGTGGCGGCCGTGATCGCCATGATCGTGCTCTGGCCGAGTGGCGACATGAAGATCGCGGCGGCTCAGCAGACCGGCGCGAGCGGCACGGTGACAGCGCTGAAGGCCTGTCCGAAGACGCCGGACGACTGCGACCAGGCGACCGTCAAGCTCCGCTCCGCGCCCGGCGCGGACAAGGGGCTCGACGTCCCGGTGGAGGTTCCGAAGGGCAAGAATTCGGCGGTTCCGATCAAGGTCGGGGACCGGCTCATCCTCGGGGTGCAGGACGGTGCACCGCTGACCGAGCGCTATCAGTACGTCGACCACGACCGGACGTTCCCGCTGGTCGCACTGGCGATCATCTTCGCCGTCGCGGTGGTGGCCTTGTCGCGTTGGCGCGGGATCGCGGCGCTGGCCGCCTTGGGAGTCACCGCGCTGACGGTGACGAAGTTCATCCTGCCGGCCATCCTGCACGGGTCGAATCCGCTGCTGGTGGCGGTGGTCGGCGGGTCCGTGATCATGGTGATCGCCCTCTACCTCACGCACGGCGTCAACGCGCAGTCGTCGGTGGCGCTGGCGGGCACGATCGCCTCGCTCGGGCTGACCGCGTTCCTGGGCTGGCTGTTCGTCAAAGTCAGCGCCTTCTCCGGGCTCGGTGAGGGTGCATCGGCGGTCAAGGCCTATGTGCCGGATCTCGATCTCGCCGGGTTGCTGGTGGCCGGCATCGTGATCGGATCGCTCGGGGTACTGGATGACGTGACGGTGACGCAGGCGAGTGCGGTCTGGGAGTTGTCCGCCGCCAACCCGGCCGCCAGCCGGGCGTCGCTGATCGGAGCCGGTCTGAGGATCGGGCGCGCGCACGTTGCCTCGGTGGTGAACACGCTGGTGCTCGCCTATGCCGGCGCCGCGCTGCCGATCCTGATGGTGTTCGCGATCGGCGGGGTCTCGACCGGCTATTTGCTCAGTACCGAGATCGTCGCCGTCGAGGTCGTCCGGGGTCTGGTCGGAAGCCTCGGAATCATCGCCGCCGTCCCGCTCACCACGGCGCTGGCCGCGATGGCCGTCGCCGACCGATCCCGCAATCTCGTCGCCGAGCCGCCAGCCGTTGCCGCGGCGGGGGAGCCGACCTAGAGTCGATAGTAGTCACGGAAAGTCCGCTTGTGACTACTTTTCGTGGTGGATTTGTGAGGAGCCGCCATGAGGTTTCGTCATGCCGACGGTTCGACCGTCCATCTCGCCTACTGCACGACCGTCCACCCGGCCGAGGATCTCGACGGAGTCGTCGCCCAGCTCGACGGTTGTTCCGCGCTGGTTCGCAAAGAGCTGGGCGTTCCCGTCCTGGGCATCGGCCTGTGGCTCGCCGCCCCGCTCGCCGACCGTCTCGCGAGCTCCGCCGTTGCCCTTGATCGGCTCCGCCGCGCTCTCGATCGCAACGGCCTCGAGGTCGTGACGCTGAACGGCTTCCCGTACGCCGGCTTCCGCGATCGCGTGGTCGGCAAGAAGTTCTACCTGCCCGACTGGACCGAGCCCGCGCGCCTCCGCTACACCCTCGACCTCGTCGAAGTACTGGCCAAGCTCCTGCCCGCCGACGCGGCGTACGGGTCGATCTCGACGTTGCCGCTGGCCTGGCGTGCGCCGTGGGACCGCGCGCGGGAGTCGCAGACCCGCGACGCCTTCAACCGCCTCGAACTCCGCCTCACCCGCGCCGAGGAAGCCACCGGCCGCCGCATCAGGGTCGCGGTCGAAACCGAACCCGGCTGCGTCCTCGAGATGATCCCGCAGGCGGCCCACTGGCTCATCCCGTACTCCGCTCAGTCCCTGCTCGGCCTGTGTCTCGACACCTGCCATCTCGCGGTGCAGTTCGAGCGACCCGCCGAGGCGTTCCTCACCTTGTCGCGAGCCGGCGTGGAGGTCGTGAAGGCCCAGCTGTCGGCAGCTCTTCACGTCTCCCATCCCGATGACCCGGCCGCCCGCGAACTGCTCCGGGAACTCGCCGAGCCGAAGTACCTGCACCAGACCCGCGAGTACGGCGGACCTGGAATCGACGACCTCGACCAGTTGTCCGGTCATGCCTCCTGGCGAGTCCACTTCCACGTCCCCGTCCACGCCGCGCCTCGACCGCCGTTGACTGGTACTACGGACGTGATCGACGAGACCCTGCAGTACCTCGTCGGGGGCGCTCATCCGCTGACCCATCACCTGGAGTCCGAGACCTACGCCTGGTCCGTCCTCCCCAAGGCGCCCAAGACGCAGCAGGAACTCGCGGAGGCCCTCGCCCGAGAACTCGGCTGGCTCCGCGACCGACTGGTCGGCCTCGGACTGGAGGAGATCACCTGACCGTTGCTGCCGGCAACAGCTTCAGGCGGACTCGCGGATGACGAGCTCGGTCGGCAGGGTGACAGAGTCAGCGCTGCCGTTGGCGAGCAGGTCGAGCAGCAGCCGGACGGTGCGGGCCGCCTGCTCGCCCATCGGGCTGCGGACCGTCGTGAGCGGGGGAGCGGTGTAGAGCGCGGCCTCGATGTCGTCGAAGCCGACCACCGCGACGTCGTCGGGGACCCGCCGACCCGCCTCGCGCAATGTCCGCAGCGCGCCGATCGCCATCAGGTCGTTGGCCGCGAACACCGCGTCGAGCTGCGGATCGTCTTCCAGCAGCTGACTCATCGCCTCGGCGCCGGAGATCCGGGTGAAGTCGCCGAGGGCAACGATCGACCGGCGGCCGGTGTTCTTCAGGGTCTGCCGGTACGCCGTGAGCCGCTGCTGCGCCGCCTGCATGTCGAGCGGCCCGGAGATAGTGGCGATCCGCTGCCGGCCCTGATCCAGCAGGTGCTGGACGGCCTTCGTGGCACCACCGAGGTTGTCGTTGTCGACGGACGGCATCAGGCCGGGAGTCGCGAGTCTTCCGTGCGACACGATCGGCAGTCCGGTCCTGGCCAGTACTGCGGGCAGCGGGTCCGAGCCGTCCATCGAGACGAGCATCGCGCCGTCCACATGACCGGCCGCGAGGTACTGCTCGGCGCGCAGACGACTCTCGTCGGATCCGGCCAGCACGAGCGACACCTGCTTGCCCGCCGCTTCGAGTTCACGCGAGGCAGCGCGGACGACCATCGCGAACATCGGGTCGTCGGAGACCAGGCCGGCCGGGGGGTCGGAGACGATGATCGCGATCGTGTTCGTCTTCTGGGTGACCAGGTTGCGGGCCGCGCCGTTCGGCACGTAGCCGAGCTCGGTGACCGCGGCCATCACGATCTGGCGGATCTCGGGCGCGACGGTCGGCTCGCCGTTGATCACCCGGGAGACGCTCGACTTCGACACCCCGGCCCGGGCCGCGACTGCGTGCAGCGTCGGTCGTCGCACGCGCACCCCCTCGGTCGGCCTCGCTAGGGGAGCGTTCCCCAGGACTGAGCATCCCGGCGGCCGCCGGACCTTGTCAAGGCATGTCCCCGGCTGCGGCCGCGCTGTGCCCGGATCGGCACGAGACCTTGACACCGTTCCCTGAGCACGCTTTTCTCAGACTCAGGGAACGTTCCCTCAGTTCGCCGCCCGCCCGCCCCAGGAGATGCCATGCCATCCCTTTCTCCCGTGCTGCCCCGCCTCAAGATCGCCGCCGCACTGGCCGTCGCTGCGAGCTTCGTGCTCGCTCTGCTGGTCAGTCCACCCGCCGATGCCGCCGACACGCTGTTGTCCCAAGGCAGGCCCGTCACCGCGTCCTCCGCCGAGAACGTCGCCTTCCCGGCGTCCGCCGCGGTCGACGGCAACCCCGGAACGCGGTGGTCGAGCGGCTTCAGTGATCCGCAATGGATCCAGGTCGACCTCGGTCAGACCGCCACCGTCAGTCAGGTCGTGCTGAGCTGGGAGGCGGCGTACGCGAAGGCCTTCCAGTTGCAGGTCTCCGCCGATGGCACGAACTGGACTTCCATCTACACGACCACCACCAGCACCGGCGGCGACCAGACGCTGCCGGTCTCCGGCTCCGGCCGGTACGTCCGCATGCTCGGCACCCAGCGCTCCACCCAGTGGGGCTACTCGCTGTGGGAGTTCAAGGTCTTCGGTACGACGTCCAGCGGCCCTGGCCCCGGCAGCAAGCTGCTCTCGTACGGCAAGACGGGCGCAGCCTCGTCGCAGCAGCACGACAGCAACTGCTGGGAGTGCACCCCGGCTCGCGCCTTCGACCTCGACCCGGCCAGTCGCTGGGCCACCACGACGGACAGCGGCTGGGTCGACCCGGGCTGGATCTCGGTCGACCTCGGCGCGACCGCCCAGATCGACAAGGTCGTCCTGCAATGGGACCCGGCCTCGGCGAAGTCGTACCAGCTCCAGGTTTCCAGCGACAACGTGAACTGGACGCCGATCTACAGCACCACGAACGGACTCGGTTTCAAGGAGACGCTCACCGTCAGCGGCACCGGCCGGTACGTCCGGATGTACGGCACGCAACGCAATACGCCGTACGGGTACTCGTTGTGGGAGTTCCAGGTCTACGGCACCGGTGGTGCGCCGAGCACCCCGCCCACGCCGCCGAGTGACCCGGCGAACCCGCCGCAGCTGATCTGGTCCGACGAGTTCAACGGCGCGGCCGGCAGCAAGCCGGACGCGGCGAAGTGGACGATCGACCCCGGCACCGGGCCGAACAACGAGCTCGAGTACTACACGAACAACAACAACGCGTCGATGGACGGCAACGGCAATCTGGTGATGGAGGCCCGCAAGGAGGCCACGCCAGGCTCGTCCTGCCCGACCGACCCGCTGACCGGCAGCGGCACCTGCCAGTACACCTCGCACCGGATGAACACCGGCGGCAAGTTCACCACGACGTACGGCAAGATCGAGGCCCGGGTGAAGATCCCGAAGGGCGCCGGACTGTGGCCGGCCTTCTGGATGATGGGCGCGGACTTCCTGACCGGCCGCCCCTGGCCGTACAACGGGGAGATCGACATCCTCGAGGTGCTCGGCAAGGACGTGAAGACGGCCTACTCGACCGTGCACGCACCGGCGTACAACGGCGGCGGCGGGATCGGCGGCTCGTACACCCTCCCGAACGGCGCCGACTTCTCCGACGACTTCCACACCTGGGCAGCCGCCTGGGACAGCAAGGGCATCGTCTACACACTCGACGGCCGGACGGTCTTCACCCTCGACAAGGCCCAGGTCGAGGCGACTCGCGGGCCGTGGATCTTCGACCACCCGTTCTACATCATCCTCAACCTCGCCGTCGGCGGCGACTGGCCCGGCCCGCCCAACGCCAGTACGCCGTTCCCCGCCCGCATGCTGGTCGACTACGTACGGGTGTACCGATGAGGTCGGCAAGGTACGCCACTCTGACCGTGGCGTTGCTGGCCGTGCTCGGTGCGTACCTGGTCGTGGTCAGCCGCCCTGCGCAGGCCGCGGAAACCCTGCTGTCGCAGGGGAAGCCGGCTCTCGCATCCTCGGTTGAGAGTGCCGCGTTCCCGGCCGCGGCGGCAGTCGACGGCAACAACGGCACCCGGTGGGCCAGCAGCTTCGCCGACAACCAGTGGCTCCAGGTCGACCTGGGCTCGTCCCAGAGCTTCAACCGCGTCGTACTGCGCTGGGAAGCGGCGTACGCGCGCGGTTTCCAGCTCCAGACCTCCTCCGACGGCAACACCTGGACGACGATCCAGACCACCACGAACGGCACCGGCGGCGAGCAGAGTCTCGTTGTCAACGGCAACGGCCGCTACGTGCGGGTGCTGATCACCCAACGAGCCACCCAGTGGGGCGCCTCGCTGTTCGAGTTCCAGGTGTACGCCGGTACGCCGGGTGGCGGGCCGGTCGTCCGGGTGGCCGAGTTCCTCGCGGACTGCCCGTACACGCATCGGCTGCCCGACGATCCGATCGTCTTCCCCAACCTGCCGGGCGCCTCGCACCTGCACAGCTTCTTCGGTGCGACGGTGACGAACGCGCACACCACCGTCGACGATCTGGTCAACTCGCCGACCTCGTGCAACCCGGCCGTGGACAGGTCGTCGTACTGGGTGCCGACGCTGCTGGTGAACAACCAGCCGGTCGAGCCGACCGGGACGACGTTCTACTACCTGGGCGAAGGGGTCCGGGACGACGTCATCGCGCGGATGCAGCCGCTGCCGTTCGGACTGCGGATCGTGGCGGGCAACGCGAAGGCCACCGGGCCGAACGACAACACCATCTCCCGCTGGTCCTGCCTGCACGCCGGTGACGCCGGTTCGGGGCATGACTTCATCACCTGCCCGGCCGGCACGATGCTGGAGTCCTACCTGGACTTCCCGCAGTGCTGGAACGGGCGCGACCTGGACTCGCCCGACCACAAGAGCCACATGTCCTACCCGGTCAACGGCGACTGCCCGGCCACTCATCCGGTGCCGGTGCCGAAGCTCCGCCAGGTCCTGCGGTATCCGGTGAACGGGCCGACGTCAGGATTCCGGCTGGCTTCGGGTGGTGGCTTCACCATGCACGGCGACTTCTTCAACGCCTGGCCGCCGGCCGAGATGGAACGCCGTGTCAACGACTGCATCCGCCCGATCATCAAGTGCGGGGCGGACGGCCGCCCCTAGTGAAAGCTCTCGTGACCTCCACCCTGCTGCTGGTGGTGGCGGCCTGCGGTTCCACTGTCGCCGCCTCCCCGCCACCACCAACAGCCGGTACTACGGCGCCGGCCTCGTTCAACGCCACCGATCTGGCGTGGATCCAGCTGATGATCCCGATGGACGAGCAACTCCTGCGGGTGCTGGAGTTGGCGCGGAAACAGGCCAGTACGACCGCGCTGCGCACGCTGGCCACCCAACTCCGCGCCGGTCATCGCGCCGAGCTGGCTCAGCTGATCGCTTTGCGGACAAGGGCCGGCGCGCCCACCACCAACCAGCATGAGGGCCACGACATGCCGGGGATGATGACCGAGGCCGAGGTCGTTGCTCTGGGCAAGGCATCCGGCGTTGCCTTCGACAACCTGTTCGTCAGGAGCCTGAAGGAACACCTGAAGCAGAGCATTGTCCTTGCCCAGGGCATCGGCACGGCAGGGCAGGAGCCGGCCGTGAAGAAGCTGGCCGGGTCGATCGCGGCGAGCCGTGCGGACCAGGTCGCCGCGCTGGGTCGGGCGGCGGTACGTACGCAGAAGTAGCGTCAACGTTTTTCACGTCCTCGTCGTGACGGCAGACACTACGCAACGAGAGCGGACGGCCACACCATGTGACAGAAGGATCAACCACAGGGGGAGGCCGGAGTGGAGCAGTACGAGCTTTACTGCTTGGCTGACGGACTGTTCTACGACACTCCGGCCAACCGCGGAGACGGGGAAGAGCCAGACTTCCCAGCCTGTAGCCGGCCGTTGCCGGACGGCTGGGAGCACCTCCCCGGCGACGTCTGGATGAACTACGCGCCGCGTGGCGCCGAGCTTCCCCAGCAGGGTTGGAAGATCCACGTCTCGGCCGGTCTCGAGGACGCCGAGAAGGCGATCGAGGCTGTCTGGGAGTACTGCGTGCCGCGCGGCCTGCCGTTCAAGTTCCTGCGCAGCAAGCCGGTACTGGTGATGTTCAACGCCAAGGCGGCCTTCCGCGGCTCGAGCGGCAAGCTCGTGACGATCTACCCTGCCGACGAGACCCAGCTCGAGCTGGTGCTCAAGGAGCTCGACGGCATCCTCGAAGGTATCCGGGGTCCGTACATCCTCAGCGATCTGCGCTACGGGGCCGGCCCGCTGTTCGTCCGGTACGGCGCCTTCGTCACCAGGTACTGCCTCTCGGAGACCGGCGAACGGGTCTACGCCCTCGCCGACGCGGAGGGCCGCCTGGTCCCGGACGTGCGGGGACCCACGTTCTCGATCCCGCCCTGGGTGACGCTGCCCTCGTTCCTGGAGCCGCACCTCGCGGCCCGCAACGCGGTCACCACGAACGAGCTGGCCTACCGCATCGAGAGCGTCATCCAGTTCTCCAACGGCGGTGGCGTGTACCTCGGCCATCACCGCGACACCGGCGAGAAAGTGGTGCTCAAGGAGGGCCGCCCGCTGGCCGGGCTGGACGTCCTCGGCCGGGACGCGGTCACTCGCATCGGCCAGGAACGCGACATCCTGCACCGGCTGGCCGGCCTGGACGTCGTACCGGCGGTGCACGACTACCTTGTGCTCGGCGATCACCACTTCCTGGTCCAGGAGTTCGTCGACTCCGATCCCTTGCAGCGCAAGATCGTCCGGCGCTATCCGCTGACCAAGCCGGATCCTTCGGCAACGGAGCTGGCGCAGTACGCCGAGTGGGCGTTCGAGATGCTGGCCAAGGTCGAGCAGGCCGTCGCCGCTCTGCACAAGCGGGGCGTGGTGTTCAACGACCTGCACCCGGGCAACATCCTGATCGGCGCCGACGATCGGCTGGTCCTGATCGACTTCGAGGTGGCCACACTCGTCACCGAGCAGGCTCGGTCGGCGCTGGCTCATCCCGGTTATGCCGCACCACCGGACCGGCAAGGCGCCGACGTGGATCGGTACGCGCTCGCTTGTCTCGCGATCGGCCTGTTCGCCCCGCAGTCCACGATGCTGCTGCGGATCCACCCGGAGAAGGCGAGTCAGCTGGCCGACCAGGTCAGCGAGACGTTCGGAGTACCGCGGGAAAGGCTGCGTACTGCGGTCGACACCATCCTTGGTGGGCGGTCGAGGACTCAGGCTGATCCGCCCTTGCCGGGCAAGGTGCCGTGGCCGGTTGCTCGTGACGCGATCACCAAGGCTGTTGTGGCCAGTGCTACGCCGGAGCGGAACGATCGGTTGTTCCCGGGGGACATCGCGCAGTTCGAGCCGGGTGGCGGGGTCAATCTCGCCCATGGAGCGGCCGGCGTGCTGTGGGCGCTCGATCGGTGCGGCGCGGGCCGCTTCCCGGAGTACGAGGGCTGGTTGCTCAAGCGGGTCCAGGAGCCGGACATCAAGCCCGGATTCTACGACGGACTCCATGGTGTCGCCTTCGTGCTGGACGAGCTCGGCTACCGCGAGGATGCGCTCGACCTGATCGAGCGTTGCCAGCAGCAACCAATCGACGGCCTGGAACTCGGCCTGTACTCCGGTCTCGCCGGCATCGGGCTCAACCTGCTCGGCTTCGGCGACCGCGCGGCCGCGACCCGCATCGTCGATCAGGTGGCAGACCGCCTCGGTGGACCCGACGACGTGCCCGAGCTCAGCGGCGAAGGACGCCCGCGAGCGGGGCTGATGCATGGATCTTCGGGCCCGGCCCTGCTGTTCCTGCACGCCTACGAGCAGTGGGGGGATGCGGGTCTGCTCGACCTGGCCCGGATCGCCCTCCAGCAAGACCTGCGCCGCTGTACGACGGACGACCACGGCATGCTGCAGATCAACCAGGGCTGGCGCACCTTGCCGTACCTCGAAGAAGGCTCGGCCGGGATCGCCCTGGTGCTGGACCGCTACCTGTCGCATCGCCCGGACGACGAGCTCGCACCCGCCCTGGACGCGCTGCGGAAGGTCACCCACTGCGGGTACTTCGTCCAGCCCGGCCTCTTCATGGGACGCGCCGGCCTGCTGCTGGCCGCGACCCAGCTCGACCCGGGCGTCCGCGATCAGCTGATCACCCGATTCGGTTGGCACGCCCTCCCGTACGGCGGCGGCCTCGCCTTCCCGGGCAACCAGTTGCTTCGCCTCTCGATGGACCTCGCCACTGGCTCGGCGGGTGTCCTGCTGGCGCTCGGCGCTGCTTCGCAGGAGCAGCCGACAGCCCTCCCATTTTTCGGACCCGCCCGGCGGTCCGTTCCCAACGATTCCTGGAAGGAGGTGTAGACAATGGCACTTCTCGACCTGCAAGGTCTCGACGCCCCGAGTGGCGGCGGCGGAGGGGGTGGCGGCAGCACGCTGACGGTTCTCGGCTGCGGCTCCCAGTCCCCGAGCAACGTCAGCCTGGTGTTGTGTCACTAGGCGCATAGGCATCCCGGACGGGACATCGCCTCCCGTCCGGGATTGCCCCTGCCCAGCCTTTTGCGGAGAGGAGGTCTCGCGTGCGGCTGAGCTATCCCGCCGCCGAGCGGCTGCCCGGCGCGGAGTACCTGCACGGCCACCGGGTGGCTGATCCTTACCGCTGGCTGGAGGACGCCACCGATCCGCGAACGCGCGCGTGGCAGGCGGCCCAGGACGAGCTCTGGTTTCTACAGGCTCGCTCGTTGTCCGGGCGCGCATATTTCCGTGCCAGGGTCGCTGCACTCAGCGAGGTAGAGACAACCAGTACGCCGGCCTGGCGCGGCAACCGGCAGTTCTTCACGCGCAGGAGTCCCGGCCAGGACCATCCGGTCCTGTACGTCGGGGACCGCGTGCTCGTCGATCCGATGGCGCTCGATCCGTCCGGCCTGACCACGCTCGACCGGTGGCAGCCCTCGCCGGACGGGCGCTTGCTGGCCTATCAGGTCTCGCGTGGTGGTGACGAGCACTCCTTCCTCTCCGTTCTCGACGTCGACAGCGGCGAGGTGATCGACGGTCCGATCGATCGGTGCCGTTACTCGCCGGTGGCGTGGCTCCCGGACTGCAAGGCCTTCTACTTCGTCCGGGAGCGAAGGCTTTACCTGCATCGGATCGGGGCGTTTGAGGACGAGCAGATGCTGCCCGGCGAAGCGTCGTACGGGTTGGAGATCAGTGCTGATGGCAACTGGTTGACGATCTCGGCTGTGGTTGCGCATGGCAATGATGTCTGGTTGGTCGACCTGAGTTCCGGGTTCGAGCCGGTGGTGGCGCAGCGAGGAGTTGACGCGCGGACGGCCTTGGCGGTCGGGCCGGACGGCCGGATGTATGTGGCAACAACTCTCGGTGCACCGTCGGGCCGGGTCTGCGTCGGCGATCCGCGCCAGCCTGGTCATGAGCACTGGAGAGAGCTCGTCGCCGAGGAGCCGGGCGCGCCACTCAGCCAACTCGCGGTGCTCGACGGGATGCTCCTCGTCGGGCGGACCAGGCACGCGTTGAGTTCGCTCACCGCCCACGATCTGGAGACCGGCGAGCTTCTGCACGAGGTGCCGCTGCCGGGTCCGGGTGCGATCGGCGATCTCTGCACCCGACCGGAGGGCGGCCACGAGGCTTGGTTCAGCTACACCGACAGCGTCACCCCACCGACGGTCCACCGGTACGACGCTCGCACTGGTCACGTCACCGCTTGGAGCTCGGTTCCCGCAGTCCGAGACGTTGAATCCCATCAGGTGGTCTACCGATCGCGAGACGGTACTCCGATCCGCCTGGTGGTGCTCGCCCGATCAGGGGCCGACGAGCCGCGGCCCGTGATTCTCTACGGCTACGGCGGATTTGGCTTGTCCCTCACGCCCAGCTACTCGTCCTTCGCGCTGGCTTGGGTGGAGGCGGGCGGCGTGTTCGTGACGGCGAACCTGCGGGGTGGGGGAGAGCAGGGCGAGGAGTGGCATCGGGCCGGAGTACTGGGCGCGAAGCAGAACGTGATCGACGACTTCCTCGCCGCGGCCGAGACGTTGATCGCGGACGGCTGGACGACGGCCGACCAGCTGGCGATCTGTGGTGAGTCCAACGGCGGTCTGCTCGTCGGCGCGGCCCTCACGCAACGGCCGGAGTTGTTCGCGGCCGCGGTCTGCTCGGCGCCGGTGCTCGACATGGTCCGCTACCAGCTCGCCGGGCTCGGGCCTTCGTGGGTGCCGGAGTACGGGTCGGCGGACGATCCGGCCCAACTGGCCGCGCTGCTCGCGTACTCGCCGTACCACCGAGTGGTCGAGACGGACTATCCGGCGGTCCTCTTCACGACCTTCGACGGCGACACCCGCGTCGATCCACTCCACGCCCGCAAGATGTGCGCCGCCCTGCAACACGCCACCACCAGCACCCGCCCCATCCTGCTCAGATCCGAAAGCGGAGCAGGCCACCTCCCGTCCGGCACCAGCCGAGGCATATCCCTGGCTGCGGACATGCTCGCCTTCCTGGCAACCCACACCGGCCTCGGGGGTGTGCCGTGACGACCTTTCGGGAGGTGCTTCGGCAGGGGCGGGGGTGGCTTCCGTTGATCGGGGTGGCTGCTCTGGTTGGCAGTTTGATCGTGCTGGCTTTGCCGACCGTGCTTGGTAAGGCTGTGGATGCTGTGGTGGCCCAGGACTCCACGGGTCGGTGGGTTCTGGTTGCCTGCGGATTGATCGCTCTCGGTGTCGCCTGTGACCTCGTCGAAGTGCTCGCCGGCACGGCTTGTGTCGCTGGGACCACCGCCTGGCTGCGGCACCGGCTGGTCCGGCAGGTGCTGACGTCGGGACCGTCCGGCACCCGCGGGTTCGACACTGGTGACCTAGTCAGCCGGGTGTCGGGCAATGCCACCGATGCGGCTCAGGCCGGGCCAGCCGCAGTGACGGCAGTTGCTGCAGCTATCCCCCCGATCGGCAGCCTGGTCTTGTTGTTCCTCATAGACCCCTGGCTGGCTGCGGCCTTCCTCGCCGGAACAGCCGCCGTTGTGGTTGTGCTGTGGGCCTTCACGCGCCGGACCGCCGAGATCAGCCTTGCCTACCAGCAGACCCAGGGCCGCATCGCGGCCGCGCTCACCGAGGCCCTGGCCGGCATCCGGACCATCGTCGCCGCGGGAACCGCCGAGCGGGAGGAGCGCCGCATCCTCCGACTACTGCCACAGTTGCACCAGCACGGCCTGCTGACCTGGCAGATGCTGGCCCGCTCCGGCGCACAGGCTGCAGTGATCGGCCCACTGGTCCTGATCTCCGTCCTCGCCGTCGGTGGCGTGCAGTTGGTCAACGGCCGGATCACGGCAGGCGAGTACTTCGCCGCTGTCCAGTACGCCGTGATCGGGGCAGGCCTCGGCAGTCTCACTGGAGTCCTGGGTGAACTGGCCAGGGCACGCGGCGGCATCGCCCGTGCAGCAGAGGTGACTGCTCTCCAACCGGTTGGCTACGGCACTCTGCCGCTACCGGAAGGCCCAGGCCGCTTGGCCTTGGACGGAGTCACCGTGCTGGCTGGCAAGAAGGTCTTGCTGGACGACGTCCGACTGGACCTGCCCGGAGGTGCAGCAGTCGCTGTCGTCGGCCCAAGTGGTGCAGGGAAGTCTGTGCTCGCTGCTGTGGCCGGCCGGTTGTGGGATCCCGACAAGGGGCAGGTCCTGCTGGACGGAGTACCGCTGCACGCGCTGAGCAAGACCGCGCTGCGTACTGCGGTCAAGTGTGCGTTCGAGCGACCAGCGCTGGTCGGGTCGACGGTGGGCGATGCCATATCCGTCGGCCCGCTGCAGCCGGTCCGGCTGCTCGCGTCGGCCCGTGCGACCCATGCGCACGACTTCGTCAGTCGCATGCCCGATGGCTACGGGACGCCGCTCGCGAAGGCGCCGATGTCTGGTGGCGAGGCCCAGCGGCTCGGGCTGGCCAGGGCGTGGACTGCGAAGCGCCTGCTGATCCTCGACGATGCGACCAGCAGCCTCGACACCGCGACCGAGATGCAGATCAGCGAGACGCTGATGGGCGACCGGCGGCGGCGTACCAGGCTGATCGTCACTCATCGCGTGGCGACGGCAGCTCGCGCCGACTTGGTGGTGTGGCTCGAGAAGGGGCGAGTCCGGGCGGTCGGCGCACACCACGACCTGTGGTGCCGGTCGGAGTACCGGGAGGTGTTTGGGTGAAGCGGGAGTTGCGGGTGGGGGTGGCCGCCGTACGGCGCCGGCCGGCTTTGCTACTGGCTGCTTGGTCGGTGCCTGAGATCCTGCCGACAGCTTGTTACGGGTTGGCAGTCGCTCATGCCACGGATGCGTTCCTCGCAGGGCGGACCGAGCGGGGGCTGGCGTGGCTCAGCGGTCTGGTGGCAGCCGCGTTGTTCGGTGCGCTGGGCGCCCGCTGGGTCTATCGCCTGCTCGGCGAACTCGTCGAGCCGCTGCGCGATGAGCTGGTCCGCAAGGTGGTGGCCGGTGCTCTGCGGAACGCGCAGGCCGACGGCGCCCTGGCTCGCCTGAACCGCCAGGTGGAGATCGTCCGTGACACCTTCGCCGGGTTGGTCCTGGTGGTGCGGAGCTTCGTCGTGACGGTGATCGGTGTGGTGACTGGGCTGCTGTCGCTGTCGCCGCTGGTCGCCGCGCTCGTCGTACCGCCCTTCCTGCTGGGGTTTCTCGCTTCGCTGGGTGTGCTGGGACTGGCGGCTGCTCGGGTTCGGGCGTCGCTGCAAGCCGATGAGGAATTGGCGACCTCGGCGGGGATGGCCTTTGCCGGAGTACGGGATCTGACCGCGAGTGGGGGCGAGGAGTTCGCCGCGGGACTGGTCGGGAAACCGATCGAGGCGCAGGCGGCAGCCGAGCGATCGCTCGCCAAGGTGGCCGCCTTGCGGAAACTCTGTTTCGCCATCGGAGGCTGGCTCCCGCTGGTGATCCTGCTCGCCGCGGCGCCCTGGCTGATCGGCCGAGGCGTCAGCACCGGAACGCTGCTCGGCGGCATGACCTACGTGCTGCTGGGATTGCAGCCGGCGCTCAACACGGTGATGTCCGCGCTGGGCGACAGCGGTCTGCGGTACGTCGTGACGCTGGGCCGGATCCTGGACACCAGCGACGTACCGGAGTATGGGCAGGGCGGCCGGCTGCCGAGCGGACACGACGTGCGGCTGCGGCAGGTCTCCTTCGCCTACGGCCCCCACGCCGAACCCGTACTGCGGAACCTGGATCTCGTTGTTCCGGAAGGGGATCACCTCGCGGTGGTCGGCCCCAGCGGTATCGGCAAGTCGACGCTGGCCGGACTCATCTGCGGACTCCTGCAACCCACCGAAGGCGAGGTATCGCTTGGAGGAGTGCAGCCGGCCGTCTTGCCGGCCAGTGAGTTGGCGGACTCTCGGGTAGTTATCCCTCAAGAGGCCTACGTCTTCACCGGCACGGTCCGGGAGAACTTGAGCTATCTGAACCAGGACGCGACGGCCGCCGAGCTCGACCAGGCGATCGAAGCGGTCGGCGCTTCCCGACTGGTACGCCGAGTTGGTGGTCCGGCCGCGATGATCAGGCCCTCGCAGCTGTCGGCGGGCGAGCGGCAGTTGCTCGCGCTGACACGGGCGTACTTGTCGCCCGCGCCGCTGGCCGTGCTCGACGAGGCCACCTGCTACCTCGACCCGGAGGTGGAACGCGTCGCCGAAGAAGCGTTCGCAGCACGCCCCGGCAGCCTGATCGTCATCGCGCACCGGGTCAGTTCCGCCTTACGGGCCAGGCGAATCCTCGTGCTCGACGGAAGCCACGCCATCCTCGGCAGCCACCAGACGCTCCTCACCGAGAGCGCCCTGTACGCCGAACTGGTCGGCCACTGGGCGCTCCCGGCTCCGGTCGAGACCGGCCCTGATCAGGTCAGCCGCGATCCGCTCAGGCGAGATCAGCTCAGGCGAGATCAGATCCAGCCCGCGTCCTGAGCCTTGCGGATCGCCTCGATCCTGCTCCTTGCGCCGGTCTTGCTGAGGATCCGGGACAGGTAGTTCCGGATCGTTCCGGCGCTGAGGTTGAGGGCGCGGGCCACCTCCTGGGCGGTCGCGCCCGTGTTGATCAGGCGGAGTACTTCGCACTCGCGGTCGGTCAACGGGTTGTCCGGCGCCCGCAACGCCGCCAGCGCCAGGCTGGGATCGAAGACCGGCCGGCCCTCGGCCACCTCCCGGACCGCCTCGACCAGATCGTCGGGCGAGGCGTCGGTACCGATCACCCCGACCTTGGACGACTGTTTGACCACTGAGAGGGCCAGCGAGATCGAGCCGCCGTCGTCGCGTTCGATCAGCATCAGTACCGCGTGTCCACCGAGCTGGTCGCACAACTCGGCGATTCCCATCTCTCCCGGAAGGAGAGGATCCAGCAACAGCACTTCCGGTCCGCCGTTGGACCCCTGCAAGACCTCCTCCGCGTTCTCGAACTCCGCAACCACGTTCAGATCAGATTCCCTGCTGAGCACCACGGCCAGCGCACCTCGCACGAGCCTCCCGCGGTGCCCGATGACAACTCGGATCACCGGCTCCGCCCCCCTGGCGAATCGTGTTCGCGATTCCGGATACTGCCGGTCACGGAGTGCGCCGGGAAATCCGGAATCGGTAACCGACAGTTTCCATGCGGATACCTGACCTGTCACCAGGTCAGCAAAAACTCGCGGTATTTGAGGGTAAAACTTCGCGGCGTGCAGCGCAGATGTATCGCAGGCGTACGCCAGCGGTGACGCCTGGACGGGCGGAGTGGGCGCTGAGCGGTTGTGCGGGCGCTAGCCGTTGGCGATGCGGGAGACCGCGAACAAAAGGATCACCAGGACCGAGAAGACCCGCATACCGCGAGCCCCGGTGCTGACCACCGGCCAGGACAGGAACCCGAGCCAGCCGAGCAGCAGCGCCAGCAGGATCAGCGCGGGTACGCCGACAGCGAGCGGGGCGAACACCCCGACCAGCGCGAGCACGAGCGTGATCCCCGGCAACGTCAGCTTCGGCATCCCGTGCAGCCGGGCCACGACCGGGTAGCTGGCCTTGGTGATCCGCGCCCGAAGCGGACTGACCGGCTGACTGCTCGATGCGCTACTCATCCCCCCATTCTTCCAGGCCTCTCACCAGCCCCCACGAACGGCAGCCACCAAGCCTGTGGACAACGGGCCGCACGCGACGGGCGAGCTGACTACGATCGGGTTATGACAGCGCTACCCACCGTCGACCAGTTGCGGGCCGACCTTCCCGCCGTGCTCAAGCGTTTCCGCGCGGGGAAGACCTTCGCGTTCAGCTTCGGCGACGGCCGCCCGGAGGCGGTGGTGCTGACGTACGACGAGTTCGAGGATCTCGGCGGCGAAACGAAGTTCGACCTCGGCGACACGGTCCTGGAGCCCACCCAACTGGCGGCCGAGCTGCCCAGACTGGTCGCCGTCCTCCGAGCCGGCGCAGTACCGGCTCCCCAGGTCTGGGGCGAACAAGGCGAACCAGAAGCCGTCGTCCTCTCCACCGCCCAATACCGCCACCTCCGAGGCGACGACGAGCCACCACCAGGCGTAACCGACGACCC
The DNA here is from genome assembly GCF_040639475.1 of Kribbella sp. NPDC023855. NCBI lineage: Bacteria > Bacillati > Actinomycetota > Actinomycetes > Propionibacteriales > Kribbellaceae > Kribbella > Kribbella sp. NPDC023855. Next base: position 436,286 of record NZ_JBFAAA010000005.1, read on the forward strand.
CACCCACCGCACCTACACCACCGAACCCCTCCCAGACAGCAGACCCTTCGACCTGGACGAGATCGCCGAGTTGATGGGCCCCGAGGCAGTACAGGACTTGGAGGACCTCCGCCGCAACGACCGGCCTGATGCGTGAACCACCCCGAGTACGAAATCGTGCTGGGCAGGAAGTTCGTCGAGGACTTGCAGCGTCTGGCTGCCGCCGCGCGTCGCGACCGGACCCAGCGGACCGCGTACCTGCGGAAGCAGGTACTGGCCGAGATCAAAGCCCTGACAGAAGGTGCATCCGACGGGCATCACGCTCTGGGGTATCAGGTTGGGAAGGGGGATCTGCGGGACTGTGTGACCTGTTACCTGCGGTCCGATCCGCAGCGGGCGGCTGATCATCGGTTGGTGTTTCGGGAGCTGGGGCCGGGGTCGCCGGGTGGGTTGCCGCGGCGGGAGTTGCTGGCGGTCAAGCCGCGGCAGGGGAGCGGGAACATCTACGAGCACACGTGTGCTCGGTTGAATCGGCATCCGGATGACCGGCAGCCGGGGCTGAATCGCTTCGGTGATCGGGTGCCGGGGGAGCGGCGGAGTGCGGCGGATCGCCAGGCGGAGTTGGATGCCAAGCGGGCGATTGCGCAGGCGTGGGCCGGGCAGCAGCCCTTGCGGTCTTCCCGGGTACTACGGAAGGCGGCGGTCCCGTCGCGGGCGGACTCGGTGGCTGGGGGGATGCCGTTCGAGCGGAGACGGAGTAGTCCGGCACCGACGGGCTGGCCCGAGCGGGGATGACCACCGGCCCCGGTTGGGGATGACCACTGGCGCGGGCCGGGATGACCACTGGCCTGGTTGGGGATGACCAATGGGTCAGCAGGTGGTTGCCGGGGGTGACGCCGTAGGGTGTGGTGGGTGTTCGTGGTGATCAGGTTCCGGGTGGGGCAGGCTGGGCAGCCGGCGTTCGTCGAGCGGCTGGAGGCTGCTGTCGAGGTGCTGTCCCGGCAGAAGGGTTTCGTGGCGGCCCGGACCGGGCGGAACGCGGATGATCCTGAGCTGCTGGCGCTCAGCATGGAGTGGGTGAACATCGGCAGCTACCGCCGCGCGCTCTCGCCGTACGAGGTGAAGCTGGCGGCCGTCCCGCTGCTGTCGGAGGCGATCGACGAACCGAGCGCCTACGACGACTTAGTGTCCTGGGTCGGCAGCCGGAGCTGAAGCACGGGCTGCCGACCCAGGACACTGAGTGAATTCTCACCGCACCGCTGAACCGATAGCCTGGACCCTTCCCGTACCACCACTCTGGAGTCGAAACGTGCCCGTGGATACCGTCGATGCCGTCGTCAGCCTCAGTAAGCGGAGAGGCTTCGTGTACCCGTGCGGCGAGATCTACGGTGGGACCAAGTCGGCCTGGGACTACGGACCGCTCGGTGTCGAGCTGAAGAACAACGTGCGGACCCAGTGGTGGCGCTCGATGGTGACAGGCCGGGACGACATCGTCGGGCTGGACTCCTCGGTGATCCTGCCGACCAAGGTCTGGGAGGCGTCCGGCCACCTGCAGGAGTTCGTCGACCCGCTGACCGAGTGCCAGTCCTGCCACAAGCGGTACCGCGACGACCACCTGCGGGAGGACTTCGCCCGGCGCAAGAACAAGGACGCCGACGAGGTCAAGCTCGACGAGATCGCCTGCCCGAACTGCGGGAACAAGGGCACCTTCACCGAGCCGCGGATGTTCAACGGCCTGCTGAAGACCTACCTCGGCCCGGTCGAGTCCGAGGAAGGCCTGCACTACCTGCGCCCGGAGACCGCGCAGGGCATCTTCATCAACTTCGCGAACGTGATGGGTACCGCCCGGAAGAAGCCTCCGTTCGGCATCGCCCAGGTAGGCAAGAGTTTCCGCAACGAGATCACCCCCGGCAACTTCATCTTCCGGACCCGCGAGTTCGAGCAGATGGAGATGGAGTTCTTCGTCGCGCCGGGCAGCGACGAGGAGTGGCACGAGTACTGGCTGAAGGCGCGCTGGGACTGGTACCTCGACCTCGGGCTGAACCCGGACAACATGCGCTTCTACGAGCACCCGAAGGAGAAGCTGAGCCACTACTCGAAGCGCACCGTCGACATCGAGTACAAGTTCCACTTCGGCGGCAAGGAGTTCGACGAGCTCGAGGGGATCGCGAACCGCACCGACTTCGACCTGTCCACGCACTCCAAGCACTCCGGGGTGGACCTGTCCTACTTCGACCAGGAGAAGGGCGAGCGCTGGACGCCGTACGTGATCGAGCCGGCCGCCGGGCTGACCCGCAACGTGCTCGCCTTCCTGCTCGACGCCTACACCGAGGACGAGGCACCGAACGCCAAGGGCGGCGTCGACAAGCGGACCGTACTGCGCTTCGACCCGCGACTCGCGCCGGTCAAGGCGGCCGTGCTGCCGCTGTCCCGCAACGCCGACCTGTCCCCGAAGGCGAAGGACCTGGCCGGCGAGCTGCGGAAGAACTGGAACGTCGACTTCGACGACGCCGGGGCGATCGGCCGGCGCTACCGCCGCCAGGACGAGATCGGTACGCCGTACTGCATCACCGTCGACTTCGACACCCTCGACGACCAGGCCGTGACGATCCGCGAGCGCGACTCGATGAAGCAGGAGCGAGTCGCTCTGACCGAGGTGACCGGCTACCTTGCCCAGCGTCTGGTGGGTTGCTGACGATGCTGCGGGGTTTGCTGACGCCGGGCCGCACCAAGTTCGGCCTGACGGTCTTCGGAGTGAGCGCTCTGGTGGTGTTCCTGGTCGCGGGCTGCTCCGACAGCCCGCCGGAAGCCGGCAACAACCCGCCGGCGAGCAACCCGACGACGGCAGGCTCGACGGGCCCCTCGGCACCGTCTTCTTCCGCCCCGATCCCGACCGCTTCGACGCCGTCGCTGACTCCGCTGCCGAAGCCCTCGAAGCCGTGGCCGACGCCCTCGGTGAAGGGTGAGCCGGCGTCCGACGCGCCGCTGGCCCAGCGGATCCGCTTCGCGATCGCCAAGCAGGCGCAGGTGACCGCGGGCCGCGCGGCGACCACGACGGTGAGCTGCCCGGGCCTCGACAAGGCCGAGACGCCTGGCAAGCACACCCTGAAGTGCACGGTGAAGTACGCCGGCCAGCCGTACGAGGGCACCTTGACGGTCGACGCCAAGCAGTACACCGCGTCGTACAAGTTCACCTCGGAGAAGGTCGCGATCGTGCGGCCGAAGGTGGTCGACGCCGTACTGCGGACCGTGCCCGGCGCGGCAAAGGTGACCTGCACGATGGAGGACGTCGCCATCGTCGCTCCCGCCGGCCAGCCGATCTCGTGCGACGTGACGACGACCGCGAACGCCGTCGAGCCCTACCGTGCGCAGGTTTCCGGCAACGGCCAGATCCTCGTTTCGAAGGCTTGATTCCCGTGTTGAAGCTGGGCGACCTCACGATCGACACGCCAGTGGTGCTCGCGCCGATGGCGGGGATCACCAACGCGGCGTACCGGCGGTTGTGTGCGGAGCAGGGCGCGGGACTGTACGTGTGCGAGATGATCACGTCGCGCGGCATTGTCGAGGGTGACCAGAAGAGCCTGGACATGCTGACGTTCGACGAGCGCGAGACGGTCCGCTCGGTGCAGTTGTACGGCGTCGATCCCGTGTACGTAGGCCGCGCGGTGGAGCTGCTCTGCGCGGAGTACGGCGTGGCGCACGTCGACCTCAACTTCGGCTGCCCGGTGCCGAAGGTGACCCGCAAGGGCGGTGGCGCGGCGCTGCCGTGGAAGCGCAATCTGCTCGGCGCGATCCTGACCGCGGCGGTGCGGGCGGCGACGCCGTACGGGATCCCGGTCACGATGAAGACCCGGATCGGGATCGACAGCGCACACCAGACGTACCTCGACGCGGGCAAGATCGCCGAGGAGTCGGGCGCGGCCGCGATCGGGCTGCACGGCCGGACCGCGGCGCAGGCGTACTCCGGCCAGGCCGACTGGACCAAGATCGCCGAGCTGGTCGAGCACGTGAACATCCCGGTGCTCGGCAACGGCGACATCTGGGAGGCGTCCGACGCACTCCGGATGGTCGCCGAAACGGGGTGCGCCGGTGTGATCGTCGGACGTGGTTGCCTCGGCCGGCCGTGGCTGTTCCGCGATCTCGCGGTTGCCTTCGCGGGTGGCGAGGCACTCAACCTGCCGACCCTCGGCGAGGTCGCCACTGTGATGCGCCGCCACGGCGAGCTGCTGGCCGGCCTGATGGGCGAGCAACGCGGCCTGCGCGACTTCCGCAAACACGTCCCGTGGTACCTGAAGGGCTTCCCCGCCGGCGGCGAACTCCGGGCAGCCCTCGGCATGGTCGACTCCCTGGAGCGCCTGGACGACCTCCTCTCCCAACTAGACCCCACCGCCCCCTTCCCGGTCCAAGAACTCGGCTCCCCCCGAGGCCGCCAAGGCAGCCCCCGCGACCACGTAGTCCTCCCACACGGCTGGCTGGACGACACCGATGGCCTCCACACCGACATGGCAGAAGCCGAAATAGGAATTTCCGGCGGCTGACCAGTTCGCCCCACCCGTAGTCGTGTGCAGGGCTGGAGCGTTGTGCCCGCCCAAACCTGTGCGGGGTGCAGGTCGGCGTGGAGCCGACCCGTGTCGGCCGGCCGAACCTCGGCGACCCGTCGCGGGCGCCTACTCGTCGGCGGCGGCTTTGCGGGCGGCAGCCTTGCGGCGTTTGCCTTCGTGCATCGCGACCACTCGGGCGACCGGGATGGTGTGGCCTTCCTCGATGAGGTCTGCGGGGAGGGTCTGCGGAGCCGGGAGCTGGTCTGCCCAGGACGTGCTCAGCAGGCCGGGCGTCGTACGGACGGTGAAGTCGCGCGGGCTGACCTGCTCCAGGTCGTCCCAGCCGACCGGGAAGGAAACCGTCGTGCCCGGGCGGATCCGCGGACTGTACGCCGCGACGACCGTCGCGCCACCGGCCCGGGTGGAGTCGACGAACACCTTGCCGTGCCGTTCTTCCTTCACGTACGCGGTCGTCGCCAGCGCCGGATCGATCCGCTCGGCCCGCGCGGCGATCGCCCGGGTCGCGGCGGCGGCCTCCTCGATCGTCGCTATGTCGTCGATCGGCACGTAGACGTGCACACCCTTGGCGCCACTCGTCTTCACCGCACCGTCCAGGCCGGAGTCGGTCAACGCCTGACGCACCAGCAGCGCGGCCTTCACCGCAAGTTCGAAGGTCTCGCCCTCGGGCGGGTCGAGGTCGAGCACGAGATGGGTGACCCGATCCTGCCGATCCAGCCGCATCAGCGTCGGGTGGTACTCCACCGCACGCTGGTTGCCGAACCAGAGCAGGGTCTTCCGGTCGTCGCACACGGCGTACGAGATCTCCCGCTTGGAGGCCTCAGCCCACACCGGCACCGTCCGGATCCACTCCGGCGTGTACTTCGGAACGTTCTTCTGCATGAACGGCTCTTGCCCAGGCCGCACCCTGATCACCGACAACGGCCGCTCTGCCAACCCAGGCAGCATCACCTCACGTACCGCGTCCAGATAATCGACCAGATCCCGCTTCGTCGCCTCGGCGCCGTCGAACAACGGCTGATCGAGATTGGTCAGCGGTACTCCGTCACGCACCTCATCCGGCTTGCTCGCCATAACAGGAGACTAGGCGCTGACAGAGGCAACCACCTGTGGATAACGCCCGGCTCGGCGTGCCTTCCGCTTGTAAACACACCACCCCAAGCTCGCCAGCCGGCGCGGACCACGGCTAGCCCTCCGGGGCTGTTACCAGGTCAAGTGCTGCGTGGACGACGTCGGGCGACGGGTGGTTGCGGAGGTCTGCCAGGAGTTCTCGCCAGGCAGGCGACCAGCCGGTGCGGGTTGTCGCCGCTGCTGTCAGGGTCAATGCGAACAGGCCGTCAACAGCGCGGGCGGTGACGGCGAGCTGGCTGGCGGGCGCGAGGACATCGGCTGAGGTCCACTGCGCTTGGGCGTTCGACAACCGCGTGCTGAGTTGCCCCACGGCAGCCGACACCGCCAGCGGCCGATCGGCGAGCAGGTCGGCTACTGCGGTCAGTTCCTCGTGAGGCGCCTTCCACTGCAGCGCATAGATCAGCAGACGAACGCGCAGACCCAGGTACTCCGGTGCAGTCAACTCACCAGCAACAAGCGGAAGCGCCCGGCGAGCCTGCGCCTCCCGCGCGCTGAGAGCAGCCGTCAGCCGTGTCACCACAGCAGCCAACCGCTGCCGCGCCGGATGGTCCCGGTCCGCTGTCGCATTGGGGACCTCAGGGTTGCTCTCCAGCCGAACCAACAGCCTGACGACCGACACCAGCTCGTCAAGGCCTTCACCGGTAGCGGCAATGGCAACAAGCGCAGTGGTGGCATCACTCCACGTCGTATTGCGGATCGAGAGATCAGTGATGAACCCCGCACACACCGGCGTAGCGGCCGGGTTGTAGCGCGCCCACCTCGACAGCGAAAGCAGTGCGAGCCGCACGACCTCCGGCTCCGGCCTGTTGGTCACGGCGATCAGCAGGTCGGCATAGCGAGACCTGTACTCCGCAGCCATCGTCGCCGGCGCCCGCTGCACCAGCACTGTCGCAGTAGTGGCCGAATCGTGCACAGCCTCCTGCAGCAGCGCCCAGCTCGCCGGCTCATGCAGCAGATGCTGTGACGCCGTACTGGCGATAGCAGCTCGCACATCCCGATGCGCATCCGCCCAAGCCTCTGCCAGTACTTCGCTCGCTCCCGGCGCACGCAGTACGCCGAGCAGCCGCGCAGCCTCCTTGCGGGACGTCACCTTCATCCGCTCGCCCACGAGTACCGGCCGGAACGTCTCGGCAAGCAGGCTCGGCCTGACGAACCGCGCAGCCCGACTGGCCCCGTAGAGAGCGACCCGCGCCCGGTCATCGCCCGCGTGGCTCAGCAGGACCGGCAGTGCGAGCTCCGGCTGGTCGGTCCATGCCAGTGCGCCAAGAGCCGCCTCCTGCAAGAGCACCCGGTCGCTGGTGAGGAACGGCTCGACAGCAGCCCGGCCGACGCCAGGGATGCGGCCCAGTGTCGAGACCGCCGCTGCCCGAGCCCACTCGGGCATCTCGGCATCGTTGGCGGCCGCAGCAACCAGTACGGCGTACTGGCTGTGCTGGCGGGGGAGCCAGCTTCGGAGGGCGAGGCTGGAGACCTGCCAGGCGGCGTAGTTGCGGGAGAAGCGGCGGATGCGCTTCGGCTTGGCAAGCACCCGGTCGAGGAGGTCGGTGCGGACCTCGGTGACCGCCAGCCAGACCGAGTCCCAGCGGGCCATTCCGACCTCGCGCTGGATGATCTGGCCGGTTCGTTCGGCACGGGTCGCGGGCGGTTGCAGCCACAGCCGAGCAGCTTGGTCGACCGTGTACTCCTGGTTCGACCAGACCGCCTTCTCCAGTACGCCGTGCAGGTGCTCGTTGGTCCAGCCACGGCGGCCGAACGCTTGAGCAATGGCGAAGGCGAGCGAGAACTCACGTCGCTTGGCGCCGGCCTCGACGTACGGGCGCAGGGCTTCGTAGACGGCGACCTCGCGACCGCGGGGCAGGCCGTTGATCAACCCGTACAGGCTGACCGTGCCGGTGTTCTCGGTCAGCCGCGCGTGGGCCTGGAGACCCCACTCGAGCAAGGCCAAATGGTTGCCCAGGGCCCCTTGCCGGACGGCTTTCTCGGCCAGCTGGTTCAGCGATCCGCGCGACTGCCAGGACGCGTCCCGGGCTTCGAGGGTGTCGGTCAGCAGGATCTGCAGCGCGCCGACGTGGGCATCGGTCAGCAGGGACGGCGGCAAGTCGGCGGCCGCGCCGAGCACCGCCGCCCGGACCGGGTCCTGGTCGTTGCGAACCCTGGTCGCCCACGACAGCGCATGCTCGATCGAATCCGCTTGGCGAGAGTGGCCCGCGCTTCCAATGACTGCACGGTAGACGGCCGCGCGGTCGTCGGCCTCGGCGCGACCGGCCTCCGGCTCGAGTACTGCGAAGGCCTCGGCGTACGGGAGGTAGGCGGTGAGCTGCCAGCGGGTGTGCAGGTCCTCACGCACCTTCGGAAGCTCGAGCATCCGCCGGGCGTGCTCCTCGCGAACGGCAAGGGGGAGGACGGCGAGCAGTTCTCCGGACAGGACCGTCTGGCCGAGTTCGACACTGGACGTGACGGCCGCGAAGATCGCCGACCGTCGCGAGGGCGCGAGGTCGCCGAGCAGGCCCTCGACGTTCGGCCAGAGAGTGCGTCCGAGCGCGATCAGGTCCTCGTCAGCGAACCGATGCAGCCTCCGCCGCAGGGCAGGAGTGAGGGCGCGATGCACGGTCGAGGCGCGATCGGGAGCGAGCAGGATCGCGAGCAGGCCGGCCGGATCGAGCTCAGTGAGCTGGCCGATCACCTCGACGACGGCCCAGGGAAGTTCGTGCTGGGGGAGGGCGGCACGGAGCAACTCGAGCACCCGCGCGGGGTGCTCAGCGATCACCTTCATGGCGCCGTGGCCGACGCTGTTCCACCATTCCTGCCGGTCGGCGTCGCTGGGCAAGGTCGCGAAGGCGTAGTCGAGCACCGCCTCAGGATGGCGAGCGGCCAGGCGTCCCCACTCGCCCGAGGACAAGGTGTAGGCCAGCTCCGGCAGCAGCCGTACGACGGTGGCCCGGTCCGCGCTGCTGAGCAGACCGGCGGCGGCGTGATCACCCCATTGCCGGCGCTGATCCTCGATCAGTCGGGCAGCGAGACTCTCGCGCCGAGTGCGCCGGATAACGCTCAGGATGCGGGTCCGCAAGGCGGCGGGCGCATCGGCGTACAGGGAATGCAGTGCGTCGTCAGAGACCGGTACGCCGCGTCCGGCGGCGGCGAGCGCGCGGCCTTGGAGCAGCGGGTCACTGAGGAGCTTGGTGACGTGGTCGACGTCCCCGGCGATCTGCGCGAGCTGGAGGCCGATGGTCCGCGCGAACAGGTCGCCCTGGTCCAGTTCGGAGATCAGTGCCGTCAGTTCTGGGGTGCCGCGCAGGCGGGTGGCCTCCTGCGCGACCAGGCGGACGCGTTCGCCGTACGGGAGCCGGTCGAGGGCTTTCAGCAGTGCGGTCGCTCGCATCCCCACATCCTGCCCAACCAGGGAGTCAGGAGGGCAGATTCGCGTCCATCAGGAGTTGTGCGGCTTCGCGGGCGCGGGTGGCCGGTTCGGGTGACTCGGAGAACGCCGACGTGGTAATCGCGCCCTCGCTGAGCAGGATCAGGTAATCCGCCAGTCGTTGTGGATCGCTGGCACCAGCCGCCGCGGCCAGCTCGGTGAGGGCATCGCGGAAGCCTGCCTTGTGCTTCCTGGCCAGCTCGGCAACGCGGGGTGAGACCGTCCCGAGCTCGCCGAAGGAGTTGATGAAGGCGCAGCCGCGGAAGCTCTTCTCCAGGAACCAGGAGTGCAGGAAGTCGAAGACGGCCAGGATGCGCTCGCGCGGGTCGGTGGCGGCGTCGACGTGCTCGGCCAGCATCGTCTTCCACTGCTGGTCGCGCTTGTCCAGGTACGCCTCGATCAGGTGGTCCTTGGACGGGAAGAGCTGGTAGAGCCGCTTCAGCGAGACGCCGGACGCGGACCGGATGGCGTCCATCCCGACCGCCTGCACGCCGCGCTCGTAGAACAGCGCGTCCGCGGCGTCCAGCACCTGCTGCTGCGCGGTCGCTGTGTCGATCGTCATAGCTCCTGCCTCCGGACTCGACTTGCGCTGAGAACCATCGTTCTCCTACAGTACTGGACATCGACGGAGAACGCTCGTTCTCCGTCCTGGATCTCTCAGAGGGAGTACTTCGATGACCGTCCTCGAGCCCGCCGCCCAAGGTTTTGCCGACGCCACCAGCGTCCCGCCGTTCCTGTTCCAGCTCGCCCCGGAGGACGGCCGCAAGGCGGTCGACGAGGTGCAGACCACCGACTACCCGAAGCTCGCGGTCGACGAGGAGTGGGTGACCGTCCCGAACGGTGACGGCACCGTGAAGGTCCGGATCGTCCGCCCGGCCGGAAGCACCGGCCCGCTGCCGGTGGTGCTCTACATCCACGGCGCAGGCTGGGTCTTCGGCAACGCGCACACCCACGACCGGCTGGTCCGCGAGTTGGCCGTCGGGGCCGGCGCGGCGGTGGTCTTCCCGGAGTATGACCGGTCGCCGGAGGCGCGGTACCCGGTCGCGCTCGAGCAGAACTACGCGGCCGCCCGCTGGATCGTTGCTTCCGGCAAGGACCACGAGCTGGACGCGAGCCGGCTGGCGATCGCCGGCGACTCCGTCGGTGGCAACATGGCGGCCGCGGTCACCTTGCTGGCCAAGGAGCGCGGGGATGTCGTCTTCAACCAGCAGGTGCTGTTCTACCCGGTCACCGACGCGTCGTTCGACACCGCGTCGTACCACGAGTTTGCCGAGGGCTACTTCCTGCAGCGCGAAGGGATGAAGTGGTTCTGGGACCAGTACACGACCGATGAGGCCGAGCGGAACCAGATCACCGCGTCACCGCTGCGAGCCGGCCTGGAGCAGCTCCGCGGACTGCCGACCGCGCTCGTCATCACCGGCGAGGCCGACGTACTGCGCGACGAGGGCGAGGCGTATGCCGACAAGCTCCGCGAGGCCGGCGTCGCGGTCACCGCGGTCCGGTTCGGCGGCATCATCCACGACTTCGTGATGGTCGACGCCCTCCGCGAAACCCACGCCGCAGAAGCCGCCATCAACCTCGCCATCGACACCCTCCGCAAGGCGCTCGCCTGAACTAGCCGCCGCTGACCCTCTGCAGTTCGGCGTAGGTGGCGGCGAGTTTGGGGAGGGTGTAGTGCGCGTTGAGGCCGCTCGGGTTGGGCAGGATCCAGACCCTCGTCTCGCCGATCCGTCTGGTCTGCTCGCCCATTGCGGCCTTGCGTTCGCCGAAGGCGTCCCGGTACGCCGTGACGCCGACGACGGCGAGCCACTGGGGCTGGTACTCGAGCACTTTCTCGACCAGCTGTTCGCCACCGGCGATCAGTTCGGCCTTGGTCAACTCGTCAGCCCGGGCCGATGGGCGCGGGACGACGTTCGTGATCCCCAATCCGAGCTCCAGCAACTCTTTCTGCTCGTCCGGACGGAACTGCCGCGGCGTGAAGCCCGCAAGGTGCAACGCCGGCCAGAACCTGTTCCCCGGCCGGGCGAAGTGGTGTCCGGTCGCCGCCGACACCAGGCCCGGATTGATACCGCAGAACAAGACCCGCAGGCCCGGCGCGATCACATCAGCCACTTCTTGCATCCCTGAACCCTAACCGCCTCGAGTCATCGTCAACTCGGGGTTGACGATCGGCAATCGTCAACCTAGGGTTGACGATATGACTCCCGGACCCGATCTGCAGCAACTCATCGACACCATCCGCGCGGACGCCGGCAGTGACGACGTCCTCGACCAGCTCGGCACCGCCGCGGCCACCATCAACGAACTGACCAGCACCAGCGATGCGGCACTCGGCTACTTCGTCGACCGGGCTCGCGGCGCCGGCCGGTCGTGGGTCGAGATCAGCACAGTGCTCGGCGTCAGCAAGCAGGCCGCGCACAAGCGCTTCGCCGACTCCTGGACCATGCAGCCCGCCATCGAGCGCTACACCCCGCGCACCAGGGCCGTCCTCGACAGCGCGAAGGAGGTGGCGCGCAACCTGAACCACCCGTTCATCGGGACGGAACACCTGCTGCTCGCCCTCTTCACCCAGCCCGACTCGATCGCCACCCGCGTGCTCACCGCGAACGGCATCACCGAGCAGGCGGTCCACGAGGCCGTCGCGACGAGGAGCCCGGCCAAGGCGGCCGGTACGCCGAAAGATGTCGAGGCAGCGCTGGCCGCCGAGAACCCGCCGTACACCCGGCTTTCCGCGCATGTCCTGCAGGGCGCGGTCGCCGAGGCGATGGTGCTCGGCCACAACTACATCGGCACCGAACACCTGCTGCTCGCCTTCTACCGCGATTCGGCCAGCATCGCGACGGAGGTCCTGCGCGAGCTCGGCCTGGACGAACCGGCCGCAGCCGACGCGGTTCGCGGCGCGATCGACGAGATCACCAAGAAGAGGTGAGTGGAAGGAAGTAGGTTGGCCGTATGCCCGACTGGACCTCTCGCCTGGCAGAGCTGGCCACCGCGACCGGAGTGCCCGGCGCGGTCCTCGGGATCTGGGCCGACGGTGAGCAACTGGTCGCGCCGTACGGCGTACTGAATCGCACCACCGGCCTCGAGGTGACAGCCGACTCGGTCTTCCAGGTCGGGTCGATCTCCAAGATCTGGACCGCGACGCTGATCACCCAACTGGTTGCCGAGGGCAAGCTAAATCTGGACGACACCGTCGTCAGGTTGTTGCCCGGGGCGCCGATCGATGCGCGGATCACCGTCCGGCACCTGCTGACGCACCAGAGCGGACTCGATGGAGACGTCTTCATCGACACCGGTCGCGGTGACGACTGCGTGGAGCGGTACGTCGGCCTGCTGGGCGAGGTAGACCAGTTGTTCGACCCCGGTACGGCGTACTCCTACTGCAACGCCGGCTTCGTCGTGCTCGGCCGGCTCATCGAGGTCCTCGACCAGCGCACCTGGGACGCGTCGCTGCAAGCCCGGTTGGTCGAGCCGCTCGGTCTCGAACACACGATGACGCTGCCGGAGGATGCGATCCTGCACCGGTCCGCCCTCGGTCACATGGCGGACGGCGTACCGGTGAAGACCTGGAATCTCCCGCGCAGCATCGGCCCCGCCGGCCTGGTCACCCAGAGCGCCGGCGACCTGCTGAAGTTCGCCCAACTCCACCTCGACCAGTACGCCGAAATGCGTGCGCCACAGGTCCCGTTTCCCGGCGGAGCCGAGGGTGTCGAGGCGATCGGTACGGCGTGGCGCCTCTACGACTGGTCGGGCCGCAAACTGTTCGGCCACGACGGCACCACGATCGGGCAGCTCGCCTTCCTCCGGATCGACCCGGAAGCGCGGCTGGCCGTCTGTCTGCTGACCAATTCGGTGAACGCCCCGGCTCTGTTCGACCAACTCGTCTCCGAGGTGTTCACCGACTACGTCGGGGTGGGCGCGCCGCCGCGGCCCGAGCCGATCGCAGGTGCCGAAAGTGGCGACCAGCACGTCGGCGTCTACGAGCGGGCAGGAGTTCGGCTGGAGGTCGAGCGCCGGGACAACCGTCTGGTGATGACCTACCGGGCCACGGGCGACCGACTGGCCGTCGCCGAGGAGCCCGTGGTCGAGTACGAGCTTCATCCCACCGCCCCGGCCGATGGCAACCACTTCGTCACGCGCAGCGCACCCGACCAGCCTTGGGTGCCGATGACGTTCACCCCGACGTACCTGTTCACCTCCGGCCGGGTGACTCCGCGAAAGGAGTGATTCAGATATCGCGGGCGTCCGCTGGAGTTGCGAGCTAACGTCGTCAGGGTGACTAGTGCACCCACTGATCTTCCCCGTAAGGCCGGTGAGCTTCGCGCTGCCGGATACGTCCCCCGCACGATCAAGGCCGAGATCCGCGAGAACCTGCTGACCGAGCTGCGCGCCGGTCGCGATCCCTGGCCGGGCATCGTCGGCTTCTCCCGCACAGTGATTCCCCAGCTCGAGCGAGCCCTGCTCGCCGGGCACGACGTAGTACTCCTCGGTGAGCGAGGACAAGGCAAGACCCGGCTGTTGCGCACCCTGATCGGTCTGCTCGACGAGTGGACTCCGGTGATCGAGGGCGCCGAGCTGCCGGAGCACCCGCTCGACCCGATCACGCCCGCGTCCAAGCGGCGCGCGGCCGAGCTCGGCGACGACCTGCCGGTCGCCTGGCTGCACCGCAGCCTCCGGTACGCCGAGAAGCTCGCGACGCCGGACACCTCGGTGGGCGACCTGATCGGTGACGTCGATCCGGTCAAGGTCGCCGAGGGGCGCAGCCTCGGTGATCCCGAGACGATCCACTTCGGCCTGGTGCCGCGCGCGCATCGCGGCATCGTCGCGATCAACGAGCTGCCCGACCTGGCCGAGCGGATCCAGGTCGCGTTGCTCAACGTGATGGAGGAGCGCGACATCCAGGTCCGCGGGTACACGCTGCGGCTGCCGCTCGACGTGTTGCTGGTGGCAACGGCCAACCCCGAGGACTACACCAACCGCGGCCGGATCATCACCCCGCTGAAGGACCGCTTCGGCGCCGAGGTCCGGACCCACTACCCGCTCGACATCGACGCCGAGGTGGACGTCGTACGGCAGGAGAGTCACCTCACCGCCGAGGTGGGGGAGCCGTTGCTGGAGGTGCTCGCGCGCTTCGTCCGGCATCTGCGCGAGTCGACGGCGATCGACCAGCGATCTGGCGTCTCGGCCCGGTTCGCGGTCGCCGCCGCCGAGACGGTCGCGGCCGCCGCGCTGCGCCGGTCGGCCATCACCGGCGAGGAGCCGGCCGTCGCTCGCCCGGTCGACCTCGAGGCTGTTCCCGCCGTACTGCGGGGCAAGCTGGAGTTCGAGCCAGGTGAGGAAGGGCGCGAGACGGAGCTGCTCGAATACCTGCTGCGCCGGTCCGTCGCGGACACCGCTCGCGAGCGGTTCGCCGGGCTCGACCTCACCCCGCTGGCCGATGCCGTTGCCCAAGGCCACCTGGTGACAACGGGCGAGCGGATCCCCGGCCGCGACGTACTGTCGGCTCTTCCCGAGCTGCCGGTGCTGCACGACGTGGCGGCGCGCGCGGGTGTCGAGCCCAACGATTCGCCCGGCCGGATCGCGGCGGCGGTCGAGCTCGCTCTCGAAGCCCTTTACCTGTCCAAACGACTGGCCAAGGACGCCGACAACGACACCACGGTCTACGGGGCCTGATATGTCCGTCCTACCCGAAGGCTGGTCGTACGGACCCTGGCACGAGGGTCCGGACCCGCTCGCCCCGCCGGTGGACCTGCGGGACGCGCTGGACGAACTCGGCCGGGATGTGATGGCCGGTTCGTCACCGAGGTCCGCGCTGGAGGAGTTGCTGCGGCGCGGGACTCGCAACACCCAGGGGCTCGACGACCTGACCCGGAGGTTGTGGGAGCGGCGCCGGGAGATCCAGCGCCGTCACAACCTCGACGGCACCTTGCGCGACGTGCAACGGTTGCTGGACGAAGCGCTCGAGGCCGAGCGGCGTGACCTGTTCCCGAACCCCTCCGACGATGCCCGGTTCCGCGAGATGCAGCTCGACGCGCTGCCGTCCGGTACGGCGGCCGCAGTACGGGAGCTGGCCAACTACGACTGGCAGTCGAGTGAGGCCCGGCAGAAGTACGAGGAGATCCGGGAACTGCTCGGCCGGGAGCTGCTCGGGTCGCGGTTTGAGGGCATGAAGGAGGCGCTGCAGAACACCACGCCCGAGGACGTCGAGCGGATCAACGAGATGCTGTCCGATCTCAATGCGCTGCTCGCGGCTCATGCGCAGGGGCATCCGCAGATCGATCAGCTCTTCGCTGAGTTCATGGCCAAGCACGGCGAGTTCTTCCCGGAGAACCCGCGCACGGTCGACGAGTTGATCGACGTCCTGGCTGCTCGGGCGGCCGCGGCGCAACGGATGCTCAACTCGATGACGCCGGAGCAGCGGGCCGAGCTGGCTCAGCTCTCGCAGCAGGCGTTCGGCAATCCTCAGCTGTCCCAGCAGCTGGCGAATCTCGATGCCCAGCTGCAGGCGCTGCGGCCGGGTGAGGACTGGTCCGGATCCGAGCGGATGAGCGGTGACGATCCGCTCGGGCTGGCCGAGGGTGCCCGGGCGATGTCCGATCTCGCGGAGCTGGACGCGCTGGCCGAGCAGTTGGCCCAGTCGTATCCGGGTGCGCGCCTGGAGGACATCGATCTCGACGCGCTGACCCGGCAACTCGGTGACGAGGCGACCGTCGACGCGCGGCGCCTGTCCGAGCTCGAGCGCGAATTGCGCAACCAGGGCCTACTAGAGCGGGCGCCGGACGGGACGTTGCAGTTGTCTCCGAAGGCGTTGCGGCAACTCGGTCAGACGGCGCTGTCCGACGTACTGCGAACTGCTCGTGGTCAGTCGGGTGAGCGTGATGCGGCGTCGGCGGGCGCGGCAGGCGAGCTGAGTGGGTCCACCCGGGTCTGGCAGTTCGGCGACACCCAGCCGTGGGATGTGCCACGGACGGTTCGCAACGCAGTACTGCGAACTGCCGGGGCTAGGCGCGATGGTTCGGTGCGGCTCGACGTGGCGGACGTGGAGATTGCCGAGACTGAGCATCGGGCCCGGGCCGCTGTCGCGTTGCTGGTCGACACGTCGTGGTCGATGGTGCAGGAAGGCCGCTGGCTGCCGATGAAGCGGACGGCGCTCGCGTTGCACCAGCTCATCTCGACCCGCTACCGCAACGACGCGCTCCAACTGATCACCTTCGGCCGGTACGCCGGAGTGATCGAGCTGCCGCAGCTCATCGGCATGGAGGGCACCTGGGAGCAGGGCACCAACGCGCACCACGCCCTGCTGCTGGCCGGCCGGCATTTGCGCCGTCATCCGGACGCGCAGCCTGTGGTCCTGATGGTCACCGACGGGGAGCCGACGGCTCACCTGGAACCGGACGGCACGGCCGAGTTCGACTACCCACCTCGCCCAGCGACCCTGCGCAAGACGGTCGCGGAGGTGGACCGGCTGACCAAGCTCGGCGCCTCGCTGTCGATCTTCCGGCTCGGCGACGATCCGCGGCTGAACGCCTTCGTCGACCTGCTCGCCCGGCGCAGCGGTGGGCGCGTACTGGCCCCCGATGCGGACGGCCTCGGCGCAGCCGTCGTCGGCGACTACCTCAGGACCCGTCGACGGCTCTGAGCAGCGGTTGGCCTTGAGCTGTCAGCAGCTCTTGGCGAACCTGAAAGCAGGCGTGTACCCCGACTCGAAGGTGGGTATGCGCCTGCTTTCGTGTTTCCACGGGAAAACCTGCGTTTGTCCTGCGTTGTCAATGAGGCAAGGGCTTTCCGCCTGTTTTGTGTGGGCAGCGTCACGATCCGAACGTGAGACCAGTGTTCAACTGGACTGTTTTTCTGCCTTACCCTGAAAAGACGCCCCCGCCACTGGTGTCGTCGGGCCAGCGGTCATCACGCCGCGACCAGTCGAGCCGCCCAAACCTCAGGGAGTCACTGTGCCGAAACTCGTCTACGACTTCGCCGAAGGCAACAAGAGCATGAAGGAACTTCTCGGTGGCAAGGGGGCCAACCTCGCCGAGATGACGAACCTCGGCCTGCCGGTACCGCCCGGCTTCACCATCACCGCCGAAGCGTGCAAGGTCTTCCTGGCGACCGGTTCGGTACCGCCCGAGCTGGCAGACGAGATCGACCACCACGTCGACGCCCTGCAGCAGAAGATGGGCAAGAAGCTCGGCCAGGCCGACGACCCGCTGCTGGTCTCGGTCCGCTCCGGCGCCGCGGTCTCGATGCCCGGCATGATGGAGACCGTTCTCAACGTCGGCCTCAACGACGACTCGGTGAACGGCCTTGCGCACCAGTCCGGCAACGCGCGGTTCGCCTGGGACGCCTACCGCCGGCTGATCCAGATGTTCGGCAAGACCGTGCTGGGGATGGAAGGCGACGTCTTCGAGGACGCGATCGAGGCGGCGAAGAAGGCCAAGAACACCAAGAACGACCTGGACCTGGACGCCGACGACCTGCAGGAGCTGGTGCGGAAGTTCAAGGCCGCGGTCAAGCAGCACACCGGCCGGGAGTTCCCGCAGGACCCGCGCGAGCAGATGGATCTGGCGATCGAGGCCGTCTTCGGCTCCTGGAACTCCGAGCGGGCGATCCTGTACCGCCGCCAGGAGCGGATCGCCACCGATCTCGGCACCGCGGTGAACATCTGCTCGATGGTGTTCGGCAACCTCGGGATGGACTCCGGGACCGGAGTCGCGTTCACCCGCGACCCGTCCAGCGGCCAGCCCGGCGTGTACGGCGACTACCTGCAGAACGCCCAGGGCGAGGACGTCGTCGCGGGCATCCGCAACACGGTCCCGCTGGCCGATCTCGAGCAGATCGACAAGACGTCGTACGACGAACTGATGGCGATCATGGCCAAGCTGGAGAGCCACTACCGCGATCTGTGCGACATCGAGTTCACCGTCGAGCGCGGCAAGCTGTGGATGCTGCAGACCCGGGTCGGCAAGCGGACGGCGGGGGCGGCGTTCCGGATCGCGACCAGCCTGATCGACGAAGGCGTGATCGACACCGACGAGGCGTTGCGCCGGGTCAAGGGCGCGCAACTGGCCCAGCTGATGTTCCCGCGGTTCGACAGCGACGCCGCGAAAGACCTTGTCAGCAAGGCGATCGGGGCCTCGCCGGGTGCCGCCTCTGGCAAGGTCGTGTTCACCTCCAAGGCAGCCGTCGAGGCGGCCGACAAGGGGGAGAAGGTCATCCTGGTCCGCCGGGAGACCAACCCCGACGACCTGCATGGCATGATCGCCGCCCAGGGCATCCTGACCAGCCGCGGCGGCAAGACCTCGCACGCGGCGGTCGTTGCCCGGGGCATGGGAAAGACGTGTGTCTGCGGCGCCGAGGAGCTCGACGTCGATGTTGCCGCCGGCAAGATCAAGGTGAACGGCAAAACGATCTCCGAGGGCGACGTCATCTCGATCGACGGCACCACCGGCGAGGTCTTCCTCGGTGAGGTCCCGGTCGTCCCGTCACCGGTCGTCCAGTACTTCGAAGGGTCGCTGGCGGCCGACGCCGGCGACGAACTGGTCGCGTCGGTGGACCGGCTGATCCGGCATGCGGACGAGATCCGGCGGCTCGGCGTACGGACGAACGCGGACACCGCGGACGACGCTGCCCGGGCCCGCCGGTTCGGTGCCGAGGGCATCGGTCTGTGCCGGACCGAGCACATGTTCCTGGGGGAGCGGCGGGAGGCCGTCGAGCGGTTGATCCTGGCCGACGACGACGGTGAGCGCGAAGCGGCGCTGGCCGAGCTGGAGCCGTTGCAGCGTGGGGACTTCCTGGAACTGTTGTCGGCCATGGACGGCCTGCCGGTGACGATCCGGCTGATCGACCCGCCGCTGCACGAGTTCCTGCCGTCGATGGAGGACCTGGCCGTCAAGGTCGCCCTGGCCGAGGAGCGCGGTGAGGAGCCGGGTCGCGACAAGCTGCTGCTCGCGGCGGTCCAGCGGCTGCACGAGCAGAACCCGATGCTGGGGCTGCGCGGCGTCCGCCTTGGCCTCGTAGTGCCGGGTCTGTTCGCCATGCAGGTGCGCGCTATCGCCTCGGCTGCCGCCGAGCTGCGGGCTCAGGGCAAGGATCCGCGTCCGGAGATCATGATCCCGCTGGTCGGCGCGGTGCAGGAGCTGCAGTTGGTCCGGGACGAGGTCGACAAGGTGCTGGCCGAGGTCGACCGGACCACCGACGGCGCCGGGGGTGCCGATGGAGTGGAGTGGAAGACGCCGATCGGAACGATGATCGAGTTGCCCCGCGCCGCGGTGATCGCGGACCAGATCGCCGAAGCGGCGGACTTCTTCTCGTTCGGCACGAACGACCTGACCCAGACGACCTGGGGCTTCAGCCGCGACGACGTCGAGAGCGCGTTCTTCTCCCGGTACCTGGAGAAGGGCATCTTCGCGGTCTCCCCGTTCGAGTCGATCGACCGCGACGGCGTCGGCTCGCTGGTCCGGACCGGCGTGGAGAAGGGCCGGGCCGCCAAGCCGGACCTCAAGCTCGGCATCTGCGGCGAACACGGCGGCGACCCCGACAGCATCCACTTCTTCCACGAGGTAGGCCTCGACTACGTCTCCTGCTCCCCCTTCCGAATCCCAGTAGCCCGCCTAGAAGCAGGCCGCGCCACCCTGACCTGACCTGCGGGGTGCCCGCGGCCGTCGCGGGCACCCTGTTTCTGGTTCGGGGATGAGATTTGCAGCAAGGTGCAGAGGCCTTGACATCGGAGCGGCGTGACCGACTGTGCGGCCGTGTCCGCGCTCTCACCGGAGTGGCGGAAAGCGCAATCACGCAGCGTGAGGTAGCAGAACTGTCTGCTGCAAATCTCCTTAACCAAGGTCTTGCATCCGGGGGCTGGGGTGGTCAAAATAACCGAGCGGGAAGGGCGATCACTCGTCGACTTTCGGGTCCGACCTGAACCAGCCGCCGTGGCGGCTCGTGACTCCCTTCCCGCACCAAACGTCCGCAGGAAGACGGCCGTGACCTCCCTCGATAGGGTTGAGGTCATGGCCCTTTTCGTGCTCCAGCTGAAGTTCACCGATCCCGAGCGCCGGATGGAAGTCCGCCCGGCTCACCGTGACTACCTCGCCGAGTTGTACGCCGCCGGCAAGTTGCACACCGCCGGACCGTTCACCGATCAGACCGGTGCGGTGCTGATCTACGACGTCGCCGACGAGGCCGAGGTGCGCGACATCATCGCCAAGGACCCGTACACCGCGGCCGACGTCTACGAGATCGTCACGCTGCAGGAGTGGCAGAAGCTGTTCCCGCCGGCCTGAGCCCGCGGACCGCAGTACCGGTCAGGCGTCGGTCGGTTCGAGTTCGAGGTGGTCGACGTAGGCCCACAGCCAGACGAGCGGTGCGAGCACCATCTCGGGCTCGCCCGTCTCGTCGTCGGCGACGAACAGCATCGAGGCCTCGCCGTTGGACAGATCCTCGATGACGGCGGGGCAGACCTCGACCGCGGCCTCGAACGGCAGCAGCTCCGGCCCGTTCTCCCAGCGCGGCGCGGGCAGCGGCAGCACCGGGGCCTCGTCGGTGCCGTCCATCTCGACCGACACCTTCTGCAGCATCTCGTACAGGTCGTAGGAGATCAGCCCGGCCAGCGGGCTCCCGTCGATGCCGACCAGGTAGGGATCGTCGGCGCCGGAGCGGAAGGCGTCCCGGACCTCGTGGAAGGCCGCCTGCAGGTCGGTCACCTCGATGTACGGCGCCTCGGCTTCCTCGAGCTCTTCTTCTTCCTCGGCCAGCTCGCCACTGCGCATCTGGTCGAACGAGTGCAGCAGGTCGCGCAGCTCGTCGTGCGCGCCACCACCCGGTGCCGCCTGGGCCCGCTTCTCCAGATCGCGCAGGTGCTCGACCAGGTCGTCCTCGAAATGCAGGTCGTACTTCGGCAGCCCCGGCTCGCGGCCGGCGTTGATCTGCGCGACCAGCTGGGTGGAGACGGGCCCGAGCCGCTCGGCCAGCACCTCCAGCGGCGTGGTCGGCTTCTCCTCCTCGTCGTGCGCGCAGGAGTCGTCCTCGATTTTGCCCGCGTTCTCCATCGCGAGCAGCACGGAGAAGGCGGGGAACGCGATCAGGGCCGCCGTCGCCAGCATGCCGTCGCCGATGAGCATCAGCGGGTTGCCGCCGGCCTCGGTACGGCGTACGTGGTCCGGCAACAGCTTGGCGGCCTGTTCGACGTTCACCTGGCTGGCCAGCGAGGACAGCCCGTGGTCGGTGTCGACGCCGAGCTGCTCGACCAGGGTCTCCGAGCTCATGTCGAAGTTGGAGCGCAGGTAGTAGCGCAACCAGCCTGCGTCCACCGGGTTGCCCAGCAGGTCGGCGATCCGGGCGCGGAAGTCGGCCAGGTCGGCGATCGCCAGCACCACCAGGACGGGCTGGTCGCCGTCGCCGATCACCAGCGGACGGGTGTCCCCGTTCTGGAAACCGTCGATGACCTGGTGCAGGCCTTCGGCGGCCGCCTCCAGCGGCCAGGACTCCGCCTCGAACTCGGTCACCCCTGAGATCGTGACGTCGTCGGGCATTGATGGTCCTCTCCGGGCGGTCGGGGGTGGGCTAACTCTAGGACGCGGGGGTTTCACCGAGGGTTGGCGGCCGGTGCGTCGTGACATTGGCTACGCTGGGATCGGCGGGTCGGTGAAGCGGTATCTCACATGTGAGATAAGGTCCGGCGCATGACTGACGACTACCTGAGCCGGATCGGCAATCTCATCCGGGACGCCCGCAAGCACCGCGGCTGGACGCAGACCCAGCTCGCCGACGTGCTGGGCACCAGTCAAAGTGCGGTGAACCGGATCGAAAAGGGCCATCAGAACCTCACTCTCGAGATGCTCGCCCGGATCGGCGAAGCACTCGACTCCGAAATTGTCTCTCTCGGCGGCGGCCCGGTCCACCTTCGAGTGGTGGGTGGACGCCAGCTGTCCGGATCCATCGATGTGAAGTCCAGCAAGAACGCCGGCGTCGCGCTGCTGTGCGCCAGTTTGCTGAACAAGGGCCGGACCACGCTGCGCAAGGTGGCCCGGATCGAAGAGGTCAACCGGCTGCTCGAAGTACTGAACTCGATCGGCGTGAAGACCACCTGGCTGAACGACGCCGGCGACCTGGAGATCGTGCCGCCGGCCCATCTCGACCTGGCCTCGATGGACGCCGAGGCGGCCCGCCGGACCCGCAGCATCATCATGTTCCTCGGCCCGCTGCTGCACCGCGAGGACACCTTCCAGCTCCCGTACGCCGGTGGCTGCGACCTCGGCACCCGGACGGTCGAGCCGCACATGTCGGCGCTGCGCCCGTTCGGCCTGGACATCAAGGCGACCGGCGGCGAGTACCACGCGATGGTGAACCGGGCCGTCACGCCGGCCAAGCCGATCGTGCTGACCGAGCGCGGCGACACGGTGACCGAAAACGCGATCATGGCCGCCGCCCGGTACGACGGCATCACGGTGATCCGCAACGCCTCGTCCAACTACATGGTGCAGGACCTCTGCTTCTACCTGGAGCTGCTCGGCGTCCGGATCGACGGGGTCGGCTCGACCACGCTGACCGTGCACGGCCGGGCCGAGATCGACGTGGACGTCGACTACGCGCCGTCCGAGGACCCGATCGAGGCGATGAGCCTGCTCACCGCGGCGATCGTGACGAGCTCGGAGATCACCATCCGGCGGGCGCCGATCGAGTTCCTCGAGATCGAGCTGGCGCTGCTGGAGGAGATGGGCCTCGACTACAGCCGCAGCGACGAGTACCTGGCCGAGAACGGCCGGACCCGGCTGGTCGACCTGACCACCCGGCCGTCCACGCTGCACGCGCCGATCGACAAGATCCACCCGATGCCGTTCCCGGGCCTGAACATCGACAACCTGCCGTTCTTCGCGGTGATCGCGGCGACGGCGACCGGGCAGACGCTGATCCACGACTGGGTCTACGAGAACCGCGCGATCTACCTGACCGACCTGAACAAGCTCGGCGGCCGGGTCAAGCTGCTCGACCCGCACCGGGTGATGGTCGAGGGCCCGACGCACTTCTCCGGCGCCGAGATCATGTGCCCGCCGGCCCTGCGCCCGGCGGTCGTCACGCTGATCGCGATGATGGCGGCCAAGGGCACCTCCGTACTGCGTTCGGTCTACGTCATCAACCGGGGTTACGAGGAGTTGGCGGCCCGGCTCAACTCACTGGGCGCCCAGATCGAGACGTTCCGCGACATCTGATCCCTTCGGGTGGCTCGGGAGATCCCGGTGCCGCCTGATCGGGGAGAACAGCAGCACGAGACCTGCCAGCGGTACGCCGGCCGTGGTGATCCACAGCGCAGTACGGAGTCCCAGTACTTCGCCCAGCGTGCCGCCGAGCAGGGCCCCGAGTGGGATCGTGCCGTAGTTGAGGAACGCCGAACTGGCTGCCAGGCGGCCGCGGAGGTCGGGTGGGCAGTAGGACTGCTGGAAGGTGGCTTTGATCGTGTTGCCGCCGACCACGCCGACGCCGATGCAGAACGCGCCGACCGTGTAGAGGGCGAGTCCTGGGCCGTCGGTGGTCAACGGGATCAGCAGCGCGAGCGTCGGGAGTGCGAGCTCGAAGAGCAGGGTTGCGCGCGCAGTACCGACTGCATCGGCTACCCGGCGGCCCAGGAAGGCGCCGACCACGCCGCCGCTGCTGGCGATGGCGATCAAGGCGCCGACCAGGGCGGGGGAGACGCCGAGCTCGCGGACCAGGAAGACGACGACGATCGACTGGTAGCCCATCAGGGCGATGTTGGAGACGCCGCCGAAGATCGTCAGCGTGCGGAGCCAGACGTCGCTGGTGACCAGCTTGAGGCCGGAGATGACCTCGGCGGCCAGTGCGGTTCCGGGTCGTTGCTGGCGAGGCTCGCGGTGGCGGATCGCTGTGATGCAGAGCAGGGCGACCAGGAAGGTCGCGGCGTCGACGAGGGTCGCGTCGACGGCGCCGGTGAGCTGGACGAGCAGGCCGCCACAGCCGACCCCGGCGATCTGCGCGGCCGAGGCACTGCCGTGGAGCTTGGCGTTGCCTTCGGCTTGGTCCTCTGGTTGGAGCAGGTTCGGGAGGTAGGCGGTGTAGGCGGTCTGGAAGAAGACTGCGGCTGCACCGGTCAGTACTGCGATGGCCAGCAGCAATTCGATCGTCAGCAGACCGGTGTGCGCGGCGAGTGGGATGCTCGCGAAGAGGATCAGCGAGCCGGCGGAGGCGAGTTGCATGATCGGCCGGCGACGCCAGCGGTCGACCCAGGCGCCGACCGGCAAACCGATCAGCAGCCAGGGGAGCCAGGCGGCGGCACTCAGCAGCCCGACCTGAAAAGTCGTTGCCTGCAGCACCGTAACCGCGATCAACGGAAGCGCCACACTCGAGACGGCCGTGCCAAACCGGCTGACTACCTCGCCGACCCACAGCGCCCGAAAGTCCCGATGCCGGATCAACAGGCTCCGCGCCGCACTCACTTCGGCTGCCGGGGGAACGACTGCAGTTGCACGATGACGGGCAGAGCTCTCTCGTCCGCGGTGTCGCCGATGGCTGCTGTGGTGTAGCGCTCGATGACTTCGCCTAGCTCTTCGTTCAGGGCTACCAGTTGCTCGGGGGTCAGCTTCAGGTCGCGCCAGTCGGACAGTGAGGCGGCGTGTTGCCATTCGCCGGACCAGTTCTCGGCGACGTACCGGCGTACCCGGTCGTAGTACCGCTCGACCAGATCCGCCAGATAGACCTTCAGTGCCCCGCTCGTCTCCGGGTCGTCGCGGAATTCGGCGGGGTCGAGCACCGTCCGGACCGAGGGCACCCGCCACCACCGCTCGCGCTTCGTGCCGCGCTCCTGCTCCTCCTCGATGTACCCGTGCTCGGCGAGCAGCCGCAGATGCCAGCTGATCGTGCCCGTGCTCTCGCCCAGCCGCGCCGACAATCCGGTCGACGTGAGTGGCCCATCGAGTTCGAGCGCTTCGAGGATCGCCATCCGCAGCGGGTGCGCCAGCCCGCGAAGGCTCCGCGCGTCGATCCTGCGCCGTGGTTTGTCCATGCCGGCCAACCTAACATGCAGAGGACCCTCTGCAAACACTCCTCTGTAAGTTTTTCTGTCGGTGCGGCCCACTAGCTTCGAAGCCATGAGGCCTCATGTGGTGGCTCAGCTGGCAGTCTCGATCGACGGCGCGACGACCGGGTTCGAGGCGGACCAAGCACGCTTCTACGCGATGGCAACGCTCTGGCAGGAGGACGTCACCCTGGTCGGCGCCGACACGATCCTGGCTCAGGAGAGCGCCGTCCGGACGGCCCCCAAACCCGGACCACGTCCCGGTGGACCGCTGCTCGCCGTCGTCGACGGCCGGCACCGCGTCCACAACCTCGACGCACTCCGCGAGCTCGGCTACTGGTCCGACGTCCTCGCCCTGTACTCCGACCAGACCCCGGCCCGCGCCCCCGACAGCACAACCAAGGAACTCGTCACCGGCTACGACCGCGTCGACCTGGCCGAGTCGCTGGAACTCCTAGGCCGGCAAGGCGCGAAGGTCGTCCGCGTGGACAGCGGCGGCACCCTGATCGGAACCCTCCTCGACCAAGAACTGATCGACGAGCTGGCCCTCCTGATTCACCCCATCATCGTCGGCCACGCCCCCTACTGGCACGACTTCTTCACCACCCCCCTCAACCTCTCCCTCGCCAACGCCGAATCCTTCCACCCCAACCTCACCTGGCTCCGCTACTGCGTGAGCTGATCAACCGGCGAGCGAGCCGAGGCCGGTCAACAGTTGCTCGGCCAGCTCACCGGGTGCGCCGGTGCGGATCTGATCGGCCAGACCGATCAGGGCCAGTACCAACGGGGCGAGGTACGCGACCCGCTGGCGGATCGTGTGGATCCGGTACAGATCGGTCAGCCGTCTCCAGCTCCCACCAGCGCGCTCGATAGTGGTCAGGTCATAGACGGCGCCGAGAGCGATCAAGAAGACGATCGTCTGGAAGGACAAGTAGAGCCACAGCCCTGGCGACGATGCTTGCGTCCACTGCGTGATCAGGTTCGCGAGACCCGCGGCCGCCATCCAGGCGATCCCGAGTGCTGCGCCTTTGGTGGCGCCGATCCGGCCGGGCAGCCGCCGGTAGAGCGCACCGAACGCGAAGGCCAACGCGATCCAACGCGCGAACTCGGCGAGTACGTCCATGGCGAGGTAGAAGAGCCCGTTGTAGGGCAACCTCCCCGGCAGCGTCCCCAGTACTCCGAACACGTAGTAGCCGACCGGCACCAGCGACAGCGCAGTACCGAGCCAGGCTGCTGTCCTGGCGTTCGGAAGCCAGCCGCTCCCTGGCCCTCTCCGGAACAGGTCCGCGGCCAGGTCGTCGGGGAAGGCTGCTCTATGGGCCGCGTTGCTCGTCTCCAGCTCGGTGAGGTTCGCAGTACCGGCGGTCAGCTGGGCTTCCAGTGCGAGAACGTGACCGCGCGACTTCTCCGCCTCGATCGCGCGGGCGAAGCGACCATGCGAGGGCAACTCGTCCTGGACGAGATCCTTGGGCGGGCCGGCGTGCACGAGCAGCGTCACCGTCATCCAGGTCAGGATCCAGAGTGGAAGGGTGAAGCCGGCCAGCCGTGAGGTCGAGGGCGGAGCCACGGTCGCGACCAGGAGGCCCAGTGTGACCGCTTGCGCTGAGGTGGTCAGCAGTTGTGCTGGTGATGCGGCGCTGAAGTGGGCAAAGCACGCACAGAGGATCAGGATCGAGGACGCCGACAGGATGACCCAACCGATGTTGTTGCCCGACGTCATGACGACCGCGTTCAGCAGGTAGCCCGCGTCGTCGTCGACGTTGCGGCCGATCGCATCACCGATGACTGCCGCAGCGCTGGCGATCAAGACGAACAGAGCCGCTCTCACGAGCAAGCCCCGCAGGGATCTTGTCCGGTTCCGGAACCACGGGGAAGTGTGGGCCAGCGCCCCGATCGACAACATCTCAGGGAGCGCCAGCAGCCTCGTCGCAATGGCCAGCAGACCGGCGATCACCGCGACCAGGAGGCCGAGGGTGGCGACAGATTCCAGGTCTCCGAACGCGCCGGCCGCGGCGATCCCGAGACCGGACACGGCTGCACTGATCAATGGTCCTCGCCACTTGGTGGCGCCGAAGATGGCTGCCGCGGCCCAGGTTCCCGCATCGAAGAAGGTCTCCCACCTCGTGACGGGGAAGACTTGGATCGTCAGGCCGGCCAGCAGGGCAGTCATGGCCAGAGCCAGCCGGATCCCGATCGAGGTCTTTCCCGCCCACCTCAGGATCCCGGCGGCCGCCACCAGCGCGAGCAGCGCCGACACAGCCTCGGTCACCGGCAGCCAGTCGATGCGGAAAGTGACGTTGCCGATGGATACGTCGCCCTGGTCGCCAGAGGTGAACCCCTGCGCTGTGGACCCCAACCTCCACGCCAACGGGATGTCGACAGAAACGGTGGTGGTGGCGTCGGCCAATCGCCACGTGTACGTCGTCGTGTGGGCGGCCGGGTCCGATCGCATCGAGCTCGGCTGTGGGTCGCTGCGAATGATCGACTTCTTGTCCCGAACCTGATCCGCGACCACGATCTCAACGGCCACTGGCCGCTCTGTCCCGTCGGTGCCAGGCGTCTTGGCGCTTTTCGCCTTGCAGGCAAGGCGTCCTGCTGTCGATCTGCATGGAGCGATGTCGAGATGCAGCGCCTTGTCCTGCCGGTAGGCGATCACCGCGGGCGAGATGAATCGAACGGAGAATGCCCCGTCGTCCAGGGTGGTCTCCTCGAGCGGTCGTTGAAGGCCGACCTCGGTCTGGCCGTAGGTCACGTGGACCTTCGACTTCGCGAGGTCCCGTTCGTAGCGCTCGACCGGGAGCTGCGGCGGCCCCAGGAATTCGTAGCCGCGCTTGCTGGGGTAGTCCTGAGTACGGCCGTTGGCGAAGATACACAGCGGCAGCTGATCCGGACTCCATGATTCGCCGGCCTCAGAGAGCTCGGCTTCGGCAGAGGCGCGGACCTGTGCCTGTTGGCCTGGCCCCTCGCTCACCGCGAGCTGCGTGGTCAGTTCGGTGACGGATCCATCTTGCGGGCATTCGGCGGCCGGCTGCCTCGGTCCGGAGATCTCGTCGTCGTCGGTGGTATGCCCGACCACGAAGCCGAGGAGTAGCCCTGCCACCACGGCACACGTGGCGACAATGCGCTTCTTCACGAGCGCACGACCTGCGCGTCGGCCAACCCGGCCATCTGTTCCCCCCGGTGTTCCCGTTCCCCTTACCTGCTGTATCGGTGTCAGCTTGGCGTTGTTACGCCGAGTAACGGCTTGGGAGGCGAAACTGTCGGTGGCGATCGCTAGTGTGAGGGGTGATGAGGAAGCAGCATGAGTGGTATGACGAGCATGATGCGGAGCGGTGGGTTCCTGA
The DNA here is from genome assembly GCF_040639475.1 of Kribbella sp. NPDC023855. Lineage (NCBI taxonomy): Bacteria > Bacillati > Actinomycetota > Actinomycetes > Propionibacteriales > Kribbellaceae > Kribbella > Kribbella sp. NPDC023855. The sequence goes on from NZ_JBFAAA010000005.1 coordinate 464,732, forward strand.
GCCGGTCAAGCGGCCCGGGCGGACTGCGTTCGCGCGGGATCGTGCGCGCGTGCTGCACAGTGCCGCGCTTCGACGGCTGGCTGCCAAGACGCAGGTGGCGACTGCCGGGAGCGACGACTTCGTCCGCAATCGGTTGACGCACAGTCTGGAGGTCGCGCAGATCGGCCGCGAGCTGGCCAGCACGCTCGGCTGCGATCCGGACATCGTCGACGCGGCCTGCCTTGCCCATGACCTGGGCCATCCGCCGTACGGGCACAACGGTGAGCGGGCGCTGGACCAGCTCGCGGAGAAGATCGGCGGGTTCGAGGGGAACGCGCAGACGCTGCGGCTGCTGACCAGGCTGGAGTCCAAGACCTTCGACTCGGCCGGGCGAAGCGTCGGGCTGAACCTGAGTCGCGCGACGCTCGACGCGGCGACGAAGTACCCGTGGCTGAAACGGCCGGGGGAGCGGAAGTTCGGCGTGTACGACGATGATGCCGCGGTCTTTGAGTGGTTGCGTCAGGGTGTCGAGGCGGGAGACCGGCGCTGTCTCGAGGCGCAGGTGATGGACTTCGCCGACGACGTCGCGTACTCCGTGCACGACGTGGAGGACGGGATCGTGGCGCATCACCTCGATCTCGAGCAGGTGAGCGCCGACCGGGCGCCGTACTGGGAGACGATCCGGCGCATCTACTTGCCGACGGCAACAGACAGCGAGCTGGACGAGAGCTGGGAGCGGCTGACCCGGCTGCCGTACTGGCCGAGTGCGCGCTTCGACGACAGTCGCCGGGCGCTGGGTGGGCTGAAGGACCTGACCAGTCAGCTCATCGGCCGGCTGGTCACGGCCGCGGAGCAGGCGACCCATGCGCGCTTCGGGCGGTCGCGACTGGTTCGGTACGAGGCGGAGCTGGTGGTGCCGGATGGTATCCGCGTCGAGATCGCCCTTTTGAAGGGCATCGGCATGTTCCATGTCCTGAACTCACCTGAACGCCAGGCCCGTCGCGCTGTTCAGCGCGAACTCCTGACGGAGCTGGTCGAGGCTCTGTGGGCTACGGCGCCCAGAAATCTGGACGCCGCTTTTGCCGCCGACTTTCAGGAGGCGGCCGATGATGACGCCCGGCTGCGGGTCATCATCGATCAGGTCGCGTCGCTGACGGATCCCTCGGCGTTGAGCTGGCACACGAGGCTCACCTCCTGAGGTTCCGGAGGTGGGATCTTCACGAAGCCGCTGGCGCGGGCCCGCAGCCGGTCAGGATGCTTCGGGTGCCTCGTCGGTGGCAGCGGCGGCTTCCGCCCGGGTGATCCGGTCGCGGACGTCCCGGAAATGCAGGCGCATCGCGTCGCGGGCCGCGTCGGCGTCGTGAGTCCGGAGCGCGTCGACGATGCGGCGGTGGTTGGTGATCAGGTCGCCGGTCCGGTCGGCCGGCTCGCCGAGCAGGTGCTCGACCTCGTGGTACGTGTCCCAGAACAGCCCGATCAGCTGCAGCACCAACTCGTTGCCGCAGTTCTCGTACAGCAGCGCGTGGAAGGCCCGGTCCGCGCCGGGATCGTGCGCCATCGCCGTCACCAGCGCGTCCAGCGCCGACAACATCGCTTCGCTCGTGCGCGCCCTCGCCACCTCGCCGATCAGCCCGGTCTCCAGCAACTCCCGGACCTCGACCAGATCGTGGATCGCGCGGATCCCGTGGCCGGCGCTCGATCGCACCCGAAAGGCCAGCGACGTGGTCAGCCCGGTCAGCGACGCCTGCCCTACGAAGGTCCCGTACCCGTGCCGGATGTCCACGATCCCCAACGCCTGCAGCGCCCGGATCGCCTCGCGCACGCTGTTACGGCTCGCGCCGAGGACCTCCATCAGCTGCGGCTCGGTCGGCATCGCCTCGCCGGGTGCCAGCCCGCGCTCGTGGATCAGCTCGATGATCCGCTCCTCCAGAGCCGCCCCCGCCCGCACCCGCATCCCGCCTCCAGTCACCCGCCAGTTCCGGCCTGGTCATCCTATGTCCCGCGCGACTCGTCCCCTGCCACGCGGACGCTGCCCTCGCGGTGCTTCAAGTATTAATGTCGGTGCATGACTGAGGCCGAACGCATTGTCATCATCGGAGCGAGCCTGGCCGGCGCCAGGGCCGCGGACTTCCTGCGCAGGGAGGGCTGGACCGGGCAGATCGTGCTGATCGGCGCCGAGCCGGAGCTGCCCTACGAGCGCCCGCCGCTGTCCAAGAGCGTCCTGACCGGCAAGGACGAGCCCGGTGTCGCCCAGCTGCACGACCAGGCTTGGTACGACGAGCGGAACATCGAGCTGCGTCTGGGCACCGAGGCCACCGCGATCGACACCGCCGGGCGCAAGGTCACGGTGGCCGACGGCACCGAGGTCGAGTACGACAAGCTGCTCATCGCCACCGGCAGCCGGGTGCGCAAGCTCGACGTACCGGGTGCTGATCTTGCCGGGGTGCACTACCTCCGTACTGCGGCGGAGTCGAAGGCTCTGACTGACGCGTACGCTGCCAAGCCCCGAGTGGTCGTGGTCGGCGCCGGGTGGATCGGTCTCGAGTCAGCCTCGGCCGCGCGCCAGCGTGGCTGCGAGGTCACCATCGTCGAGCCGCAGTCGACCGCGCTCGCCTCCGTCCTGGGTGAGCAGATCGGCAACCTGTACGCCGAGCTGCACCGCAGCCACGGCGTTGACCTGCGGTTCAACACCGGCGTCGAGGCTCTGGAGGGCGACGACAAGGTCACCGGTGTCCGGCTCACCGGCGGCGAGGTGCTGCCTGCGGACCTGGTGGTCGTGGGCGTCGGCGTACAGCCCAACACCGAGCTCGCCGAGGCAGCCGGGATCGAGGTGGCCGGTCGCGACCAGGGTTCGGGCATCCTCACCGGCCCGGACCTGCAGACCTCCGTACCGGGCGTGTACGCCGCCGGCGACGTGGTGCGCTGGGACCACCCGGTGCTCGGCCACTCGATCCGCGTCGAGCACTGGCAGAACGCGATGGACAGCGGCAAGGCCGCCGCCAAGGCGATGCTCGGCCAGGACGTGGCGCAGGACGCTCTGCCGTACTTCTTCAGCGACCAGTACGACCTCACCATGGAGTACGTGGGCGACGTCCCGCGCGGTACGTCGTACCAGATCGTTCTGCGGGGCGATCCGGCCTCCGGTGCGTACATGGCGTTCTGGCTGGCCGAGGACAACCACGTGCTCGCCGGCATGCAGGTGAACAGCGGCTGGGACGTCATCGACCCGGTCAAGCAGCTGATCCGCTCGAAGAAGCCGGTCGACCCGGAACGTCTCGCGGACACAGCGGTCGAGCTCTCGGAAATCTAGCCGTAGACTCACCGCGTGGCCGGCAGGATCAAGGAAGAGGACATCGCGCTCGTGCGCGAGCGTGCTCGGATCGACGAAGTGGTCGGCTCGTACGTGACGCTGAAGAACGCCGGCGGCGGCTCGCTCAAGGGACTGTGCCCGTTCCATGACGAGAAGTCGCCGTCGTTCAACGTCACCCCGGCGCGCGGCTTCTTCTACTGCTTCGGCTGCCAAGAGGGCGGCGACGTCATCGACTTCATCCAGAAGATCGATCAGATCAGCTTCCACGAAGCCGTCGAGACACTCGCCGCCAAGGTCGGCATCCAGCTTCGGTACGACGAGTCCGGCGCGCCGATCCAGCGTTCCCAGAGCAACCAGCGACCGCGGCTCGTCGAGGCCCACAAGGTCGCGGCGGAGTTCTACGCCGAGCAGCTCTTCGGAGCGCCGGAGGCGATGCTCGGGCGGCAGTTCCTCGACAAGCGCGGCTTCGATCGCGACGCGGCGGCACACTTCGGCGTCGGCTTCGCTCCGCGCGGTGGCGAGGCGCTGGTGGCGCATCTGCGCGGTCGCGGCTTCACCAACACCGAACTGCTCGCTGCCGGACTGTGCTCCGACGGCCAGCGTGGACTGTACGACCGCTTCCGTGGCCGGCTGATGTGGCCGATCCGCGATGCCGGCGGTGATGTGATCGGTTTTGGCGCGCGACGGCTCTTCGACGACGACAAGATCGAGGCGAAGTACCTCAACACCGGCGAGACCGCGATCTACAAGAAGTCGAAGGTCCTGTACGGCGTGGATCTGGCTCGGCGCGAGATCGCCAAGGGCAAGCAGGCTGTCGTCGTCGAGGGGTATACCGACGTGATGGCCTGCCATCTGGCCGGAGTACAGACTGCTGTCGCTACTTGTGGCACGTCGTTCGGTGACGACCATGCGCGGGTGTTGCGGCAACTGCTGCTGGATCACGATCAGTTCCGCGGTGAGGTGATCTTCACCTTCGACGGTGACAGTGCTGGTCAGCGGGCTGCGTTGAAGGCTTTCGAGGGCGACCAGGCCTTTGCGTCGCAGACGTATGTGGCGGTGGAGCCGGACGGGCTCGACCCGTGCGATCTGCGGTTGCAGAAGGGCGATGCGGCGGTGCGCGAACTGATCGGGCGGCGGGTTCCGCTGTACCGGTTCGTGCTGTCCAACGTGTTGTCGAAGTACGACCTCGACCGGGCGGACACCCGGATCGACGCGCTGCGCGACGCGGCCCGGCTGGTGGTGAGCATCCGGGACCGGTCGAAGGTGGACGCGTTCACGCGCGAGCTCGCCGGGCATCTGGGGATGGAGGTGGACCAGGTGCGGACCGAAGTACATCGGGCCGCTTCTCGTCCTGCTCAGGCACCTGCGGCTCCTGATCGTGGTCCGGTGCAGACGACGAGCGAGGCTCCTGCTCCGCCGCCCCGGGTCGACCTGCCATCGCCGCGGGATCAGCGGTTCGTGATCGAGTGGGACGTGCTGAAGATCGCGATGCAGTATCCGCACCTGATGGGTGTGGCGTTCGACGAGCTGGACGATCAGGACTTCACGCATCCGTGGCTCGCGGCCGTGCGCGGCGCGATGGAGAAGACGGGCGGACCGGCGAATGCCGCGCCGGGCGAGGCGTGGGTGGTCGCCGTACGCGAGGCGATGGGGATCGACCCGGCCGCGGCCGTGGTGAGCGCACTGGCCGTCGATCCGGTGCGGCTGGATCGCGAGCCCGACGAGATCTACGCGCGAGCGCACCTGGCCCGGCTCCAGGAACTCACCTGCCTGCGCCGGATCGCCGACCTGAAATCGAAGCTGCAGCGGACCAACCCGATCGACCGGGCCGACGACTACAACCGGATGTTCGGCGAACTGATCGCGCTGGAACGCTACCGGGCCGAACTGCGCGAACAGGCGATCAGCGGCGCAATCTGAGGCTGTTTGTCCACAGCCCTCGCATTACCGGCCGGTCACCAACCGTGATCGCGGCATCATCCCTAGTAACGAAGGGAGACTGCCATGCCAGACCTGGACTGCGACCCGGCCGACGTCCACGCCCTGATCGCCTACCTCCGCGACATCGGCCGCCACGAACTCCTCACCACCGAGGAGGTAACCACCCAAGCCACCTGGATAGAAGCCGGCCTCCTAGCCGCCGACCGCCTAACCACCCTCACATCCCCACCGGCCCCAGCGCCCGCCACCCCGGGCGGTAGAGCGTCGAGCCTGTCTAGCCCTCAACCCGTTGACCCAACCCCACAACCACCACCCCCTCCACCGACCACAGCCCTTCCACCCGCCGACGACGAGCTGGCAGAGCTCATCGCCGACCTGGAAGCCATCGTCGTGCTGGGGGAGCAGGCCCGCCGCCGGATGATCGAAGGCAACCTCCGCCTGGTCGTCTCCCTCGCCAAGCGCCACACCGGCAAGGGGATTTCGCTCCTCGACCTCATCCAAGAGGGCAACCTCGGCTTGATGCGAGCCGTCGAGCGCTTCGACCACCAGCTCGGCCACCGCTTCTCGACGTACGCGATCTGGTGGATCCGCCAGGCGATCGGCCGCGCCATCTCCGACCGCTCCCGCCTCGTCCGGATGCCCGCCCAGGCCTACACCGACGCCGGCCGGGTAGCCGCCGTACAACGCGACCTCACCCAACGCCTAGGCCGCGAGCCAACCACCGCCGAGGTCGCCGCAGCCGCCTGCCTCACCGTCGCCCGAGTCGAGCGCGCCCGCGCCTGGAAGATCCGCCCAGAGGCCCTCGACCTGGAGGAGACCGACCAATACATCGACGACGACGAGATCGTCCTGCGCGCCGCTCTCCGACGAGACCTCCACTACCAATTGGAGTTCCTCGAGGACCTACAGCGAGCCGTGCTCAAACTCCGCTTCGGCCTGATCGGCCCCGCCGCCGCCTCGGTCGACGAGGCAGCCGCCGTACTCGGCCTAGATCCAGACCAGGTGCGCACCCTCGAGGACGAGGCTCTCCGCGAGCTCCGGCGCCGCTGCGCGATCAAATTGCGGGACTATGCGGCCTGACGGTTGGAGCGGGCTGAGATCATGGCCGTGTGCTGAAACTTCGCCGTACGTCGTGGCCGCGCGAACTCACCGAAGCGGTCGCCATCGCCTCCCGCCACTCCCCGGGCGGCAAGGAGCAGATCCTGGCCGCGGTCCAGCTGCTCGACGGCAACTGGGTGGCGGGCAGCCGTGCGGCGCTCTACCTCCCGACGGCAACCGAGGGTGCGGTCCGCCGGGTCGGCTGGGAGAAGATCGAACGAGCCGGCTGGGACTCCGAGGAGTCGATCCTGCGCGTCTACGAGACCACAGCCTTCGGTACGCCGCTGCGCGCCACCGAACTCAAGGTCGACGACCCGGGCCGCTTCGGCCAGCTACTGCGCGAACGCATCGACGCCAGCGTCCTCGTCCAGCGTCACGTCCCCCTGTCCGGCAAGAAGGGCGTCCGCGTCGTCGGCCGCCGCAACCCGTCCGACCCAGACGCCCCGGTGAGCTGGAACTTCGTTCTGGACAAGGGATTGGAGCCCACCGAACCCGGCCTCGTCGACCGCGCCGAAGCCGCCCTGGCAGCGGTCCGCGACGAGTTCGGCATCTGACCTGGAAGCGATCCCAAATCCCGTTTTTGCAGTTGGTCCGGGGCCTGCTAACCTACTCAGGTCCTCGGGGATCGGGGACAGAGAAGTACTTCGATCCCGCGTAGCTCAATTGGCAGAGCAGCCGGCTGTTAACCGGCAGGTTACTGGTTCGAGTCCAGTCGCGGGAGCAACAACAGAAGGCCGATTCCACCCGGAACCGGCCTTCTCGCCTTTTCAGCCCCCAGCAGCGTGCGGCCGATCACACCACTCACCGCACTTGCCATCTGAGCGCTAGCCACCCCCGCCTCCAGCCCGCGCTCGCCTCTCAGCGCGCGCAGCACCTTCAACGCGCAGCGACCCTCAGTGGAGCTGCAACCTTCAGGGCAGCCACCTTCAGCGGGGGTGCAACCCCTTCAACCGCGGCAGCCACGTCAGCGGGAGGCGGCCACCTTCAGCGTGCGGACAGACCTTCTGCACGCGCAGCCAATCTCACCGCCGCTTGTCCTCTTTCCGCTTGTCAATCGCCCGCTGAATCCGGTGCTGCGGTTGCCCGGTCAGCTTCGCGATCAACGGCACCCGGAACTTGTAAGCCGCCAAGGCACCCACGATCAGCACCAGAAAAATGAACCAGCCCATAGAACTTCCCTTCATCGGACCTGGCCCCCATCATCCCCCATCCCGGATGCAAACCCCCTCAGTCATCCCCCTGACCCACCCCTGGTTCCACCCACCTGCCAGCGCTCCAACAACAGCCCAGCCCACCCGATGAACCCCACGTTTCTTCCCCACCCACGGCAATCCCCAGAGCGCCCCCACCCCACAACCCGATACCATCTCGGAGCACACCGGCACACCCAGCCGGCGCGCTCGGGGCGGTAGCTCAGCCGGTTAGAGCAAGGGACTCATAATCCCTGGGTCGTGGGTTCGAGTCCCACCCGCCCCACCAGCACCTTCGTGCGACGCCCACGCGGCCTCCGCCCGTCGCTCCTACGTCGCTCCCAGCTCCGCCCGCTCCCACCCACCCTTTCTCAACTACCGCTCCTCCGTCGCGCGGGTGCCCACGCTCACGCCGCCTTCTACCGACCGCAGCCAAGCCACTGAAGCGGCAGCGGGGGAGTATCGAGCAGCTTCCGTCGGGATCGCTCCGTGTCCGCGTGTACGCCGGCCTGGACCCGGTCACGAAGCGGCGCATCGATCTGGAGGAGATCATCCCGCCCTGCCCGAAGCAGGCTCGGGAGGCTGAGCGGGCGCGGACTCGCCTGCTCAATGAGGTCGACGAGAGGCGCAACCCGAAGACGCGGCGACTGTCTCGCAGCTCGTTGAGCGGTACTTCGAAGTGATCGATGTGGATGTGCAGACGATGCGGGGCTACCGGTCAAAGGACGAGAACCACATCGCGCCGCTCCTCGGGACGCTGCCGCTCGCCAAGCTTGACGTCTAAACCGTCGACTCCTTCGGCGGGGTCCTGCGGACCTGCCGAATCCACTGCCGCGGACAGAGGAAGCTCATCGATCAACGGACCACGAAAGCCGGTCACCGCTGGACGAGCACAAGCGCGAGCCGTGCTCTCCTCCGAATCCTGGCGGGTGTCGCCATTGCCAGCGCGCGTGCAAACTGCACGTTGTAGAGGACTTGGGAACTCTACGATCCGAGAGATCTACTCGATCCTGAGCGGAGCCATTGACAGAGGAACCACCTGGAAGTGGATCTCCGTCAACCCGCTCGATAGTGCGGACCGGCCTTCGCCTCCTCACCCGGACCCCCGGCCGCCGACTGCGGCTGAGGCGGCCGAGCTGATCAACTATGCCTACAGCCGCGATCAGGACTGGGATGAGTTCGTCTGGAGCAAGGCCAACCTCGGCACCAAGCGCAGCGAGCTATGGGCCCGCCGCTGGGAGCACCTCGGACTAGATCCGGATCGGTCAGTCGTCGAGGTCGCGCCAGCCCAACCTGTTCGACTGTCGCCGCCACGCGGGGTGTCTAGACTGCATCTGAAGGGCCCGAGACCGACAACACATCGACGGCGAGGGACTGATGGTCATGACGAATGTCGTCTTCGACAAGCGGGAACAGCTTGACAAGATAGCCGCAGGACTCCTGCAGGGAGAGACGGTTATCGCGGTGTACGACGCGATCGGTGGCAGCACCGGATTCATCGGTCTGACCAATACCCGGGTCGTCATCCAGGACAACTCATTCCTAGGCAAGCAAGCCGCCGTGACTAGCATCCCGTATAGCCGCATCAAGTCGGTATCCTACGTGTCTGACAAGAACGTCTTCGGCAAGTTCGCCTCCTCGAGCACGGTCGCTATTGATACCGGCGGCAAAACCTACGAGGTAATGTTCCGGGGTGAAGAGAAGGCCGTGCACGCCCACAACGTGATCCTGTGGAACATGCTCCAGCTATCCGGCCGATAAGACTCATCGGATCGGCTCGTTGGGCGCCTAATAGAGCCCGCGGGCCCTGAATCGCAGACCTGCGGCCTGCCCCTGGCCAGGCCGCCCGACCACACCAGGTGGAATCGGCCTTGATCGACGGATGAGCTTGCGGCTGTCAGCGTGGCATCGTCCGTGGCATGAAACTGCGGATGCTCATGAGGAATCTCGTGCGCGATGCGGTATGCCGCGTTGCCAGATGAGCCACTGGAGAGCGGATGAGACGGTGTAGGTCTTCCTCGTAATGAGAAGGTCGTCGGTTTGATTCCGATAGGCGGCTCCATCCCGAGCCTCAGGTCAGAGGCCACTTCCTCCGCTCGGGGGTTTCTGCATTCGTGGCGCGAGCGGGCCTACGGCAAGAAGCGCCAATCCAGCAACGACGAGTCGCTGCCGTCGGGGGCTGTCCGAGTGCGTGTCTACGCGGGGATTGACCCGGTCACGAACGCTGCGAGGGGCTTTTCGAGAATCCTGTAGCTGCTCGTATAGCGGACCTGCGATGGTGTCTGTCATGGATTCCGGGCCGCGCGCTGATCTCGCTCGTCACTATGACTCAGGGGTCTGGTTGGCTCGGTTCGCGGGTCGGATGCTGGCGGTCTGTCCACGATGCGGGGGCTGTGCTCTCGTGATCCCTCGGCCTGGCCTCTCTGATCCCAGATACTTCAGCGAACTCTGTTCCAGCCGCGTCGTTTGGCTTGTGGAGGGTGCGGTGCCGTCGCCGACTGGAGACCTGAGGTGCAAGGGGCTGGGCTGATCGGCGCGGTGCTGGGTGGTAGTGAGGATCCGTTCTTCCAGCGGCCTCTGTGGCTGCAGACCCGTTGCGCCGGTCACATCTTGTGGGCCTACAACGAGGAGCACGTCGACGAGCTGTCCGCCTACGTCGGGGCGCGATTGCGAGAGCGTGGCGGCGTGCAGTCGACAATGTCGATGCTTGCTCGGCTGCCGGCGTGGATGAAGGTGTCGGACAATCGCGCTGAGGTGCTGGCCGGTCTGGAGACGCTGCGGGCGCTGGCCGAACGGATGTCACCTGCCGACCGCTCCGATGCCGCGCACGGGCGTGGTGACCGCCCTCGAGCGCGCAGGAGTATGTACTTCCGGGGCGGTCCTTATGAGTCTTGAAGGCCCTGGTCACAGCCAATCCCCGCGCTCGACCGCGTGGCGCTCGCGGTAGTCGGCTGGGTCGAAGTACCACGGCCCGCCGCCGCGGGAGCCGAGCTTCTGACGGTTTGCGCGCCTGGCCGGTCTTGTCTGGGACGGCGGCCCGAGGCGGGGTGCAGGGCGCGGTGCGCCTGTGCGGTGGAGGGCATGGAATTCGCTTGGTTGCAAAATCTTCGGTAGTCATGGAGTTGGCAATTCGCAAATCCTCCGGGGCATGAAATTGTTCGGTTCGCAAGTGCGGCTTGAGGGCATATATGTTGCTTCGCCGCAATGGTTTGGTGAGGTTTGACAGGGGTGTGGGGTTTGCCTATATGGTCTGGTCGGTCAGGTTTTCGCTGATCGAGTCGAAGGTGTTCAATGAGTGTGATTGGGGCGTTGTCGAAGGGTCGGCGGCGGTTGGTTCTTTTCGTTCTTATGTTGTGTTCGGTGTTGATTTGGGTGGATAACACTGTTTTGAGTGCGGCGTTGGCGACGCTTGCTGATCCGGGTCGTGGGTTGGGGGCTGGGCCTGGGGAGCTGCAGTGGGCTACTGGGGCGTATACGTTGGCTTTCGCTACGTTGATGTTCAGTGCGGGGGCGGTGGGGGATCGGGTTGGGCATCGGACTGTGTTTGCTGCTGGGTTGGTGGTTTTTGGTGGGCGTCCTTGTGGGCGGCGTGCGTGGGTGGTGCGGGGGAGCTCATTGCGGCTCGGGCTGTGATGGGGGTGGGTAGTGCGCTGATCACGCCTGCGATGTTGGCTATTTTGATGTGGACCTTTACCGGGCCTGCGCGGGCTGCCGCGGTCGGGGTTTTCTCGACGTCGGCTGGGGTTGGAATGGCGGCCGGGCCGGTGTTGGCGGGGTTTCTGCTTGATCATTTCTGGTGGGGGTCGGTTTTTCTGATCAATGTGCCGGTTGCTGCCTTGGCGTTGGTCGGGCTTGGTGTGCTGGTTCCGAATTTCCGCAGTCCTGCGCCGCGGCCACTGGATCCCGCTGGGATGTTGCTGTCGATCGGTGGGCTGGTGGCGTTGGCCTACGGGTTGATCCGGGCGGGGCAGGTGGCTGCGTGGAGTCGCGCTGATGTCTGGGCGCCGATTGTTGCCGGGCTGGTCCTGCTCGCCGTTTTCGTGCTTGCCGAGCTGCGAGTCAAGATGCCCAGCTTTGATCCGCGGCTGCTTGCGCGACGCGCATTCGGTGGTGGCAATGCTGCGCTCGGTTTGTTGTTCTTTGCGGTGGCTGCCGTCACCTTCTACAACGCGTTCTACCTGCAAGGCGCGCTCGGGTTCTCGCCGATGAAGGCGGGGGTAGCCAATATCCCGACCGCAGTCGGTGCGCTCGCGGGGGCGCCGATAGGTTCGCGCCTGGTGCGTCGCTTGTCACTGCGTCCGGTCGCCGTGCCGGCGCTCGCCGTGGCTGCGTTGGCCATGGGTTGGTACGGGCTTCTCGGCCTGCAGACTCCGCTCGTCTGGATCGAGGTTCTGTTGCTGATCCAGGGGCTCTCGGTCGGCATGGTGATCGGACCGGTCACGGCCGCATTGATCAGCGACCTGCCGTTGGAGCAGGCCGGTGCGGGATCGGCCGTCACCAACACCGTGCGGCAGACCGGCAGCGTGATCGGAATCGCGGTAGGCGGCACGATCCTGTCGATCGCGTACCGACGTGCGGTCGAACCTTTGCTGGCGGGTGCACCTGGTCCGGTGCAGGAGCAGGCGCGAGTCTCCGCCGAGCAGGCCCGCCACGTCGCCGCCGCCATCGGCCGGCCCACTCTTGCTCAGGCCGCTGATGATGCGTTCATCCACGCGATGCACGTCGGCGCCGGCTGGATTACCGCCATCGCACTCCTCGGAGCAGTTGTGCTGCTGGTGACCTTGCCTGCTGCCGGAAAGAAGCCGCACGACGACGAGACCAGAGACGCCCGAGCTGATCTGGGCAGCCGCTAGCACGCGCGGCATGGGTGGCGCAACGGGTTGTGCGTCGACGCGCCGCCTCCGCAAAACGCCGGTACGACGGATCGAACCGGCTGCACGCTGAGGGTGGGGCGGCGGTGGTCGTCGTACTGGATGGAGGGGTGTGCGATGGGCAGAGGGACGCGGCGGGTGGCGGCCGGGGTGCTGGCGGGGGTTGGACTGCTGGGGGGAGTTGCGGTGGGGGCTCAGCCCGCCGCGGCGTACCCGGCGAGTTGTCACTACGGGATCAGCAGTCTTGGCACGGTGTCTGCTTGGTGTGATCGGGGGTCAGGCAGCGTTCGTGCGGTGGCTGGTTGTGAGTGGCTCGGCTGGTGGACTACGGCGTACGGGAACTGGGTGAACATCACCAACGGGGCGTCCCACGTGAGTTGTCCTTGGCCGTACGGCGTGCGCTGGGGCGGCTTCAACGCGCGCGACTGAGGGCGGCCGGCGCCTCGGTCAGACCGAGGCGCCTGTTGCCGTCCACGGGGTGGAAAGCCTGGCCGCGGTTGCTCAGCGCCAGGAGATCGGTTCCTGTCGGCAAGCAGTTTCAAAGTCCGCTGGGTCTTGACGAGTGGGGTTCTTGCCTCGATAGTCGAAGCGCTTCGATTCATCGCCGAGGGGAACCGCCATGACCTATCGCCGTCGAGTCGGGAGTGCTCTGGTGGCACTCCTGCTCGTGCCCGCAGTTCTCGTGGGGCAGCCTGCCCGGGCTGATGCCCTTCCGGAGTTCCGGAACCCTGATCTGCCACTGAAGACCCGGGTGAACGACCTGACCAGCCGGCTGACGCTGGACGAAAAGATCTCGCTGCTGCACCAGTACCAGCCCGCCATCCCGCGACTGGGCATCGCCTCTTTCAAGACTGGTACCGAGGCGCTGCACGGTGTCGCGTGGCTCGGTGAGGCGACTGTCTTCCCGCAGGCCGTCGGCCTCGGCAGCACCTGGGACCCCAACCTGATCAAGCGGGTCGGTTCGGCCGTGGGAGACGAGGCGCGGGCTTATTACAAGCTCGACCCGGCGAAGAACGGGCTGAACATGTGGGCCCCGGTGGTCAACCAGTTGCGTGACCCGCGATGGGGACGCAACGAGGAGGGGTACGCCGAGGATCCCTTGCTCACGAGCGAGATCGCCACGGCGTACGGGCATGGGCTTCAAGGCGACGACCCGCGCTACCTCAAGACAGCTCCGACGCTGAAGCACTTCGCTGCCTACAACGTCGAGGCCGACCGTAGTCGCGTGTCGGCGAGTGTGCGGCCGCGGGTGTTGCACGAGTACGAGTACAAGGCGTTCCAGCCGGCGCTCACCGCGAAGGCTGCCACTGGCGTCATGGCGTCGTACAACCTCCTGAACGGCAGGCCGACCCACGTGTCGCCTGAGCTCAACGAGGCGGTGCGCTCCTGGTCCACCGAGGAACTCATGATCGTTGGCGACGCCTCGGGTGCCGGCAACGTCAGCGGTTCTCAGCAGTACTACGCGACGCCGGCCGAGGCCGCGGCCGCGGCGATCAATGCGGGGCTGGACAGCTTCACCGAGAACGACAAGAACGGCGGGCCGACCGTCGCCGCGGTGAAGGAAGCGCTGACGAAGGGCCTGCTGGCCGAGACGGACATCGACGAGGCGGTCGGGCATCTGCTGTCGATCCGCTTCCGGCTGGGCGAGTTCGACCCGGCCGGGCGGAACCCGTACGAGAAGATCGGCCCGGACAGCATCGACAGCCCGGCCCATCGTGAGCTCGCCCGCGAGACTGCCCGCAAGCAGGTCGTGCTGCTCGAGAACAAGAACCAGGCCCTGCCGCTGAACTCGGCCAAGACCAAGAACGTTGCGGTGATCGGCCAGTTGGCTGACGCCATCTATGAAGACTGGTACTCGGGCACGATGCCGTACCGGATCACCCCGAAGGCCGGTATCGCCGAGCGGCTCGGCACCGGGAGCGCGGTCACCGCGACCGAAGGCGTCGACCGGATCGCGCTCAAGGCCGTTGCCACCGGCAAGTACGTGACCGCGCCGGCCGGTGCCACCGGTGGTGCCCTGGTCGCCGATGCGGCGACGGCGGGCGTGGCTCAGTCACTCGACGTCTTCGACTGGGGCGGCGGATTCCTCACGTTGCGCGCGGCCTCCAACGGCAAGCTCGTCGGGCGAGGCGGCGGCGGACTGGTCAACGACCAGGCCCAGCCCAACGGCTGGTTCGTGCAGCAGAAGTTCGGCTTCGAGCAGCTTGCCAACGGCAACTACGTACTCCGGTACCGCGGCAACGAGGTCAAGGAGCCGTGGAACGGCCCCAACCAGTACATCACCCTGGGCGCCGACGGGAAGCTGGAGATCGGCGCGGCCACGCAGGACGCGGCGGCTCAGTTCACCAAGGAGGTTCTCGTCAGCGGGACGGCCGCGGCGGTGGCAGCAGCGAAGAAGGCGGACACCGCGATCGTGGTCGTCGGCAGTACTCCGTTCGTCAATGGGCGCGAGGACGACGACCGTCAGAGCACCGCTCTTGCGGCCGGCCAGCAGGCGATCGTGAAGGCCGTCACCGCCGCCAACCCCAAGACCATCGTCGTGCTGGAGAGCAGCTACCCGCTGACCGGCGACTGGGGTCAGGCGAAGGGGGTTCTGTGGACTTCGCATGCGGGTCAGGAGACCGGCCGGGCTCTCGCTGATGTCCTGTTCGGTGACTACTCGCCGTCGGGCCGGCTCCCGCAGACCTGGTACCGCACGGACAAGGAACTGCCGGATCCGCTCGACTTCGATGTGATCAAGGCCGGCTGGACGTATCAGTACCACCAGGGCACTCCGCTCTACCCGTTCGGCCACGGCCTGACCTACGGTTCCTTCCGGTACTCCGGACTGCGGGTCAACTCGCCCGTCGTCGCGGCGAACGGACGGCTCAAGGTCAGCGTCGACGTCACCAACACCAGCCGGACCGCCAGCGAGGAGGTCGTCCAGCTCTACACCTCGCAGCGCACCTCGCGAGTGGCCCAGCCGGTCAAGACGCTCCGTGGGTTCCAGCGGCTGGCGTTCGCACCCGGACAACGTCGTACCGTCTCCTTCGACGTGAAGGCGAGCGACCTGGCGTTCTGGGACGTCACCAGGAACAAATGGGTAGTCGAGTCGGCGCTCCAAGACATCCAGGTGGGCAGCTCGTCCGGCGACATCAGGGCCCGTACGACGGTGGCGGTCCGTGGTGAGCAGATCCCGGCCCGCGACCTGAGCAAGCGCACGGCGGCCACGGACTTCGACGACTACTCGGGCATCGAGCTCGTCGATGCGTCCAAGGTGCGCGGCGATGCGGTCGGCAAGACGGCGGCCGGCGACTGGATCTCCTTTGAGGATGTCCAGCTAGGCCGTGGCGCCACGCAGCTCGAGGCCGCCGTTTCGCGAGCTTCGGCTGATACCGCGAAGGTGGAAGTCCGCCTCGGCAGCCCGACCGGACCGCTCGCAGGAACGCTCACCGCTCCCAGCACCGGCAACCGCTACACCTGGGCCACGACGACGGCCCAGCTCAACCCGCAGGTGGCTCGCGGAGTCCGCGACGTCTACCTGGTCTTCACCGGCGCGGGCACGAACGTCCGCGACCTGACCATCAAGTAGGTCACCTTCCCGGGTCGGGTCAACCCCTCCGCCCGACCCGGGAACGGCCGCCGTTGCTACTTGGTTTCTTGCCAGGCGTGTTCGGCGAAGCTGAAGAGGCGTTGTGGGGTCATGCGTAGCCAGGCGGTTGCCCAGTCGAGGGTGCCGCCGGTGTTGCGTTCCTCGGTGGCACGCACGACGTCTTCCGGCACTGTCGTCAGGACCTCGGCCGGGCCTTCGGTGAGTACTGCGGCGTGGGTGTCGTGCTCGCCCTCGAGTACGGACAGCGCGAGCCACGGGTTGGCCTCGACGTTGCGGAGCCGGACCGCTCCACCGATCGTAGGGAGCCAGAAGGCTTCCGCGTGGATCGTAAACAGTGTCGGCGCGGCATGGGCACGGCCGTCGGGTCGTGTAGAGGACGCGAGCGCGTAGGAGCGGCGCTGCAGATACCCGGCCAATTGTGCTCCGGTCATCCGCCGCTCCGGCGGGTACGACGTACGTACCGCCCTCCCGCCTTGACGGAAAGACTCCTCTTGCAGTCGCTCCAGCCAGCTCGCCAGCTCCGAATCATCCACAGGCCAAACCTTAGTGCGCCGCGGTTTGAGCAAATCGATTGTGGCTGGTCATGCCGTTGACTTCGGGGCTCAGGCTGATGCGTTCACGGCGTTGCTCGGCCATTGGAGTTGGAGCGGCCGCATGTCGTTGCGCACGACTTCGGTGGCGCGGTGTCGTTGCGCACCCTGCTGGTCAACGAGGTCGCGTATGCGTCGTTGCGGTCTCCGGGACGCGGACCTGGATGCCCTGGTCGAAAATCCTGTGGGGCACCGAAGATGCGTGGATCCCCACCGCCCTGGCCCACAAACTGGCCGCCCTCATCCCCGGCGCCTCACTGCACCTAGTCGAAGGCGCAGGCCACTTGATCCAGTACGACGCCCCGATCGCCCTCGCCGACCACCTCCGCGCCTGGCTCACGCACGTCGCGAGCTGACCGAACCAGCACCTTCAGGTTGACAACCCGTGGCGCAGCGGCGGAGCATGAAGGCTGGCAAATGTCCTACATTTGGAGGGTTGGCGTGGAGGGGTTGGAGGTGCCGCGGCGGGTGGGGTCGTTGTCGGCTCAGGTGGTGAGTAGTTTGCGGGCTCATATTGCGGCTGGGCGGTGGCCGGTGGGGAGTCGGATTCCGCCGGAGAACACGCTGGTGAAGGAGTTGCAGGTCAGTCGGAACACGTTGCGGGAGGCGTTGCGGGCGCTCGTACATCTGGGGTTGCTGGAAGCGCGAGCCGGTGACGGCACCTACGTCCGCGCTTCCAACGAGCTGGAGTCCGTGCTGGTCCGGCGCGCGAACGTTTCGCCCAGTGAGGACGTCCTGGAGTTGCGGGCGATCCTCGAGGAGTACGCCGCGGGGCTGGCCGCAGTACGACGTACTTCGGAGGATCTGGCCGACCTGCGTCGGCTCCTGGACCGTGCTGACGAGGCAGGACGTACTGGCGACATGGAAGCGATCGCCCAGGTGGACGGCGAGTTCCATCGAGCGCTGGTCCGTGCCGGAGGCAACGAGTTGCTGACCGATGTCTACGGGTACCTCGGCAGTGCGCTCACCGCCGCGTTGGGCGCGATGCCGTGGAGTGCAGAGGTCGCAGCCGCCCACGCTCAGCTTCACCGGCAACTGGTCGACGCCGTGGAAGCCGGCGATGAGACAGGCGCCCGCTATCTCGCCGCCTCGGTAGTACACACCACCCGCCAGGCGCTCGACACGTGAGTTCTCCCGAGCTCACCAAAGCCCACGACAGCCGAGCCGTATCTGCCGGACTAATAGTCGGCATCGTGCTGGTGTCGGCGAACCTGCGCGCCACCCTCACCGGCGTCGGCGTACTCCTCCCCGCCATCGAGCACGGCACCGGCCTGACCTCCGGCGCGGCAGGACTGCTCAGCACCCTTCCCCTCCTCACCTTCGCCGCGACCTCCCCGCTGGTCGGCCGGATGTCACACCGCCTCGGTGACTCCCGGCTACTCGTCCTGGCACTAGCCGTCCTGGCCGCAGGAACCATGCTGCGATCCCTTCCCTCACTAGCCTGCCTGTTCGCAGGAACAGTCGTGCTGTCAGCCGCAATCGCGTGCGGCAACGTCTTGCTGCCAGCCGTAGTACGCCGGTCCGTACCCACCCACCGCATCGGCACAGTCAGCGCCCTCTACGTGACAATCATGGGCCTGGTCGCCGCCACCTCCTCCGGCATCTCAGTCCCGCTAGCCGATGTTCTGCCAGGCGGTTGGCGCGCATCCCTCGCCTGGGGCGTCGTCCTGGCGGTGCCCGCGCTACTCATCTGGATACCCCGCCTACGCAGCAGCGCAAGCCGTCCCGCGCCCACCGCACCCAGAAGCAAGATGCCGTGGCGTTCCAAGCTGGCCTGGCAGGTCACCTTCTACATGGGCCTTCAGTCGCTCTGCTTCTACGCCGTCATCGCCTGGCTGCCAAGCATCCTGGCCCACGAAGGCACCTCCGCGTCCAACGCCGGCTGGATGCTGTTCCTGTACCAAGTGATCGCCCTGCTCGCCAGCAGCGTGGTGCCCTTGCTCTCTCGCGGGTACGACGACCAGCGGTGGCTGGCCGCGACTGCATCCCTGCTCGTGGCGGCAGGCTTCGTAGTACTCCTCACAGCGCCGCAACTGGCGATCCTGTCCTGTGCACTGCTCGGTCTAGGCGGCGGCGCCTGTCTCGTGCTGGCGATGACCTTCCAGAGCCGCCGCGCCGCAAGCCCAGCGCAGGCTGCAGCTCTAGCCGGCATGGCCCAATCGATCGGCTACCTGGTCGCCGCTGCCGGCCCGCTCCTTCTCGGTGTCCTCTACGACCACACCGGAAGCTGGAGCACTCCACTCCTCGTCCTGACGGCGCTGTCCATCGCCATGGCAGCCGCAGGCCTCGGTGTCGGCCGCAACGTCCAGCTCGTCGACGATTCGAGCCCTCAACCAGGAAGCACACCGTCCGGATAGCTGGATAGCCTCGGTCCATGCCTATTGGACAATTCCCGAGCGTCGTCCTCGACTGTGCTGATCACGCTGAGCTGGCCACCTTCTACGGCGCCCTGCTGGACTGGAAGGTCCAGGTCTCGGACGACTGGGCCGAGATCCGGACGGACAACCAGTGCATCTGCTTCCAGCCGGTCAAGGGTTACCGGCCACCCCAGTGGCCGGAGCAGCAGGTGCCGCAGCAGATGCACCTCGACATCATGGTCGAGGACCTCGACACGGCCGAGAAGGCAGTACTCGAACTAGGCGCCACTAAACACGACCACCAACCAGGCACCACCTTCCGCGTCTTCCTGGACCCGGCCGGCCACCCGTTCTGCCTCTGCGTGGACTAACCCGACAACAAGCGGGTGTCGCCAGGCGGGAGTGTTGGCCACCAATTGTTGTAGCGGGAGTAGACGGTGGGGTCGCGGGATTCGAGAAAGGTGCTGAGGGCCTCGGCCTCCTTGGCCAGGGCCTTCCAGGTCTTCGCGGGCAGCGGCCGGAAGGCGGTGGCCTCGATGCCGTCAGGGGTGGTGCGCCAGACGCCGGCGACGCGGCCGTCCACCAGGAGAGTGGGGAGGACGTCGCCGTTGGTGCGGGTGACGACGGCCTTGTACTCCGTCGGCACGATGCGCGAGCGATCGAGGTAACCCAGCAAAGTGCTGTCCCACATCGGCATCAACCGTGGTGGAGCCGGCGTGTCTCCGGCCGGCCGGCCGGGGCCCATCCGGTACGTCGTACAGGTCGGTGCCGTCAGCGCCTTGCAGCTCGACGAGCTTTTCGCGGAGTGCCTCGACCGCGCGGCGGACCCGGGTCCGGGTGAGTGACGCGAACTGCGCGATGTCGGCGATCGAGGCCGGGCCGAACCCTTCCAGGTAACGCCAGACGAGCGATTCGAGCATGCTGTCGGCGAGTTCCGCGGAGTACGGGCCGGGTTGGCGCGCGGCCGCGACGTACGAGGGACGTTGGCCGAACGACCAGGGGCCGCCGGTCGGGGAGTGCAGAAGCGGTGCGAAGTTGCGGATGCCCCACCAGACGGCCTTGCCGGGCGCGCTGCAGCGTTCGCTGAGCCATTGCTCGATCGCCGCAGTGCCACGAGGCTCCGCGGCGAACTCCACCAGCCCTGGGATCAAGGCGTACACCGCCTCGGGCGCCAGCCCACCAGAGCGCGCCTGACCGAGGTGTGACCGCAACATCGGCTGCATGGCCAGGTGGAACGGCAGGTGATCATCGACATGCACGACATGCAAGGTGCCGCGCAGCAGCGTCGACTTCACCACCTGACCTTCGGCGAACGCGGTGTCCAGGTCTGCCGGATCGAAGTCGACCAGCCGGTTCCAGAGCGCCAGGTACGGCGAGGCCGGGTGCTGGCCCTGGATCGCCACGATCCGGCGGGTGCCCTCGAGCACGGTGAGTGGTTCCCGAGCCAGCAACAACTGCCGGGCAAGCGTCGCCCGATTGAGCTCCGCGGCGCTGATCTTCACCAGGACATCCGACCACACCTCCGCAAGGCAGGACCAGAGGTGAGATCGGCGGCGCGAAGGGCGGGCGCGGGAGCTGTCCGGGAGCTACCGTAGGGCGGGTGCGAGTAGCTACCTGGAATGTGAATTCGGTGAAGCAGCGGATGCCGCGGTTGCTGGGCTGGCTGGACGAACGGCAGCCCGATGTCGTGTGTCTGCAGGAGACGAAGCTGGCGGACGACGCGTTCACGAAGCTGCTCGGTGACGAGCTGTCCGGCCGCGGCTACGAGACCGTCACCTACGGCCAGGCGCAGTGGAACGGCGTGGCGCTGCTCTCCAAGGTCGGGCTCGAAGACGTCGTCACCGGAGTCGCCGGTGCGCCGGGCTTTCCCGATCCGGAGGCGCGGGCGATCGCCGCGACGTGCGGCGGGGTGCGGGTCTACTCCCTCTACGTGCCGAACGGGCGGGTGCCCGACTCGGATCACTACCAGTACAAGCTGGCCTGGCTCGCCGCGCTGAAGGACGTCGTCGCGGCCGGGCCCGCCGACCAGATTGTCTGTGGTGACATGAACATCGCGCCGACCGACGCCGATGTCTTCGACCCCGCGGCGTACATCGGCTCGACGCACGTGACCGCGCCGGAGCGGCAGGCGCTGGCCGACCTGATGGGGACCGGGCTGCACGACGTGGTCCGGGACCGCTGGCCGACCGAGCGCGTGTTCAGCTACTGGGACTACCGCGCGGGCATGTTCCACCAGGACCTCGGGATGCGGATCGACCTGATGCTCGCGACCACCCCGGTCGCCGAGCGGGTGCGCGCGGCCTGGATCGACCGCAAGGCACGCAAGGGGACCGGCCCGAGCGACCATGCTCCGGTGATCGTCGACCTGGACAGCGCGCCGGACGGCGACATCGGGCCGATGGTGCCGCCGCCGTCGGCACCACGCGGCGCGAAGAAGAAGACCACCAAGCTTCCGCAGAACCGCTGATGAGAGGCCTCCGCCTGGCCGCGCTCGTCGGCGCGCTCACCCTCGTCATCGCGGGCTGCACCGAGGACAAGGCCGCACCGCAGGCTGCCGCAGCGGTGGTGTGGACGAAAGTCGAGCTGCCCGCCGAGCCCGTAGTACTGACTGCGCGCGGCGAGCAGTTGCTGATCGGGCTGCGCGACCGCAGTGCGAAAGTCGCGCCCAGGTTGCTGCTCCAGCAGGCGGACGGCAGCCGGCAGGAGATCAAGGTCCAGCCCAAGAGTCCGTACGCGTTCGAGGCGACCTGGTACTCGATCGCGTACGACGGCCAGCGGCTGCTCGCACTGGGTGGTGCACCCGGCGGAGCCCACGCCAACACCCGTTGGACCGTGTGGACCGGCTCGGCCAAGGCGCTGATCGAGTACCCGCAGGAGTTCAACACGTTCGGTGGGCAGACCGCGGGAGCTCTGTACTCCGCGGTCATCACCCCGACCGGTCAGGCGTTGGCCGGGTCGTGGGGAAGTGCGCAGACAGGCCTGGACGGGGCGATCTGGTTGCCGCGCGGGACCGACCAATGGGTGCGGCAACCGTCGGCGAAGACGCCACTGGAGAGCACTCCGTCGCTGCTGCTCAGCCCGAACTTCGCCACGGCCGCCGGCAACGGGATCCTGCTGGTCGGTTCGCAGGTCCGCCTCGCGCCGAACGTCGTCCAGCAGGAGACGGCTCTGTGGCGATCGACCGACGTCAACCAGGGCTGGAGCAGGATCGAGCTGCCCGAGCTGGGTGATCGCAGCCAGGGCAACTCCGCCACCTGTAGCAGCGCGACGGCCTGCACGATCGCCGGGTTCGTCGACAACGAGCTGGCGCTCTGGCAGGTCGACGGCACGCAGGGCAAGCGGCTGCAGAACGTCCCGGCCATCGCGGTCGGCGACAAGGACAAGCTGCCGCCGCCCGTCGAGGACAACGGGCAGCTGTACCAGGTCGTTGCGGAAGGCAACAAGGTCAAGGTGGTCAGCGGCAAGGACGGCAACTGGACGGTCCGCGAGTCGACCGGCCCGGAAGGCGTCGTGAAGGACGCCAAACTGGTCGGCAAGACCCTCTACCTGGTCGCCGGCCCCACCGACCAGCCCGCAACCCTCTGGAAGACCACGCTCAGCTGAGCAGCCCCCGCACGTAGGCAGCCTGTCCGGCGTGCTGGAGGTCGTCGGACAGAACGCTGATCAGCCGCACCCCGAGTGTCACCGGTGGATTCCAGTTCTTGTCGACGATCCGGTCCAGGTCGTCGTCGGTCAGGCCCTGCAAGTATTCGAGGCTGCGGCTGTGGACGGCGTCGTAGTACCCGAGCAGTTGCTCGCCGGACAGCTGCACGGCCGCGACGTCGTCGGCAGAGTGCCCGTATCCGGTGTCACCCGCGTCGAACGGCAGGCCGAGTCGCTCGTGCCAGCCGTCGGCCGTGTAGACCTGTTCATAGCCACCTGCGTCGGCGAGGTGATCGTCCTGGATGCGGGTCAGATGCCAGACCAGCCAGGCGATCGAGTTGCCGGCACCGTCGGGTCTGGTGGCGAGCGTCTTGTCGTCGAGCCCGTCGACGGCTTCCCGCACGACCTCCTGAATCCGGCCGAACCCGTCGAGCAGCAGTTCGCTGATGTTCATCGAATTTCCCTTCATCCGCGGACGCCGCCAGGCTACTGCGCACCTCGGACAGTTCCAGCGAGCTGCGGTCTAGTGTTGTCAGGACAAGTCGTCTCGAGCGAGGAGCAGTCGTGGAATACCGCACTCTGGGCAGCAGCGGCACCGTCGTTTCGACCTACGCGCTGGGCACGATGACGTTCGGCAACGAGACCGACGAGGCCGGCTCGCACGAGCAGCTCTACCGGTACGTCGAGGCCGGCGGCAACCTCGTCGACACGGCTGACGTCTACACGACCGGCGCCTCGGAGAACATCATCGGCAGCTGGCTGGCCAAGTCGGGCGCGCGCGACAGCGTCGTACTGGCGACCAAGGGGCGGTTCCCGATGGGAGAGCTGCCCAATGACATCGGTACGTCGCGGCGGCATCTGCGCAAGGCTCTCGATGCGTCTCTGACCCGGCTCGGGGTGGATCACGTCGACCTGTACCAGCTGCACGCCTGGGACCCGATCACCCCGCTGCAGGAGAGCCTGAGCTTCCTGGAGGACGCAGTACGAGCCGGAAAGATCCTGTACGGCGGTGTCTCCAACTTCACTGGATGGCAACTGCAGAAGGCGTGCGACCTGATCGACAGGCGCGGCTGGTCGCCTCTGGTCACCCTGCAGCCGCAGTACAACCTGCTGGTGCGGGAGATCGAGTGGGAGATTATCCCGGCGGCGCAGGAGAACGGTCTCGGCCTGCTGCCGTGGTCGCCGCTGGGTGGTGGCTGGCTGACCGGCAAGTACTCCTTCGACGAGGAGCCGACCGGTGCGACCCGGCTGGGCGAGGACCCGAACCGCGGTGTCGAGTCCTGGCATCGCCGCAGCCAGAACCAGCGAGTCCGCGACGTGGTCGAGGCGGTCCGCGCGATCGCCGAGGCGCGCGGCATCTCGATGGCCCAGGTGGCGCTTGCATGGCTTGTCGATCGTCCAGCGATCACGTCGGTGATCCTCGGCGCCCGCACCACCGCACAACTCGACGACAACCTCGCCGCGGCCGGTCTGCACCTCACGGCCGAGGAAACCGAGCACCTCGACCGGGCGAGCGACCCGGGCGCAGCCGACTACCCGTACGGCGGCCCCGGCACCACCCAACGCGACCGCCCCCTCGAAGGCGGCCGCAGCTAATTCAATCGGGCAGTACGCCCGACCACAGGACGCCGAGGGCCAAGCAGGCCAGCGTGAGGATGCCGAAGAAGCCCACCCAGAGGATCGCCGGTACGCCGGTCAGCCGCCGGAGCTGATCGGCATCGGAGCTGCGGCCACCGCCATGCCGACGCGAGTGCTGCAGCTCCAGTACTGCGCGCGGAGCGGCCAGCAGCAGGAACCAGGTGAGCAGATGCGCGAAGCCCGACTGCACCTGCTCCGAGCCCCACCAGGAGACGGCGAACACCAAGGCGCCGAAGGCAACTACCGACCAGAGGCCGAACAGGTTGCGGATCTGGAGCAGTAGCAGGAGCAGTGCGAGCAGGAGACCCCAGAGCAGCGCAACGGCGTACCCCTGGCCCAGTACGAAGGCCGCGCCGATCCCGAAGAGCGCCGGTCCGGGGTAGCCGACCAGGAGGACGGCGATCATGCCCGCGCCGTCCGGCTTGCCACGCGAGACCGTCACACCCGACGTGTCGGAGTGCAGCCGGATGCCGGCGAGCTGACGACCGACCAGGAGCGCGATGAG
Organism: Kribbella sp. NPDC023855; assembly: GCF_040639475.1. Taxonomy (NCBI): domain Bacteria; kingdom Bacillati; phylum Actinomycetota; class Actinomycetes; order Propionibacteriales; family Kribbellaceae; genus Kribbella; species Kribbella sp. NPDC023855. The sequence goes on from NZ_JBFAAA010000005.1 coordinate 489,445, forward strand.
GCCATGGGCACCCTCATGGGCGATCGTGACCACCTGCCGGGTCTGACGCCACACCGGCCGCCAGGCGATCAGCAGGAACGCGAGCAGCCCGGTACCGATGACGACGGTGGTCGAGGCGGCCGGCTGCGCGCTCGTGATGTTGTCCCAAACCTCACCCATCAGCACATCCTTGCAGGCAGGTGGTCAGGCGCCGGTGGAGGCGTCCCCGAAAGCCGCGGCCAGTGCCATGCCGATCAGACCGGGTAGATCGGACCGGCCGTCCTCCTCGGCCCAGCGCACCAAGGCCGTGTGAAGCGCTGCCAGACAGGCACTGGCTGCTGCTTCGGCCTGGAACAGCTTGTCGGGCTCGCTCGCGTCATACCCGAGGGCGCCGACGATGGCCTGCTGCAGGACGTAGTTGTTGTCGAGATGCTTGGCGCGCAAGGCCGGCGTCGAAATCATCAACTGGAGCCGCGCGAGCAGGAACTGACCCTTGCCGCCACCGTCCTCGGTCAACGCGGCGGCTCCCTCGACGAGCGCGCCACCGATCCGGCGTACCAGCGGCAGGTCAGGCGGGGACGCCGCGATCCGCTCGGCGATGTCGGAGGCGTGCTGGTCGACAAGGACGAGGTCCTCCTTGGTGGGGAAGTGCCGGTAGACGGTCATCGCGGAGACCCCCGCGGCCTCGGCGACGTCGGCCACGGTGGTGGCGTCGTAGCCGCGCTCGGCGAAGAGCCGGACCGCCTGCGTCTGGATCATCCGCTGCGTCTCGAGCCGGCGACGCTCTCGGAGGTGGCCAGTCATGTGGTAGACACTAACATCGTGGTAGTCACTAACACATTGGTAGTAGCTAACAGAGGAGTCGGGATGACCGAGTTGACCGGCAAGGCCGCCCTGGTGACCGGAGCGTCGCGCGGAATCGGGCAGGCGATCGCGATCCGCCTCGCGGCGAGGGGAGCCGTGGTCGTCGTGCACTACGGCACGGACAAGGACGGCGCGGCGGCGACGGTCGACCAGATCGAAGGGTCCGGCGGAACGGCGTTCGCAGTACGGGCGGAGCTTGGCGGGGACGATGATGTGGAGACGCTCTTCGCCGGAGTCGAGGCGGTCCTGGCCGGGCGGCCGCTCGATATCGTGGTCAACAATGCGGCAGCCGCGCCGGCCGGTCCGATCGGTAGCACGACGCGGGCGGAGTTCGATCACCTCTTCGCGGTGAACGTGCGGGCGCCGTACTTCATCATCCAGCGCGCCCTCTCGCTGCTGCCCGACGGCGGGCGCATCATCGCGCTCTCGTCGGTGGCCACCCGGATGGCGAACCCCGCCCAGACCTCCTTCGCGATGACCAAGGGGGCGATCGAGACGATGACCCTGACCCTGGCGAATCAGCTCGGGGTTCGGGGGATCACGGTGAACGCGGTCGCGCCCGGTGCCACTCGCTCGGCCACCAACGGAGCCAGCTTCGAGGCACCGGGCCTGGTCGCCCAGATCACCGCCGGGACAGCCCTCGACCGTCTCGGCGAACCAGGTGATGTCGCCGACGTCGTCGCCTTCCTCGCCTCCGAGGAGGCGCGCTGGATCACCGGTCAGATCATCGACGCCAGTGGGGGCTTGTTTCTAGGGCCCCGTTAGCTCCAAGGGATGTGGACGGTCACCCGTTCCCGGAGTTGTTCGCTCAGCAGCCAGAGTTCGTTGGTGGCCGGCCAGTACGACAGGTTCTCGGTGTTCTTCGGGGCCTTGGTCCAGACCGCGGTCGAGACACCGCCGGTACCGCGGTGCAGGCAACTCGGGTAGTCGACCCCGTCGCCGATGTTGTCCGCGTACTCCGGGCAGACGCCGGCCACCACGAACTTTCCGCCGTACGACACAGCGCCTTGCATTCCCCACACGGGTGAGTTGAAGGCCTCGATCGCCTGCACCACTCCGCCGGCGTTCAAGGGCGGTAGGCCGGTCGTCTTGTCGACCGGCCAGCGGACGATCCGGCCGCCGCCACGGGTGGTGTGCTCGGCAGCGACGAACGATCCGCTCCCGGAGTGGTCGAGGGCGAGACTCGCGAAGCAGGGTTTGACGCCGGTGGTGTTGGCACAGCCGCCACCGGCGTACCAGTAGGCGCCGGTCTGAGGGAGGGCGAAGGCGTGCCACAGGGCGTGATACTTGCCGTCGGCCCCTAATCCGACCTCGCCGGTGCTGGTGTCGGTCCGCCAGATGTGCCGCAGGTCGAAGGTTCGCAGTACCGATCCTCCGGTGGCCACGACGAGGGTGTTGCCCGACCAGTACAGGCCGTGGCCGTGCCCGGCGATGGCAGCGAAGTTGCCGGTCCCCGTCGGCTCGACCAGCAGCACGTGCCGGTACTTGTTCGTGCTCAGGTCCACGAACGACACCCGGATCGCGCTGTCGTCGGCGTTGTGCCAGGTCGCGGCCACCACCCTTCGAGCCCCGCCGGCGGGCTGGGCATCGCCCGAGCCGGTCACTCCCTGCGGGATCCAGACGTTCAGGTCGTCGTCCTCACCGTCCTGCCAGCAGAACCCCTGCGGGTTGAGCGATGCCGTCAGGTACGTCGGATGGCACAGGTTGCGCCCGGTCCGGTTGGCAGCCGCCAGTACTTCGGTGACGCCGACCGGCGCGAGCCCTGGTTTCTGTTCGAGCGCCGCGATCCGGGCGCCGTACGTCGCGAAGGTGTCACCCGCGACGAGTTGCATCCCGGTCGCGTCGATGCGCGGAAACGAAGCGGCGGCCCCAGCCTGGACCGGCGCGGTGCAGACGGCGGTCACCACCGCGATGGTCAACAACCAGCGTCTGATCCTCATCTCTCGATGGTTGTGCACCAGCACGCCGTTGGCCACGAGGACAACGAGCCGTTGACATCAACCAGACCGCGCAGGACGGTGGGGGAACCGCGGCCCAGGGGAGGGGCCGCCTCGTTGGGGGAAAGAGTCATGGCGCAAACCCGTAAGACCGCTACGAAGAAAGCCCGGAAGTCCACCACCACCCGCAAAGCAGCCGCGGCCGCAGTCGTCCCGCTGCCGCAGTTCCTGCAGACAGCGGGGTCACTCACGCTGGGCCAGCGCAAACTGCTCGTCGACCAGGCCCTGTTACTGCTCGAGCAGAACTACGTCCACCTGCAGCTCAAGATGGCGATGCATGCCGTCAATCCCTTGCAGCGCTTGCGGGTGATGCGCGCGAGGATGGAACGCCAGAACGCCGAGACGATGGAGGCCGAGTGGATCTTCCACCGGCGGATGTCGAGCATCTTCCACTCGGTCCGGGACCTGCACACCAACTATCTGCTGCCCGCGCCGTTCGCCGGCAAGATCGCGTTCCTGCCGTTCATGATCGAGAAGTGCTTCGACTCGACCGGTGAGCACTACCTCGTCACCCGGACCGTCACCGGCTACACCGCTCCGCAGTTCGGCCCCGGCGCCGAGGTGACGCATTGGAACGGTACGCCGATCGCCCGCGCCGTCGCGCTGAACGGAGCCCAGTTCGCCGGGAGCAACGAAGCGGCGAACCTGGCGCGCGGACTCGAGTCGCTGACCCTGCGCCCACTGGTGATCCAGTCGCCCCCGGACGAGGACTGGGTGACCTTGAGCTACCTCGGCCTCGACGGTTCCGCCCAGGAGTTGCGCGAGCAGTGGAAGGTGACCACGAACCTGCCGCCGATGACTGACCTCGACGCGCTCACGCCGGCCGCCGCACTGATGGGTCTTGACCTGGACTCCGACGAGAAGAGCCGAGCCAAGAAGGCGCTCTACGTGCGTGAGGTCGTCGACCTCGAACAAGGCCAGAGCTCTGCCCAGCTGGCGCAGCCGCAGGCCGTCGGCGGCGCCGACCTCCCGACGACGATGCCCGGTGTCTTCCGCGCTCGCGAGGTGACCACGGCACACGGCACCTTCGGGCATCTGCGCATGTTCACGTTCAGCGTCACCGACCCGGTCGCCTTCCGCGACGAGTTCGTCCGGCTCGCCGCGGCCCTGCCGCAGAACGGCCTGATCATCGACGTCCGCGACAACGGCGGCGGACACATCTACGCCAGCGAGTTCACCCTGCAGACGCTGACGCCGCGGCGCATCGCCCCCGAGCCGGTGCAGTTCATCAGTACGCCGCTCAACCTGCGGATCTGCCGAAGGCACAAGGACAACCCGGCCGGGATCGACCTCGGGCCCTGGTTCGAGTCGCTCGACCTGGCCACCGAGACGGGTGCGGCGTACTCCGCGGCGAAGCCGATCACGCCCGAGGACGGCGCGAACGCGATCGGCCAGACGTACTACGGACCGGTCGTGCTGATCACCGACGCCCGGGTCTACTCGGCCACGGACATCTTCGCCGCCGGATTCGCCGACCACCAGATCGGCAAGATCCTCGGTGTCGACGACAACACCGGAGCGGGTGGCGCGAACGTCTGGACCCATGGCCTGCTCGCCACCCTGCTCAACGAGCCGCAGCCGCCGGACCCGACCTCGCCGTACGAAGCCTTGCCGAACGGCGCGAACATGCGCGTCTCGATCCGCCGGACCCTGCGCGTCGGCGAGCTGTCCGGTACGCCGGTCGAGGACCTCGGCGTCAGGCCCGATTCGACTCATCAGCTGACCCGCCGGGACCTGCTCGAAGGCAACGTCGATCTCCTCGACGCGGCCGGAGCCCTGCTCGCGGCGATGCCGAACCGGCGACTCGACGTCTCCACCTCACTGACCGGTACGAAGCTGACGGCCGTCCTGGACACGGCCGGTCTTGACCGGGTCGACCTGTACCTCGACGACCGGCCGATCAGTTCCGAAGACCTGACCGGACGCCGCTCAGCATCGACATCCTCGACGTGACCGCCGGCCAGCTCCTCCGAGCCGACGGCTTCGACGCCGGTGACCTGGTCGCCTCCCGAAGGGTGACTGTCTGACACCTCCTCACCGCTCCCGGCCACCGATGCGGCCGGGATCACAGCGGAAAACGAATGACCGTTCTTGATTTCTGCCCGGTTCCAGGCGCAGGCTGAAATCTCGAAGAACGAGCGTTCGGTTTCCGGGGAGGGCGAATGGCGCAGGTAACTCTCAGCCGACCACTGGAGCACCTGCCGGCCATGTCGCCGCCCGACCAGCGGGCCCGACGGAAACGGATCTTCCGCGAGCTCGCTCTGCTCGCTGTGCTTTTCGGCGCGTACAACCTCGGCCGGCTGATCTCGGCGCAGCATGCGGGAGCCGCCTTCGGGAACGCCGATGCGCTGAGACATCTTCAGGCGTTGCTCGGTCTGCCGAGCGAGGCTCAGGTCCAGAACCTCGCCTTGCAGATTCCGGGTCTCGCCGAGGCCGCCAACCGGTACTACGCGAGCGTGCACTTCCCGCTCACTGCGATCGTGCTCGGATGGCTGCTGATCCGCCGCCCCGCGGAGTACTCGAGGGCGCGCTGGGCCCTGGCGTCGCTGACCGGGCTGGCATTGATCGGGCATCTGGTCTTCCCGCTCGCGCCGCCGCGGATGTTTCCGCAGTACGGGTGGATCGATACGGCTCAGCTGCTCGGCCAGTCGGTCTACAGCGCCGATGCCGAGAGTGGGCTGGCGAACCAGTTCGCGGCGATGCCGAGTCTGCATGTCGGCTGGGCGTTCATGGTCGCTGTGTTCCTGATTCGCACCACCAGCTCCCGCTGGCGATGGTTGTGGATCGCCCATCCGGTCCTGACATTCGCGGTGGTGGTCGTGACGGCCAACCACTACTGGCTCGATGGGCTGATCGCGATCGGGCTGGCGATCCCGCTGGTCCTGGTGTTCGACAGCCGGCGGGTGCGCCGGGACAGCACACCCGCCGGTGCCGATCAGGTGTCGACCGGAGGCGGAGCGGTGGTGGCGAGTTCCTCGTCCGCGCGAACCAGGTAGGGCTCGCGCTCGAGGACCAGCCGGGCCGCGGCCGCGCCGATGTCGAAGTACAGGCCGACCAGTTCGAGCCGACCGGCCTCCTCGGCCTTGCGAACGCAGGCGAAACTGCGCAGGTTCTCCAGTTGCACGGCCACGTTGGTGACGGACAACTTGTCGGCCGGTGACAGTTTGATGCCGGTCACCGGATCGATGATGTCGGGCAGCGCATCGGCCCGGCGTACCGACAGTTCCAGGTGCTTCAACCAGGTCTGCAGTGCTGTTCCGTCCTGAGCGGACGACTCCAGCGCGGCGGCTGCCGCACCACAGTGCGAATGACCGCAGACCACGATCGACGCGACGCCCAGCACTTCGACGGCGTACTCGACCGCCGCGTCCACGGAACTGCTGTTCGACCCGTACGGCGGAACGAGGTTGCCCACGTTGCGCACGCAGAACTGGTCGCCCGGGCCGGTCGCGGTGATCATGTTGGGCACGATCCGCGAATCGGCGCAGGTGATGAACAACTGCGTCGGTTTCTGGCCGTTCGCGGCCAGCTGCGCCATCATCGGCCGGATCGGATCGGCCGACGCCTCGAACTTGCGGATCCCGTCCAGCATCGCGGCGCGCTGGTCGAGCTCCGGCACCACCTGGTGGTGCTGCCAGGGAACGATCCGGCGGCCCGCACCGCCGTGCAGGGCGGCGCGGAACGCCGCGCGGTTCAGCTCGACCGAGCCGCCCCGCGCGATGTGCCCACGCCGCCAGTCCTCGATCGCCTCGTACGCCGCGTGGTCCAGGTGGTTGACCTGGAGATCCACCCGGACCGGGGCGCCGGCCGGGATCGTGCGCAGGGTCCGGACCAGTGACGCCACCCCGAGGAAGACCAGCGTGCCGCGGATCCGGACGATCCAGGTGCCGTTCTCCTCGGTCGCCGTGACTGTTGCCCTGGACAACCGATACAGCACCCGGGCGAGCGCCAGGGCGAGGCCGGCCAGCACTCCCTCGGCCAGCCCGAGGACCGCGACGCCCGCCGCGGTGACGACGTACACGAGAAGTTCGTCATGGCGTTTGAGCGTGCGGATGTGGGCCAGTTGAACCAGCCGTAAACCGGTGACCAGCAGGACGCCGGCCAGTGCGGACATCGGGATCAGTTCGAGCATCGCGCCCGCGGCGAGCACGAAGACCGCGATCCAGACGCCGTGCAGGATCGCCGAGGCCCGGCTGCGGGCACCGGCGGCGACGTTGGTGGAACTGCGCACGATCACACCGGTGACGGGCATCCCGCCGAGCGCACCGGAGATCGCGTTCGCCGCGCCCTGGCCGACCAGTTCGCGATCGAGGTTGCTGCGTTTGCCGCGGTGAAGCTTGTCCACGGCAACGGCTGACAGCAACGACTCCACGCTGGCGACGAGCGCGACGGTGAGCACCGCGGTCGCCAGTTCCAGTGGGCCGCCGGCCGGCAGAGTGGGAGGAATGAGCTCCTTCAGTGGTTCGGCGGGCAGGTCGACGCGGGTGACGTCGGCCAGGAAGACCGCGGCGATGGCGGTGACGCTCACCACTGCGACCAGCGGTGCCGGAACGATGCTGACCTTGGGCAACCGGGGCCAGACGAGCAGGATCACCACGGTCAGAACTCCGACCAGGACCGAGCCCGGATGGTGGGCGACCAACTGTGCGGGAAGCTTTGCCAGGTTGGCGATCAGGGAACTTTGAGCACTCCCGCCGAGCACCACGTGCAGCTGCTGGACGGCGATGGTGACGCCGATCCCGGCCAGCATGCCGTGCACCACGGCGGGGGAGAGAGACAGCGCGAGCCTGCCGATGCGGGTGACGCCGAGCAGGATCTGCAGAAGGCCGGCGGCGCAGGTGATACCTGCGGTGGCGGCCCAGCCGTACTGCGTGGCCAGACCGGCCACGACCACCGTGAGACCGGCGGCGGGGCCGCTGACCTGCAAGGTGGAGCCGCCGAGCGCGCCGGCGACGATGCCGCCGACGACGGCGGCGACGAGCCCGGCGATCAGCGGGGCTCCGGATGCGGCCGCAATCCCCAGTGACAAAGGGATTGCGATCAGGAAGACGACCAGTGAAGCCGGTGCGTCATGGCGAAGGACCGACCTCCACGAGCTGCGGTCGTGCGCAGCCTCGGACGAAGGCGGTGAATGATTGGGTGAGATGCTCGGCACGGGTCCCTCCGGCGTTGGGTGCTGACAGCAACAGAACGTCGAAACAAAGAGTGTCGATCTGGTTACTGATAGTACCGGCTGGATCAAGGCCCGACGACCAGTAATTCCAATTCGTTGCCAACGGCGACCAATTACTGCAGGAGGCGAACAGGTGGATCTGCAACTGTCCGGGAGGACCGCGGTCGTGACCGGGGCGAGCAAGGGGATCGGACTGGCCTGTGTCGAGGCGTTGCTGTGGGAGGGGGCGAAGGTGGTCGGAATCTCCCGCGATCCCGGCAATCTGGCCGCTGCCCAGCAGGAGCTGGCGGCCAAGGGGCTGAGGTTCGACGTCGAGGCGATCGACCTGACCGACCCCGAGGCGACGGGTGCGGCGTTCGAGCGCATCGGCGTACCGGATGTGCTGATCAACTGCGCGGGCGCGGCCCGGCGTACGCCGGCGGACGAGTTGGACAGCAAGGCGTTGCATGCGGCGATGGAAGCGAAGTACTTCACCTACATGCATGCGACCGAGGCGGTCGTCCGCGGGATGGCCGAGCGCGGCAGCGGCGCGATCGTCAACGTGGTCGGGCAGGGCGGCCGGGCGGCGAACCCGCTGCACATCGGCGGTGGCGCGGCCAACGCGGCCCTCATGCTCGCCTCCGTCGGCTACGCGAAGGCGTACGCCGATCGCGGCGTCCGGGTGAACGTGATCAATCCCGGGCTGACCCGCACCGGCCGCGTCGACGAGGGACTCGAAGCCGCGGTCCGGGCATCCGGCCGGCCCAAGGAAGAGTTGCTCACCGAGATGGTCGCCAGCATCCCGATCGGCCGCGCCGCCGAACCCGCCGAGATCGCCAACGTCGCCACCTTCCTGGCCTCACCGCTGGCCAGCTACGTCACCGGCGCCATCATCACCATGGACGGCGGCGTCACCTCCGCCATCTGAGGCGCGGCGTCGACCGGACGAGGTGTCGCGCCCCTGCTGGTGACGCGAAGTCACGGAGGTGTTCAGGTTCGCCCGCCAGTCGTAGAGGGCCTGCAGGAGCTGCACGCGGAGTTGCTCACCTAATGACGCTGCCAGAGCCTTCAGGACCGGTGAGTTTGCCTTCCAGAAGGCTTGTAGCTGGTCGCGGGCTTGGGCTGGGTCGACCTGCCCGCGACCGGCCTGCAGCAGGACCTGCCGCAGGCGCTCAACGTCAGCGGTCGTCTGTTCGACGGGGTGATCGGGAGTCGGGCCGCCGTCCGGACCGGTCACGCCGGCGGCACCGCCGGTCGTGCCGCGCCCCCGCCGCCGAGTCCCTCGAGCAGCCGGATCAGTGCGTCGATCAGGTTCTGCAACAGATCGCCGAGGACGCTGCCGAGATCGACGCCGTCGAGGAGCCCGGCGATGGCGCACAGGAGGTTGCCGAGCAGATTGCCCGGGCCCGGGATGGCGGTGATGTCCAGAACAACCTCGTTCAGGTGAACGTGCAACCCCAGCAGGTTCAGGTCCAGGGGGCCGAGTTCGAGGTGGAGGATCGGACAGGGAGTGGGTTCGGGGGGAGGAGTGGTCATCAGGGGTCTCACGCTTCCGCCGGCAGGGCCGAGTAGGTCGGGTGCCCTGGGGCGGAGGGGCCTTCTGTTCAGCCTGTGACCGGCACTGGCTCCGCGCAAGGCCTGGCCATCGCTAACCCTGCGTGAGTGGCTGTGACGCAACTGTCACGGAACTGAAATCAACCTTGGAGGGTGCTCGGGAGTCTCTTCACACGAAGGGCTTCAGGACCTGTGTGAGGCGGGTCGGCCCGACAGGGGAGGGATCACATCATCACTGTTCCGAAGAAGTTCGGTCGTACGGCGGTGGCCGTGACCGGTGCCGCGACGCTGGTCGTGCTGGCGGCGGGGGCCGCCGGCGCAGCGTCGCCCACGACGCGAGCGGCCGCCGAGCCGCAACTCAAACTTGTTGCTGCAAGCAACGAAGTGACGCTGGACCGCTACCCGGACGGTGGCGGCGTCGTGCTCGACCTAGGCACCCACATGGTGGCCGGCAAGAGCCCGGTCGAGGTGCGGGCGACCCGCAAGTCGTACAAGGACCCGATCGTCGCCACGCAACTGGTCAACGGCAAGCCGAAGGCGCTGCCGGCCGGTGCGGTGACGGACTTCGGCGGCTTGGCCAAGTTCCTGCACCTGACCATCACCGATGCCAAGGGGAAGAAGGTCTACGACAAGGACCGCACGTTCTGTCTCAACGGTGAGGGTTCGCGGACCCGGCCGGACGCGCCGGCCACCTCGCCGTACCCGGAGGGCTGCGGGGGCAACCCGTTCACCCTCGGTGCGGTCTGGGGCCTACAGGCCGGCTGGTCGTCGAACACCACGGGGTACTACGACAGCGAGACGGTGGACCTGCCGGTGGGCAAGTACACCGCGAAGGTGACCGTCAACAAGGCCTACCGGGACTACTTCAAGATCGGTGCCTACGACTCGGCCGCGACCGTGAAGGTGACGGTCAAGGAGGCCGAGGACTGCCACGGTGGCGGTCATACCGAAGGCTGCAAGCAGGCTTTCGCCGCGGCCAAGGTGAAGCACCTGACCAAGGCCGGAGTCGCGCCGAAGGCGGCCAAGTCCGCCCTTCCGACCGCCCTCAAGCCGAAGGCCCAGCGGCCGACCGGACGGGTGGCCGTGCCGAAGGGGCCGAAGCCGGACCTGCGGTCGGTGCCGGCCTGGGGCATCCAGATCGGGCCGGGCGAGCAGGGTACGCCGGAGGCGAACCGCGACTACCTGGCCTTCTCGGCGACCGTGTGGAACGCGGGCCCGTCGCCGCTCGTCCTGGACGGGTTCCGGCAGAAGGGCAAGGACCTGATGGACGCGTACCAGTACTTCTACGACGCGAACGGCAAGGAGATCGGGCACCAGAACACCGGCACGCTCGAGTGGGACCCGCGCGAAGGCCACACCCACTGGCACTTCACCGACTTCGCCCGCTACAGCCTGCTGAACGCGAAGCAGACCGAGGTCGTCCGCAGCCAGAAGGAAGCGTTCTGCCTGGCGGCCACCGACGCGATCGACTACACGGTCAAGAACGCGAACTGGAAGCCGTCCAACACCGACCTGCACACCGCGTGCGGCAGCCAGAGCTCGCTGTCGGTGCGTGAGGTGCTGGACGTCGGATCGGGTGACACCTACGCGCAGTTCCGGCCGGGTCAGTCCTTCGACGTGACGAACCTGCCGAACGGTGAGTACTTCATCGAGGTCAAGGCGAACCCGGAGAACCGGTTGGTCGAGGCCAGCACCAGCAACAACGTCGCCCTCCGCAAGGTGATCCTGGGCGGCACGCTGCACCACCGCACGGTCAAGGTGCCGCCGGTCGGTCTGATCGACGCTCCCTGACCGGATGCCCTGATCTGCTGCTCTGACCTGATGCTCTGACTCAAGCCCGCCGGCGGCCCTTCCTGGGGGAGGGCCGCCGGTCTCATCCGCCGGCCTCGTCCGCTCCTCCGGCCAGCTGCTTTGGTCAGACGCGGGCGAGCCGGGTCTCCAGCTGTTTCTTGACCGCCGGCCATTCGGTATCGATGATCGAGAAGATCGCCGAGTCGCGCAACCGGCCCTGCTCCCCGGGCGCCCAGGACCGCGACCAGTTCCGCAGTACGCCCTCGAACGTGGCTCCGGTCTTCTCGATCGCGGCCCGGCTCCGGCTGTTGCGCGCGTCCGTCTTCAGGTCGACCCGCGCCACCTCCCACGTCTCGAACGCGTGCCGGAACAGCAGGTACTTCGCTTCGGCGTTGATGCCGGTGCCCTGGGCAAACGAGGCCAGCCAGGTGAAGCCGATCTCGATCGCGGACAGCTTGTCGTCGCCCGTCCACTTCCTGGGATCCCAGTAGGAGGTCGAGCCGACCGCGCGCCCCGACTCCTGCGAGATCTGCGCGTACGGCGCCAGCACGCCTGCCGCGGCCCGCCCGAGTTGGGCGTCGATGTAGTCGCCGACCTCCTCGGCCCTCGGCACCCAGGTCATGTTGTACGAGTCGCGGTTCGCCTCGGCGGCGACGGCCAGATCGGCCGCGTGCTGATGACCCAGCGGCTCCAGCCTGACCAGCGATCCTTCGAGCAACGGCCCGTGCAGTTCGAAACCCATGCGCCGATGATTTCACCGGCGACGCATGATGGTGAGGACAATATCGCTCGGCGGACGCGGTCGCCGGAATCGACAGGAGCAGGACGATGACGCAGGAACGCCGGATCGAGGTCGAGGTTCCGCTGGAAGCGAGCCCGGAGCAGGTGTGGGACGCGATCGCGACGGAGGCCGGCCTGACCGCGTGGTTCGCGCCGATGGATCCGTCACCCGACGAGAACGGGCAGCTCGCGGACGGTGAGCTCTTGCGCTGGGAGCCGGGCAGCGGGTTCGCAGTACGGGGTGCGGCGGGCGTCTTCGAGTATCTGATCGAGCCGCAGGACGACGGGTCGACGGTACTGCGGTTCGCCCAGGCCGGGTTCACCGGCGACGACTGGGAGGCGGAGTACGAGGCAACTGCGCGGGGCTGGGACTTCTACTTCCACACGATGCAGCTCTACCTGTCGGGCTTCAACTCCCAGCCCGCCACCTATGTGGTTGCTGAGGGCCCCGCGTGGTCGGGCACCGTGGAGGCCTGGCAGAAACTGCGCGAAGCCATCGGCGGAGCGGTCGGTGACAAGGTCGAGCTGGACGTCTACGGGCTCGGCACGATCCTCGGCGAGGTCGACTACGACGGCCCGAGCCATCTCGGCATCCAGACCGAGAACTCGTTGCTGCGCTTCCACGACCGCAGCCTGCTCGGCATGCCCGTTGCCCTCGGCCACCATTACTACGGGCCCGGCCACGACGCCGAGCGCCTGGAGGACGCCTGGCAGTCGTGGCTGACCGAGTTCTACCTCACCCAGTGAGGCACTCAGCGATGCTTCAAAGGCCGTTTCCTGGTACGCCGCGGGTGCGGGCGATCGCCGCTGCGCTGGTGGTGCCGTCTCGCGATGGTGATGGGCCGCTCGATCCGCGGCGCCGCCGGCCGCTCGACCCGTACTTCGGTCTGTGCCAGCCCGAGTCGCGGTGGCTGCAACCACGGTGAGCGCTGCGCCCGCCGGACGACGATCACCCGGAACCGGCCGTCCCGGGCGAGCTTGATGCCGATGGCAACCGTCGCGACGGCCGGGACCAGGCCGGCCAGCAACAGCGCAGTACGGGCGCCCCAGTGCTCGGCGATCCAGCCGGCGGTCGGACCGCCGATCGCGCCGCCGCCGACGAAGACCAGGCTGTAGATCCCGGCGACCCGGCCGCGGAGCCCGTCGGGGGTGATCAGCTGGACCATCGACTGGGCAGCGGTGAGGAACATCAGCGTGGCCATGCCGAGTCCGCAGAGCAACGGCAGGAAGGTCCACAGCGACGGCTGGATCGCCGCCACCATCTCGGTCACCGCGAGAATCGAGGCGATCCCGACGAGGTTGCGCAGCCTGGTCGGCCGGACCCGCCGCGCAGACAGCAGCGCACCGGTCAACGCGCCGGCGGCAACGACGGAGTTCAGTACGCCGTACCCGGTGGCTCCGGTGTGGAAGACGCGGTCGGCGAACGCGGTGAGCGTGACGGGCAGACTGATCGTGAACATGCCGTAGATGCCGACCAGGGCGATCGCCCAGCGGACGGCCGGCTCGTCGAACGCGTACCGCACGCCGTCGCGCAGACCGTCACGCATCCGCATCCCGGCGCTGGCCCGGCGCGCGGCCTGCAGCCCGGGCATCTCGTGTTCACGCATCATCAGCAGCGCGGAGATCGACCCGAAGAACGTGATCGCGTTGAGCGCGAAGGCCCAGCCGGCGCCGATCGTGCCGAGCAGAACGCCACCGAGCGCCGGGCCGATCAGGCTGCCGAGCTGGAACGTCGACGAGACCATGCTGATCGCGTTCCGCAGCCGCTCCTTGCCGACGAGTTCGTTGACGAAGGACTGCCGGGTGGGGTTGTCGACGGCGACCGCGATGCCGAGGAACAAGGCCAGCGCGTAGACCTGCCAGACCTGGACCGAACCGGTGAAAGCGAGGACGGCGAGCACGGCGGCCGCCGCGCCCATCGCGGACTGGGTGACCAGCAGGACCTTGCGCTTGGGGAAACGGTCGGCGATGACACCGCCGTACAGGCCGAGCAGGAGGGTGGGCAGGAACTGCAGGGCGGTGGTGATGCCGACCGCGGTGGCACTGCCGGTAAGCGTCAGGACCAGCCAGTCCTGGGCGATGCGCTGGACCCAGCCGCCGGTCGAGCTGACGAAGAGGCCGCTGACCAGGAGGCGGAAGTTGCGCACCTGCAGGGCGCTGAAGGTGTCCCGGAAGCCAGGCCTCCGCCGGCTGTCGTCAGGACGGGTGGTCGAGGTGCGATGGGTGTGGAAGTCGGGGACGGGGTGGACAGAACCGGTGGCCCGGGTGGTCAAGAGTCATCCCTAGGAAGGTGGACTTTTTGGGTGGACTTTGGCAGGGGAGGTCCCTTCCATCCTCAGGGCTGGACACTGGATTCCGACAGCGAATTACTCCTATTAGTCTTATTGCGTCCCGCAATGATGACGGCAGTGGAGGAGCGACGGTGGCCTATGACCCGGACCAGTTACGCACGTTTCTGGCGGTCGCGCAGTCGCTCAGCTTCACCCAGGCGGCCGAACGTCTGGGCATCAGGCAACCAACGGTCAGCCAACATGTCCGCAAACTCGAGACGGCGGTCGGCCGGCCGCTGTTCGTGCGCGACACGCGGACGGTGACGCTCACTGCCGACGGTGAGGCGATGGCTGGTTTCGCCCGGACGATCCTTGCTGCGCACGAGGAAGCGGCCGGGTACTTCACTGGTTCGGAGCTGCGCGGGCGGTTGCGGTTCGGGGTCACCGACGATCTCGCGCTGACGCCGTTGCCGCGGATCCTGCGCGACTTCCGGCAGTTGTACCCGCGCATCGACCTCGAACTGACCGTTGCGCAGAGCCCCAATCTGCTCCGCCGGGTCGAGTCGGGTCACCTCGACCTCGCCTACGTGAAGCACAGCCTCGGCGGCGGCTACGAACCCAACGGCCGCGTCGTCCGCCGGGACCCGCTGGTGTGGGCGGGCATTGCGGGCACCCGGATCGCCCCGGACGGACCGGTCCCACTGGTCGCCTACCAGGCGCCGAGCATCAGCCGCTCACTCGGCGTCCAAACCCTCGAGCAAGCGGGCCGCTCGTGCCGCATCACCTGCATAGTCCGAGGCGTCAACGGTGTCCTCGCCGCCGTCCGCGCCGGCCTGGGCATCGCCATCTTCGCCCGCTCCCTGATGCCCGCCGACCTGGTAGAACCCCCACCCAGCGCCGGCCTCCCCGAACTCCCCGCCATCGACCTGGTCCTCATCACCAACCCCCGAGCCGCCAAAGAACCAGCCGAAGCCCTAACAGCAGCCATCCTCGGCACCACCGCCCCCCTCAAACCAGCTGAGTAGACACAGGAGGCCCTTCGGCCCACTTCGCAGTACCGCTCGGAGCCAGCCGCCCCCAGCCGTGGACAACGGATTGCTGGTAGCGCACCACCCACCGCAGGCGAGCGCTCCGAGCCACTCCGCAGTAAGCGGCGGAGCCAGCCGGCCTCAGCCGGGAGCGACGGATTGCTGGTGGTCGCCGCGTAGTACTTAGTGGGTTAGAGCATCCCCTCGGAGGACCAAGGTGGTGATACTGACCGCGGCGACTGCGATGGTGATCAGGAAGGGGGCGTTCTTCCAGAGGACGATGATGGTCAGCAGGGCGGCGACCAGAATGAGGGTTAGCCAGCCGACGGCGCCGATTGGGCCGGGTGGGGCTACTACCAGCAGGGTGGTTGCGGCGGCGAGGGGGAGCGGAGCGGCGTACTGGGCTAGGCGGCCGAGTCGCTGGGGCCAGCCTTGTACTCCGGTGGCCAGGTCGTCCGCGAGGTCCGGTACTACGTTCGCCAGGTGCGCGCCGACTCCCAGCAGTGCGGTGGCGGCTGATGCCCACCAAGGCGCCCAGTCGCCGGACGTGCCGAGCGTGACGAACGACGGGAGCAGGCCGAAGGCAACGGCGTAGGGGAGCCAGGAGATCCGGGTCGACTTGAGACCGAGGTTGTAGCCCCACGCGGCCGCCACGCCGACCAGGTGCGCCAGCCCGGCGAGCACTCCGCTGGCCAGTGAGAGCGGTACGCACGCGACCGCCATCGCGCTCGCGCCGATCCACAACGTTCTGCGACTCACCAGTCCCAGGACGATTGGTTTGTCGTTTCGGTGGACACTGGTGTCGCGGGTGGCGTCTATCGCGTCATTGCTCCAGCCGATCGAGAGGTGGCCGGTGAGGATTGCTGCTGCGACCAACAGACATCCGGCGGGGCTGCGGCCCGCCGACCACGCGACCACCGTCACCAGCGTGGTGACGGCAACGGTCGGCCCTGGATGGCTCGCCATCGCGAGTCCGCGGACGACTCTCAACCGGGTCACCGACCCAACGATGCCACGATGACGCGGATCGCCGCGGTCCAGACGGCGTTGCCGCCGCACCGCTATCCGCAGCAGGACCTGACCGACGCCTTCGCCGACATCTGCCTGCCCGACGGCAAAGGCCTCGCCCTGCTTCGCCGGCTGCACGCGAACGCGGGCGTGTCTCACCGGCACCTGGCGATGCCGCTGGAGCGGTACGCCGTACTGAAGGACTTTGGCGAAGCCAACGACGAGTGGATCTCGGTCGCGGTCGACCTGGGCGCGGAGGCGGTGTCCGGCGCGCTGCAGGCGGCGGGGCTGACCGTGGATGACGTCGATGTCCTGATGTTCACCACCGTGACAGGCGTGGCCGCGCCGTCGATCGACGCGCGGGTCGCCGTACGGCTGGGGTTGCGCGAGGACGTCAAGCGGATGCCGCTGTTCGGGCTGGGGTGCGTCGGAGGAGCGGCCGGGATCGCGCGCTTGCACGACTACCTCAAGGGCTGGCCGACGCACGTCGCGGTGCTGCTGTCGGTCGAGTTGTGCTCGCTGACTCTGCAACGCGACGACTCCTCGCTGCCGAACCTGGTCGGCGGTGCGCTGTTCGGCGACGGAGCGGCCGCGGTGGTGCTGACAGGTTCCGCGCATTGCGCTGCCGCCGGGCCTTCGGTGGTGGCGACGCGATCGCGGCTCTATCCCGACTCCGAGCGAGTGATGGGGTGGGACGTCGGTTCGGGCGGCTTCCGGATCGTGCTCGGCGCCGACGTACCGGAGGTGGTTCGGAAGTACCTGGGCGGTGACGTCACCGCGTTCCTGGCGGAGTACGGGCTGACCGTTCCGGAGATCGGGACCTGGGTGAGTCATCCGGGCGGGCCGAAGGTGCTCGAGGCGGTCGCGGAGACACTCGACCTGCGTCCGGGCGCGCTCGACCTGACCTGGAAATCACTCGACGCGGTCGGAAATCTGTCGTCGTCCTCGGTCCTGCACGTGCTCGGTGACACCCTCCGCCTGGATCCTTCGGGGATGGGCGTGTTGCTCGCAATGGGCCCAGGCTTCTGTTCCGAGCTGGTACTCCTGGAGTGGTGATGGACTCGTCGTTGTGGTGGTACGTCGTCCTCGTGCTGGCCGTCGGGCTCGAACGGGTGGCCGAACTGGCCGTCTCGCTGTGCAACGCGAAGTGGAGTTTCGAGCGGGGCGGGGTGGAGTCCGGCAAGGGGCACTACCCGTTCATGGTGTTGCTGCACACCGGGTTCCTCGCCGGTTGCCTGGTCGAGGCGATCGTGGCGGACCGGCCGTTCATCCCGGCGCTCGGCTGGTCGATGTTCGCCGTGGTGCTGCTGGCGCAGGGGTTGCGCTGGTGGTGCATCGGGGTGCTCGGGCATCAGTGGAACACCCGCGTGATCGTCGTACCGGGGCTGAAGTTGGTTGCTGCAGGCCCCTATCAGTGGATCCGGCATCCGAATTATGTCGCCGTCGTCGCGGAGGGGATCGCGTTGCCGCTGGTGCACACGGCGTGGGTGACGGCGGCCGTGTTCCTGCTGCTGAACATTCCCTTGCTGGCGGTCCGGATCCGCACCGAGGAAGCGGCGCTGGATTCCGCGCTGACGAAGTGATCGACCTCCTTGTCGCCGGTGCAGGGCCGGCCGGTGCGGCCACTGCGATTCGAGCCGCGCTCGCCGGTCTGTCGGTGGTGGTCGTCGAGCCGCGTTCGTCGCCGATCGACAAGGCTTGTGGCGAGGGGATCGCCTGGAGCGCGACGGAGTATTTGGGGCGCCTCGGGGTGCGCCTGGAGGGGCGGCCGTTCTACGGCATCCGCTACCTCGACGCCGACCATGCCGTCGACGCCCGCTTCCGCGCCGGCCCAGGACTAGGAGTACGCCGTACTACGCTCCAGCGCGCCCTCGCGGACCGCCTCGCCGAACTCGACATCCCAGTCATCCCAACCCGAGTCGAAGCCATCACCCAAACCCTCAACTCGGTAACCGCCGCCGGCATCACAGCCCACTACCTAGCCGCCGCCGACGGCCTCCACTCCCCAATCCGCCGCCAACTATCTCTAGGAGTGGCTGGTAGTGAGGAGCCTCGGCGGGGTCTCCGGCAGCACTTTCTTGTGCGGCCGTGGTGTGACCTGGTCGAGGTCTACTGGTCAGCTCTTGGCGAGGCCTACGTGACGCCGGTGGCTGACGACCTCGTCGGTGTCGCGATCCTCACCTCCGCCCGCGGCTCCTTCGACTCTCACCTCGACGCCTTCCCCGCTCTCAAGCGCCGACTCGCAGGAGCCACCCCAGCAACACCTGTACTAGGCGCCGGCCCGCTCCGCCAACGCGTCCGCGGTCGCGTCGCCGGTCGGGTGATGTTGGTGGGCGACGCAGCCGGCTACGTCGACGCGCTGACCGGTGAAGGCATCGCCGTCGCGCTGCGCACCTCGGCCGAGCTGGTCCGCTGCGTGCAGGCCGACCGCCCAGCGGAGTACGAGGCAGCTTGGCGCCGGGTCTCCTGGGAATGCCGGTTCCTCACCGGTTCGTTGCTCTGGGCCCGCAACAGATCGTTGCTCGCTCCCCGCATCGTCCCGGCGGCAGCCCGGCTGCCCGGGGTTTTCGGGGCCATCGTCAACCAACTGACCTAGAAAACACGCGTGGGCCCGGCGATCGCTCAGACAATCGCCGGGCCCAGCACGGCGGCCGAGCATCCTGGTGAAATGCTCGCCCGGGGTCGCTCCGGCCTCCTGGTGAAAGGCCGGAACGGGTGCTCCAGCCTCCTGGTGAAAGGCTGGAACGATCTGGCCCCAGCCTCCTGGTGAAAGGCTGGGACAAGCTCTCGGTGTTTCTGAGTTAAAGATTGCCAGCCGGATGTTGCCCATCCGTTGCCGGAATATGAAGCCTTGTTACCTGAGCCTGTGGCCTATGTCTCAGTGCTCGGTCCGCACGGCCGCGATCTGCAATTGCAGCGCCAGCCTTTCGCGCGGGCTCGACAGGTCCAGCTTGGCGATCTCGCCGATCCGTTTCATCCGGTGCCGCAAGGTATTCGTGTGCAGATGCAGCTGTTTCGCCGCCTGTTGCGGTTGACCTGGATAGTTCAGCCAGGCCTGCAAGGTGTCGACGAACGCGGTGTCGTGCTCGATGTCGTGCCGCAACAAGATCGCCAGCGGCCCGTCCAGCTTGGTGGTGTCGAGCGAAGTGACCGCCCGGTGAACAGTGAGTACGTGCCACGCCTGCTCCACCCGCAACGCCGGGCCGGGCGCGAGTCCACGGCGTACCAGGCCCAGCAGTTCGACCGCCTCGGCCCGGGAGCTCGGGAGGTCCGCTGCGCCACGTGCAGGCCCGCCGGCGGCGGCCGTAGTACCGGGGAAGTCTTTGGCCAGGTCAGTGACGAGTTTGCGCAGCCAGCGCCAGGAGCCTGGGCCGTCGCCGTCGGAGACGACCGCTAGGACGGTGCCGTCGAGGTCGGCCAGTTGCGGCTCGCTCCAGCCGTGACGGCGACCAGTGGACTCCCACAGATCCAGCTCCTGGGGTACGTCGTACCCGGCGGGCGAGCCGAGGGCTACCACCCGCCACGGCGGCGGTGGGAGCCGTACGTCGAGTGGAGTGTCTGGGGAGAACTGCCGGAGCACAGTACGCAGCCTGTCGATGGCACTGCGCCTGGCGACATCTGCCTGGGCCCGTAGCCGCAGCAGGTGCAGTGCAAGCACGGATGCCGCGTTGCTGAGCTCAGTAGTCACCTCTGCACTCACCGGCCCATCCACTACCGCCCAGATGGACCCCAGCCACTCACCACCAGCCCGCACCGGTACTACGAGACGCGGGCGGATCCCATTAGGCCCGTCGGGCACCAGGAACGGTTCACTCGACCGGGCCAGCCGCCGGAAGATTCCCCGGGCCCGGAAGTGTGCGATGACCTCAGCAGGCACCCGCCGGCCGACAATCGTCGACACCCGGGTCGGGTCGGTATCACTCACGTCATGGAGGCTCGAGTAGGCCAGGACTCGGGATTGGTTGTCCTCGATGGTCACTGGCGCATCGACAATGGCTGCGGCGGCATCGGCCAGTGCGAAGAGCTCCTGGTGTACTCCGGCGTCGCCTGCCGCGGGGGAGTCGGGTGCAGCCGCTCTGTCGATCACGCCACGCAGCAGCCAGACCACGTGCGCCCAGGTGACTGTCGGCTGTAGTGCGACCAGCGTGAGCCGGCACTTCTCGGCCTCGGCCACCACGACGGGGTCCTGAGCCAGTGTGGTGCGCAGGATGAGACCAGAGGCGTTGCCGACGGCACAGCGCCCTAGTAGCTCCACCGCTTCTTCCGGGCTTCCCAGGCCGAAGCCCAGCACCAGGTCACCGGGCTGCCCGGTCGCTGACTCCTGCGGATCCGCCAGGAAGATGTCCCGCACCTCGCCGTCGCCCTGGCCCGCCACGACGATCTCGAACAGGGCAGGTCCGACGGCAACGACCAGGTCAGGCACGGTGATCATGAGGTTATTGTGCTCTTGCCACTGTCATTTGGCCCAGCTGTGGTGTGATCGCACCATGACAGCGGATTCGGAGCGACGCACCATCGATACATGGTCGCTTCCGTGCAAGGCACTCACATCGTCCCCGACCGGGTCGCCGTCGTCGGCGCCGGCATGGTCGGCCTCGCCACCGCCTGGTTCCTCCAGGAGGCCGGGATCGAGGTCACCGTGCTGGATCGCGAAGGCGTCGCCGCGGGTGCCTCGTGGGGCAACGCGGGCTGGTTGACCCCCGGCCTGGCGACCCCGCTGCCGGAACCGGCCGTCCTCAAGTACGGCGTCCGCGCCGTGCTCAGCCCGTCGTCGCCGGTCTACGTGCCGCCGACCGCGAACCCGCGACTCATCTCGTTCATGACCCGCTTCGCCCGCAACAGCACCGCGGGTCGCTGGAAGACGGCGATGGAGGCGCTGGTACCGATCAACCGGCAGGCGCTGAACGGGTTCGACGCGCTGGCCAAGGCGGGTGTCGAGGCCGAGACGTACGAAGCCAAGTCGTTCCTGGCGGCGTACCGGACGGAGGCCGAGCGCGCGGTCCTGCTCGAGGAGATCGAGCACATCCACGCGGCCGGCCAGGGCATCGAGTTCGAGGCCATCACCGGTGACGACGCCCGCGAGATCGAGCCGTCGCTGTCCGACGAGATCGGTGCCGCCATCCGGCTGCACGGCCAGCGCTTCATCAACCCGGGCGAGTACGTGAACATGCTGGCCGACTCGGTCCGCGCTCGCGGCGGTTCCATTGTCACCGGCGTGACCGTGAAGCACATCGCGGACGAGATCCGCGGCGTCCGGATCGTCACCGACGAGGGCGAGAGCACGCCGTACGACGCTGTCGTGATGGCGACTGGGGCGTGGCTGGGCGACTTGGCTCGGCAGTTCGGCGTACGGACTGTTGTGCAGGCCGGCCGCGGCTACAGCTTCAGTGTGCCGATCGCCCACGTACCGGCCGGGCCTGTGTACTTCCCGGCCCAACGCATCGCCTGTACGCCGCTGGGCGACCGGCTGCGCGTCGCCGGGATGATGGAGTTCCGCAAGCCCGACGCGAAGCTCGACCCGCGCCGGATCGACGCGATCGTGGCGGCAGCCCGGCCGCTGCTGCGCGACGCCGACCTGGACGCCCGCACCTTCGAGTGGGTCGGCCCCCGGCCCTGTACTCCGGACGGCCTGCCGCTGATCGGCGCCACCGCGTCACCCCGCGTCTTCGCCGCCGGCGGTCACGGCATGTGGGGCATCACCCTCGGCCCGATCACCGGCCAGCTCCTGGCCGAAACCATCACCACCGGCCGCACCCCGGCCGAACTGGCCCCCTTCAACCCACTTCGCTGACTCTCACCGACTCCCTGACCAAGGGCCTTGCTGCAGCTGGGCTCCCACCGACCATCCACCGATCTCCCGTCGCGGCCGAGCGTGCCACAGCCGCCTCACCGCGACGGGACCAGGCGGCCTCCACCCTGCTGGAGACCACCGGCCGGCCCCGCAACTCTCCCGGGGCTCCGGCAGCACCACCCCCGGGCCCGCGACTCCACGGCCCCCGGGCGCACTCCGGGACCCGCCTCACCACGGACCCCGGCACCACGGGATCGCATCACCACCGATCCCACCACCACCCGGCCTCCCCAGAGACCGGCAGCACCACCCGGGCTCGGTGGCTCGACCCGGCAGCACAACCCGGCCTCACCGTGAGACCGGCAGCCCCACCCGGCCTCACCCGAGCCCGGCAGCACGACCCGGGCTCCGTGACCCCACGGCCTCCGGCAGCCCACCCGGCCTCACCCGAGACCGGCAGCCCCACCCGGGATCCGTGACCCCACGGACTCCGGCAGCCTCACCGGGTTCGATCGCTCGACCCGGCAGCACCACCCAGCGACCTCCCGCCCTGCCGGGAGCTCGCAACACCACCGGCTCCCAGCACCAGCGGGAGCCACCGCACCGGCTCCCAGCCTGACCGGGAGCCACACCACCACCGGCTCCCAGCACCAGCGGGAGCCACCGCACCGGCTCCCAGCCTGACCGGAAGCCACAGCACCACGGCTCCCCAGCACCAACGGGAGCCACCGCAGTACCGGCTCCCAGCCTCACCGGGAGCCTCAGCACCACCGGCGACCTCCCGCCCCCTGTCGGGAAGCCGCCGCCTCCGGCGGCCCGCAGTACCAAACGGACCGCCAGCACCACCCGGCAGGCCTGCGGCACCTAGCGGACTTGCCAGCAACACGACGGATGTCCGCAACCAGCGGACCCGCCAGCAAGACCGGCGGACCTCCGCAGCATCTAGCGGAAGTCAGCCAGCGCCACCGGCAGGCCTGCGGC
Organism: Kribbella sp. NPDC023855; assembly: GCF_040639475.1. NCBI lineage: Bacteria > Bacillati > Actinomycetota > Actinomycetes > Propionibacteriales > Kribbellaceae > Kribbella > Kribbella sp. NPDC023855. The sequence continues at coordinate 512,640 of NZ_JBFAAA010000005.1, forward strand.
AACCAGCGGACCTGCCAAGCACCACCCGGTGGATCTCCGCGGCAATCAACGGAGCTCACCGGTTCGGACCGGCGTTCGTAGTGCGCCTGCTCTGTGGGCGCCGGAAGCACCACCCGCGACTCTCACCCTGCTGAGAGTTCGCGGTGTACACCCCGGAATCCGCGACGCCTCACTCGCGGAACCCGGCGCGGTCCACCGAGCGCCTGACGGTGTCCGCAACGCAAGACCCCGGCTCCCGCGATGCCGCGCGGGAGCCGGCCACAATCCAGCGGCTTCCGCGTCCCCTCGGCGGAACACCGCAGCACCCCCCCGCCCGGCCAACGTCGCCCGAGCCGCCCCCGCGAGCGAGGCTCCCCACCGCCGCGCTCGCTCCCTCCGTGCAGCGCTGCCACTGGAGCCGCGCTCGCTCCATGCCCCGCTCCCACCGGAGCCGTGCTCGCTCCCGTGCAGCGCTCCCACTGGAGCCGCGCTCGCTCCATGCCGCGCTCGATCGGTGCCCCGCTCCCACCGGAGCCGCGCTCGCTCCTGTGCGGCGCTCCCACCCGAGCCGCGCTCGCTCGTGCCGAGTTCACTCCGTTCCACGCTCGCTCCAGCACCCACGGAGCGCCGGCAGCTGGACGGAGTACCGGAGAGGCAGCGCAGTACGCGCCTGGCCCGGGAGTCCTCAACGTCGGAGGGCGGGCAAGGCCCGGGTAGCCCTCGACGGCGCAGTGCGGGCAAGGCCGGGGCAGCCCTCAATCGCGCAGTACGAGCAGGGCCCGGGCAGCCCCACGGCGCAGTAGCGGCGCCCCACGGCAGCGGTTCAGGCGGCGACGGGGCGTCGTGCTGGCGGAAAACGGGAAGCGGTCCAGGCCGGGATTGGGTCTGGACCGCTTTCTGTATATATAGGCGAGGGCTCAGTGCGTGTGCGGCTCGGTGCCGTGCTCGGCTTCGTGGGCCGCGATCTGGGCGCGGACCTCTTCCATGTCGACCGCGCGCAGCTGGCTGATCAGGTCTTCCAGCGCCGCCGCCGGCAGGGCGCCCGGCTGCGAGTACAGGACGACACCGTCCCGGACCGCCATCAGCGTCGGTATGGAACGGATCTGGAAGGCCTGGGCGAGCTCGACCTGATCCTCGGTGTCCACCTTGCCGAACGTGATGTCCTCGTGCGTCTCGGACGACTTCTCGAACACCGGCCCGAAAGCCTTACACGGACCACACCACTCGGCCCAGAAGTCCACCAGGACGAGCCCGTCGGAACCGACGACCTTGTCGAAGTTCTCCTGGGACAGCTCGACCGTTGCCACTACGACCTCCGAAGTTAGACGAATACGTCCTGTACAACAGCGCGGGAGCCGTCAGTGTTCCCCGGCCCCGCGCAGCGCAGTACGGGGGGGTCAGAAGGGCATGTCCACGAACGGCGACTGGTAGTCCTGCACCTCGTCCAGGATGGCAGCCGCGTCTTCCGGGCTCAGCCCCGCCCGCTCCTTCTCCGCCTGGACCATCTGCCGCAGCAGTCTGGTCTCGCCGGCCGTGGCCAGCCCGGTGATCTCCGGATGCCCGTTCAGCAACCAGGCCGTGGCCGCCGTGATGTAGCGCTGTTCGTCGAACGGCTGGTACCAGGTGTCGTAGGTCTTCTTCTCGCCGTCCCGCCAGTTCCGCCGAGAGATCATCTTGATCGTCATCAGCGCCGCGTCGCTCGCCTGCACCGCCTCGACCAGTTCGGCATAGTCGGCGGCGTACTTCGGATCGGTGGACAGCTTGTAGTTCAGCGGCGTCAGCACGCTGTCGAAGTCGAACCGCCGCAACGCCTCGCGATGCACCGACGGCGCCTCGTCGGTGTGCCCGGTGATGCCGATCGCCGACACCATGCCCTCTTCCTTGGCCCGGATCGCGGCCTCGAGCGAGCCGCCCTTGCCGGTGACCAGGTCGAGGTTCTCCAGATCGCAGACCGCGTGCATCTGGATCAGGTCGAGCCGATCGGTCTGCAACCGTTCCAGCGAACGATTGATCTCCGACCACGCCTCGTCGTACGTGCGCCGCCCGGTCTTGGTGGCGAGGAAGATCCGGTCGCGGATCTCCGGCATCCGCGGGCCGAGCCGCAACTCGGCGTCACCGTAGTCGGCCGCCACGTCGAAGTGGTTGATCCCGGCGTCGAGCGCCTCCTGGATCGAGGCGTCGGCCCGATCCTGGTCGACGGCACCCAGCGATGCGGCGCCGTAGATCAGGACCGAACTCCGGTGCTCCAGCCGTCCGAGCCGACGAGTCTCCATGCTTGTCCTCTCAAAGTCCGCGAGTACCCCAAACCCTAGTACTTTGACCCCGCGCCACGGGAGAGTTTTCCACAGGGCGTCTCACCGGATCGGTTACTATCTGTGATCAGTTGGATCGTTCTGTTTACCATGGTCTTCGCACGGATATTCGAACGTCGGTTCCGTGTGGCATGGTGTGCGCTGCCTGATCGACGTGGTCGGGCATGGGAGAGGAGTTATGGCGACGGTACCGAAGGTGTCACGCTTCACCCGCGGATGTGCAGGGAGCGCAGAAGCGGGTAACAGTATGGCTGCGGGGAGCGATGATGCTCCTGGATTCCCCTCTGGGGTCTCCCGGTGGACAGTTGCTTGCCGTATCCTCCCGGCTACTGTCCGCGTAACTGCTGTCTGAGGGGCGGGTAGCGATGAGTTGGTGGCGAGCGTTGCTGAATCTGCCGCCAAAGGGTGAGCACTGGGCGGACCAGCGGCGAACGAAGAAGCCCGGGCGGCAACGTCCACAGAGCACCCCACCGGAGTGGTGGTCACACCCCGATGGCCCGGTGTCACCTACGCCTCGCCAGGCGCAGGGGGTTGCGGCGCAGTACAGCCAACCCCAATTGCCGCCGACCGGTGGCGTGATGGCACCGCCGCGTCGCCCCCAGCCGCCCGGCACCCAGCCGCCACCCGGCCAAGCACCCCCGGGCCAGGCACCTCCAGGTCAACCACCGGCAGCCCGTACTACGGGTCAGCCGCCGGCCCGTACTACGGGTCAGCCGCCCGCGGCCGGGACGAGGCCGCCCGAGCGACTCCGGCAGCGGTCACCGCACGGTGCCCACGCGGCGCCCGGCCCAGTGCGCGAACCGATCATCGAGCCCGGCCAGACACCTTGGTCGACCGAGCCCGAGTCCTCCTTCTCCACCTGGGCGCGGCGGTTCTTCCGCGGCCTGGTGGTGGCCGTCCTGCTGCTCGCCGCCATCAGCGGCGTACGGTCCTGGATCCGGCCGAACAACACCGGCTCGACCACCGGCCAGACCACCCAGACGGGCTTCCCGTCGGACGAGGCGCGCGCCGTCGCGACGCGGTACGCGGTCTCCTACCTGAACTGGGACGAGAGCAACCCCGACGCGCGGCCGGCCCAGATCGGCCTCGACCTGGCGGCCGGCCTGGACGCCCGGGCCGGCTGGAACGGTCGCGGCAAGCAGACCGCCGACAAGGCGTACCCGGGTGAGGTCAAGGTCGACTCCGGTGGCGTGGTCGCGGTCGTCGACGTCCGGGTACAGGTCCGGTCGTTCACCAAGTCGGGCCGCAACTTCGTGCCCGGTCCGTACACCTGGCAACGGGTGTCGGTGCCGGTGGCGCGAACGGCCTCGCGGGTCGTCGCCAGCGGTCCGCCCACCTTCGTCGCCGACGAGCGGGCAGCGCTGCCCGAGAACATGCCCGAAGCGCGGGTGCCGGACGACGACCTGACCGCGGCGACCCTGAAGGACGCCGAGGCGTTCTTCAGTGCCTACGCCGAGTCCGACGCCAAGGTGGAGGCGGTGGCGGCACCCCGGGCCGTGATCCACAGCCTCAACGGTGTCGTCAAACTGGGCGACCTGAAGTCCTGGCAGGTCTACGCGGGAGACGATAACGAGCGCCGGGCCACCGCCGCCGTTACCTGGGACGGTGCGGGGGAGACCACTCTCGACCAGACCTATTCGCTCACTCTGCGGCGTACTGTCGCCGCGGACGGAGCACAGCGATGGCAAGTAGCTGCCGTCGGATGACCACAGCAGACAGCCATCGGATGACCAGAGCACCAAGGGAGATACCGCAATGATGACGCACCAACTAGTCGCGAGCGTGGTGGAGCTCACCGCGCCGCTCGCCGGCCCCAATGTCCCGACCGGCGCGGATTTCAAGGACTGGGTCCTGGTCATCGCGGGCAACATCTTCATCGCGATCCTCGTCCTCCGGGCGATCGGGCACTACTTCAAGCGCGAGTGGGGCGAGCTGTTCGGCCACATCGCGGCCGGAGTACTGGTCGGTGGGCTGATCTATGCCAACAACCAGACCATCAACGTGCTCAAGGGGTTCTGGGGATTGCTGTCCGGGGGTAGCTGATGCGCGTCGGCCGGACCCTGACCCACCACTTCGAGATCGAGACCCGGCAGTACGACCTGCTCGGCATCGACCTGGGAGAAGGCGCCCGCCGGCGGATGATCATCTTCGGTGCGGTGATCATCCTCGTCTGGATCGCTCTGCTCGTACCGTTCATCGGCGTACCCAAGAAGCCCACCGTCAGCCTGTACGTCGTACCGCCGTTCGTGATCACCGCGTTCGGCTGGCGGGCCGGCAAGCACCATGAGCGTCGTCGCCGGGTGACCGAATGGGCGCTGGCCGTCCGCTACGCGTTGCGGTCCCACCGCCCGATCATCGGGCTCGGTGCGCGGGCCGCCGACAAGACGGAGTACCTGCCCTGGCGGGAGCGCATCGCGACCCAGAAGATGGCCAACCTGGCGCGGGCCAGAGTGACGCCGGAGTGGGACCGCGAGGACGTGGTGGAGCTCGACCCGCAGGTCCGCGCCGGCGCGGACATCACCGTGAACCAACGGGCCCGCCTGCTCGGCGCGGACCATGTGCAGAGGGTCAGTCGCAGGACGTCGTCTGGGCTCAGCCGATTGGATAATAAGGGGCACGAATGAAGATCGCTGACAAGCTCCTGAACCTGGTCGGCATCGGCCGCGAACGCGGTCTGCCACCGCCCCGCCTGGTCGCCATCGCCGACGGCCTGCTGGTGACCGAACGCAGCGCCGAGGCGTGGTTCCTGATCTCGGTGGCGAACACCGACCTGGCGACCGAGGGCGAGCAGGACGCCGCGCTCGACGCCGCGGTCAGCGCGGCCGCGACGATCCTCGGCGACCGGCTCAGCCACCTGAAGGTGGTCTGGGGCCGCTCGACCGGCCAGGACTACATCGACAGCGTGACGGGCCACTACCGGCTGGGCGACCACGAGGCCTGGGCCCAGACCCGCGCCGACCGGATCGACGAGATGCGGATGCCGGAGCGCTACGTCGCCCTCGGCGTCCACCTCAGCGACCGCGACCCCCGCGCGACGGCGCAGGTCCGTGGCTCCATCAGCGACGCACTCGGTACGACGTCGTGGCGGGTGAGCGCGCGCGAGCTGGCTCACCTGGACGAGCGGGTCCGCAAGCTGGCCCGACAGCTCGGTTCGACCGTCTGGCGCGCGCACACCGCTCCCGCCGAGGTGATCTCCTGGCTGATCAGCCGTGAGATGCACCGCGGTGCCGTCGCGGCTCCCCGCCGTGGCCTGATCACCGGCGCCTCGCTGGCCCGCCTCACGGCCGGTCGAGTCGTCCCGTACACCGACCACCTGCGCATCTACGACACCCGCGGCCAGATCGCGGCGTACACGTCCGTGCTGGCGATGACGGACTTCCCCGAAGAGCTCGAGACACCGGGCGCGGGGGAGTGGCTGCGGACCCTGTCCGAGATCAAGGCGATCGACGATGACGGCGACGAGATCGACGTCACCGTCGAGGCGTCGGTGCGGTTCCGGGTGCTGACCAAGAAGACCGCGCGGCACCTGGTCGACGAGACCCGCAAGAGCGCCAAGGAACAGCGCCGCTCCGCCGCGAAGGGCACCGCCGAGGAGACCGCCGACGAGATCGTCGAGACCGAGCGGATCATGCGCGAGGTCAAGCGGGACATCAACCGCAGCGGCCTCACCCTGGTCGAGGACCACCCACGCCTGCTGGTCAGCGCGGACACCCGCGAGGATCTGGAGGCGTACGTCGACGCCGTCATCGCCCACTACGCCGACCGCGGTATCACCGTGGCCGCGGGCGCGGACGAGCAGCGGGACCTTTGGCTGGAATCGCTGCCGGGTGACCAGCTGCGGGTGCCCGATCTCGGCCACGTGCGTGAGTCGACCGCGTTCTTCGGCTCGTGGTTCTGGGGTGGCGCGTCGATCGGTGACGCGACCGGTCCCGCCATCGGCTACCTGACCGGGTCGACACCTGGTCTGGTGCGCTTCGACGCTGCGGCGGGTTCGGCCCTGGGCGACGCGACGACGACGCTGTTCCTCGGCCGATCGGGTCGAGGCAAGACGACCGCCGCGATGCTGGGCGGCCTCGACTCGGCTTTTGCCGGCGCCTGGGTCCCGCTGCTGGACCTCAAGGGTGATGCGGCAGGAGTTTCGGCGGTAGCCGCGGAGTACGGCGTACCGACTGCTGTCATCGAGATCACGGCCCAGTTCTCGGGTGCTGCCGACCTGCTGCGCGTCCTGCCTGTGGATGACGCGTTGCTGCAGGCGCCTTCGCAGCTGATGTTGCTGCTTCCTCCACACCTGCGTGGCGCGGCGGAAGCGCCAGTCATGGCCGCGACGCGTGCGGAGATCCAGTCGCCCGACCCGTCGTCGTGGGGCGTGATTCAGCGGCTCTGCGCGGCTGAGTCCGAAACCACCCGGACTGTTGGTTTTGCTTTGCGTGACCTGGTCGAGACCGGCCTTGGTTCGGTCGTTGCCGGCCCGCCGTCGGGTCTGTCGTCGCTGACGACCAACCCTGGCTTGTGGGTCGTGCAGATGCCCGGCCTGACCCTGCCTTCACCGGAGTCCGCGCCCGAATCGTGGTCCCCGATCGAACGCGTCGGCATGGCCTGCCTCCGCGGCTGCCTCGCCTGGATGGTCCGCACTACGGGCCGGCGCGAGTTCCGCGGCCGCTCCAAGGTCGTGATCGTGCCCGAGGTCCACCTGCTCACGAAGACGCCCGATGGCGCGTCATTCCTCGACTACATCGCCCGTGTCGGTCGTGCTCTGGGCGCCTCGCTGGTCCTCGACACACAGGACCCGGCGTCGATCCTGAAGCTGCCCGGTCTGGTCGAGCAGATCACCACTCTGTTCGCCTTCAGCCTGCGGTCGCGCGAGCAGGTCGACTCCCTGCTCGAGCTCCTGGGCCGGCCACAGACAGCGCCGTACCAGACCCTCGTCCGCGGCATCAACACCGCGGCCAACGGCAAGAGCATCCGCCACGGCCACTGCATCATGCGAGACCGCTGGGACGAGGTCGCCACCGTCCAGATCGACATCCCCAGCCAGCGCGTCGCCGAACTCCTCCGCACCACCCCGGAGTCCGAACACGACCTCGAACCGACCCAGCCGATCCTCGCTCCGTACGAGGACCCGGACCCGTTCGCCGACGACGAAGAAGACCTGGACGACCGCCTCGAACCGGCCGCGGCAGCCCACGCCCAAGCCGAGGCCCACACCCAGGAACCCGTCAACGACGAGCCCCTCCCGTCAGTCCCGGTGGTAGAAACCGCCACCCACCACGCCCCACCACCCCCACCCGCGCCGACCCACGCCCCACCACCTGCGCCGACCTACGCCCCAACAGCGCCGACTCACCCCGCGCCACCACCCGCAACAGCCCCGTCGAACGGCAGCTCGGCAGCGCCTTCCGCAGCCGGCATCGGGGGCCATGACCACCACCACCCCCCTCGCTACGACGAGCCGATCGGCCCCGACGAGGTCTACGACCAAGAAGCAGACGAAGCCGCCTACAACGAAGCCATGTACCCGGCCGACCCCACCCCCCCACCCTCAAACGGCACCTCCCCCAACAAAAAGGAGCACGTCGCATGAGATGGTCCCGCCGTCTCCGCACGGCGCTGACCACACTAGCGATCTCCTTCATAGTCTCAGCCCAACTAGCCCTAGCCGCCGACCCCAACACCGGCCCCACCAACCCCACCGGCTTCGGCGACCTACTCCCCACCCCAGACCTAACCCACGGCGACGGCAGAACCCTCTTCGAGTCCTACAGCCCCATGCTGTTCACGCTGGACTTCGACAAGGGCATCAGTGACACCTTCAACATGATCTTCAACGGGTACGCGTTGATCGTGATGGGCTATGTCACCGCCATCACTCGTGCGGCGATCTCGGTGGGATGGTGGCTGTTCTCGTTCACTGACGTCTCTTCGTTGACAGAAGCCACGTCCACGACGGTTGGTGCGACGGGTACTCAGTTGGCAGGGTGGCTACTGCCTTCGGCTCTGGCGTTCGGTGCTGTCGCCGCCTACACGCAGCGGAAGACGTCTGGGAGCGCGCTCGGTCAGCTGATGTGGGTTTTTGTCGCAGGGCTGCTCAGCCTCAGTTTCGCTCTAGCGCCCGCAACGTGGATCCGTGGGGTTGACGGCGCCCGCCAGCTCGGCGCGGGAGCAGTGATGACTGCCTCGTCGGACGCGATGGGCTCGACGATGCAGACGCCGGTTCCGTGGCCCGAGCCCGGCTTCACTGGAACACCCAAAGAGACGCTGTTGCGCAAATCGGCCGACGCGAGCTGGCGCGGCTTTGTCGTGACCCCGTGGTGTATCGCTGAGTTCGGTTCGATCGAGGCCTGTCAGCGATACGGCAGGGGACTGCTGGAAGTCGGCACCGACGCGGAAGCGAGAAGCAAGTACATCGACGATGTGGTTGCGCCCGCGGAGGGCGGCGGAGATGCACCGACGGTCAGATGGCTGAAGGGAGACAATCCGTTCGGCCGGGTGAGCGTGGTGATGATCGCCGGCATAGCCGCCACGTTGTTCGCTTTCCTCAACATCGCGTTGGCTTTCACAGCATTGATGGCCTTCATCGGCTGTCTGCTGCTCCTGGTCGTGGGGGTCTTCTTTGCCTGCCTCTGGATCATCCCCGGCAGGCCGCGCCAATGGGGTCTCAACTGGTTCGAAGCCTTGATAGGCCTTGTGCTGCAATCCTTCCTGGCGATGTTGATCTTCGGTACGGCGCTGACCTTGCTCACCGCTGTTTTCAGTCTGAGCGGCAGCCTGGGCTGGCTGCCGGTGACAGGCCTCGCGATCTGCGTCTTGATCGTCGGTGTCAGGGTGCGGCGGCTTCTGGACAGCCTGACGACGATGATGCGACCAGGGACCGGAAGCATCATGCTCGGCAACCTCGCTCGCAGGGGCGCGACGGGTGCCATGCAACGTTTGGTGAATGCGATCGGTGGGCGAGGTGCGTCTCCGGCACCTTCGGAACGAAGCCGTGAGAGAGCGACTCAGCCCGGCGCCAGCTCTCAACGGGTCACCGCTGTTCGAGTCTTCCGCCAGGCGCCTGCGGCTGGTTCGCTTGGGCGGGCGACGCCAGGACGAAGCACCTACGAGTTGACGACAGGGGCAGAGCGCAAGAGGACGGAGTCGGTCGGTACATCCGCGGCCACCGGGACTGGTGGCGGTGCAGCGCCTGCATCATCCGAGACTGGCAGGCCTACCGGCACCGGGACGACGCGTAACTCTCCCGCCTTGAGCCTGTCGCGCGCGAGAAGCCAGGGGCGTGGCGACAGCCGTCGCACCTTGTCTGTCAGTACGGGTGCGGCCGTGGTGAGCTCGGCTGGTGCGAGTTCGGGGACAGGTCCGGGTTCAGGGAGCAGGCAGGCGCGTGCCAAGTCTGCTGAGGCGAAGAGTGCTCGGCATTCCAAGCGGATCCAGGCTCCGGCGGTCAGCGAACCGCGCTACGAGCCGCGTGCCTATGTGCAGTCCGCGAGTCTGCGCGAAGGTCCTCCGAAGGCGCCCACGCGCCGGCGGTCCACTGCGCCGACGCAGCGTCGGTTCAGGGAGTATTCGAAGGTCACGAAAGACGGTGTGACCGTTCATGTGCCAAGGCGCCGGTGATGGATCATGGCGCGTAAGGAGCGCGACTCATCTCGCGGTAAGGGCTCACGAGGGCATCACGCTCGTGAGCCTGAGCGTCTTGAGGACGATCCCGGGGCTCGGCCGACAGGTCAGCGGCCGCGGCCACCAGAGCCGAACGGGTGGCGCTCGGTTATCAACAGCGACTACGAGTACCCCGAGGAACTCGACGAGCTGAGTCGGCGTGAGCGTCGTCAGGCCAAGAAGAACTGGCGGCGTGACGACCATGCTGCGCGGATCGCCTGGCTACGCAATCAGCGCCAAGCTGAACCGGTGTCGCCGGCCGCGATCGTCGTACTGGTTGTTCTGGTGATGATCGTCATCCTGGGATTGGGCGGAGGCCTTCCGCGAATCCTCGGTGGCGATGACGGCGACAAGCAGCCCATCGGTTTGCTGACCCCCGCGCGGTCTGTTGCTCTGCCGACCCCTCCCGCCGGTACCACCACCTCAGAGTCCCCGAGCACGTCCCCGACCCTGTCGGTCCCACCTCCGGAAAGCCGGCGCCCTCCGGCAGCAACAACGGCCGATGCGACCAGACTGGTCGAGACATGGGCTCGAGCTTTCTACACCCGCGATCCGGCGTCCGAGAGCTATTCCCAGCTCATCAACAAGTGCGCCCAGTACGTGACTCCTGGCGTCGCGGCTAGCTTTGCTTCAGCGGGCGACTCGACGTATGACGCTCTCAAGGCCAGCAATGGCAAGTCATCAGTAGTTTCTGCCGTGGCCGGCGCTCCCCGGGAGGACGCCGCACCCGTCGATACCCCGAACCGGATCACCCGTCTGCTCAAGGTCACCATCGCGACCACCGGTACCAAGCCACAGCGCTTCGAGGTACCGCTGCTGGTGACCGTGAGCCTTCAAGACGACCGCTGGCTGATCAGCGACGTTTCCGGCGGTACCGGGCCATGACCGGCGGAAGCGGGTGTCGACATGTTCAGTGGCAATAGCGCCCTGGGACGCGGCAGCGGCTTGATGGGCCGCGGTGTGCTGCTGAAGGCTCTCGCGGCGATGGCGATGGTCGGTGTCGTCGGGCTTCTCATGCTTGCGCCGTTCGGCGCATCGGGGAAGCCACAGGCCGCTTGCGTGCCGCTGGCACCCGGCCAGGCAGACGCTCCAGGATCGGGAGGGCCAGTCCGACAAGACCAGGAAAGATTCGCCAAGGTCATCGACCAAGTGGCGATCGAGCGCGGACTCCCGGGCCAAGCCACTTTGATCGCTCTGATGACCGCGCTGGTGGAGTCGGAACTTCAGAATCTGACCTACGGGCACGCCGACTCAGTCGGCCTGTTTCAGCAGAGGCCTGCGGCAGGCTGGGGCACAGTGGCTCAGATCATGAAGCCTCGGTACGCCGCGGCCGCGTTCTTCGGAGGCGTGGCAGCGCCCGACCCGCCAGGTTTGGTCGACATCGAAGGATGGCCGTCAATGCCTTACGGGGAGGCCGCTCAGGCTGTCCAAGTGTCGGCCTTCCCCGATCGCTACGCGACGCGTGAGCAGGAGGCGCGAGAAATTGCGGCGGCGGCCGGTATCGATCTGAACCGACCTGGCGATCCTTATGCCGGACGCGCGGGTACGCCGCCGCTGACGGTCGACGACGGTTTCGACCATGAAGAATGCGGGGGAGGGTTGGTCGCCGGAGGCCAGCCGGTCAACGGCGTCTGGCCGCCGGAGGAGCAGACGATCACCGACCCGACGGGCACAGGCGGGATGGTGACACCGCGAACTGCAGCCTGGGTCGCCCTGGCCCGCTCCTCGCTCGGTCAGCTCAGCATGAGTTGCTGGGATGCCCACCTGTGGAACCCCACCAGTGACCATCCGCGAGGAAAAGCCTGCGACCTCATGGTCGGCGGCGACGCCCGCCGATCAGCGCCCACCAAGGCCGCGGGGGACCGGATAGCCAACTGGGCTGTCCAAACAGCGCCGAAGACGGGAGTCCGCTACGTCATCTGGTACGGGAAGATCTGGTCCGCCAGACGCGGCACCTGGATCCCCTACAACGGCGGCGGAGTCTACGTCCCCACCGACGCCACCGGCGGCCACTTCGACCACGTCCACGTGTCGCTGTACTGAGATGGGTTCTATGGTGGACACCTCTGAGTTCAAATTCGCCCCGACAAGGAGAGCGCCTCATGAGCGGCCCGCCTGGACCGTTTGACCCCCAGGGTCCAAGTGGCGGTGACCAGTCTTTTGGGGGTCCGCCATCGCCCTACGGACCTCAGAACTCTCAGTGGCCACCGGCGGGCAATCAGTTCCCGCCTGACCAGCAATGGGAGCAGCGGCCGCCCAGCCAAGGTTGGGAACAGCTTCCAGCGGGACAGCCTCCAAAACAGCTGCCTGGTGGGGACAGCGGACGACGCGGACCTGTTCAGATCGACTCAGGCATCGGAGCCGCACTTGCGGTAGCCGTGCCATGGTTCTTCTGGAGCCTGTGTGTCGTTGCCTGGCTCGGAGGGTTCTTCGGGTTCACCATCGGCTGGATCATTGTGGCCGTTTGGGTCATCTCGGGTGCAGTCACTCTCCTCAGTCCGACGGAGGAGGTGATCGCTCGACACGTGCTTCGACTTCGACTGCCGACGCTGATCGAGCAGCAGAGGCTCGGACCGGCGTGGCATCAGGTGGCGCGGGCGGCTGGAGTCAATCCCGACCGATACACCATCTGGATCCAGGAGTCAGATGATGCGAACGCGACCCCGACCCCTGGGCATACGATTGCAGTGACCCGCTGGGCGCTCTACACGGTCCCCGGACAGCACCTGGAAGCAGTTCTGGCCCATGAACTAAGTCATCACCTGGGTGGCCGCGCCCGGTTGAGCCTTCTGAGTTTCTGGTACTCGATCCCTGCGCGGGTCACGCTGATAGGGGTCCGCGCGCTCGGACGGTTGATGCGAAAGATTCCTGCCCTGGGATGCGCAGTCATCGCCTTTCTCGCTCTGGCTTATGCGGGAATCTTGGCCGCGGTACTGATCTTCGGCAACGGCTATCTCTGGCCGTTCCTGTTCCTGACACCCCTCATCGCGCCGCCGATACTCGCGTGGCTCAGTCGTCGGCAAGTCAAACAAGCGGACCGCAAGGCTGCACAGCTTGGCTATGGTCCGTCATTGGTGCAGGTATTGCATGGCTGGCAGATGCAGCATCAGAAGACGCTCGGGCAGCTTGGAAGTCGCCGTGCTGAGTTCATGTCGAGCCGACCCGCAGTGGTCGACCGGATTCACGTTCTCGAGTCACCACAGAGTCTCTGACCGTACCGAGCGCTGGTCTCCGCGAGGACTTGCCGGCGCGAACGATGTCGATGCAACGAAGTTGCGTCCCGCCGGTGCGTGCTCGCCACAGGCTTGCCGCATGGGGGTCGTGTTAGGCGAGGAAGCGGATGTCGGTGTTGGTGGCCGTCGGCGAGGTGAAGTTGAGGAGGTTCTGGGCCTCGGCTTCGAGAGCGTTGCGGGTGGTGCGGGAGATGGGGATTAGGGGGTGGATTTCTAGGGTTGCGGTGGATTTGGTGGGGGTGGGGCGTTTCCAGAGGGCGGTTAGGTGGCCGTTGTGGAGGATGGTGCCTTGGCTTAGGGGGGCTGGTGGGGTGGGAGTGGGGTAGAAGCGGGAGCGGTTGGCGTGGGAGAGGAGGAGGTTGTCGAATTCGGGGAGGAAGCGGACGGGGGCTGGGGTGTCCTCGTCGGGGAGGGTGATGGTGGGGAGGTCGTAGAGGGTGTTGCCGGTGTCGGCGTCTGTGTAGGTGCGCAGGTCCAGGCGGTCGAAGACTTCGGACAGGCGGGTCAGGCCGGACCAGGATTGGGCGTCGGCGACGGTGGCGGGGCCGTACGCCGCCAGGTAGCGGAGTACCAGTTGGTCGATGTCTGGTTTGGGGTTGATGGGGGAGCCCAGCCAGAGGTCGGCGGTGGTCATGGTGGGGTTGCCGCCCTTGCCCCAGATGCCTCGGGGTGGGATCTGAACGGTGGGGAGCAGGCAGCGGACCGCGTGGGCCAGGGATGGGGCGTCGCGGTCGGGCCACATCGGGCCGAGGTGTTCGCGGAGTTGCACCGCGGTGGCCGGTGAGGTGGTGAAGCGGTCGATGCCGGCTTGGAGTACGGCGTCCATGTCGAGGCCGTGGAGGCGCTTGCCGCCGTACGTCGTGTTGGAGTAGACCTCGCGTTCGAGCCGGGGCTGGATCATTCCCCGTACGGCGAGGAAGTCGCGGCTGGACATCAGGTGGATCGTTGCCCGCATCAAGGAACCGCGGACGGCCTGCCGGTTCTCCAGGAGGCCGGCCAGTTCCGCGGGATCGAAGTCGACGAGCCGCGTCCACAGGCCGACGTACGGCGCGAGGGGGACCTGGGCCTGCATGCCGACCAAGTGCTCGATCGCTTCGAGGGCGGTCGCGGACCGGCGTTCGAGCAGCCACTGGCGCTCCAGCGTGGCGCGGTTCTGGGCTTGCAGACTCAACTTCGTCATGGCTGATCCTCTCCTGGGTTCGGGAAAAACCCTACGAGGGGAAGAGGCCAGTTCCTGTCCGCTTCGACGGAGCTGAGACCCAGCGAGGACCAGATGATTTCCCTTGCCGAGCCGTGGTCACGGAAAGTTTTGCTTCCCAGGGTGGTGCCGGGCGAACTAGGGTCGCCACGGATCGTAGTCGTACCACCACGGTCGTTCACCTGGGAGGGAAAGTATGACCAAACACGTGCGTCGCCGGAAGGCGATCGCCGCTGTCACCGCCGCCGGTGCGGTGCTGGCACTCGGGTTGTCGTTCACCAGCGCCGCGGGGGCAGCGCCGACGGACGCTTCGGCCGCCACCGCGGTGCCGGGCAACCTGAAGTTGATCAAGACCAAGACCTCACTGCTCGGCAAGCACTACTGGTACCAGCAGACCTTCAAGGGCCTGCCGGTGCTCAACGGGTACTACGCGAAGCACGTCGACAAGTCGGGCAAGGTCGTCCAGGTCTCCGACGGCCGCGACGCCGTACCGGCGAACCTGGACGTGAGTGCGAAGGTGCCGTCGGCAACCGCCACCAAGTCGGCGAACGCCGCGGTGGCGAACCGCGCCGCCAGGAGTCGCAGTACCGGCGGGAAGGGTGTCGTCCCGACGCCGACCGCGACCCAGGGAACAGCCCAGCTCGCCGTCGTCGGCGGGCCGGACGCGCGGCTGGTCTGGAACGTCACCTCGCGCTCGACCGAGGGCGTCACTCGCTCGCTTGTCGATGCCAAGGACGGCAAGCTGGTCAAGTCCGAGGTGATCAGCGACCACGCCGACGGCCGCGGCGCGGTGTTCGACCCCAACCCGGTCGTGACGCTGAAGAACGAGGACCTGCTGGACAACAACGACAAGAACTCCAACGAGTTGTTCCTGGCGCAGAAGAACGTCATCCTGCGCAACCTGGACGGTTCGGGCTACCTGAACGGCCCGTACGTCAACATCAAGGAAGCCAAGGGTGGCCTCGCCTACAACGCGAACAACAGCTTCGTCTTCCAGCGGGCGAGCAACAAGTTCGAGCAGGTGATGGCGTACTACCAGGTCAACCAGACCCAGGAGTACATCCACTCGCTCGGCTTCACCGACGTGAACAACGAGTCGCAGGACTTCTCGATCAACACCTTCGCCGGCGACAACTCGTTCTACGACCCGTCGATCGACATGATCACGATGGGCGAGGGTGGTGTCGACGACGCCGAGGACGCCGAGGTGATCTGGCACGAGTACGGTCACGCGATCCAGGACGACATCGTTCCGGGCTTCGGCGAGTCGCTGGAAGCCGGCTCGATCGGCGAGGGCTTCGGTGACTACTGGGCCGTCCAGCAGTCCATCCCGGTCAGCAAGGGCTACGACCTGCCGTGCGTGATGGACTGGGACGCCACCTCGTACACCGCGGGCCCGAAGCACTGCCTGCGGCGGACCGACACCGGCAAGACCACCGACGACATCGTCGGCGAGGTGCACGACGACGGTGAGATCTGGTCGAACGCGCTCTGGGACATCCACAAGGCGCTCGGCCGGAACAAGGCCGCCAAGGTGATCCTGCAGGGCACGTTCTTCTACGCGCCGGACACCTCGTTCGCCGACGCCGCACGGGTCACCGTGCAGTCGGCCCGCCTGCTCTACGGCAAGGCGGCCGCCGAGCAGGTCACTGCCGCCTTCAAGGCGCGCAAGATCCTCTAGCAACCCGCCGGCTCATGCGCCCACTACTACTGTGGGCGCATGAGCTGGAGCACCAAGGACATCCCTGACCTGACCGGCCGCGCCGTCCTCGTCACCGGCGCGACCAGTGGGCTCGGCTACGAGACCGCGCTCGAACTCCTCCGGCACGGTGCCGAGGTGACGATCGCGGCGCGCAACCCGGAGAAGTCCGCGCAGGCCGCGGCCGGCCTCGCCGCCGCTACCGGTCGCCGGCCAGAGATCCTCGAACTCGACCTCGCCGATCTGACCAGCGTGAAGGCCGCCGCCGAGCAGTACAAACCCGATCGCCTCGACGTCCTGATCAACAACGCCGGCGTGATGGCGACGCCGTACCGGCAGACCGTTGACGGGTTCGAGCTGCAGGTCGGCACTAATCACCTCGGTCACTTCGCGCTCACCGCCCGGCTGCTACCGCTGCTCCTCAACGCGAGCAGCCCGCGGGTGGTGACCGTCTCCTCCTTCATGCACAAGACCGTCCGGCGCATCGACCAGAGCGACTTCCGCGCCGAGAACGGCTACGCGAAGTGGGACGCCTACGGCAAGTCCAAGCTCGCCAACCTGCTCTTCATGCTCGAGCTGGACCGCCGCGCCCGGGCAGCCGGTACGCCGCTGCTGAGCGTCGGCGCGCATCCCGGTTTCGCGCGCACCCACTTGCAGACGTCAGGCCCGCAAATGGGCGGTGTCAGCCTCGAGGCGCGCGTCATGGGCTTCGGCACCAAGATCGTCGCCCAGTCCGCAGCCGCCGGCGCCTGGCCGAGCCTGTACGCCGCGACGCTGCCCGACGTCCGCCCCGGCTCGTACGTCGGCCCGTCGTTCTTCGAGTACCGCGGAAGGCCCAAGCTGGTCCAGCCGAGCAAAGCAGCCCAGGACCCGGAACTCGCCAAGCGCCTGTGGACCTGGTCGGCCGAGGCAACCGGAGTCGACGCGTTCTGAAAGCCCTTGCCACACCCAGTTCAGGTAGGCCACTCTGTGTGGTCGGATGATCACCTGAAGCTCGGAGGATGTGTCATGGGTACGAGCCGCCGCCGTTTCCTCGGACTCACCGCAGTCGCCCTCGGCAGCGCCACGGTTGGAGCCAGGCCGGCAACTGCGTCCTGCCGAGCGGGCTCGACCCTCTATCTCGGCACCTACACCTCCCCGTCGGGCGGCGGCACCGGCATCGGGATCGCGTCGTACGACGCGGCGACCGGCGAGCTCACCTCGACCGGCGTACTGACCGGAGTGCAAGACCCGTCGTTCCTGATCATGTCGCCTTCGGGCCGCAACCTGTACGCCGTCAACGAGCAGTCGTCGGGCGGCGTCACCGCGATCGCGGTGGACTCACCGGGCAAGCTGCGGGTCCTCAATCGTCAACCCAACGGTGGAGCCGCGCCCTGTCACCTCGCCTTGGTTGCCAATAGCAAGTATCTGGTCAGCGCCAACTACAGCTCCGGTGACCTCTCGGTCCATCCGGTCAACCAGGACGGGAGCCTTGGGCAACGAACCGATCTCGTCAAGCACGCCGGAGCAGCGCCGCACGCCCACCAGGTCCTGCAGGATGCCACCGGCAACTACGTGCTGGCCGTTGACCTGGGCACCGATTCGGTCTACACGTACACGATTGCCAACGGCAAGCTCGCCTTGCGGAGCCAGGCGAAGCTGAAGACCGGCTCCGGTCCGCGCCACCTCGCGTTCCACCCGAACGGCCGCTACGCCTACGTCGCCGGTGAACTGGACAGCACGATCACCGTCTGCCGGTACGACGCAACGACCGGCAAGGTCACGCCGGGCGCGACCCAGAGCACGGTCCCGGCCGGTTCGCCGGCGAACTATCCCGCCGAGGTGATCGCGTCGCCGGACGGCCGCTTCGTCTACCTCACCAATCGCGGGCACAACAGCATCGCGATCTTCGCCGTCGACGAAGGCGGCGCGTCCCTGCGTCTGATCGGTACGCCGTCCTGCGGCGGCAACTGGCCTCGGCATGTGACGCTGGACCCCACCGGGCGACTCATCTTCGTCTCCAACCAGAGGTCGAACAACGTCGCGACGTTCCAGGTGGACCCCAAAACGGGCGGCCTGACGCCGAAAAGCTCGTTCACCACCCCGATTCCGGTCTGCGCCCTCCCGGGCTGACCTGGACGTTTCGAGGTGCGAGGCGGTCGCAAAGCACCCATGCTTGGTAGTGGTGCCGACAGGGAGGACCACTGCGATGACCGCTCCCAGCCACGTTCTCAGTCCGTTGACCGCGCTCAGGTTCCGGCTGCCCCGGTTCGGGCTCGGCGGTTCTCCGATCGGCGACCTGCCGGACCCGGACGGCGACGCGATCGCGACGGCCACCATCGACGCGGCGTACCAGGCCGGGATCCGGTACTTCGACACGGCGCCCAGTTACGGCGCCGGACGGTCCGAACAACGCTTCGGTACTGCGCTCGCGCGCTGGCCGCGGGAGGAGTTCCTGCTGTCCACGAAGGTCGGCCGATCGGTGGACGGCAGCCCAGACTTCTCCGCCGACGGCATTCGCAGGTCGCTGGCCGAGAGTCGCAAACGGCTCGGCCTGCAAGTGGATCTGGTCATGCTGCACGACCCGGGAGCGCACTGGCAGCAGGCCATCGAGGAGGCCTACCCGGTTCTCCATGAGTTGCGCGAGGAGCGGGGGGTGGCCGCGATCGGCGCGGCCGCTGCTGACTGGCGACTCCTCGATCGGATGGTTCGTGACACCGAACTCGATGCGGTGCTGCTCGCCGGCCAGTACTCGCTGCTCGACCGGTCCGCGACCCCACTGCTCGATCGGTGCCAGGCCAGGGGAGTGCGCGCGATCGCGTCCGGAGTACTGACCAAGCAGGTGCTGTGGACCGACCGATCCAAACAAACGACTGACCCCGGCATGATCCTGGCCCGGCGACTCGCGGCCGTCTGCGAACGGTACGGCGTATCGCTGCCGCAGGCCGCGTTGGCCTTCCCTGGCAGGCATTCCGCGGTCGCGTCCGTCCTGATCGGCGCGGCCAGCCGGGCCGAGATCCGGGCCGACGCGGTACTGGTCCGGCAATCGGTTCCAGCCGAGCTGTGGCGTGACGAGGAGCTCCTGAGACTTCTCGCCTAGCCGCCCTCTTGTCAGCCACCGCGGGACTGGGCGATTCTGGTGCCTTCGATTCCTGTGGGGGGATGTCAATGTCCAGAATCACTGGGTCCTGCCTGCGCGCCGCCGCGCTGGCCGGACTACTCGGCTCCGGCCTGGTCGCGGTCGTCGCGCCGGCCGCCTCGGCCGCCACCATCACCGTCACCACGACGGCCGACACGGTCGACGGAGGTGATGGACAGACCTCGTTGCGGGAAGCGTTCGCGACCGCCGGCTCGAACGGCGTCGACGACGTCATCGCGCTCGGCGCCGCGCAGACCTACTCGCTGACCAGCTGCACCGGTCCGCTGACCCATGCCGAGGGCCACGAACTCGTTGTCCAAGGCAACGGTTCGACGATCGAGCAGAGCTGCGACGCGGTCGGCATCATCGACAGCACCGACCACGCCGGCCGGCTGGAGCTGCAGGACCTGATCATCGACGGTGGTCCGAACACCGCGGCGACCGCGCTGGAGGGCGCCGCCGTTCGCTCGGACAGCGAGTTGCTGCTGGCAAACGTCGAGATCCGCAACGTCCTGTCGCCGGGCGGCTCGGTCGTCTGGTCCAGCTTCGACCACGGCACCACGCCGTACCGGCTGACGCTGAACGGCAGCAACCTGCACCACAACACCGGCAGCATCGTCAGCTGTGACAACTGTTCGGCGAAGCTGGACGGCACGACGATCTCGGACAACACCGGCTCGGGCATCTCGCTGGTCGACGGCTACCCGCTGCAGATCGACAACTCGACCATCTCGAACAACACCCGCGCCGGGATCAGCAACACCGGCCAGGGTTTCCCGGCCAACAAGACCGCGATCAACTTCAGCCAGATCCAGAACAACGGCCGGGTCGGCATCCGCTGCGTGAACTGCGGCCTGCTGGCGATGTACTCGAGCGGCGTTGCCAACAACGGGCTCACCGCGGCCGACGCGCTCGGCGGCATCTCCTTCTCGATGTCGGAACGCAGCGGTACGCCGGCGTCGGGGATCAACATCATGCTGTCGGGCATCACCGGCAACAAGAGCACCGTCGCGGGTGGCGGCCTGTCGGTCACGCCGGTGCTGGTCGAGGACGGCGGGAACACCGCGTCGACGTACCTCGACCGGACGCCGATCGACAACAACATCTCGGCCGGTGACGGCGGTGGCGTCGCGGTCGGGGTCGGCAACCTCAGCTTCTACAAGGGCAGCCTGATCGGCAACACTGCCGCCCAGCGCGGTGGCGGTCTCGCTTACACCACGCCTGGCCCGCCCACCTCGGTGTCGGTGGACTCGACCGAGATCCTGAACAACACCGCCGGGACCGACGGCGGCGGGATCTACAGCAACAGCCCGGGCGCGGTCAGCGGCTTCCAGCCGATCATCGCCGGCAACACCGCGACCGGTAACGGCGGCGGCGTCAAGGTTGGCTTCGCCTACCAAGCCGACTTCGACGGTGCCAAGATCCACGACAACAAGGCCGCGAACGGCGCCGGGCTGGACCTGGCCGCCGAGTCGATCATTTTCGACAAGTCGACGATCAACGCCAACTCCGTCGTACCGGCCACTGGTACCGGTGGTGGCGCACGGATCTCCGGGTTCGGGGCCAGCTTCCTGAACTCAACCATCAACGGCAACACCGCTGCGATCGGTGGTGGCCTCAACATCACCACCGCCACCCACGTCACGCTGTCCCACGTGACGATGGCCGATGACACAGCGACCACCGGTGCACACGTCGCTGCGGTCCCGGCGGCCACGGTCCACATCAATCGCAGCGCCCTGGTCCTGCCGATCACCGGTACTGCGTGCGCGGGCGTGGGCGGCGCGTTCAACAGCGTCTCGGGTGGTTTCTCCGTACTACGGGACGCCACCTGCGGCTCGATCGCCTCGGACCTGGTGACGGCCGCCGATCCGCAGCTCGGCCCGTTGTCGAACGGCTACCCGTCCGGGCGGTTGCCGGCAGCAACCAGTCCGCTCGGCGGCCGGGTGCCGGTGGCGAACTGCACGATCGAGGACGACCAGCGGTTGCAGGCCCGGCCGCTCGGCGCGAACTGTGACGCCGGGTCGGTCGAGTTCGTCGAGACGGTCGCGCCGGCCGATCCGGACCAGGCGCTGAAGGACCTGATCGCCGAGGTCAAGGCCCTGCACCTGTACAAGCCGCTCGAGAAGTCGCTGGTGCTCAAGCTCGAACTGGCCCGGGTCGCGATCAAGGCGAACCAGAAGCCGGCCGCGAAGGTGCTGCTGAACGCGTTCATCCTCGAGGTGAAGTCGCAGTCCGGCAAGAAGATCCCGGCCGCCGCCGCGACCCAGCTGGTAGCGAAGGCCACCGCGATCAGAAACTCCCTGTAACGGTCACCGGCCGGTCCTTTTCGGAGGGCCGGCCGGCCAGGTGGGCGGTGCCCGGGATCCCTGGCGCCGGCCCGGTGATCAGAAGCGGTCGCCGGGGTCCGGGGTGCCTGGGCTGCCGGTGCCTGGGGTGCCGCCGCTGGTCGGGCTGGGACTGACGCTCGGTGACGTCGGAGTAGTACCCGGGCTCTCGGAGTTCGGCGGCGGGGTCGTCGGGGTGACGGTGACCGTGACGGTGTCGCTCGGTGACGGGATGACCGGTTCCGGTTCCACCTCGGGGGCGTTGCGGAACAGCAGCCAGGCGATCAGGATCGCGAGCACCATGATGATCGCCATCGTGATCAGCGACATCGTGATCGCGAACCAGGAAGCCGGCCGCAGCGCCGACGGCCACGGCAACGGCCAGATCCGGAACAGGCCCGGGCGACGGCGGTGCTCCCAGTAGTGCCGGAAATCCGGCCCGCGGACGCGGCCGCCCATCGGCGGGATCCGGTCCATCAGGACTGCCGACAGCACGTCCTCGCCCCGCCGCTCGGCGATCTCTCGCTCGTCGGCGGCGGCGCTCGATCCGTCATCGGTCCGGATCGGCCCGAGCGCGACCCAGAGCGCCAGATCGTCGTCGTCCGCGTCGTTGTGGGCGAGCACGACTCCGGGCGGCAACTCGTCGACCGCGGTCACGAACCGGTCCCGGGCCGCCGCGTCGTCGGCCGCGCCCTCGGTCATCAGCGCGACCACGGCGTCGCGGCCGGTCTCGTCACTGGCCGAGTACAGGTAGCCGGCCGCGTTCGCGCCGAGCCGGGCGCGCAGCCAGAAGTCGCCGACCCGCGGCGGGTCCTCCGGCAGCAGCGGCAACGCGTCCGGCAGCACCCGCGCGGGCGCCTCGGCCGGAGCCTTGGGCTCCGACGGCGCCGCCGTTTCGGTGTGGGAGTCGGTCGCGGTCATCAGTACCAATCCCACCACATCCCTGGTAGCAGTGTCGCCCAGGCCAGCCCAAGTACGGCGTACCGGTGTGTTCGGATTTGGGCGGGTGGGGAGGATAGGAGGGGAGCCGGGCGGGGCGCGCTCGTGTCCGGACCCGGCGATCTGATGGAATGGCGGCAGTTCCCGAGCGCAGAACAAGGTCCCGTGTGGGACCCCGGAAGGACAGGCATGACCGAAACCACTGTGCCGGCAGGGTCAGTGGCCCAGCAGTCCCATTTGGTCAGCGAGGCGATCAGCGAGGTCAAGCGGGTGATCGTCGGCCAGGAGCACATGGTCGAGACGCTGATGGTGTCGCTGCTGGCCAAGGGACACTGCCTGCTCGAAGGTGTGCCCGGCGTCGCCAAGACGCTGGCCGTGCGGACCTTCGCCTCGGTGGTCGGTGGCTCGTTCGCCCGGATCCAGTTCACCCCCGACCTGGTGCCCTCCGACATCGTCGGCACCCGGATCTACCGGCAGACCCGCGAGGCGTTCGACATCGAGCTCGGGCCGACCTTCGTCAACTTCGTGCTGGCCGACGAGGTGAACCGGGCCCCGGCCAAGGTGCAGTCGGCGATGCTGGAGCTGATGGCCGAGCGGCAGGTGTCGATCGGCGGCCAGACCTTCCCGATGCCCAAGCCGTTCATCGTGATCGCCACCCAGAACCCGATCGAGTCCGAGGGTGTCTACCCGTTGCCCGAGGCGCAGCGGGACCGGTTCCTGGTCAAGATCGACGTACCGCATCCGCGCGGCCACGAGGAGTTCGAGATCCTCCGCCGGATGAGCGTGGACCCGCCGCAGCCGCGCCAGGTGCTGAAGCCCGAGACGATCATGGAGCTGCAGCGCTCGGCCGAGCAGGTTTTCGTGCACAACCTGGTCGCGGAGTACGCGGTCCGTCTGGTGATGGCGACCCGGACCCCGTCCGACTTCCACCTGCCCGACCTCGAGCCGATCATCGAGCTCGGGGTCAGCCCGCGGGCCACCCTCGGCCTGGTCGCGGCCGGCCGCGCGCTGGCGCTGATCCACGGCCGCGACTACCTGCTGCCCAGCGACGTCCAGACGGTCGCCCTCGACGTGATGGGCCACCGGCTCGGGCTGACCTTCGACGCGGTCGCCGACAACATCGACCCGCGCGCCGTGGTCGAGCGGATCCTGGCCACCGTCCCGCCGCCGCAGCCCGTCTGGCGCGACGGCACCGACGGCAGTGGCCGACCGGAATTCGTCTGACCTATGGCGAACCGACCAGATCCGCGGGTTGCGATGACGATCTCGCAACTCGCTCCCGAGCGTGCCCTGCGACGGCTGGAGCTCACGGTCGTCCGCCGGTTGGAGGGCATGCTGCACGGGGAGCACCTCGGCCTGCTGCCCGGCCCGGGCACCGAGCTCGCCGAGGCCCGCGAGTACCAGGTCGGTGACGACGTCCGCCGGATGGACTGGGCAGTAACAGCCCGTACTACGGTCCCGCACGTCCGCGACCTCATCGCGGACCGCGAGCTGGAGACGTGGGCGCTGGTCGACCTGTCCGCGTCGATGGACTTCGGCACCTCCCAGCTCGAGAAGCGCGAGCTGGCCGTCGCGGCGGTCGCGACCGTCGGCTTCCTGACCCACCGGCTCGGCGACCGCTTCGGCGGCCTGATGCTCCGTGACTCGTCGCTGCGCCGCTGGCCGGCCAGGTCCGGGCGGCTGGCGCTCTACGGCCTGCTCCGGGCGCTGCTGGCCGAGACCGACCACGGTGAGCACCAGGCCCGCAGCGACCTGGCCGGCGCGCTGGACTCGATGGCCAGGACCCAGCGCAAGCGTGGTCTGCGAGTGATCGTGTCCGACTTCCTGACCCCCGAGGACGGCGAGATCGACAGCCGGATGGAGCCGTCCTGGGAGCGCGCGATGCGCAAGCTGACCGCTCAGCACCAGGTGCTCGCGGTCGAGATCATCGACCCGCGCGAGCTGGAGCTGCCCAACATCGGCGTCGTCATGATCGGCGACCCGGAGACCGGAGCGATCCGGGAGATCGACACCCGCAAGCGCAGGATCCGCGAGCAGTACACCGCGGCCGCGCTGGCGCAGCGGGAACGAACCAGAACCGCCCTGCGTAGGGTAGGAGCCGGACATCTGGTCCTGCGGACCGACCGCGACTGGGTCGCCGACACCGTGCGGTTCGTCCTCGCCTACCGGCGGATGGCACCCCGCCTGCACCAACCGCCGAAGGGAGTGGCTCGCTGATGGAGTTCCTGTCTCCGGCCAGACTGTGGTTCCTGCTGATCATCCCGGTCGTCGTGGGCGCCTACCTCGTCCTGCAGCACCGGCGCGCGCAGTACGCGCTGCGGTTCACCAACATCGCGCTGCTCGATCGGGTCGCGCCGCGCCGCCCGCAGTGGCGCCGGCACCTGGCCGTCGTGCTGGCGCTGTTGGCCACGGGCTCGTGCATTGTCGCGTTCGCCCAGCCCAAGGACGAGGTGAAGGTGCCGCGGGAGCGGGCCACCATCGTGGTCGCGATCGACGTCTCGCTGTCGATGATGGCCACCGATGTCGACCCGAACCGGCTGGAGGCGGCGAAGAAGTCGGCGAAGAACTTCGTCAGCCAGCTGCCGGCCAAGTTCAACGTGGCGCTGGTGAACTTCGCCGGTACGGCGTCCATCATCGTGCCGCCGACCACCGACCGGGCCACCGTGCAGCGGTCGATCGACGGGCTCGAGCTGGCCGAGTCCACCGCGACCGGCGAGGGCATCTTCACCTCCCTGCAGGCGCTGACCCAGGTCCCGCCGGACCCCGACCACCCGAACGACCCGGCCCCGGCGCGGATCGTGCTGCTGTCGGACGGCAAGCGCACGGTCGGCCGGACCGCGCAGGAGGGCGCGCAGGCGGCGAAGGCGAAGAACACGCCCGTCTACACGATCACCTTCGGTACCGACTCGGGCTTCATCGAGATGGACGGCATCCGTCAGCGCGTTCCCCCGGACCGCGCCGAGCTGCGCAGCGTCGCCGAGATCACCGACGGAGAGGCCTACACGGCCGAGTCCGCCGGCGAGCTCGAAGACGTCTACAAGGACATCGGTTCCTCCGTCGGCTACGACCAGGTCGACAAGGAAGTCACCTCGCGCTTCGCCGGGATCGCCATGCTGCTGACCCTCGCGACGGCCGGCGCCTGTATCGCTTTGGCCTCCCGCTTTCCGTAACAGGCCCACCGCTGGCGGGCCTGTTACGGAATGATCAGCGCTTGGTGTCGGCGAAGGCGGTCAACCAGGCCAGGGCGGAGTTCCAGTTCACCGCGACTTCGTTGGTGGAGTAGGAGCCGATGTCGTCGACGTAGCAGGTGGCCGGTGCGCAGCCCTGGAGCTTGCGTTGGGCAACGGGGTCCTGCAGGCCGGAGTTCGGTCCACCCGCCAGCGATCCGGGCGCCGGCGTCGGCAGCGCCGGGTCCAGGGCGTTCGCCCAGAAGCGGTGATGCTGGTTGTGACTGTCCCGTTCGCCGTACCCGGTCACGTAGGACTGGTTGATGGCGTTCCGGCCGAGCAGGTAGTCGAGTGACTCCAGCGCCGCGCCGCGGTACTTGCCGTTGTGGGTCAGGTTGTAGGCCGTTGCCATGATCATCGAGTTGTTGGCGACGGCGCTGTTCGATCCCCAGACGTACTTGCCGTCCGCCGGGAGATAGGGGTTGGCATACCCCTGCGAGCGCAGATCGGCGACGTACTGGTCGGCGACCTTGCTGATCCTTTGCGTCAGCCGCCAGCGCTCGAGCAACGGCAACCGCCACGCGATGCGGGCAAGGGCGAGGTCGGCCAAACCGCCGGTTTCCTGCCAGGAGAAGCCGTCAGCCGCCTTCAGTTGGGTGGTGATCGCCTTCTTGTAGGACTGCTTGCCGGTCGTCGCGAAGAGCTCGGCGGCTGCCCAGGAGAACTCGTCGGTCACCTTGGCATCCTCGTACGCACCGCCGCCTTCGCCGCCCGGGGGCGCGTAGACCGCTGGGTTCGCGAGTGCTGCCTTCCAGGCCTTGTCCGCTGCCGTGAGGCATCGAGCGGCCAGCGCCTTGTCCCAGCGCGCGTAGACCCGGGCACAGCGGGCCCCAACGGCCGCGACGTTCAGAGTGGCGGCAGTCGACGGGGGATAGAGGTAGCGCGGCTGCGGGTCGTCGGCAGGCTTGAGCGGCAGACCGGTCCACTTCTCGTCGTGGATCTTGTGATGGACCATGCCGGACGGCGACTGCATGCGCAGCAGGAAGTCGAGCTCCCACTTCGCTTCGTCCAGAACATCGGGAATCTCGTTGCCTGCTTCAGGAATCCGCAACGCCTGGTCGCCGGACTGCTCGTAGAGGTCGAGGAGTTGCCACGCGGCCAAGGCTCCGTTGACGACGTACTTGCCGTGGTCGCCGGCGTCGTACCAGCCACCCCGTACGTCGAGGCTGTACGTGCACGTCCCGGGGAAGCAGGGGACCGAGGTGTCGCCCTGGTTCGGCGCGACACCGAGATGGCCGGCGGCGCGGGCGCGCTCCGGACCGGCGTACGCGGGTTCGATTGGGATGCCGCTGCGGTTGTGGTAGAAGTACGCGAGCGCGTCCTGTCGCAGCGAGCGGTAGATGTGGTTGCCGATGGCAAATGGTTCGCTGAGCTGGTCACCGACCGCGAGACGGTAGCCGTCGCCGGTGCCGCGGTACGTCCCGAAGTCGATCAGCTGGACCTTGGTGCCGGACATTGCATCCGCGCCGAAGGGGCTGGTGCGGCCGCTGGTCGCGACGCTGCCGTTTGCGGCGAGCAGTCGCCACGGCTGTGGCGTGGTCTCGTCGGTGACGTAGGTGGCGCGCTTGGGTCCGCTCGGCAGGTAGCCGAGCTGGTTCACCCGCACCGGCGACCCGAAGTCCCGTACACCACCAGGTGGCACGACTCCGCCGATGAACGAGATGTTGTCGAGGCAGAGCGTGTACGGCTCCGCGCCGCCGCCGGCCTGGAAGGTGACCTGGGTGTGCTCGGAGGTGGTCGGTGAGGTCTCGGTGAAGACGAAGGTCTGCGGGGTGGTGGTGACCTCGATGCCCTGGTTGATCACCGTCGCCCGGGGTGTGGACGCGGTCTGCACGACCGCCCGGAAGCTGCTCGGCCGGCTCGCCGAGGCATCGAACCGCAGCGTGTAAGGCTGGCCGCTCTCCACCGGTACGTCGTCCTGGCCGATCATCGAGTCCCAGACGTTCACCGTGCCGCCTGGAATCTCGGCGCACAGTCGTCCGGCGTCGACGGTGGTCGGTGTGTTGCCGCTGCTCCACCACGGGCTCTTGCTGCCATCGTCGAAGGTCCCGTTCAACACCCGCTCGTACTGCGGGCCGTCGGCCGCTGCGGCGGGCTGGGAGGCCGTCGGGATCACGGCCGAGGCGGGGATGAGGAGGAAGGCGATCAGGCCGGTCGCCGAGCGCCTTCGGAATCTGGACATGCTGCTGCCTCCGGTGGGAAAGAGCGCTGGGAGCGCTTTCACTTTGGCCTACGAGTCAGCGGCGTCCCTGTGCATGGTGCCGACCACTTCTGAGCGTGTCAAGGGCTGAACTGAGCGTGATTTTCGCTCTTCACAACCGGGCCCGGCTGCCCTATCGTCGACCGGAAGCGCTCCCAGTTCTGAACCCGCCCCTCAGCAGCATCGGGTTCTGGCCGGCGCTGACTCAGCGGCGTCACCGTGGCCTCGGCGCCCGCAGTACTGGGAGCGCTTCCAGCAATTGCTCGGCCGCGATCGGAAGGACTAGTCATGCGGGGTGGGAGAGGGATCGCCCTCAACGCGGACGAAAGCACGGAAGGCGAGGCGCAGGCCGGGCGCATCGCAGTACAGCAAGAGCCGACCCAGGCAGCGCCCAAGCAACCACAGCAACCGGCTGACCCGGCTACGGCGCCTACGTCGGTGGGGTTGGCGTGGCGGAGTTGGCTGGATGTGGAGCGGGCGCCGTATCTGCGATGGGCAACCCTCTCGGGCTGTCCGTGAGGCCGGCTGGCCGGTCGTGACCGATATACAGTTTCCGCCAGGCAAGGCGAAGGAGAAGACGAAGGTGGCGATCGAGACGCCGAGGCGGCAACCCACGCTCGACGAGGTTGCCGAGCGGGCCGGGGTATCGCGGTCCGCGGCGTCGCGGGTGATCAACAACGCGCCGCACGTGAGCCGGGCCAAACGCGAGGCGGTCCAGCGGGCCGTCGACGATCTCGGATACGTGCCCAACGCAACGGCTCGCGCACTCGCCACCCAGCAGGCCGGCGCGGTGGTGCTGGCCATCTCGGGCGACGATCCGGCGATGTTCACCGACCCGTTCTTCGCCGAGGTGGTGGTCGGCATCAACTCCGTGCTGGAAGAAACCGAACTCGAACTGATGCTCTCGCTCGCCACCTCGACACGCGGCCAGGCACGACTGGAGCAAGTACTACGAACCAGGCAAGCCGACGGCGTCATGCTGATGTCCTTGCATGGTGACGATCCGTTGGCAGCGGTCGCCGCCAACGCCTCGGTACCGGTCGTCTTCGGCGGCCGGCCACTGAACTTCGAACCCCGGTACTACGTGGATGCGGACAACCGCGGGGGAGCGCGACTCGCGACCGAGCACTTGGTCGCGGCCGGCCGTCGCAAGATCGCCACCATCACCGGTCGCCCGGACGAGGGAGCCGGGATGGCCCGGCTACAAGGCTTCCGCGACGCGCTCGCTGTAGCGGGGCTGGACAACAGCCTGGTGGACAACGGCGAGTTCAGCGAGGACGGCGGCAGCCTGGCGATGGCCCGGTTACTCGAACGCGCCCCCGATCTCGACGCAGTCTTCATCGCCTCCGACCAGATGGCTGTCGGCGCCCTTCGCGTGCTGGCCCGAGCCGGCCGCGCAGTACCGGCCGATGTCGCCATCGTCGGCTTCAATGACATCCCCGCCGCGCGGCACACCACCCCACCGCTCACCACGGTCAACCAACCCATCCACGCCCTAGGGCGCGAGATGGCCCGCATGCTCCTTGCCGTCATGGCCGGCGACCAACCCAGCCCCCTCATCCTGCCCACCCGCCTGGTGACCCGCTCCTCGGCGTGAGAACGGCGTCGAGGAGGAATCGCGACACGACGGTGATGTAGTTGACACGGCGAGGCTGCTGGTGTCCGACCCGTTGGTGGTGCAGTATGGACCTCGCTGTCCGGGATCGACGGCAAGTGATCGAGAACGCTGGGGAAGGCGCCCCTCGAGCACACAGGAGGTCCCGGTGGCGACGACTCGTGGCGTTCTTTACGTCCACACAGTGCCGTCAGCGTTGTGCCCGCATGTCGAGTGGGCGGCGGGCGGCATCCTTGGTGTGCCCGTGAAACTCGACTGGACACCGCAGCCCGCGGCGCAGGGAACCTACCGGGCGGAGCTGTCGTGGCAGGCCGAGGCCGGCACGGCGGCCAAGCTGGCGTCCGCGTTGCGCGGCTGGCAGAAGCTGCGCTTCGAGGTCACCGAGGAACCGAGCAACGGGGTCGAGGGGGAGCGCTACTCCTTCACGCCCACGCTCGGCGTCTTCCACGCGACCACCGGCGTGCACGGCGACATCATGGTGCCCGAGGAACGGTTGAAGGCCGCGATGCTGAAAGCCGCCAGTGGCGAGGCGGATCTGACCGAGGAGGTCGAGCGTTTGCTCGGCCGTCCCTGGGACGACGAGCTCGAACCGTTCCGGTACGCCGGTGACGGCGCGCCGGTCCGCTGGCTCCACCAGGTCGTCTGAGCTGAACCTGAGAACTTCAGAAGAAAGCCAAGAACCGCAAGACTTCCTCGAACTTTTCGACCATGCTGTGAGTCAGACGTTCCACCAGGGTGGAGGAGCCGTGGCCGCTGGGCCACCGGGTGTCGGGACACCCCCGGTTGTCGCAAACAGCGGCCGCACCACGTGAAAGGGCGCGGACCTCACGGTCCGCGCCCTTTCCTTTTCCGTTGTCCTACTGGCCGTAGCCCTTCGCGGTCCAGCCAAGCGATCCGAGCGACCCGCCCTTGATGTCGGTGCCGCGCCGGTCGGTCCGGTTGGCGTCGAAGTACACCGCCGCCGCCCCGGCCGCGGTGATGCCGAGTAGCGACCGGCCGCTGGGATGCGATCCGCAGTAGCCGCTGCTGAGGCTGGTGAACCCGCCCCAGCCTGTCGACTTCAGCACCGTGGAGCTGATCGTCGTGGGCTTGGCCACGTTGATCCGCCACTCCACCAGCTCACCGCTGGTCTTGGTGCCGATCAGTACGTCGACCTTCGCGGTGCCGGTCCCTTCGGTGCGCTCGAAGGTCAGCGTCTTGACCGCGTTCCAGCCGGTCGCCCGCAGCCGCACCGGTGCGGACACGGCCGGTGTGGTGCTTGGTGTAGGTCAGCTTGTACCGATAGAGCGAGGTGCCCGCGACGCGGTAAAGGTAGGTGCTGCCGTTGGCCAGGATCCGGGTGCCGGCGAATCCGGAGGCGATCCGGCTGGAGGTGTTCCTGGTCATCTTCCAGACGCCGTTGGTCCGCTCGCCCCGGCGTTCGAGGTCGTAGAGGTAGCCGTTGGTCGGATGGGTGGCCAGTTCGCTGCTGATGAACAGGTTCGTGTCACCGGCCGCGCCCCACTGCTGCCACGCGGACGGTACCCAGGTCAGCTTGTCGCCCGGGTACGCCGTGACCCTGGTCCTGCGAGCGTTGTAGCCATAGGCAAGCCGCTGGCCGTCCGAGCGGTAGGCCGTCGCGCACGCGACGGCACAGACGGTTCCCTCGAAGGAGACGTGCTCGGCGTACTAGAGCGGGATGTTCCCGTGCCGGCCGCGGATCCGGCCGGTGGACTCGGCGGTGGCGATCGCGGCGGCCAGCGCCGAGCGGGTCTTCGCGGGCTCGACGATCTCGTCGACGACGCCGATCTCGCGGGCGCGCTCGATCCCGCCCGCGATCTTCTCGTGTTCCGCGGCCAGCTCTGCCTCGACCTGCGAACGCAGTTCCGGCTCGACGTCGGCCAGCCGGCGGCGATGCAGCACGCGGATCGCGGCGATCGCACCCATCACGGCCACCTCGGCCCGCGGCCAGGCGAACACCCGGGTCGCACCGAGCGAGCGCGCGTTCATCGCGATGTAGGCGCCACCGTAGGTCTTGCGGGTCACCAGCGTGACCCGCGGTACGACGGACTCCGCGAAAGCGTGCAGCAGCTTGGCGCCCCGCCGTACGACGCCGTCCCACTCCTGACCGACACCCGGCAAGTAGCCCGGTACGTCGACCAGCACCACCATCGGTACGCCGAACGCGTCGCACATCCGCACGAACCGCGCGGCCTTCTCCGCCGACAACGCGTCCAGGCAGCCACCCAGTCGCAGCGGGTTGTTCGCGATCACCCCGACGGTCCGGCCACCGAGCCGGCCGAGAGTAGTGACGATGTTCGGTGCCCACCGTTGGTGCAGCTCGACGCCGGAGTCCTCGTCGAGCACCCCACCGACCAGCGGGTGGACGTCGTACGCGCGCTTGGCCGACTCCGGCAGCAGACCCGACAGGTCGGTGTCGGACACGTCGCCGGACACCTCGCCGGGATTGGCGAACAGGTCCGCGAGGCGGCGGGCCTTCTCGATCGCGGCCGCCTCGGAGTCGGTGGTGATGTGCACGACCCCGGACCGCCGGCCGTGCGGCTCGGGACCGCCGAGCCGCAACATGTCGACGTCCTCACCGGTGACCGAGCGGACGACGTCCGGACCGGTGACGAAGATGCGCCCTTCCGGGCCGAGGACGACGATGTCGGTCAACGCCGGCCCGTACGCCGCGCCGCCGGCGGCCGGCCCGAGCACGACCGAGATCTGCGGGATCTTGCCCGAGGCCTGGGTCATCTCGAAGAAGATCTTGCCGACTGCGTGCAGGCTCAGCACGCCCTCGGCCAGCCGCGCGCCACCGGAGTGCCACAGACCGATGATCGGCAGCTCCTCGGCCCGCGCCACCCGGTAGGCCTCGACGACGACCTCGCAGCCCTGGTCGCCCATCGCACCGCCCATCACGGTGGCGTCGGAGCAGAACGCGATCACCGGCGCTCCCGCGATCCGGCCGCGGGCCGCGAGCATGCCGGACAGGTCGTCCGGGGTGATCAGCTCGAGAGTGCCCGGATCGAACAAGGCGGTGAGCCGGGAGACCGGATTGCGGGGATCCTCTTCGCGCGGCAGCTTGGCCGGCTTCACAGGGGCGGTGGTCATAGCGGTCTCCCGGCTCGACGAACTACATCAGATGGACTGACGGCATCAGATTGATTTGAAGGCCAAGGCGACGTTGTGGCCACCGAAGCCGAACGAGTTGTTCAGGGCCGCGATGTCCCCGTCACCGAGCTTGCGCGGCTCGGTCGCGATGTCGAGCTCGACGCCGTCGTCCACCTTGTCCAGGTTGATGGTCGGCGGCACCACCCGGTGGTGCAGGGCGAGCACGGTCGCGATCGACTCGACCGCACCGGCCGCGCCGAGCAGGTGACCGATCATCGACTTCGGCGCGGTCGCCACGGCGTTGTCGGTGGCCTTGCCGAGCGCCTTGCGGATCGCCACCGACTCGGCGACGTCACCGGCCGGGGTCGAGGTGGCGTGCGCGTTGATGTGCACGATGTCGCCGGTGGCCAGGTCGCCCTCGCGCAGCGCCTGCAGCATCGCGCGCTCGGCGCCCGAACCGGTCGGGTCCGGCTGCACGATGTCGTGACCGTCGGCGGTGATCCCGGAGCCGGCGAACTCGGCGTAGATCTTCGCGCCGCGGGCGACCGCGTGGTCGTAGTTCTCCAGCACCAGGACGCCGGCGCCCTCACCGAGCAGGAAGCCGTCGCGGTCCACGTCCCACGGACGCGAGGCGCGCTCGGGGTCGTCGTTGCGCTTGCTCAGCGCCATCATCTGGCCGAACGCGGCCAGCGGCAGGCCGGCGATCGAACCCTCGGCGCCACCGGCCACCACGATGTCGGCGCGGCCGAGGCGGATCTGGTCGGCGGCCAGCGAGATGGCCTCGTTGCTCGACGCGCAGGCGGAGACCGGGGTCTGGACGCCGGCCAGCGCACCGAGCTCGAGGCCGACGTTGGCGGCGGCCGAGTTCGGCATCAGCATCGGGATCGCCAGCGGCGAGACCCGGCGCGGGCCCTTCTGCAGCGCGTCGTAGTTGGCCAGGGTGGTGAGCAGGCCACCGATGCCGGTGGCGATCGCCACGCCAAGGCGGGTCTTGTCCAGCTCGACGTCGGCCAGACCGGAGTCGGCCCAGGCCTCCCGGGCGGCGACGACGGCGAACTGCGCGTTGCGGTCCAGCCGGCGCGCCTTCACCCGCTCGATGATCTCGGTCGGCTCGACGGCGGCGGGCGCGGCGATCTTGACCGGCAGCTCCTCGACCCAGTCGGCGGTGAGCAGCTTCGCGCCGGACTTGCCGGCCAGCAACGCGTCCCAGGTGCTGGCGACGTCGCCCCCGACCGGGGTCGTCGCTCCGAGCCCGGTGATCACGACTCGGGTCTTCGACATGGTTACCTCATCCTTCGGCGTAGCAGCGAGTGGTTGAGCCAGGGGAGTCCGGTACGGCGTACCGGCCGGTGCTGCCGGAGCGGTGGCTCACCGGACCGCGAGATCCGGTGAGCACCACGGCCAGCAAAGATCGAGTCGAGGGACTCGATCAGCCGTTCTGGGCGCGCTCGATGAACGCGACGGCGTCGCCGACGGTCTTCAGGTTCTTGACCTCGTCGTCGGGGATCTTGACGCTGAACTTCTCCTCGGCGGCCACGACCACCTCGACCATGGAAAGCGAGTCGACGTCGAGGTCGTCGGTGAAGGACTTGTCCAGCTGGACGTCCTCGACCGGGATGCCGGCGATCTCGTTGACGATCTCGGCGAGGTCGGAGCGGATCTCTTCGGTGCTGGCCATCTTTGTGTTTCCCCTTCGAATGCTGTGTGAGCAGTAGGTACTGCGGTGGTGCTAGCCGGGCCGGCCACTTGAGCCGAACCGGACAACTATGGGAGGCGGATCACCTGGGCGGCGAAGGTCAGGCCCGCGCCGAAGCCGAGGATGAGGGCGAGATCCCCGCTCTTGGCCTCGCCGTTCTCGCGCATCGTGGCGATGGCGAGCGGGACGGACGCGGCCGAGGTGTTGCCCTGCCGCTCGATGTCGCGGGCCACCTTGACGTGCTCGGGCAGCTTCAGGGTACGGCGCATCGCGTCGGTGATCCGCATGTTGGCCTGGTGCGGGATGAACAGGTCGAGGTCCTCGGCCTTGACCCCGGCCACGTCCAGCGCCTGCTGCGCGGTCTTGGCCATCTCGAACGAGGCCCACCGGAACACCGGGTTGCCGTCCATCGTGAGGTGCGGCCACTGGGAGTTGCCGTGCGCCTCCTGCCAGGACTCCTTCTGGCTGATCACCTGGTGCTGGGTGCCGTCGGAGCCCCAGACCACCGGGCCGATACCCGCCTGCTCGCCCGGCCCGACCACGGCCGCGCCGGCGCCGTCGGCGAAGATGAACGCCGTCCCGCGGTCGGTCCGGTCGGTGATGTCGCTGAGCCGCTCCACCCCGATCACCAGCACGTACTTCGCGCTGCCGCCGCGGACCAGGTCGTTGGCCAGCGCGATGCCGTAGCAGAAGCCGGCGCAGGCCGCCGAGATGTCGAAGGCCGCGGCGGTCGGCGCACCGACCGCGACGGCGATCTGGGTCGCGATCGCGGGCGTCTGGTAGAGGTGCGTGACGGTCGCGACGACCACACAGCCGATCTGGGCCGGGTCGATGCCGGAGTCTTCCAGCGCCTCCTTGGCGGCGTTCGTCGACATCATCAGCACGGTCTCGTCCGCGGAGGCCCAGCGGCGCTCCTTGATCCCGGACCGGGTCTGGATCCACTCGTCACTGGAGTCGATGTGCTCCAGGATCTCCGAGTTCGGCACGACCCGGCGCGGCCGGTACGAGCCGAGGCCCAGTACGGCGGCGTGCGCGGCGCCGGTCGTTTCCGCGATCTGTCCGCCCATGTCAGTTCACTCCACTCGGGTGCAGCCGGACCAGCGGCTGTCCTGGGGCGACGGGGTCGCCCTCTTCCACCAACCACTCGACCACGCTGCCGCCGTGCGGCGCGCGGACCTCGACCTCGTCCCGCAGGCTCTTCACGATCGCCACCACCTCGCCGGCCTCGACCGTGTCACCGGCCTCGCGGGCGATCTGCCCGTCCCGCGTGAAGGTGCCCTTCATCGGTGCCACCAGCAGCCGCCAGGTCGGCGACGCGTCGAGCTCCGACGGGCTGCCGTGCTTGTCCACGAAGGCGCGGGCGTCGTCGAGCTGGTCCGGCGTCTTCAGCGCGAACGTCTCGACTCCCTTGAGCGCGCGCCGGGCGATCCCGGTCAACGTGCCGGCCGGGGTCATCTCCAGGATGCCGGTGACCTGCAGGTCGGCCATCGTCTGCATGCACAGGTCCCAGCGGACCGGCGCGTTGACCTGCTGCACGAGCCGGCTCAGCACCTCGCGGCCGTCGTGCACGATCTGGCCGTCCCGGTTCGAGATCAGCCGGGTGCGGGGATCGTGGGTGGTGATGGAGCGGGCGTACCCGGCCAGGGTCTGGACGGCCGGCTCCATGTGCTTGGTGTGGAAGGCGCCCGCGACCGACAGCGGGATGAGCCGCGTCTTGGCCGGCGGGTCGGCCTGCAGGGCGGCCAGCTCCTCGACGGTGCCGGCGGCGACGATCTGGCCGGGACCGTTGTCGTTGGCGGCGGTCAGCCCGTACTGCGCCAGCTTGGCCAGGATCTCCTCGCGGTCTCCGCCGAGCACGGCGGTCATCGAGGTCGGGGTCAGCGCGGACGCGGCGGCCATCGCCTTGCCCCGCTCGCGGACCAGCACCATCGCCTGCTCGGCGCTGATCACCCCGGCGCCGACGGCGGCGGCGAGCTCACCGACGCTGTGGCCGGCCAGCGCGCCCATCTTCTGGAACGCGTCCCCGGGGTGCGGGAACAGCGCCAGCGCGGACAACATGCTCGACGCGACCAGCAACGGCTGCGCGATCGCGGTGTCGCGGATGGTCTCGGCGTCGGCCTTGGTGCCGTAGTGGGCGAGGTCGAGACCGGCGACCGCGGACAGCCAGTTCAGCCGGTTCTCGAAGACGGGGTCGGCCAGCCACGGCTCGAGGAATCCTGGGGTCTGGGCGCCCTGTCCGGGCGCGACGATGACGAGCACGTGACAACTCTCCCTGAGCCGGGCCCTTCGCGGTGCACGAAGCGGCACGAATTCTACCGGTACGACTTTGTAGGAATCCTACAAAACGGACGCACCGGGGTCCGGGTTGAGCAGGCGCCCGAGGGCCAGTGCGACACGTAACGTGAAAGCGTCTCGGGGATTCGACGGCGAGTAGCCCGTGAGATCCCCCACACGCTTCAATCTGTACCGGACGGTATTCGCGTGGATGAACATCGCCCGGGCTGTCGCCTCGATCGAACCACCCGAGTCCAGGTACGCCGCGACGGTGTCGAGGAGTACTCCGTCGCCCATGGTGAGCGGGCCATAGACGTCCGAAGCGAGCTGCCTGCGTGCGTGACCGTCTCCGGACAGTGACCTCTCGGGCAGCAGCTCGTCGGCCTGGACCGGCCTCGGAGCGCCCGGCCAGGCGGGGGCCGCGCGGAGTCCGGCGACCGCGGCCCGGGCGCTCGTGACGGCCGACATCAGGTCTTTCACGACCGGCCCGACGACGATCGGACCGGGCCCGAACCAGCCGATCAGCTTTTGTACGATCTCGACAGGTTTACTCGTACCACCGAGTACCACCACCAGCCGGTCGCCCTGCATCGCGCAGAGCGCGTCGGCCCCGGCCTCACGGGCAGCATGCCGTACTGCGTCCGCCACGTTCGCGCTGCCGGACTCGGTCTCCAGGGCGCGCCCGACGACCACGGCGACCTCCGACGACGTGCCGCCCGTCGTACTGGTGCCGGTCCAGCCGAGGGCCGAGGCGCGGGATCGGACCGACTCGTCCGCCTCGCCGCGGATCACCGAATCGACCACGAGCGCTTCCAGCCGGGCGTCCCACGCGCCGCGCATCTCGGCGGCCTGGGCGTAGACGGTCGCGGCGGCGAAGGCCACTTCGCGGGCGTAGCGCTGCATCGACTCCCGCACGATCGGTACGTCGTCCGGTGGGAGCAGGTCACCGATCCTGTTCTCGATCACCTCGATGGTGGTGCGGACCAGGTCGACCGTCTGGTGCAGCGAGATGACCCGGGTGAACTCCCGCGGCGCCGAGCCGAACATCCGGGTCGGCATCGACGAGTGCGCCTCCGGGTCGCGGAACCAGTCGACGAACGCGGTGATGCCGGACTGCGCGACCAGCCCGATCCAGGAGCGGTCCTGTGCCGAGAGCTGACCGAACCACGGCAGTTTCTCGTCCATGGCGGTCATCGCAGCGGTCGCCAGGGCGCCGGTTGCTCCCTGCAACCGTTCCGCCCGCGCGTCATGCGCCTTGGTCGCCCGCTTGGTCGCCACGTCCCGACCATACAGACGTCGTCGCCACCGGGACGGCGAAGTGGTCGCCGAGCGCGGCGAGCGCCGGATGCCGGTTGTCGGCCCGCCGGATCAGCGAGTGTGGATAGACCGGCGTCGGATCGCGGAAGTCGATCCGCCGCAACCGGTAGCTCTCCGGCCAGCGGAACCGCGTCTGCTCGCCGACGAAGGTGGCGCGGGTGGGGTCCTCCGCGAGCCCGTCGAGCATGACGTCGAGGCCGAAGTTGGGGCCGGTCGTGTCGATGCTGAAGCCGAACGCGGCGGCGAGCTCGTCGTAGTACGCGGACCACTCGGTGCCGGCGAGGTTGCCGGGCATCCAGATCTCCCGGCCTTCCAGCTCGGCGAGGGTGAGGGTGTCGGCGCCGGCGAGTGGGTGTGCGGGTCCGGTGAGCAGTTGGAGCGGCTCGTCGAAGACGCGGGTCGCGATGAGGTCGGTGCCGAGTGGACCGCGGAGTGCCCGGAAAGCCGCGTCGACCTTGCCTTCCCGTACTGCGGCGATGGCCGCTGCCCCGTCCGGCAGGGTGGCGATGTCGAGGTCGACGTCGGGGTGGGCGCGGTGGAAGTCGCGCAGCAGACCGGCCGGGGCGAGGAAGCCGGCGATCACGTCGACGCGGAGAGGCCGGCTTCCGGGTCTGACTGAGGCCAGGGCACGCTGCGCGGCTTCGAGAAGCGCTTGGGCGTGGGGGAGGAAGGTCTGGCCGTCGAGGGTGAGCTGGGCGCCACGCGCGGTACGGGTGAAGAGGGTTGTGTCGAGGTGGCGCTCCAGCGCGGCGATGCGTTTGGAGACTGCCTGCTGGCTGATTCGCAGGTCGTCGGCGGCGTCCTGGAACTTGCCCGCGGTGGCCGCCGCGACGAAGGTCCGAACAGCCTCGAGATCCACGGAGTCAGTTCTACAGGGTCCTACAGGGCGAGGAACGGGTGGTTGGCGAAGCGGTCTGCAACGAGCCGGTGGGTGGCTGCGTCGGGGTGGAGCTGGTCGGGGAGGGGGTGTACTGCGAAGTCCGCCTCGCCGTACAGGTCTCGGCCATCGAGGTAGCTGAGGTTGGGGTCGGTCTTTGCTCGCGTGGCGGTGATCTCTGCCAGCGCTTGGCGGATGTAGGTGAGGGTGAGTTTGCCGGGTTCGCTGGGTCGCCGGTTGCGCGGAAGCTGACCTTGCCGTTGGTGAAGTCCGGTGCGCCCGGTCCGGGGGTGTCTTCGTGGATCGGGCAGTAGATCGCCGAGACCACGAGGAGGGGCGTGTCCGGGTGGCCGTCGCGGATCGTGTCGAGGAAGCCGTGGACCGCCGGACCGAACGCGCGCTGCCGCATCAGGTCGCTGTTGACCAGGTTGATGCCGATCTTCACGCTGATCAGGTCGGCGGGCAGGTCGCGCATCGTGCGCGCGGTGAACGGGTCGAGCAGGGCGCCGCCGCCGAAGCCGAGGTTGACCAGCTCAACGTTGCCGCGGGCCGCGGCCAGCGCGGGCCAGGTTGCCGTCGGGCTGTCCGCGTTGGAGCCGTGGCTGATCGAGCTGCCGTGATGCAGCCAGATCTTCTTGCCCTGGTCGGGTTGGGGTTCGACGGGTGCATTGGTGCGCAGGGCAACCAGTTCGGTGCGTTCGCGGTGCGGGAGCCAGATCTCCACGTTCTTGTCGCCGTCGGTGAGTTCCGTGAAGGCGACCGTCGTGGGGGAGCCTGGTGCGAGCTCGGCGGATCCTGTGGCGAGGTCGATGGTGAGGACGTTGCCGCCCGACGCGCTGGCCTGTGCCGTGAGGCGGCCGTCGACGACGAGGTCGTAAAGGCCGTCGGGCATGGCAGGCGCACCGGCGTACGCGACCTTGGTCGGGAGGACGTCCAGCTCGATCTCGGTCGCGGTGGTGCGGAAGACGATCCGTACGCCGGACGGCTGGGCCTCGGCCATCGCGAGCTGCCCGTCGTTGGTCTGGGCGCGGGCCCAGGCGGGCAGGCGATGCGGCAGCACGCCGTACTGCGTGGTCTCCAACTCCACGGCACCTCGGACCAGTCGCTCGTCGATCGGGGTTGTGCTCATAGGTACTATCCTAATAGTCCTAGGCAAATGACTAGAGGGGGCCGGTATGCCGCGAGTGGGGATGACCACCGAGCGCCTGACCGCGGCGGCGGCCGAACTGGCCGACGAGATCGGCTTCGCCAACGTCACGGTCTCGGCGCTGGCCCGGCACTTCGGAGTGAAAGACGCGAGCCTCTATTCGCACGTGAAGAACGCCCACGACCTGCGCGTCAGAGTCGCCGCACTGGCACTGACCGAACTGGCCGACCGCGTCGCGGCCGCGATGGCCGGACGCGCGGGCAAGGAGGCGCTCTTCGTCTTTGCCAATTCGTATCGCGACTACGCCAAGCAGCACCCCGGCCGGTACGCCGCTATGCAGCAGGACCTCGACGCGGACGGCCCCGCAGGCGCCCCGGCCCGCCGGCACGCGGACCTGACCCGCGCGATCCTGCACGCATACAACCTCACCGGCCATGCCCAGACCGACGCCATCCGTCTCCTCGGCGCCACCCTCCACGGCTACATCACCCTCGAACTGGCTGGCTCTTTTCGTCACACTCCTCGCTCGACCGCCGCTTCTTGGCGCACCACCCTCACCGCACTCCACACTCTCCTGACCAACTGGCCGCCCGGCTGATTGCCTCAGGTTGTCCGTGGGAGGCGGCATGATGGGGGGATGAGTGATCGGGCGGGTGTCGAGGCTGCGGTGGAGGCGCTGAGGAAGATCGGGTACTTCCTCGAGCGCGACCGGCAGCCCACGCATCGGGTGAAGGCGTACCGGCGGGCGGCGGACACGATCTCGGCGTTGCCGTCGGCCGAGGTGCGGGCGCGGCGGCGGGCCGGCACGCTGACCGAGTTGCCGGGGATCGGGCCGAAAACCGAGGCCGTGATCATCGAGGCGATGGACGGCGCCGTCCCGTCGTACCTGGTGAAGCTGGAGCAGGCGGCCGGGGAGCTGACCGCGGCCGGCGCCGGTGTCGGGTTGCGGGCGGAGTTGCAGGCCGACCTGCATCTGCACTCGGACTGGTCGGACGGCGGCAGCCCGATCGAGGAGATGGCCCGTACCGCAGCCGCGCTCGGCCACAAGTACATCGCGCTGACCGACCATTCGCCCCGGCTGACGGTGGCCAACGGCCTGTCCCGGGAGCGGCGGTTGCAGCAGCTCGAGGTGGTTGCTGAGCTGAACAAGAAGCTCGGCGACGAGCTCGACGGGTTCACCATCCTCAACGGCATCGAAGTCGACATCTTGGACGACGGTTCGCTCGACTGTGACAGCGAGATCCTGGCCCGGCTCGACCTGGTGGTCGCGAGCGTGCACTCGAAGCTGCGGATGGAGTCCGAGGCGATGACCGAGCGGATGGTGCGCGCGGTCGCCAACCCGCACGTCGACGTACTGGGTCACTGCACCGGTCGGCTGATCACCGGCGGACGCGGCACCCGGCCGGAGTCGCAGTTCGACGCCGAGGTGGTTTTCGAGGCCTGCAAGCAGTTCGGCACCGCGGTCGAGATCAACTCCCGCCCCGAACGCCTCGACCCACCCCGCCGCCTGCTCTCACTCGCAGTCGAGACGGGTTGCCTGTTCTCGATCGACACCGACGCGCACGCCCCGGGCCAACTCGACTGGCAGATCTACGGCTGCGAACGCGCCGAAGACTGCGAGGTCCCCGCCGACCGAGTCATCAACACCTGGGACGCCGACACCCTCCAGACCTGGACCGCTTCATGAGCAACCTCGAAGACCACCCTGCGGAAGGTGCCTGTGGCGGCGAAGGGGCCGACGGGCCGGTGCTGGAGTTGCTGGAGCCCCGGGAAGTTGTGCTCGGGCGCACGACAAAGGTGCGGCGGTTGTTGCCGAACAAGAACCGCCGGATGGTCGGTGCCTGGTGTTTCGTCGATCACTACGGACCCGACGACCTGAGCGGGCGGGTCGACTCGTACGGCGGACCGGGGGAGCGGGGCATGCTCGTGCCGCCGCATCCGCACACCAGCCTGCAGACGGTGAGCTGGTTGTTCGAGGGCGAGATCGAGCACCGCGACAGCGTCGGTTCGCACGCGATGGTGCGGCCCGGCGAGCTGAACATCATGACCGCCGGCAACGGCATCGCGCATTCCGAGATCTCGCTGCCGGACGGCCCGCCGACCCTGCATGGCGCTCAGCTCTGGGTGGCGCTCCCCGACTCCAGCCGCACGACGGTGGCGCCCCACTTCAACGCGTACGCCGACCTGCCCACGGTGGAGCTCGACGGTGCCAAGGTCACCGTCATGATCGGCACGGTCGCCGGCGTCACGTCCCCGGCTCCGGCGTACACGCCACTCGTCGGCGCGGACGTGCAGGTCGGCCACGGCCGGTCCATCACCCTGCCGCTGACCCCCGCCTGCGAGTACGCCGTCCTGGTGGTCGACGGATCGCTCAGCATCGGCGAAGGCGACCTGAGGCCGGGGTTCGGCGAGATGGTCTACCTCGGTGCCGGCCGGGAAGCCATAACCCTGACCTCGCCCGAGGAGGCCCGCTTCCTGCTCTTAGGCGGCGAACCGTTCGAGGAAGAGCTCGTGATGTGGTGGAACTTCATCGGCCGCAGCCACGACGAGATTGTTGCCGCGCGCAACGACTGGATGGCTTCGCTGGAGACCGGCGGCAGCAGCCGCTTCCCGGTCGTTCCCGGCTATGACGGCGACGCGCTGCCCGCTCCGGCTCTTCCCGGGACGCGGCTCAAACCGCGCACGCGACGGCGGTAGTAGGCCCAGGTGAGCACCAGCAGTGCTGGGCCCCAGAGGTTGAGGGGTGCGTAGCAGGCCAGCATCAAGGCCGCGGCCGCGTCGCTGGAGAACGGCAGGAAGTCGCCGCTGAAGACATCCCGGAAGGCGTAGGTCCAGAGCGCGATCAGCGAGAGCCCGCCGAGCGTCGCGGGGATGATCGCGGCGTACGGCGCGACGCGGCGGCCGCCGATGAGCGGGATCCATCGTGGCACGACCTCACCCCACGCCCTGACCATCCCGAAGGCGGTGAGCGCGACTGCCTCGGAGAACACCGTCAGGAACACGACGTACACCGACTCGCCGAAACCTTGCAGGTGCGCCGGCCGGCCGTAGTCGTCGAGCATCCCCATCGACGATCCCGCGACCAGTCCGAGTCGCCAGAGTCCCGAGGGCATGACCATGAACGGGATCGCGTGTGCCAGGCGATTGGCCCAGCGTGGTACCGGCTGCTCAGTCATGCCACCGAGCATCCCGCCGTACCCCGCACCGCGTCCTCACCCGCCGAAGGGATCGGACTCCCTCTCGGGAGTGGTCAGTCGCGACCGGCCGCGGGCCGACCTCGGCGGGCACCGCCAGGCGGTGGGTGCGGGCTAGAGCAGGTCGTGCTCGCGGGCGTGGGCGACGGCCGCGGTGCGGGACGGTACGTCGAGTTTGGTGAAGATGTTCGACAGGTGCCGGGCCACCGTCTTGTCGCTGAGCACGAGTTGGCGCGCGATCTCCGCGTTGCTGTTGCCAGCGGCAACCAGACGCAGTACTTCGAGTTCGCGCTGGGTCAGGCCGCCCGAGGTGGGCCGCTGCAGGAGTTTCGCGACCTCCTCCCGGCAGGTGGCGGCACCGAGCTCGGTGAACGTCTGGAGCGCGGCGGTCAGCTCGGCAGTCGCCGAATCCTCGTCTCCAAGATCCCGGAAGGCCCGCCCGACCAGGACCCGAGCGCGGGCGACCTCGTACGGCGCTTGCAGGCTGGTCCAGAGTTGCGCGGCCTGCCTGGCCGCGGGCAGGGCGCGGTTCAGGTCGTCCGCCGCCAGCGCGACCAGCCCGGCGCAGTGCGCCGCCATCGCCCGCACGCCTGCGCAGCCGAAGGCCTCCGCGATCTTCGTCAGCTCGGCTGAAGCCTCCGCGGCCTCGTCACCGCAGTCGGACGCGACGAGGATCTCGATCGCCGCCGGGAGCAGCCGCGAGCGGTGCACGGGGTCGCCGGTTTCGGTGAGCAGCCGGCGGATCGCGGCGAGAGCGGCCGGGCCGCGGCCGCGGGCCAGCCACAGCAGGGCGAGACCAGGCTGGGGTTCGTACCCGAAACCCGAGGCCTGCTCGTAGCAGGCTTCGGCCAGGGCGAGGTTGCCGCGGATCCGCTGGATGTCCCCGCACTCGCTCAGCGCGAGACCAGCGGCCGCCTGCGAACCAGACGCGGCATAGCGGCGGCAGGCGAGTTCGAACTCATCGAGCGCCTCGCTGAACGCCCCGTGCAGCCGCAGGATCTGGCCGCGGTGCACCGCGCACTGGCCTGTGAACGGCACCAGGTCGGGCTGGGTGTTGCACCAGCGGGTCAGCGCGCTTGTCCAGGCCGAGGCCCGGCCGAAGTCGGCCACCTCCTGGCAGGCCTCGATCATCGCGCAGTACACGTTGCCCGCGAAGATGGGCGACAGTTCACCGGCGGCGACTCCGACCATGGCCTCGTCCAGGAGCGCGAGACCTTCCGGGACCTGGCCGGAGTACATCAGGAGCCGGCCCTGGCAGACCAGGCCCTGGGCGACCAGGTCGGGTTCGCCGTACCGGCGGCCGAGGTCGGCCATCTCGGTACCGACCCGCAGCGCGCCCGGGAAGTCCTGCTGGTCGAGCCGCCGGAAGAACTCGTGGATCAGGAGGTAGCCGCGCTCCACCACCTCGGCCGGCTGGTCCGCCAGCAGCCGCTGGGCCCGGGCAGCCCAGCCGGCTGCGATCGCCGCCTCGCCGCGAGTACTGAGCACCAGACCGAGCCAGAAGGCGAAGCGGACGGCACGGAGGGTCTGTCCGCCCTCGACCTCGGCCTGGTAGCCGCGCTGCAGGGCCCGGATGCAGGCGTCGTCATCACCGGCCAGGAACGCGGCGGTGGCGAGCTTCAGCAGATCGTCCGTGC
The DNA here is from genome assembly GCF_040639475.1 of Kribbella sp. NPDC023855. NCBI lineage: Bacteria > Bacillati > Actinomycetota > Actinomycetes > Propionibacteriales > Kribbellaceae > Kribbella > Kribbella sp. NPDC023855. Next base: position 557,372 of record NZ_JBFAAA010000005.1, read on the forward strand.
CCAGGTCGGGGACCTGCGACAGCCGGTCGTACACGGCTGCCCAGTCCCGCCGTTCGAAGGCCTTGCGCGCCTGCTCGAGGTCATCGACGATGCCCATCGCCATCCCCCCTGTAGCGGAGCCCTTGGTGCGGCACCCCTCGACCCTGAGAATACGCGCGCCCGGCCTCAGGCGGCAGTCACGGTGGACAGCGCTTTGGAGCGGGAGACGATGCGCTTGGCAACGTACTCCGCGTCCCGGCCGACGCCCGGCAGCGTCATCGAGGCGAAGGCGAACTGGAAGCAGAGTCCGCAGAAGAACAGCCCGGGCGCGCCATCGGCGACCCCCCGCATCTCCACCGGCCAGCCGTCGTCGGCGATCACCGGCGCCTTGATCCAGTCGAACACCTGCCGGAATCCGGTGCACCAGACCACGTTCGCGACGTCCATCACCCGGCCGTCGCCGAGCACGGGCCGTCCGTCCTGAACGCCGGTGACCCGGTCGTGGACCCGCTCGACGCCGCGCGCGATCAGGTCCTCGCGCTTGACCCTGAGCATCGGACCACCGTGGTACCGGATCTCGTGCAGTTCCTTGCGGCCCATCGGCGTCCGCCGGGTGATCAGGTGCTTGCCGAGGAAGAGGAAGACCGGGAAGAAGACCCGGGCGCCCTTCTTCTCCAGCCGGACCGGGATCTGGCCCGGGTCCCGGCCGCAGAGCACGGTCGGATGCGTCGGGGCGAGTTCGTAGGCGATGTCGGTCCCAGAGTGCGAACCGCCGACCACGAGAACCGGCCCGTCCTTGAGCTGATCGGGCCGCCGGTACTCGCTGGAGTGGAGCTGCCGGATCGCCGGGTCGAGGTCCACCGCGAAGTCGGGCAGGTACGGCGTACGGCCGAAGGTGCCGGTGGCAACCACTACGTTGTCGGCCAGGATGTGGTGCTCGCCCGTCGTCACGGCGTACCGGCCGTCGTCGAGTGGTTCGAGCTTCTCGACCCTGGTCCGCATCCGAACCGGTAGGTTGAAGTGGTCGGCGTACGACTCCAGGTAGTCGGCGACCTGGTCCTTGGTCGGGTACGACCACTTGTCGGCCGGGAAAGGCAGGCATGGCAGCCCGTCGTACTTGGCCGGTGTGTAGAGGCGCAGGGTGTCCCACTGGGCGCGCCAGTTGTCACCCACGCGGGCGTTGCCGTCCAGGATGACGAACTCCCGGCCCCGCTTCCGCAGGTGGTAGCCAGTGGCCAGCCCGGCCTGCCCAGCCCCGATGATGACGGTCTCAATGCTTTCGGTGATCATGCGAGTCTCCGCTCAGCGCGTAGCGCGTCCTGTGACCGGTAGCGCAGACACCACAGCAGCATCAGCCCGGTCGTCACGACGTAGAAGCCGTGCAAGGCCCAGATCGGCCCCACCGGCAGGTGCACCACGTAGATGCAGTGGACGGCGTTGCCGATGTTGGCGAGGACGAGGTTCGCGAGGCTGTACGACGCGAGATCCTTGGTCCGGATCGCCTTCAGCACCATCGGCAGCGTGCTCGACGCGAACAGGATGGTCGATACCGTCCCCGCGAGAAGAGCAATGCCTGCGCCAGTCATGTCACCGACGGTAGGAGCGGGGGACGGCCTGCCGCGTCGGTCGCAATACCCAACCGCGCAGACCGGGAACTACGTCATTTCTCGTACGACGAAGGGCCGCCCACCGCGATCGGTGGACGGCCCTTCAAGGGTGCTGACGTCAGGCGCCGGCGCCCTCCTGCTTCACTCCGGCGACCGCGGTCGGGTCGTCGATCCGGTACTTCCGGGCCGCCTCCGCGGCGACCTCACGCTTCACCTCGCCGCGCTTGGCGAGGATCTGCAGGGCGGCGACGACGACGGACTCGGCATCGACCTGGAAGTGCCGGCGGGCGGCGGCGCGGGTGTCGGCCAGGCCCCAGCCGTCGGTCCCCAGCGACGTGTAGTCGTTCGGCACCCAGCGGGAGATCTGGTCCTGGACCGCGCGCATGAAGTCGCTGACCGCGACCACCGGGCCCTTGGTGTCCTTCAGCTGCTCGGTGATGAACGGGACGCGCTCGTCCTCGTCCGGGTGCAGCAGGTTGTGCTCCTCCGCGGCGATCGCGTCGCGGCGCAGCTCGTTCCAGCTGGTCACCGACCAGATGTCGGCGGCGACCGAGTACTCCTCGGCGAGGATCTGCTGGGCCTTGCGGATCCACGGCAGCGCGACCCCGGAGCCGAGCAGCTGGACCCGCGGTACGTCGTCGCCCGAGGCCGTCTCGTACTCGTTGAAGCGGTACATGCCCTTGAGCAGGCCCGCCACGTCGAGGTTCTCCGGCTCGGCCGGCTGCGCGACCGGCTCGTTGTAGACGGTGAGGTAGTAGAAGACGTCCTCGCCGTACGGCTTGTCCTTGTCCAGCCCGTAGCCGTACATCCGGCGCAGGCCGTCCTTGACGATGTGCGCGACCTCGTAGGCGAAGGCCGGGTCGTAGTGCACGGCCGCCGGGTTCGACGAGGCCAGCAGCGGCGAGTGTCCGTCCGCGTGCTGCAGGCCCTCACCGGTCAGCGTCGTCCGGCCGGCGGTGGCCCCGATCAAGAAGCCGCGGCCGAGCTGGTCGCCCATCGCCCAGAGCTGGTCGCCGGTGCGCTGGAACCCGAACATCGAGTAGAAGATGTAGAACGGGATCATCGGCTCGCCGTGCGTCGCGTACGCCGTACCGGCCGCGATCATCGAGCCCATCGCGCCGGCCTCGCTGATGCCCTCGTGCAGCAGCTGACCCTTCTCGGACTCCTTGTAGGCAAGGAGCAGGTTGCGGTCGACCGCTTCGTAGGTCTGCCCGTGCGGCGAGTAGATCTTCGCCGTCGGGAACATCGAGTCCATCCCGAAGGTGCGGTACTCGTCGGGCGCGATCGGCACGATCCGGTGCCCGATCTCCGGGTCCTTCATCAGGTCGCGGAACAGCCGGACCAGCGCCATCGTGGTGGCCACCGGCGTCTTCTCGTTGCCCTTGCTGAGCGGCTTGTAGACGTCGTCACCAGGCAGCTTCAGCGTCTTCGGCTTCACCCGGCGCTCGGGCAGGAAACCACCCAGCTGCGAGCGCCGCTCCATCATGTACTGGTACTCCGGCGAGTCGGTGCCGGGGTGGAAGTACGGCGGGTTGTAGGCGTCCTCGAGGTCCTTGTCCTCGATCGGCAGGTAGAGCCGGTCGCGGAAGGTCTTCAGGTCGTCGGAGGTGAGCTTCTTCATCTGGTGGGTCGCGTTGCGGCCCTCCAGCGCCTCGATCGTCCAGCCCTTGATGGTCTGGGCCAGGATGACGGTCGGCTGGCCGACGTGCTCCTTGGCGCTCTTGAACGCGGCGTACACCTTGCGGTAGTCGTGACCGCCGCGGGGCAGCTTGCGCAGGTCCTCGTCGGACAGGTTGCGGACCATCGCCTGCAGCCGCTGGTCACCGCCGAAGAAGTTGTTCCGGATGTACTCGCCGGACTCGACCGAGTAGGTCTGGAACTGACCGTCCGGGGTGGTGTTCATCTTGTTCACCAGCACGCCGTCGTGGTCCTGGGCGAGCAGCGCGTCCCACTCGCGGCCCCAGATCACCTTGATGACGTTCCAGCCCGCACCGCGGAAGAAGGCCTCCAGCTCCTGGATCACCTTGCCGTTGCCGCGGACCGGGCCGTCCAGCTGCTGCAGGTTGCAGTTGACCACGAAGGTCAGGTTGTCGAGCTCCTCGCGGGCGGCCAGGCCGATCGCGCCGAGCGACTCCGGCTCGCCCATCTCGCCGTCACCCAGGAACGTCCAGACGTGCTGGTCGCTGGTGTCCTTGATGCCGCGGTTGTGCAGGTACCGGTTGAAGCGCGCCTGGTAGATCGAGTCCAGCGCCGCCAGCCCCATGGAGACCGTCGGGTACTCCCAGAAGTCCGGCATCAGCCGGGGGTGCGGGTACGACGACAGGCCCTGGTGCGGGCCGCGGGAGACCTCCTGGCGGAACCCGTCCAGCTGGTCGGTGGTCAGCCGGCCCTCGAGGAAGGCGCGGGCGTACATCCCGGGGGAGGCGTGGCCCTGGATGAAGACCTGGTCGCCACCGCCCGGGTGGTCCTTGCCCCGGAAGAAGTGGTTGAAGCCGACCTCGTACAGGCTGGCCGCCGACTGGTAGGTGGCGATGTGGCCGCCGACCTCCAGGCCCTTGCGGTTGGCCTTGCTGACCATCACGGCGGCGTTCCACCGGATGAAGGCCCGGATCCGCCGCTCGATGTGCTCGTCGCCGGGGAACCACGGCTCACGCTCGGGCGGGATGGAGTTGATGTAGTCCGTACTGCGCAGCGCGGGCACCCCCACCTGGCGCTCCCGGGCCCGCTCGATCAGCTTGAGCATCAGGTAACGCGCACGGCCCTTGCCGCGTTCGTCCAGCACGGCGTCGAGCGACTCGACCCATTCACGGGTCTCGTCGGGGTCGATGTCGGGGAGCTGGGTGGGCATCCCCTCGGTGATGATGGCTGGTGGTTCGTGTCCGGAAGCCACGGTGTCCTGCCGTTCTGTCTAGTCGGTCCAACTGCTGGCAATCCTGTCACCTGACCGGAATGCGTTCTACTTCGCATCCACAACCGGGGCCGATCTCGCCTCGAACAGTGGGTTCCCACCGGACACGCACCGTGTCCGGCAGGCGCATACCGGACACGTCACGGAACCCTCGTGCATACTTGCGCGACGCGGTAGGCCACGATGGACTACTGCTACTGACGCCTACCCCCGGCCACCGGGGACGACGGAGGAGGACACGTGAGCGCGACCGCGGACCACGCGGACGGCAAGAGCGGCGGGCCGAACATGGCCAGCCGGCTCGGCTTCGAGAGCGGCACGGTCGTGCTGGAGCTCGGTTACGACGACGACTGTGACGACGCCTTCCGCGACGCCATCGTGGAACTGACCGGTGAGGAGTTCACCGGCGACGACCCGGACGACGCGGTCGATGTCGTCCTGCTCTGGTTCCGCGAGGACGACGGGGATCTGGTCGACGCCCTGTTCGAGACGCTGACCGACCTGAAGGCCGGCGGGGCCGTCTGGCTGATGACCCCCAAGGTCGGCCGGGAGGGCTACGTCGACGCGGCCGAGATCGCCGAGGCGGCGCCGACCGCCGGCATGCAGACCACCAGCAGCCTGAGCGTCACCGAGGACTGGTCGGCGACGAAGTTGGTGCTGCCGAAGTCACCCAAGGTCAGGAAGTGATGCGCCGGTGACTGCTGTCGTCCCCAGGGTCGGCAGTCAGGCACCGGACTTCACCGCACGCAACCAGCACGGCGAGCAGGTCCGGCTCTCGGAGTACCGCGGCCGGCGCGACGTGGTCCTGGTGTTCTACCCGTATGCCTTCAGCCGGGTCTGCACGAGCGAGCTCGGCGCGCTCCGGGACCGGCCGGAACTGCTCGCGGAGGCCGAGTTCCTGGCCATCTCGTGCGACCCGATGTTCACCCTGCGCGCGTACGCCGAGGCGGAGCGGCTCGAGTTCGGGCTGCTCACCGACTTCTGGCCGCACGGCGCGATCGCGTCGGCGTACGGGGTGTTCGACGCCGAGCGTGGTTGCGCGGTCCGGGGGAGTTTCGTGATCGACCAGGCCGGGGTGGTGCGCTGGTCGGTGGTCAACGCGATCCCCGACGCGCGCGACCCGGACGCGTACGCGGAGGCCCTGGCCGGCCTTCGACCCGGTCTCGGATAGACTCTGCGCTCCGCTGTTTCGACGGCGGAACGAGGGCGCTTAGCTCAGCGGTAGAGCGCTTCCCTTACAAGGAAGATGTCGGGGGTTCGATCCCCTCAGCGCCCACCTCGGTTTGGTCACGCTCCTTCCCAGATCCCTCACACAGAGTTACGGTGAACTCAATCCCGAGGGGGGCTCGGGGAATCGGGGGAGACATCGTGAAGTGCATCAGCCGTACTGCCGTATTTCTGACCACCGCCGTATTTCTGACCACCGCCGTAGTCCTGATCGCCGCGGGTGGTGCGACCACGGCGAACGGACGCGACCTGGGAGCCGTGCGCGACCTCGGAGCCGCACGTGGCCTGGCGGCGGTCGACTTCGGGTCCGGGGCGCTGGGGGACTACCGTCCCTACGCTCATTGCGACACCAACTGCCGGGGTGTCGACTACGCCACCAAGCGCTACGTGTACTCGACCTCGTGGGACGCCGCCGACGTCGGGCTGATGGGGGATTCGATCACAGGCCGGGGCTGGGGTGATCTGCTGGTTCTTCTCGCCACCCGGAATCAGGACCTGGCCGTCAACTACTGGGGGAACCGGCCGACCGCTCCGGCTGTCGACTGGCTGATCCAGCGGATCGACGCGGGGAAGCGGATCCCGCGGGTCATCGTGATGGCGACGGGATCGAACGACATCTACAGCCCGCCCGCGATGACGGCTCAGATCCGCCGGCTGAAGGCGGCGCTTCCGGCGGGGACGGTGTTGTTCTGGGTGGATGTGCAGGTGCAGGTGTGGCGGCAGACGCAGACCGTGCAGATCAATGACCAGCGGAACTCGATGGCCGTCAACCAGCAGATCTGGATGGAGATCGATCCGTCCCGGGTGGTGCGGTGGGCCGAGTTGTTCTGGGGTGCGCCGTGGCGGTTGTCGTACTACCTGGCGGACGGGGTGCACCCGAAGTACGAGCGGGGGACCCGGGCGTGGGCGGCGACTCTGTACAGCCCGTTGCTGAAGGCGGGGGTGCTGGGGTGAGGACCGACATGGCTGCGCGGCTGATCCCCTTCGGCGGGCGGTTCGCTGCCCGCCCTCGACACGCTGGGTGAGGCTCGGAAATTCTTTACAGTCGGCTGCCGGAACTGCTTCGGCCAGGTCACATTTCGGCTGGTAAGGTTCCCGTTCGTCGGCTCACGCGATGACGCACCGGGACCACTCGGTCACCGTCGCCGCGCGGCCGGCAACGGGGCTTTTCTGTCGTTGCAGCGAGACGGGTATGCCCTGAGCCCGGCTCCGTCCAGTTGGGGAGGCGCGTGTCCGTGGGTCGCCGACCGGCATCCGCCGCAGCAGCTCCGGCTGCCTGCACCCCTTCCGCTTCCTGGACCCCTCCCGCTTCCTGCACCCGTCCCGCCTCCACGGCCGGCTCGTCGACCGGCAGTGACGTCCTGGCGGTCCGCCGGCAACCCGCGCAGCGGGAGCGGATGCGATGAGGAGCGGGGCAGACCGGCCGGCGATCAGCACCGGCCCGGCTTTGATGATCCCGGCGGGGTATCCGCGCGACCTCCCGAGCGCCCTGCTCCGGGCCGCGCGCGACTTCTCCACCGCGGGGGTCGTCGAGATCGGCCCGGACGGGCGCGAGACGCGACTCGACTTCCCGACGCTGCTCGAGCTGGCCGCCCGGATCCTGGCCGGCCTGCGCGCGAACGGCGTACGGGCCGGTGATCCAGCTGTTGTGCATTGCACCGAGCCGGTCGGGTTCTTCGCCGCGTTCTGGGCGTGCACGCTGGGCGGCATCCGGCCGCTGCTGATGTCGCCGTCGCCCGAGGGTGACACGACCGAAGAGGGCCGCGAGCGGCTCCGCAAGGTCACCGACCTGCTCGGCTGGACCGTCCTCATCGGCCGCCCGTCGGACCTGCCGAACGACCTCGGGCTGCCGGTGCTCGATCCCGACGCGCTTGCCGGGCACGAGCCGACCTCGGAGTTCCACCGGCCGGCCGCGGACGACGTCGCAGTACTGATGATGACGTCGGGCAGCAGCACCGGTACGCCGAAGATCATCCAGCTCACCCATCGCGGCCTGGTCGAGTTCGCGGCCGGTACGCCGGCGATGCTGCCGGTGCGACCCGGGCAGACGACGCTCAACTGGCTGCCGCTGGACCACAGTGGCGCCTTCCTGCTCTACCACCTGCTCCCGGTATTCACCGGCTGCACCAACATCCACGTCGCCACCGACTGGGTTCTCGCGGACCCGCTGCGCTGGCTCGACCTGATGGACCAGCACCGGGTGAACCACTCCTGGTCGCCCAACTTCGGGTACCGGCTGGCCGCCGCGGCGATCGCGGGAGAGCCCGACCGGCACTGGGACCTGTCGGCTCTGCGCAGCCTGGTCAGTGGTGGCGAACAGATCACCGTGCCGGTGGTGAGCGAGTTCCTGCGGCTGACGAACCGCTTCGGCGTCGTACCGGAGACGTTCGTCGCGGCCTGGGGGATGACCGAGACGGTCACCGGCATCACGTTCGCGCGACCGGGGCTCACGCCGAACGTGCATCGCGTGCGGATCTCGCAGGCGGGTGTCGTCGAGTGGGTCGACCAGCGGACCACTACCGGCAAGGTTGCTGTTGCCCGGCCGGGTAAGGGCCGCACGGACGCTCCCGGCGTACTGAGCCTGGTGTCGGTGGGTGCACCGGCTCCTGGGGCGACTGTGCGGATTGTGGGGCCCAACGGCGCAGTACTGCCGGAGGGGCGGATTGGGCAGCTGCAGATCGCGTCTGCTCGGGTGACGCCGGGGTATCTGGGTAATCCGGATGCGGACAGGGCTGCATTCCCGGCGGGGAACTGGCCGGCGCGCAAGTGGCTGGCGACGGGTGACCAGGGCTTCATGTCCGGCGGGCAGGTGGTGATCACGGGTCGCGACAGCGAGCGGATCATCCTCAACGGGCAGACGTACTACGCACACGAGATCGAGGCGGTCGCGGCGACGGCTCCTGGCGTTGAGACCGGCTTGGTGGCGGCGTGCGGGGTGGCTGACGCGGCGCTCGGGACTGAGCGGCTGCTGATCTTCTACGCGTTGTCGTCGGAGTCGGCGGAAGGCGTCGACGAGGCGATCCGCTCGATGGTCCGCGGGCGCCTCGGGCTGGACGCACGGGTGGTCGGCGTACCGCGCCGGCACTTCCCGACAACCCCCGGCGGCAAGATCCTCCGCCCTTTGCTGAAGCAACGCTGGCTGGACAACACCCTGGAGACGGCGCCGGGCCCCTACGCGACCCCGCCCACCGCTTCCCCGTACGGCGACCCCATCCGAGTCGGCTCGGTCCCCACTGCGCGCGCGGACTTCGACGAGGACGCCAGCGAACAAACCACAGAACTCCCAGTAATCCGCCTAGCCTGGCACCGCACCCTCCAAGACTCCATCCCCACGCCCCCATCCCGCCCCACCCTCGGCGCCAACCGCCTAACCACAGACCCCCCACCCCCACCCGCAGACTCCCTCACCCCCAGCCCCCCGAACTCCGACGCCAGTACTCCGGACTCTGCCGCCGCCGACGCCCTCTCCACCGGCACCCCGGCACCTGCCGCCCCAGCCGCGCTCTCAAACAGCACTCCGGAGTCCGACGAGGCTGGCGCACTCACGACTGATCTGCAGGAGGCCGCCGACGCGCTCTCCACCGGCACTTCGGAGTCTGCCGCCAGTACTCCGGACTCTGACGCGGCCGACGTCCTCTCCACCGGCACAGCCGCTCCCGCCGCCTCAGACGCGCTCTCCACCGGCACTCCGGACTCTGACGCGGCCGACGCCCTCTCCACCGGCACACCATCACCTGCCACCCCAGCCGCGCCCTCCACCGGCACACCGGCGCCCGCCGCCCCAGACGCGCTCTCCACCGGCACTCCGGACTCTGACGCGGCCGACGCGCCCTCCACCGGCACACCGGCACCTGCCGCCACAGACGCCCTCTCGAGCAGCACCACGGACTCCGACGCCGAGGCCGCCCTCCGCACCACCGGCACTCCGGAGCCCGACGCCACTGGCACACCCTCGACTGAGCTGCCGGGCACCGACGACCCGTCACCTGCCGACGCGCTCTCCACCGAGCCTCCCGCCGCAGACCCGCGGACGCTCACCCCAGAAGCCTCCGCCGAGCCCGCCGAAGCTGCCACCGAGGAACTCGACGACGATCCCGACGCTTTCTTCAACAGCGCCGCCTTCTCAACCCGCACAACAACCCCCACGGCCCCCGAGCAGCCCGCGCCGTCACCGTCCGAGCCAACCGCCGAAGCCCCGACCCCCGCACCCGCCGCCCCCACCCCGGACCGCGACGACGAAACCACCCACCTCCCCGCCATCCGCCCAGCAGCCAACACCCCCGAGCCCGCCAGCACCGACGCCCAGACGACTGAAGCTCCCGAGGCCGACGCCCCGACTGCTGCAGCCGAGAGCCCCGAGGTACCGGCTGCTGACGCCGAGAGTGCCGAGGTACCGGCTGCTGACGCCGAGAGCGCCGAGGTACCGGCTGCTGATGCCGAGAGTGCCGAGGTACCGGCTGCTGACGCCGAGAGTGCCGAGGTACCGGCTGCTGACGCCGAGAGTGCCGAGGTACCGGCTGCTGACGCCGAGAGCGCCGAGGTACCGGCGGCTGACGCCGA
>NZ_JBFAAA010000005.1:567749-575263 GCF_040639475.1 Kribbella sp. NPDC023855
CGAGAGCGCCGAGGTACCGGCGGCTGAGGCGGGGAGCGGTGAGGTTGCGGCTGCTGATGCGGCGAGCGGCGATGTACCGACTGGTGATGCCGAGAGTGCCGAGGTACCGGCGGCTGAGGCGGGGAGCGCCGAGGCGCCGGCTGCTGATGCCGCGAGCGCCGAAGTACCGAGTGCTGACGCCGAGAGCGCAGAGGGACCGGTTGAAGCCGCGAGCGGCGAGGTTGCGGCTGCTGAGACCGCTAGCACCGACGTACCGGCCGCTGAGACCGCTAGCACCGACGTACCGGCTGCTGAAGCCGCCACCGACGACGTGCCGCGTGCGGAGGACGCAGGCGCTCAGCTCCCGTCGGCTAACGAAGCGCCTGCGGAGCAGCCCGCGGCCGTGGACCAGGACCAAGCCGCCGGTGTCGACGGACACCAGCAACCAACTGACACCCCCGCAGACCAGCAACCAGCTGACTCCTCACCGGAGCAGGCACCTGCCGCCGAGGCAGACCAGTCAGCGCCCGCCGCCAGCTCCGAGGAGCCGGGCAAGCTCGCCGACCCAGAGCACCCCACCGCACTGACGGTCGACGAGACAGATGCCACCTCCGAGCCGCAGGCCACAGACAAGCCCGCAGCCAACCAACAGCCCGAAGCAGATCCCACAGCAGAAGCACCGACCCCGGACGCCCCCGCCACGGACGCGCCGCCCACCGCAGACCAGACAGCCGCCGAGGCGCCAACACCCGAGGAACCTGCCGCCGCCGATGCGCCTGCGGCCAAGGAACCTGCTGGCACCGAGGCACATACCGTCGAGGAGGCTGCTGGCGCTGAGGCAAATACCCTCGAGGAGGCTGCTGGCACCAAGGCGGCTACAGGCGAGGAGCCTGCTGGCACCAAGGCGGCTACAGGCGAGAAGCCTGCTGGCACCAAGGCGGTTACAGGCGAGGAGCCTGCTGGCACCAAGGCGGTTACAGGCGAGGAGCCTGCTGGCACCAAGGCGGTTACAGGCGAGGAGCCTGCTGTCGCCGAGGCAGCTACGGCCGAGGAACTTGCTGGTGCCGACACGTCCACGGCAGAGGCGACTGTTGCTGCCGAGTCGGGTGCTGCTGCTGACTCGAGTGGTGGTGTTGGCGGGGCTCCCGAGGAGCAAGGTGCGGCGGCGTCCGTAGTTCAGGAGCAGGGCGAAGGCGCGGAGCCTGCGGACGTGTCGGCTGCGGAGGAGGCTGAAGCAGCAGGCGCGGGTGACCGCGCGGCTGATGCTCCCGACGAGATGGCTGCGGACGCTGCGGAGCTCGACGGCGAGGAGTTGGCCGAGGACCAGGACGAGACCGCTGTCGGCGTGGATGCCGTCGCGGAGCAGGCTGCGGTGCAGGTGCCGACTGTAGATGCACCCGTTGCTTCGACGGACGCTGACACGGGCGCGGGCGAGTTGTCTGAGAAGCCGGTTGTGGTGGAGGCCGTAGTACAGCCGGAGGTTGAAGGCTCAGAGCCTGTTGTGGAGACGCCTGTTGTTGAAGGTGCCGACGGAGTGGGTGCGGGGGCCGCAGTAGAGCAGGCCGACGGTGTGGACGAGTCGGTAGCGGAAGCGGCTGGAGCTGTTGGTGCGGATGATGGCTTGGAGGGTGCTCCGGAGGCGACTGCGGCTGTTGTTGACGAGTCCTCCGTGGATGGAGCTGTCGAGGTTGCAGTAGGCGAGCGGGTTGATGGTGTGGCGGGGGCCTCGGTGGAGGGCTCTGAGGGTGGCGCTGCTGAGGGTGCTGAGGCCGATGCGGAGCTGGCTGCGATAGGTGCGCCGATTGCAGAGGAGTCGGTTGCAGAGGTGGCGATCGCCGTCGAGGAGGCGGTGGATGCTGCTGGTGTGGGCGATGGCGCGGAGGACGCTTCCGAGGAGGAGCGGGCTGCGGAGGCCGTCGTCGGTGAGCAGGTGGATGGTTCGGCGGAGCTGGCAGAGGATGTTGCTGAGCCTGCTGAGCCTGCTGAGCCTGCTGAGCCTGCTGAGTTGGCTGTGGCGGGGCTTGTTGTTGTTGGGGAGGGGGAGGAGGCTGCTGCTCGGGTTGGGGACGGGGTGGCGGCTGGGCTGGCTGCTGTGGGGGACGTGGTGGCTGGTGGGGTTGTGCGGGAGCGGGTTCGGAAGAAGGGGGTGGGTGCGGGGACGGCCGGTGTGGTGGAGCCGGTGGCTGTGGTGGGTTTGGCGGGGCGGTTCCCGGGGGCCGGGTCTGTTGAGGAGTTCTGGGAGAACCTCGTCGGCGGGGTGGAGAGTGTTCGGCGGTTCTCTGAGGAGGAGTTGAAGGAAGCAGGCGGTGGCGACGCGTTTGGGGACGAGGAGCTTGTTGCCGTCAGTGGGGCGTTGGATGACGTTGAGTTGTTCGATGCCGCCTTCTTCGGGCTGAGTGATCGTGAGGCCGAGCTGACGGATCCCGCGCAGCGGCTCTTCCTCGAGGTCTGCCAGCAGGCGCTCGAACACGGCGGGTACGCCGGTACGTCGGGCCGGATCGGCATCTTCGCCGGCTCCGGTATGAACCTCTACACCCAGCAGAGCCAGCCGCCCGACTACCTCGCGACGCGGGTCGCGTACCGGCTCGGGCTGACCGGCCCCGCCATCGGCGTACAGGCTGCTTGGTCTTCTTCGTTGGTGGCGGTTCACCTTGCCTGCCAGGCGTTGCGCAGTGGCGACGCGGATCTCGCGCTCGCCGGCGCCGCCGCGGTACATGTGCCTCAGGCAACGGCTTATCACGCGAGTGCCCGCTCGATCCTGTCGCCGACCGGCCATGTCCGCGCGTTCGACGCGGACGCCGACGGCACGGTCGGCGGCAACGGCGTCGCGGCGGTTTTGCTGAAGCGGCTCGACCAGGCGATCGCCGACGGCGACACCGTGTACGCCGTGATCAAGGGTTCCGCGGTCACCAACGACGGCGGCCCCACCGGCCAGGTCGAGCTGGTTGAACGCGCCCTCGAGAAGGCCGGCGTACCCGCCTCATCGCTCAGCTACGTCGAGGCCAACGCGACCGGTACGGCGGCCGACGACACCGTCGAGTTCCGCGCCCTCACCACGGCGCTGCGCAAGCACACCGACGAGGTCGGTTTCTGCACGATCGGTTCGGTCAAGCCCAACATCGGGCACCTCGACAGCGCCGCGGGGATGGCCGCTCTGATCAAGACCATCCTCATGCTGCAGCACCGCACGCTGGTCCCGACGATCAACTACACCAAGCCGAATCCCGACCTGGCCGTTGCCAACAGCCCCTTTGTGATCGGCACCGAGGTCCGCGACTGGGAAGCCGGTACGCCGTTGCGCGCCGGCGTCAGCGCACTCGATGCCAAGGGCACCAGTGCGCACGTGATCCTGGAAGAGGCGCCGCGCCAGATCCGTCGCGGCGAAGACGGTCCGGTCGTGCTGCCACTCTCCGCGCCGGACCCGGCCGCGCTAGCCGACCTCGCCGAACTGTTCCGCGCCGAGCTCGAAGAAGGCACAGGTCAGCGGCTGATCGACCTCGCCGGTACTGCGGCGATCGGCCGGCCCGCGCACCGGCATCGCATCGCTGTTGCCGGCTCTTCGGAGGCCGAACTGGCCGAGGCGCTGTCGACCGCTTCAGCCGCCGAAGTACCGCGCGGTGGACCCGGGCCGCTCGGATTCGCGTTCACCGGGCAAGGTGCCGCCCGGCGAGGGATGGCGGCCGGCCTTGCGGTGCGGTTCCCGGCCTTCCGGGCGGTGCTGGACGAGTGCGACAAGGTCTACGAAGAGGAGATCGGCGGCAGTCTGCTCGAGTTGCTGCTGACACCGGCCGGATCGGACGGTGTCTGGCCGACCGAGACCGCGCAACCGGCGCTGTTCGCGTTCGAGTTGGCGCTGGCGCGGTTGTGGCAGTCGTTCGGCGTGCACCCCGCACTGGTCATCGGGCACAGCGTCGGCGAGTACGCCGCACTGTGCGTGGCCGGCGCGTTGTCGCTGTCGGACGGCATCAAGCTGACCGCGCAGCGCGGAGTACTGATGCAGCGTGGGACCGCGCCCGGCGCGATGGTCGCTGTACGGGCGGATGCTGACCGGGTTCGGGAGCTGGCACAGACGCCGGGTGTGGAGATTGCCGCGGGCAACGGTCCTCAGTCGTTCGTGCTGACCGGCTCCGAGGTGATCGTCGGGCAGCTGGCCGAGCAGCTCGACCGGCTGGAACTCAAGTGGCAGCGGCTCGATGTCGACCGCGCGTTCCACAGTTCGCTGGTCGATCCGATCCTCGCGGACTTCGCCGAGGTCGTTGCCCAGATCAAGCTCAAGCCGCTGCGGATGCCGATGGTGTCGAGCTGGTCGGGGGAGTTGCTGGAGAGCGGTACGGCGCTCGATGCAGACTACCTGGTCGGTCAGCTTCGCCAGCCGGTGCTCTTCGGCGACGCCGTCGAGGCGTTGACGGCTGCCGGGTGCCGGCGATTCCTGGAGCTCGGGCCGGACGCAGTACTGAGCCCGGCCGGGCGGCGGATCGCGCCGAACAGCACGTGGATCCCGGCGCAGCGACTCGGGCAGGACCCGGTGCTGGCGACGATGAACGGGCTGGCCGAGCTGTACGAGCAAGGCACCGAGATCGCCTGGGCGAAGGTCTACCCCGAGAGCGGGCGCGTGCCGTTGCCGACGTACCCGTTCCGCCGGGTGCACCACCCGGTCGACGCCTCGGCACGTCCGGTGGCGCTGAGTCAGCCGCCGGCGGTCGAGGAGCGCTCGATCGAGCGGAGCGGGGCGGCGCTGAAGCGCATCCCGCTCGATCCGCCGACGCCGAACGGCGCCGTCGTACCGGCGCTGGAGGAGATCGAGACCCACGACCTGTCGCCGTTCGCCATCCCAGCCGACGACGACCCCGATCGTCGTACTCCGCCGGCTGGCGCTGATCTGGTCGAGACCGCGTACGTACGCATGCTGCCGCCCGCTCACACGGCGAACGGCAAGGTGGCTGACAGCATTCCTGCGGAGCCTGTAGCCGAAAGCGAAGTGCCCGCGGAGTGGCCTGTTGATGCCGTGGATGACGCACCCGCGGGGCCGGTGCCGGTGGGCGAGGTCTATCGCGAGTCGTTGGAGGTTGTGCTCGATCTGACCGGCGAGCAGCTCGGGCTGGATCCGTACGACCTGACGGTGGATCACACGTTCGCCGAGCTCGGCGCGGATTCGCTGTCGATGTTGCGGGTGGTGGAGGAGGTCGGGCAGCGGTTCGAGGTCGAGCTCGCGGTGAGTGAGCTGTTCGGTGAGCTCAACACGCCGCACAAGCTCGCGTCGGCTGTTGCCTCGCGCAAGCAACCTGAGGGCGACGAGGTCGATCCGCTGGAGCTGCTCCGTTCGCCTGCCGACGATGCGCGGGCGGAGCCCGACGCAGAAGCAGACTCCAACGGATCAGATCCTCGTACTGCGCTCGCGGTGCTCGGCTCTGGGCTGGCTGAGCTGGCGGCGAAAGTGGATGCGGCAGCCTCCGCGACAAGTGAGGCGGAGTTGCCGGGTTCGGGTATGGCGGCGCTGATGTCGCAGCAGCTGCGCATTGCCGGTCAGCTGGTCGACGGCGTGACGAAGCTGATGCACGAGCAACTCGCCCTGCTCAACGAAACAACCCAGAAGCTGGAGAGCACGCCGGCGCCCGCAGTACAGGTAAACACGGAGGAAAAGGCTTCCAAGGCCGCGGTTGCGGAGGAAGACAAGGCAGCGGCCGCGAAAGCCAAGCGGGTAAGGGATTTGGAGTATTGGCAGGGTGTGCTGGACGGGGCTCAGCCGCTCGTCTTGCCGACCGATCGTCCGCGGCCCGCAGGCGACGATGTGATTGCCACTGTCGTTCACGAGCTCGACTCGGAGCTCGGTGACGCCGTCTTCGCGTTCAGTCGGGATCGGCGGGTCAGTCCGTTGATGACGATGCTGGCCGGGGTCGGCACCGTGCTCGGCCGGTTCGCCGCGCAGGACGACATCACCATCGGTACCGCGGCCCTGCGCCACCCCGGCGACACCACCCCGCAGCCGGCCCTGCCGCTCCGTCTCGACCTCTCCGGCGAACCCGACCTCGGCGATCTCGCCCAGCGCGTTCGCGAGATCACCACTGCCGCGGTCGACCACGCGACCGTCGACCTCGCCGTACTGGAGCGGGATCCGCTCTTCCAGGTCCTGGTCGAGTTCGAGGACGGCGACGACGAGTTGGCGTCCGGGCTCGACATCCGGTTCCGGCTGGCGTACCACGGCGGCGGCATCACCTGTACTGCGGACTACCGGGCCGGCCTGTTCGACGAGCTGACCATCAAGCGCCTGCTCGCCTACCTCGAGGCCGTACTGCGCCGCGCGATCGACGACCCGCGACTCCCGTTGCCCGAGCTCATGCTCCCGATCGAGGCCGACAAGTCGCTCCTCAGCGAGTTCGAAGGTGAGGCCGCGCCGGCCGGACCGATCGGCCGGGTACGCCGCGACGCTGTCGTCGCCGGTGAGCTCAGCGGCCTGCACACCCTCTTCGAGCAGCAGGTCGCCAGGACTCCCGACGCGATCGCGCTGATCCAAGGCGATCGGGAGATCTCGTACGGCGAACTCGATCGCCGGTCGAACGCGGTCGCCTGGCAACTCGTTGACCTGGGCCTCAAACCCGGCCAGCTGGTCGCGGTCAGAGTCGCCCGCGGCGCGGAGTTGGTGGTCGCAGTACTGGCGGTGCTGAAGTCTGGTGCTGCCTACCTGCCGCTTGATCCCGGCGTACCGGAGTCGCGTTGGTCCTTCATGACAACGGATGCGGGCGCGGTCGCGCTGGTCGGCGACGACGCTGCGCTGGCCGATCGGCTGGGGCTTCGGCTGGTGCCCGTGGCTGCTGGTGATGGTGATCTGCGGGCCAAGCAGGCGCCGCCGATGCGCGCCGCGGCTGATGACATTGCCTACTGCATCTACACGTCGGGCTCGAACGGGAACCCGAAGGGCGTCGCCGTACCGCATCGTGGGCCGGTCAACCTGGTCCGCCACTACCTGCGGACCCGGCGATCGCTGCGCACGCTGCAGTGGACGTCGTTCGGGTTCGACGTCCATGTGCAGGAGATGTTCACCGCGCTGGCGTCCGGCTCGGCGCTGGTGCTGATCGGCGAGGACGACCGGTACGACCCGGACGCGGTGGTTGCGGCGCTGAAGGATCACGCGGTCGAGCGGCTGTTCATGGCGTTCACCCCGTTGACCGCGCTGCTCGCGACGATGCGCAAGCTGCCCGAGCTCCCGGCCCTGCGTGAGATCGTCGCCGGTGGTGAGGCGATGGTGCTGACGCACAAGATCCGCGACTTCCTCGCGGCACACCCCGAATGCACGCTCTACAACGAGTACGGCCCGACCGAGGCGTCGGTGGTGACCACGATCCACCAGGTCGACCCGGACGAAGACCGCCCGTGGGGGGGGGGGGGGGGGGGGGGCGGGGGGGGGGGGGGGGGGGGGGGGGGGGGGGGGGGGGGGGGCGGGGGGGGTGGCGGTTTCTACCACCGGGACTGACGGGAGGGGCTCGTCGTTGACGGGTTCCTGGGTGTGGGCCTCGGCTTGGGCGTGGGCTGCCGCGGCC